>CAWETK010000001.1:0-20015 GCA_963811905.1 uncultured Ignavibacteria bacterium
ATCCGGCAGGCAGGGCAGGCAGAGTTAGTCCCGCCATAGGTGTTCCGGATGTTAAATCGATAAACCATATACCGCTTAATTCATTATTCATGGTACCGTTAGTTGGAGTTGCAAGGATGTAATTGCCGTCTATGCTTGAAAAATCATTGCCCAATGCAGCGGGATGAGCCACTGAAAGTGAAGCGTCATAATCGACAAAATTTCCGCCCATAAGGTGAGTACCGCTGGGTGCGGGATCGGGATCAGGAATTGGTTCTATAGTCAGCACAAAAGCTGCGGCGTTTACAAGATCGTTATGACTGACATTGAAGACAGTCTGGCTTAACTGACCGCTACCATCAACTGTGAACGTGCCGGTGGACACTGGCATTCCGCTTACAATTACCCACCCCTCGTATTGATAATCGGAGCCGAGATCCTGAAGTCCGTTTATATCGAGAGTTAATGTCTGTCCTACGGCCGAAAAAGAAAATAGTAAGTACATCGTCAGCAACGATAAAACAAAAGTGAAATATTTCATCATACCTCCTGTAATTTTATAAAAGAAACTGCACGTTAACTCTTCGTTAATCATGCTCTATCAATCATATGGTAAGGAAATGGATTCACAATTCGGGCAAGAAAATGTCACGAAAAAGTAACGGGGGTATTTGTGTGATACGGATTGCAGAATGGTCATTCGTAATCACTTGATGTTCATTTACAATAAAATGCCGGGATTAATCAGATCCTGCATTATAAAATTCTTATAATCCATATTGCATCAGAAATATTCTGTTTGTATGTTTATGTATCCCGTGGACGGGATACATAGAAAGGTATTTATGGAATTAATAGAAAAGCTGGAAGAATTCGGATTATCAAAACGCGAGGCTGAGGTTTATATCGGTCTTCTTCAGAAAAAAGAATTTACCGCCCCGGAGCTGACTAAAATAACAACGATAACCAGGACAAAGATATACGAACATCTTCAGAATCTTGTACGCAAGGGTTTATGCAATGAGAATGTTAAGAACGGTCAAAAATTTTACAGGGCCGTAAGGCCGAAGGTTGTGCTGCGGGACTTGATAAGTAATTACGAAGCCGAGCTTGAAAGGAAAAAAAAGACATCCGGGATCCTTGAAAAGGAACTTTCTTCTTTACATGAAATGGGTTTGAATAAAATTGAATCACTCGATTATATCGAAGTTCTTAACGACCCGGCACAGATAAGGGAAAGATGGTTTAATATTGAAAAGAACATTAAAAAAGAAATCCTGGTATTTACAAAACCGCCTTATTCTGTATCGCTTGAAGAAAATATAAATGAGGGCTCAAAAGTATTGAAAAAAAAGAGGATCGTTACAAAGAGCATTTATGAATACAGCGGTCTGAACCCGGAGGGTATTAATGAGCTGCTCCATGTTGTGGAAACTTACCAGGATTTGGGGGAGGAGGCCCGGATAATTGAAAAGCTGCCTATGAAACTTGCTGTGTGTGATGAAGCTATAACTATGCTGGCTTTAAATGACAGGGTATCTTTAACTCCTTCCATAACTACAATAATTATCGATCACCCTGCTTTTGCGGCTGCAATGAAAAGCACTTTTGAAAGCTACTGGAATGCAGCAATGAATATAAAGGATTTCAAAAAATTATAGTTATAAAGTTTTACCGGGTTAGCTGATTATGAACTTTAACAAATTAACGGATATCTTCCCGACTTCTGCCAAATTATGACTCACATCAAAAAAGTTTAGAAATTCGGATAAAAGAAGGACTTTTTTAGTAATTTGTCATACTAAATAAAGTAATTCTGCTTAAAAAGTGCTGAAAGTCAGAAAGACTAAAACAGGCTCCGGAGCTACTGCTGTTCAGGTAATATATTATAGGAACAGAAAGCTTATAGTTGAAAAACATATCGGTAGCGGTAGCACCAATCAGGAAATAGAAGATCTTGTAGTTAAGGGGAAAGAATGGATCAAAAATAAAAGTTCACAAGAGGAACTATTTCCGGAAAGTTTCACAAACAAGGTAGAGATAAACAAACTTAAATTTTTAGGGGTAACTCACGTTTATACATATCAAATACTTCAAAGAGTAGCAAAGCAATGCGGTATTGAGTCGAAAGATCTTCTATTTGATTTAGCAATTATGAGATTGATTGAACCAACATCAAAACTGAGAACGATTAAATTGCTTGATCGCTATTTTAATATTGCTTATCCGGAAAGGACAATATACCGTAAAATATTTAGCATAGGAGAGAAGAAAGAGAAAATTGAAGCAGCTGCTGTCAAATGTGCAAAAGAAATGCTTCAGGAAGACCTGGCTCTGATCTTATACGATGTTACCACACTATATTTTGAAACCTTTAAGGGGGATGAATTAAGGGTAGAAGGATTTTCAAAAGATAATAAACCACAACAGCCTCAGATCATAGTTGGACTGATAGTAACACGGCAAGGGTTCCCATTAGGATATGAAGTATTTGCAGGGAATACATTTGAAGGGAAAACAATGTTAAAAGTGCTTGATAATTTCACGAAGAACAATCAGGTAAACCAGCCAATAGTAGTAGCTGATGCAGCTATGCTTAGTCAGGAAAATATCGAGGAACTAAAACATAGGAATATATCCTACATTGTCGGGGCAAGGTTAGGCAACACCTCATTAAAGATCATTCAAAAGGCTCATAATAAAATCAATAGGAAGGATAAGGGTTCTATACGAACAAAGACAGCCGTAGGAGATCTTATAGTCGACTTTAGTAAAGTAAGATATAACAAAGATAAAAAAGAAATGGAGAAGCAGATACTAAAGGCCAAACAATTTATAGAAAGAAATCAATCCGGTAAAAGAATTAAATTCATTAAACAAAAGGATAAAAATAAACAATTAGTGCTGAATGAAACGCTTATAGAAAAAACCAAATTACTACTGGGGCTGAAGGGATACCATACGAACATTCCGGAAAATGTATTATCTAATCAGGAAATTATTTCACGTTACCACGACTTATGGCACGTTGAACAATCCTTTAGAATCGCAAAAAGTGATCTGGCTAGCCGTCCGGTATTTCATTATAAAAAAGAAGCTGTGAAGTCACATATCCTTATTTGTTTTACGGCTTTAATTATTGCAAAGTTTTTGGAAATAAAGGCGGGATTATCTTTAAAACATATTATTGATGCAATTTGGATAATTACTGATGCGAAATTATTTGATAAAAGCACAGATAAAATACATACTCTTAGAGCGGAAATAACTATTGATTCTCAAACTGTAATAAATAAAATCAATTCATTTTTGTCATACTAATTGGCAGAAGTCGGGAATAATTATCGATCACCCTGCTTTTGCGGCTGCAATGAAAAGCACTTTTGAAAGCTACTGGAATGCAGCAATGAATATAAAGGATTTCAAAAAATTATAGTTATAAAGTTTTACCGGGTTAGCTGATTATGAACTTTAACAAATTAACGGATATCTTAACCGGCGGATGCTGTCATTTGCGGGAGCTGTATGAAAAGGCCTGGGATATCTCAATTTATTCACTCTAATTACAGGATTAATGTTATGAAAAAAATGATTGTACTTTACCTGCTGACATTTCTATTGATGGGGTACACCACTGCATTTTCGCAGTGGACTTACACAAACGGACCATACGGCGGATCGATTCAGGCATATAAAACACTTGGCAGTAATACTTTTGCAGGGACAGGCGGTGGAGGTGTTTATGTATCGTCTGATAACGGGTCTGACTGGAGTCCTGCCAATACAGGACTGGGAATAAATAATATCTACGCTTTTGTAGTTAATGGTTCCGATATTTTCTGCGGTGGATACGGCGGAGTATATATGTCAACCGATAACGGCAGCAGCTGGGCCGCTAAAAATTCGGGATTAACTACAGCCGACATCAAGGCGATGACGATAAACGGCAGCAATATCTTTGCGGCGGGATCGCAGGGCGTGTTTATGTCGTCCAACAACGGCAGCAGCTGGAGCCAGGTGACAAACGGATTAACAACTACGAATGTTCTTGTACTCGGAGCTTCCGGGGGTACGGTTTATGCCGGTACTTTCGGCGGCGGTGTTTTCAAAACAACCGATAACGGTGCTAACTGGACTACTTCCGGCAGCGGAATAACTTCTCCTTATGTTTATGGATTTGCTTCAAGCGGTTCATATGTTTTTGCAGGAGCGGCGGGCTCGGGCGGCGGCGTTTTCCGTTCTTCTGATAACGGCACAACCTGGACGGCAGTTAATAATGGCCTGACAAGCATCAATGTACTATGCCTGGGAGCCGACGGCTCCAATATATTTGCCGGTACAAACGACGGACTTTTCGTATCGGGCAATAACGGCGATAACTGGTCATTTAATTCTAACGGGATACCTGCTGCTGCAGTTCAGACAGTATATCCCTCGGCACCGCTGGTTTACTCGGGAACGCAGGGAGGCGTTTACGTATCAACCGATACCGGGAATTCATGGAGCCCTTCCTCCAGCGGGATCAGGAACCTGCTTACGCAGGCTGTGGCTGTTTCAGGTTCTGATGTTTTCTGCGGCACCTGGGGAGCGGGCGTATGCATTTCGACTGATAACGGCACCAGCTGGAACCAGAAGAATAACGGTATTTCAAACTTCATTGTTTCAGCATTTGCTGTGACCGGCTCGTCAGCACTGGCCGGTACACAGGGCGGAATATTTAAATCGACGGATAACGGCAATACGTGGACATCGAGCAGTTCGGGTCTAACAGATAACCAGATTTATTCAATGATGACAGACGGAAGCAATATATACGCCGGCGCGGGAAGCGGTGTTTTTCTTTCCACAAATTCAGGGTCGTCGTGGACTAATGTAAACAACGGACTTCCATTGTACCCTGTATATTCATTAGCTGAAATGAACGGCAACCTTTTTGCGGGCACGTGGGGTATGGGTGCTTACGTATCAACAGACGGGGGACAGAGCTGGTCGGCCGTGAATAACGGTCTCGGCGATAACGTAATAATGGCTCTTGCAGCTGTTCAGAATTCTCTGTTTGCCGGAACGACACAGGGAATATTCAGAACCACAGATAACGGGGCAAACTGGTCCCCGGTACTTAACGGACTGACAACTCATTATACACTATCTCTTTTATCCTCAGGAACAAATCTTTTTGCAGGTACATGGGGCGGCGGTGTATTTCTGTCAACCGACAGTGGAGAAAACTGGCAATCTATAAATTCCGGACTTACAAATATGGATGACCGGGCTTTAACAATCTTTAATGATGATCTCTACGTGGCTGCTGTAGGCGGTGTATGGAAAAGACCTCTGCAGCAGGTTGTACCGGTTGAGCTTTCTTCATTTACTGCAGAAGTAACTGATGGTTCAGTATTACTGAAATGGCAGACTGCAACCGAAACAAACAACCGGGGATTTGAAGTTCAGAGACAGCAGACAGATGAATCACAGGAATGGCCGGTGGTTGGTTTTGTGAAAGGCAACGGAACGACAACGTCTGGGAACTCATATACCTTTAAAGACAAACCTGCTGCTTCCGGTAAATATTCTTACCGCCTCAGGCAGATTGATTTCAATGGAGCTTTTGAATATTCAGGAATAGTTGAAGCAGATGTAAATACTGCCGTAAAATTTGAACTGAGTCAGAATTATCCTAATCCCTTCAACCCTTCAACGGTAATTAAATACTCAATACCCCGCGAGGGAATGGTAAAATTAGATGTATATAACACGCTTGGTCAAAAGGTAGCTGAACTGGTGAACGGAATAGTAAAGGCTGGCAGCTACGGAGTTAATTTTACTGCAAATAATTTAAGCACCGGTGTTTATTATTACAGGATTGAAACGGACGGATTCGTAAGTACGAAAAAGATGATCATTTTAAAGTAGAACATCACAATAAAGATACCCGTCAGAGAGGGAAGGTTAGAAATGGCCTTCCCTTTTTTGTTAAGCTCCTAAACACTGATCTTATCGTTCAATAACAGTACATTCACACTTTCCTTTTTTATCCAGTCAGAGGTGATCAGCTTTGAAAATCGTATTCTTCCGGTGATATATTTATATCTTCTCGATTCATATCTATCGTATAATTCTTCAAAGTCTGTCGGTTTGATTTCAGGATCGCGGTCTGACCTTATATAGACATCTGCAAAAAAATCGCTGCTTATACCGCTTCCGTTCACCTGGCGTTTTTTCTTGTATTCATATTTATAGTTATATGTTAATGCTGAAAGGTCGGAGAGAAGGGCAGCTGCTGTCGGCAATGCACCGGCGCCTTTCCCGATGAATATATTGCGGTCTGCAAAGTGGTTCTCGGTAATTATCCCGTTGTCAACGCCGTCAACAGAATACAGTTCATCACCTTCATAAACAAGTTCAGGCATTACAAAAGCGGCAATATGGCCGGTGCTTAATTTCTGCGCCCTGGCAATCAGTTTTATTTTCCCTCTCTTTTCCTGTGCAAACTTTATATCAAAATCATTTATTCGTTGGATACCGAGATTGAAAATACGAGAGGGATCAATTGACAGTCCGAATGCATGAGTAAGGAGTATGCTCAGCTTGTACCTGGAATCGTATCCTTCGATATCGAGAACAGGATCGCTTTCTGTGTAGCCATGAAGCTGAGCATAGCCGAGTGCTTCGTTGTATGTCTTATTGTTCCTGAATATATCGGTTAAAATGAAATTTGTTGTACCGTTCATTATGCCCCTGAAGGAGTGCATCAGATCATTATCATAGTATTCTTCAAAGTTCCTGATCAGCGGAATACTTGCACAGCAGGCTGCTTCGTACAATAGGGGAGTTTTGTATTCCTCCTGCAGACGCAGAAGCTCGCCAAGCCTTTCGGCAACCATTTTTTTGTTTGCTGTAACAACAGGCTTTCCTTTTTTTAATGCAGCTGATACAATATCGAAGGCCGCATCTGCATCATCGGTTACCTCCACAATTACATTTACTTCAGGATTATTAAGTATTTCGTCCTTCTCATATGTAAAACATTTGTTCTCTATTGTTCTGCTTTTCTCCCTGTCCTTCACACATATTTTGACCAGTTCAACCTTCAGACCGCGTGTCTTCTCAAGAACCGAGTACAGTCCTTTACCCACACAGCCGAAGCCGAAAAGTCCGATCTTTATTTTATTCTGATTCATATTTTATATTCCACTTTTAGCTGTTACTGAACTCAGGATCTCTGTTTTATTTACTATTAAGAGAGCCTGGTTCAGATCTTCAATAAGATCTTCTGCGTCTTCAAGTCCTACCGATAACCTGATAAGACTGTCATTTATTCCGGATTGCAGACGTTTTTCTACTGGTACCGACTTGTGTGTCATCGTGGGGGGATGACAGATGAGACTTTTTGCACCGCCCAGACTTTCCGCCAGCTTAAACAGTTTTGTTGAGGTAACAAATTTCACTGCATTCTCTTCGGTATCGTCATCCAGTGAAAACGAAATGATTGCCCCGGGAAGTTTCTGCTGCTTAACTGCAACCGCATAATCCGGATGACTTTTTAATCCGGGATAGTGCAGGTTTTTTATCCCTTCCCTGCCTTCAAGAAATTCAGCAATCCTTAATGCATTGGAAGAATGTTTTTCAACTCTCAATTTCAGAGTTTCGATACTTCTTATTAATAGCCAGCTATCGAATGGCGACAGAACAGCGCCGGTAGCATTCTGAATATACTTCAGTCTTTCTCCGAGGTCCTGTGAGCGGGTGACCACAATTCCCGCAAGCACATCAGTATGTCCGCCTATGTATTTTGTAGCGCTATGAAGTACGATATCAGCTCCCAGGTCAAGCGGCTTTTGGATAATAGGAGTTGCGAAGGTGTTATCTACACAAACGAGCAGACCATTCTCATTAGCTATCTGCGAAATCTTTTTGATGTCTGATACTTTTAAGAGGGGATTGGTAGGACTCTCAAGCCAGATCAGCCGGGTATCCTTATTTATTGCTCTTCTGACATTTTCGGGATCGGTTGTGTTGACAAACGTGACTTTTATGCCCAGCCTGTTGTAAACTGTGGTGAACAGACGGTAAGCCCCTCCATAGATATCATCCACTGCAATAATTTCGTCGCCGGCATTAAGGAGTTTTACAACGCAGTCGATGGCAGCGAGTCCGCTTGAAAATGCAAGTCCATACCTGCCGTTTTCCAGCTGTGCCGCAATCTCTTCAAATATCTTCCTTGTGGGATTATTCGTCCTTGTATAATCGAATCCCTTGTTGACATTCGGTGCTTCCTGAACGTAAGTAGATGTCTGGTAAATTGGGACGGCGATTGAACCTGTCAGCGGATCGACCGGAATTGACTGAAGAATTTTTGTTGAATCTTTCATAAGTATCCTTTCTTTTAGATTATTAATAAAAAAAACCCGTCTTCTTTTCTGCACGGGGCAGTCTAAAAAGACGGGTGATAAAATCTTACCTGACTTTTTAGCAAATTTATTTTTGAACTGTAAAGTTCATCCCGACTATGCGGGAACGTCGCTGCAATATGTCGCAAATGACGACGGTTCGTTATAACCTCGTTCCATCGGAACGAGATCGTGATTTAAAAGCAAAAAACCCGCATAAACAGCGGGTCAAAACCTAACTTGCTGTTTAGCATCTTATTTAATGTCGCTGCAATTCGCTGTAAATCACGACAAATATTTTTAAGAACTGTTACAAATATAAAAATGATTAATTGAAATCAAAATTTAGTGGTAATCATTAGTCATTAGTCATTTGGCATTTGGCATTTGGCATTTGGCATTAGGAATTTACGGGTTAGTCAGGTAAAGTAAGCGGATGGAAATTGAAGCTAAATAATATTATTTTTTTTATCATTATATATAATCGGAAAAAATATCCTTCAATAATTGATGCAGCCTATCAGTTGTGTAGAGTTGTGTGACTTGCTGCGGTGGCTGACCTGTCCCGATTTTAATTTACGTCTGATCGGGAGTGGCCCGCCCTTGCTTGGTATTATTGTGGCGGGATGTTGAGTCCCGACCCAATATTCAATAGTTTATGTCGGGACGAAATCCGGCTCTGACGGATATCGAAGCCACCGAAATTAGTAAACGTTCAATAATTTATAGAATCCTTAAATAACTTGACCAAAAAAATCGTAACAAAGTCGAAGCTCCCGATTTTAGCCTGACAAAACCTGACAAGGATGCTCTCCAATTACCCAATCTTAGCTGACTAGCACCGAGCTTTAGCCAAATCTATTCAGAACCAGGCATGCCCTGCCGAATGTAAAGCGATTCGCCTGAATCGCGTATAGTTCTGCTCTCATTCTTTTCGCACAGTTCAGAGAACTGTGCTACGCTCACGCTTCAATGCATCCAGTCTTAACAACTCAGCCGCGTTTGGCCTGTCCGCAGCTAGATAGTTGCCGGGGCAATCACCCAATCAGCCAATCAACCAATCACTCAATCAATCATGCAATCAACCAATCTTTAATATTTTTTAATTGTTACTTTTATCTCCTATCTTCATATCTTCATATCTTCCTATCTTCTTATCTTCTAATCTTCTAATCATCTTATCTTCTTTTCCTCCCAGGAAGGTAAGAAGATAAGTAGGAATTTTCTGCCAGAGAGAATTTAATTACAGATGCGGCTTGACTTCTATTGAATTATAAAATAAATGTGATTAAATAGATAAGTCTCTTAAAACTATTAATAATTAATAATTGAAGAGAGAAATAAAACAGGAGAGCATATTCCTCAAAAAGTAAATAGCCCGATAACTTTATTTTAATTTATAGGATTTTATTATGAATAAAATTTTACATTTTTCGTTTTTCCTGATATTAGGGTGGTTGACAAGTTTAGGTTTTGTGACAACTGAATCATATTGCCAGAACGGTACCTATATAAAAGTGCATGATAATGTAATAGAAAGGGAAACCGGTACATATAATAATTCAGGAAGCAGCATATATAATATTACAACTGCAGATTCCATTTGCAGCCTTGAATCTTTTGCAAAGCATGGACAGTCTGCTCCCAATACCGGCGGGGGTACGTTAAGCCCGGCGGCGTTTATGAATCCATCGACAGTCAATTCCTCAGGTCAGATAGCATTTTACTCGCAGGTAAACGGTTCAATAAGGAACCAGGGAATATTCACAGCCGATTCTTCCAACATTTATGCAATAGCAATAGGCAGCGGCAGCGGAGGCGGTTACGGGGACACCGTTTCTAATAATGGTGATCCTTCACCTATCGGAGGAACGTTCAGTGGATTTTTTGGAGGAACAGTTTTCGCACCTGATATCAATGATGCCGGAGACGTACTTTTCTTCTGTGATGTAAACGGAGGCAGTTCTTACCGTGGTTTATTTTTATATCAGACGGCCTCACAGCAAATTGTGAAAATCGCTGCCGTTGGTGATCCTTCTCCTATCGGAGGTATTTTTGGTGCTGTTGGTCCCGGTTCCTTAAACAACAATGGAAAGGTTGTCTTTCTTGCTTGTCCCCAGGGAAGTATAAATGCCAATATATTTTTATGGGATAACGGCAGCGTAACAAAAGTTGCTGCTATCGGAGACCCGGCACCGGGCGGCGGGACATTTTCATTACTAGGTACTGAAAGTTATGGTTTTCCCGACGGAACCAGTATTCCTGCCGGACCAACACCCGATATAAACGATCAGGATCAGATTGCCTTCAGAGCAATTGTTTCAGGCGGTATAACCGACCGGGGTATAATAGTGAAGACGGGCGGAATAGATGACTGGTATATAAAGGCTTCGGACCCAACACCTATCGGCGGTACTTACCTCGATATACAGGCGGCATCAATAAATAATAATGGACAAATAGCTTTTTTTGCTGATTACAAGCCGACACCCTCCACGGTAAGTTCCGGATTGTTTGCCGGTTCACCGGGTGACTGGAGGAAAGTGATTGTCTTTTATGATTCAATTGATGGGGGACAATGTCTTGGACTGGCTTTCTGCAGGAACCCGATGCAATTTATTGATCAGAATGGCAGAGTTGTATTCTGGACGGACCTGAGCAGCAGCGGAGGTATGGACAGATTGGTAGTCAGCCAGCCGAATGGTGAATATCTGATCGCTGCCAGAAGAGGGGACATCTCACCCATCGGCGGTACTATAGGTTCAATGGATGCATGGCCGGCTATGTATGACTTATCAGGGACACTTAATTCTGCAACTCCCGGGGCCGCAGGAGGAGCTTTGAGTGCGCATATGGTTTATGGCTTATGCAATACCGTACCTGTTGAATTAATTTCTTTTAGTCTGAATGTAACAGGCAGTGAAGTGGTTCTAAACTGGAGAACAGCAACGGAAATTAATAACAAAGGTTTTGAGGTAGAAAAACGTAGTGCGCAAACTGCAGCCGGCAAGTGGGAAAGGATTGGATTTGTGGGAGGATTCGGAACGACGACCGAACAGAAGACATATTCATTTACAGATGATAATATTGGGTCAGGTAACTATATCTACAGATTGAAACAGATTGATTTTGACGGATCGTTTAAATATTCGAATGAAGTTGAAGCTGAAGTAAGCGGACCTGCAGAATTTGCATTAAGCCAGAATTATCCTAACCCGTTTAACCCTACTACGCAGATAAGCTACAGTATACCAAAAGACGGATTTGTAAGTCTGAAGGTTTACAACTCGCTTGGACAGCAAGCAGCAAGTCTTGTAAATGGAATAGTAAAGGCGGGCGCACACGAAGTAACATTCAATGGAGCTAACCTTGCAAGCGGAGTATATTATTACAGGATCCAGGCTGGTGAAAGTATAGCAGTAAAGAAGATGATGTTGGTTAAATAATTAGCTGAGTAATAGATTAGTCATTAAAAAATCAGGGAAGGCAGTGATGTCTTCCCTTTTTTTCATAGGGGCAGGGTACAGGAGTGTGGATCGTAGGTTGGTGGGAAAGGTGAGAGGAGTGGAGGGTAAGTGGAATTTACCCTATAAAGTGTACAAGTAATTAAGCAACTATTTGTCCTTTTAGCAACTCTTCAAATTCAAAAGGTGATAAATAACCAATTGTAGAATGACTTCTCTGCCTATTGTAAAATATTTCAATGTAATCGAATATCTTCATCTTTGCTTCCTGTCTGCTGTTAAATTGTTCAAAACTGATCAGCTCTGATTTTAATGTGTGGAAGAAACTTTCCATAACTGCATTATCATAACAATTCCCTTTACGGCTCATACTCTGGATCATTTTATCTTCATTCAGAAATTCCCTCACTTCATCTGAGGCATATTGACTACCTCGATCTGAATGGAATATTATCCCTGGATTTTCACCCCGGTTAACTATTGCCTGCTTTAGTGCTGCAATAACCAAAGAACTTCTCAGTGTCACATCTAAGTGCCAGCCAACTATCATCCTGGAGCATAAATCCAGTATACAGCACAAATACAGCCACCCTTCCTTAGTCCATATATACGTAATGTCGGAAACCCATATCTTATTTGTTTCTGTAGAATGAAAATTCTGCCCAACTATATTTTCTGCTACCGGGTAATTATGCTCGGAATTTGTTGTTACCTTGTATTTCCGTTTTGTTTTTGCCCTTATTCCGTGCGTTCGCATTATTCTTACTACTCTTTTCCTATTGCATTTGAAACCTTGTTTCCTGAGTTCTTTATATATTCTTGGGCTTCCATATACTCCTCTATAATTATGATAAATCTTTTCTATTTGTTCTAACAAATATTGGTCATCTAGTCGTTTTTGTGTCATTTTCCTTCTTACATATTTATGATATCCGCTCCTTGATACTTCTAGTATTTTACACATCTTCCCAAGTCTGAATTCCTTTCGATTCTCCATTATAAATCTGTATTTCATTGCTGTGTTTTTGAGAAGATGTTTACTACTTTTTTTAATATGTCGCGCTCCTCTTTTACATCCATTAATTCTTTCCTTACTTTCCTCAATTCTTCTTCTTCTGGTTTTAATCGCCCGTTGCCTGGAAATGAATTCTTCGGATCTTCCCTATACTGTTTTATCCATCGATATAGCACATTTTCATTTATCCCTAGTCCCTTTGCTACATCCCTGGCTCTTCGTCCTCCCTCCAGGACTAATTTTACTGAATTTCGCTTAAATTCAGTATCATAACTCCTACGTTGTTTTCCTGTTTCCATCTTATTCCTCCAATGATTTATTATTAATATACTATCTTAACCATTGGTACACTATAGGGGTAATATCAAAGAAGGTAAGAAGGTAAGAAGGTAAGAAGGTAAGAAGATAAGAAGATAAGAAGGGAAGGAAGTACACCATTCCCTCATTCAATCCAATCTATCCAGTTTTTGCTGTCTGTTACCTTTTCGATATCTTTCAAATTCATTGGCATTGCTTCTATCAACGAATCACTTTAATTTTAAGTAAGCAAATTAAAACCGAAGGGGAAGATGAAAAACATAATCCTCAGCAGCCTGATCCTTTCAAGTCTTATACTCTGTATCTCCTGCAATAAAGATAATCCTATCCCTCCTGATCAGCAGCCGCAGATAAGTTTGACTCTTGAAGATGTAAGCTGCACCGAAGCCTGGATTAAATTAACAACGGCTAATATTAGCTTACCTGTATTTATTGAAATACAGAAAGACAATAATATTATCAAAACAATCAGTCTGGCTTCACAAGATACGCTGCTTTATTTAGATTCACTCCTCCCAAATAAAACATATGACTTTACCTCTTTGATTCATACACCAGACGGATCAATAAAAAGTTCTGCCCCAGCTACTACTATGGATACCACCTCCCACAACTTCACCTGGCAAACCTGGACATTCGGAGGAGAAGCAGGAAGCTGCACACTTTACGATGTTGCAATTATAAACGAAAATGATATCTGGGCAGTTGGAGAGATATATTTGCTTGATACATTGGGCCAGCCGGATCCACAGGCTTATGGTATAGCAAGATGGGATGGACAAGGCTGGAGTCTCAAAAAATTATTTTATAACAATAATATTCCGATTACTCCAAGAAGTATTTTAATTATAAATCCAAATAATATTTACCTCGCGTCAGGGAGTATTTTCCATTGGGATGGGGTTTCATCTACAGTTCAACTAGTTTATTCCCGATTTAACCTTTCAGACCCAAATGCTACGATCAAAAAATTATGGGGAAACTCAGAAATGTTATATGGTGTAGGTGATGCTGGGACAATAGTATCATACCAAAACGGGCAGTGGAGCAGAATAGAAAGCGGAACGGATTTGAATATCCAGGATATTTACGGTGCTTATGATAACAAAACACATAATTATGAAATACTTGCTGTTGCTTCTGATGGCTGGAATGAAAAAATTTTACAAATTAATAATGCTGGAATAATAACTTTACAAGATTCTGGACTATCAAAAGATTTACATAGTATGTGGTTTGAACCTGAAAAAAGATATTACATAGTCGGAGCCGGGATTTTTCAAAAACATTCTCTTAAAGATTCGGTTTGGACTGTATATCCTCCCGGAGTTGTTACAAATTATTATTCAGGGAGTATAGATGGGAATGGAATAAACGATCTGTTTGTAACAGGAGCTTTTTTTGAAGTAGTTCACTTTAATGGAGCAAATTGGTTTTCCTATAGAGATATTTTCCCCATAGAAAATGGAACTTTTGGCAAAGTAGCAATAAAATCAAACCTGGCAATAATGGTCGGCTTTAAAAATCAGCAAGCAATCATCGCTGTTGGCATAAGATGAAATTTAATTTTAAAGAGGTAATTATGACAAAACAATATTTATTTTTATTGATATTTATCTCAATATCAGTTTGGATATTCGGGAAATGCAACCAGGAAGAGAATAACCCGGAAATAAAAATTGTGAAAAACAGCGACATCCCAGGTTCATTTTCAGATAATACATATTTTATATTCGGTACTGCTTTGGATAAGGGGGAGCAAAATATTCTGAACGATTTACTCCAAAACGGGTTTAAAATAAAAAATGCGTGGGTTCCGTATGCATATGGAGATTGTATGCCTCCTAATACTAAAGAAATGATATTAGAACTAGATAATCTTGATTCAAGAATATATGAATTTGGATTTACATCAGATACAACACAGTTAAGTCTTTATTGTATTACTCTCTGGAAGAAGTATGCTTTTATAAATTAGTTTCTGATTTGAGATCAATTATACTTCGAAATGGTGTGCAACTTATTAAAAAAAACGGTGATAACTGTCAGACCTGGACGATTGAAAAAGGGAGAGAAGGCAAAATCCTGCGATCGACTGGATAAACCCTAATGGCTCTGGCACTTTGTACATAACAGTTGTATTTCAGCGTCCACGAGGGGAACCTAAGCCCTTGATAATGAACGGACAATCGATCGGAGGTATTCGTGTAACGACTCCTTTGCCCATTCAATGTCAATCGCCCATCTGTAAAATCCATTACGCTTTTCGCTTCTTTTTTCATTCCTGCCTCTCAGGTACCTGCCTGCAACGAGGTAATGGCGTGATATGAAAAACAAAAATGTTTTCCCTATTTTATTTTTAATTAGTTAACTTACGGGCAGACGCAGGTTTTATCGTCACATTATAAAATATTAAAAATTAGTCTGATAATTCGAATGTCTTTATTGATGTAGTATATATTATTCAATTCTTATAAGGAGAAATTATGCGAAATAATTTTACGGTTTTCAAATATGTAATCGGGATATTATGTCTCACTTTGATCCTTTCGTTTGGAATGGTTTGGGGACAGACGAGCGGTGTGGTTACCACAAACAATAATTTCAACCGGCTGACAGTAACTAATGGAAACAGAACAATATCTTCTGTTCCTGTTATGTCTCCTTCTTCGAAGGTAATGTCTGATCATTCTGCCGGAAATACTCAAAACATTGAGTTTGCCGGCTGGAATCTCCTTCAGACAGTCAGCGGAGTTGTAAAAGCTATTTCATTTGTTAACCCTAATGTCGGCTTTATGGCGGCGGAACTTGGCGTTGTATATAAGACCACGAACGGGGGAGCCGATTGGTCAACCGTTTTAAACCTTGGCTTTCCTTACTACTGGTACGGTGTGCATACTTTTACTCCCCAAAAAGTGCTGATCGCCGGTTTTAATAATACCACGGGCGACGGCATAATGCGATGGACGTATGATGGGGGTGCGACCTGGACAGATGATATTATTGTTGCCCCTGCACCCTTTAACTGGCTGGAGGGACTTGGGTTCGCAGACTCACTGCATGGCCTGGCGGTAGGCAGCATCCTTTCATCAGGGAAAGTATTTATTACTGAAAATGGTGGGACTGATTCAACAGACTGGACCCCCGTAGTAGCAGACCCTACACAGGGATGGTTTGCAGGTAATTTTACAATGAGACCTGATGGGAAATATTACATTACCGGAATTAGTTTCTGCAGCTCTACCGATTTCGGTCTATCATGGGACAGCAGAACCTCAATTGATAATACTTTCGACGGGGGAGTTTCTTTTCCCGATGATTTACATGGATGGACAGGAGGAGGGTCAATATCCCCGACTGTAGAAGGCTGGGTGCATCGTACAACAGATGGCGGTACTACCTGGAGCGGGAGGATACTCAGTACGCCATATCCTATCCGTGTTGTTTACTTTCTTGATTCCCAGCTCGGTATCGCACAGGGCGGTGAAGTAAACAGCGGCATTGGAGGGATATGGGAATCGACTGACGGCGGAGCTAACTGGACTGAAGCAGTAACTACCGGAATGGAAATGGGCAGCATCGACTGGCAGCGTATAAGCGCTGATAGTATTGATATCTGGAGTGTTGGGTATACAAGTTCAGGAGGATTTCACAGCGGTGTGTACAAAAAAAGAATTGGATACAGTGTTATTCCTGTTGAACTCACTTCTTTTAATGCTGCTGTTCAGGATGGATCTGTTTTACTTAGCTGGCAGACTTCAACTGAAATCAATAATAAAGGATTTGAAATTGAGAGAAGCAGGGATTCAGAGACCGGCAGTAAACAATGGCAGAATATTGGGTTTACAAGTGGTTTCGGAACTACTTCTGAAAATCATTCATATTTATTTACTGATAATAATATCACTTCCGGTAAATATTCTTATCGTCTGAAGCAGATCGATTTTGACGGAAGCTTTACATATTCTAATGAGATCCAGATAGATGTGAATTCTCCTTCGGAGTATAGTTTAAGTCAGAATTATCCTAACCCGTTTAATCCGACAACCAGCATCAAATATTCAATTCCGGAAGATGGATTCGTTTCTTTAAAAGTCTACAATTCTCTCGGGCAGCTGGCTGCAGTTCCGGTAAGCGCATATAAATCAGCAGGCACTTATAATGTTGTATTCGACGGTATGAAACTCTCAAGCGGCGTTTATTATTACAGGATGGAATCGGGCGGAAGAGTGATGGTAAGGAAGATGATGATTCTCAAGTAATGAAGAGAAGAATTAGTTCAAGTTCAAGTTCAAGTTCAAGTTCAGGTTCAAGTTCAAGTTCAGGTTCAAGTTCAGGTTCAAGTTCAAGTTTATTCGACGAGGATTTCATCGCAGAAGAGCCAGGCAGGTTCGCCTGCTCCAACGTGCCATGGAGGACAGAGACCGATATTTTTTGCTATTATATGAATGAATCGGATTGCGGAACCATTCCATTTCTCCGTAAAAGATTTCACATAGAGTGAATCACTGTTTAATTCGGAAGAATCAATTTCCGATTTATAGCTCAGATATTTTATTCCATCTGCAGATACCGAAATATTGATACTCTTCGGAAGGAATATCCAGGCAGAGATGTCCTGTAAAAAGCCGATTGATATTTGGTTAACAGGTACAGAGTTCCCCAGGTCCAGTATTACATCCAGATCTTTTTCTGCAAATCCCTGCCAGTTTCCGTCATTATAATAAACGGAACCTCTGAGTCCATCTGCAAGAGTATTTTTTTCATTTATACCCTTATATTTTTTTGCCGGGAGGTCTGCATAAAAGACCTTCTTACCTATTTCGAGTCCACGGGTTAGAGTCTTTTCACTTACAAAGCGCGGGACATTACCCTGCATCATTGAAGCTTTTATTGTTATAGATTTATCCGTATTGAAGGGAGCCTTATACAATGTTGAGCCGGTATCGGGATCCATTCCGTTCATAGTATAATAAATATGAGGATCAGGCTGTTCTGAATCTAAAGAAATAGTGAACTCATTTTTTTCATCATTATATACCGGGTTTATTTTTACCTCAAAAGCACCGCGGGAGTAATTTAATCCCGAATAATCAAAAAATTTATAATGCTGCTGAACCCTTGCCAGAAAATCTTCCCAGTTTTTATTTTCCGGGACTGACCAGACATCCTCCGAGAGGGCGAGCATTCTTGGAAGGATCATATATTCAGCACGTTCGGGGGTTTTAATTAATTCCGTCCAGAGATTGGCCTGAGCTCCGAGTATGTGTCCCGATTCTTTTTCAGTTAAGCCCGGGGGAAGCGGATCAAAAGAATAGACATTCTTAAACGTGATAATTCCTCCGGTTCCCAGGGTATCATAATGCGGATTATCCTGGTAGTAATCGAAGTAGCAGTACTTTGTGGGCGTCATAATCACATCGTGACCGGCAGCAGCAGCTTCAGAACCTTTAGACATATCATTCCAGCACATGACCGTAGCTCCGGGAGCCAGACCTCCCTCCATTATCTCATCCCAGCCGATCATCTTTTTACCGATTGAATCGAGGAACTCTGCTATCCGTTTGATGAAATAACCTTGAAGATCTTCGACATCTTTTAACCCTTCGCTCCGGATCCTTGCCTGGCATTTAGGACAATTTTTCCAGTTTGTTTTATCTGCTTCATCTCCGCCTATGTGTATGTATGGGCCGGGGAATAAAGTACTTACTTCCGACAAAATATTTTTTATGAATGTAAAAGTACTGTCGCTGCCGGCGCAGAATATATCTTTGTTCGGCCAGTAGCCGCCGGGACAAACATTAAGAGTTTCACCAGTACATGAATACTGCGGGTAGGCGGCAAATACCTCACTTGAATGTGCAGGCATTTCAATTTCAGGAATCACAGTTATGAAACGGTCTGCAGCATATTTCACAATTTCTCTAACGTCATCCTGAGTATAGTAACCTCCGTAGGATGCTTTCTCTCCCTTTTTGACCGGTGACCATTTTCCCCAGGGTTGATTTTCCCTGTCAGCTCTCCACGCACTCACTTTTGTGAGCAGCGGATATTTTTTAATCTCGATTCTCCAGCCGTTATCATCAGTGAGGTGCCAGTGAAAGTAATTCATTTTATACATCGCCATCA
Organism: uncultured Ignavibacteria bacterium; assembly: GCA_963811905.1. Taxonomy (GTDB): domain Bacteria; phylum Bacteroidota; class Ignavibacteria; order Ignavibacteriales; family Ignavibacteriaceae; genus DATFVA01. Next base: position 19,296 of record CAWETK010000001.1, read on the forward strand.
GGTCAAGATATTTTTTAATAAATTCTTTTGGAAAGAAATGACGCGACACATCCAGGTGCATACCCCTGTACGAGAAACGGGGCTTATCTTTTATCAGGAGACAGGGGATATTCCACACGGTATTTGCGGCAGGGGACCGGCCGAAGATTTCAGGGGGAAGCAGCTGCAGTAATGATTGGATGCCGTAGAAGAGTCCATTTCTATGATTAGCTTTGATTACAACCGAATTATATTTTACTTCGAGGGTATATTCTTCAGAGTCTGCCTCAGGATGACCGGTTAACTTAAATTCAATAAAATTATTATTAGTCTGACCATTATTTGTCGTGATCCGCAAATCAAAACCGGTTGAGTGTTTCAAAGCATCGCCAAGAAATACGGCAAGCTTATTTGTCAGGCTGTCATTATCAGGAATTACAATTGCTGTATTTTGATGCAATATGAAATTACCGGGGTGTATCTCGATTAGCTGAGGTTTGGGAATGATATTAACAGAGGTTTGACAGAAACCAGTTCCATTCAGAAGAATTACGAGCAGGATAAAGCCTGAAAAAAAATATATAATCTTCATCGTTTACAAATCTAATTAAAATTCGGAACTTTTGAACGACCACGAGGTGACGATAAATTATAACGGAGTGACATTTAAATATTCCCTTCTTCTCTCAGTTACTTCGTGCTAAGTAGGCATATTCACAAATATTATACCGTATAATAAGT
>CAWETK010000002.1:0-29208 GCA_963811905.1 uncultured Ignavibacteria bacterium
TCTATTTATTCATTCTAATTACAGGATTAATGTTATGAAAAAAATGATTGTACTTTACCTGCTGACATTTCTATTGATGGGGTACACCACTGCATTTTCGCAGTGGACTTACACAAACGGACCATATGGCGGATCGATTCAGGCATATAAAACACTTGGCAGCAATACTTTTGCAGGGACAGGCGGCGGAGGTGTTTATGTATCGTCAGATAACGGGTCTGACTGGAGTCCAGCCAATACTGGACTGGGAATAAATAATATCTACGCTTTTGTAGTTAATGGTTCCGATATTTTCTGCGGCGGATACGGCGGCGTATATATGTCAACCGATAACGGCAGCAGCTGGGCTGCTAAAAATTCCGGTTTAACTACAGCCGACATCAAGACGATGACGATAAACGGCAGCAATATCTTTGCGGCGGGATCGCAGGGCGTATTTATGTCGTCTGACAACGGCAGCAGCTGGAGCCAGGTGACAAACGGATTAACAACTACGAATGTTCTTGTACTCGGAGCTTCCGGGGGTACCGTTTATGCCGGTACTTTCGGCGGCGGTGTTTTCAAAACAACCGATAACGGTGCTAACTGGACTGCTTCCGGCAGCGGAATAACCTCTCCTTATGTTTATGGATTTGCTTCAAGCGGTTCATATGTTTTTGCAGGAGCGGCCGGTTCGGGCGGCGGCGTCTTCCGTTCTTCTGATAACGGGGCTACCTGGACGGCAGTGAATAATGGTCTGACCAGCATAAATATCCAGTGCATCGGTGCCGATGGTTCGAATATATATGCCGGTACAAGCAACGGGCTTTTCATCTCCACTAATAACGGAGACAACTGGACATTAAATTCTAACGGAATACCTGCTGCTGGAATACAGGCTGTATATCCCGCTGCCTCATTGGTTTACGCAGGAACCCAGGGAGGCGTTTACGTATCAACCGATACCGGGAATTCGTGGAGCCCTTCCTCCAGCGGTATCAGGAACCTGCTTACGCAGGCTGTGGCTGTTTCAGGTTCTGATGTTTACTGCGGAACCTGGGGTGCGGGCGTATGCATTTCAACCGACAACGGGAGCAGCTGGAATCAAATGAATAACGGTATTTCAAACCTTATCGTTTCAGGATTTGCTGTAACCGGCTCGTCAGTACTGGCCGGTACCCAGGGCGGAATATTTAAATCGACAGATAATGGCAATACGTGGACATCGAGCAGCTCGGGCTTAACAGATAACCAGATTTATTCAATGATGACAGACGGCAGCAATATATACGCAGGAGCGGGAAGTGGTGTTTTTCTTTCGACAAATTCAGGGTCGTCGTGGACCAATGTAAGCAACGGTCTTCCATTATACCCTGTATATTCATTAGCTGAAATGAACGGTAACCTTTTTGCCGGCACGTGGGGTATGGGTGCTTACATATCGACAGACGGGGGACAAAGTTGGTCGGCCGTGAATAACGGTCTCGGCGATAACGTAGTAATGGCTCTTGCCGCTGTTCAGAATTCTCTGTTTGCCGGAACGACACAGGGAATATTCAGAACCACAGATAACGGGGCAAACTGGTCCCCGGTACTTAACGGACTGACAACTCATTATACACTATCTCTTTTATCCTCAGGAACAAATCTTTTTGCAGGTACATGGGGCGGCGGTGTATTTCTGTCAACCGACAGTGGAGAAAACTGGCAATCTATAAATTCCGGACTTACAAATATGGATGACCGGGCTTTAACAATCTTTAATGATGATCTCTACCTGGCTGCTGTGGGCGGTGTGTGGAAAAGACCGCTGCAGCAGGTCGTACCGGTTGAGCTTTCTTCATTTACTGCAGAAGTTTCTGATGGTTCAGTATTACTGAAATGGCAGACTGCAACCGAAACAAACAATAGGGGATTTGAAGTTCAGAGACAGCAGACAGGTGAATCACAAGAATGGCCGGTGGTTGGTTTTGTGAAAGGTAACGGAACGACTACGTCAGGGAACACTTATACCTTCAAAGACAATCCTTCTGCTTCCGGTAAATATTCTTACCGCCTCAGGCAGATTGATTTCAACGGAGCTTTTGAATATTCAGGAATAGTTGAAGCGGATGTAAATGCTCCTTTAAAATTCGAACTGAGTCAGAATTATCCTAATCCTTTTAACCCTTCAACGGTAATTAAATATTCAATACCCCGGGATGGAATGGTAAAATTAGATGTATATAACACACTGGGACAAAAGGTAGCTGAACTGGTGAACGGAGTAGTAAAAGCAGGCAGCTACGGAGTTAATTTTACTGCCAATAATTTAAGCACCGGTGTTTATTATTACAGAATTGAAACGGAGGGATTTGTAAGCACGAAAAAGATGATCATTTTAAAGTAGAACCTCCCAATAAAGATACCCGTCAGAGAGGGAAGGTTAGAAACAGCCTTCCCTTTTTGTTAAGCTCCTATACACTGATCTTATCGTTCAATAACAGTACATTCACACTTTCCTTTTTTATCCAGTCAGAGGTGATCAGCTTTGAGAATCTTATTTTTCCGGTGATATATTTATATCTTCTCGATTCATACCTATCGTATAATTCTTCAAACTCGGTTGGTCTTATTTCCGGCTCACGGTCTGACCTTATGTACACATCCGCAAAAAAGTCATCGCTTATACTGCTTCCGTTTACCTGGCGTTTTTTCTTGTATTCATATTTATAGTTATATGTTAATGCTGAAAGATCGGAGAGAAGGGCAGCTGCTGTCGGCAATGCACCGGCGCCTTTCCCGATGAATATATTGCGGTCTGCAAAGTGGTTCTCGGTAATTATTCCGTTGTCAACACCGTCAACAGAATATAGTTCATCACCTTCGTAAACAAGTTCAGGCATTACAAAAGCGGCAATATGGCCGGTGTTTAGTTTCTGAGCTCTGGCAATCAGTTTTATTTTCCCTCTCTTTTCCTGTGCAAACTTTATATCAAAATCGTTTATTCTTTGAATACCGAGATTGAAAATACGCGATGGATCAATTGATCAGTCCGAAAGCATGAGTAAGGAGAATGCTCAGCTTGTACCTGGAATCGTATCCTTCAATATCGAGAACAGGATCGCTTTCTGTATAGCCGTGAAGCTGAGCATAGCCAAGAGCTTCGTTGTATGTCTTATTGTTCCTGAATATATCGGTTAATATGAAGTTTGTTGTACCGTTCATTATGCCCCTGAAGGAGTGCATCAGATCATTATCATAGTATTCTTCAAAGTTCCTGATCAGCGGAATACTTGCACAGCAGGCCGCTTCGTACAATAGTGGAGTTTTGTATTCCTCCTGCAGACGCAGAAGCTCGCCAAGCCTTTCGGCAACCATTTTTTTGTTTGCTGTAACAACAGGCTTGCCCTTCTTTAATGCATCTGATACAATCCCGAATGCCGCATCTGCATCATCGGTTACCTCCACAATTACATTTACTTCAGGATTATTAAGTATTTCGTCCTTCTCATATGTAAAACATTTGTTCTCTATTGTTCTTTTCTTCTCCCTGTCCTTCACACATATTTTGACCAGTTCAACCTTCAGACCGCGTGTCTTCTCAAGAACCGAGTACAATCCTTTGCCCACACAGCCGAAGCCGAAAAGTCCGATCCTTATTTTATTCTGATTCATATTTTATATTCCGTTTTTAGCTGTTGCTGAACTAAAGATTTCTGTATTTTTATTTACTATTAAGAGAGCCTGGTTCAGATCTTCAATAAGATCTTCTGCGTCTTCAAGTCCTACAGATAACCTGATAAGACTGTCATTTATTCCGGATTGCAGACGTTTTTCTACTGGTACCGACTTGTGTGTCATCGTGGGGGGATGACAGATGAGACTTTTTGCACCACCCAGACTTTCCGCCAGCTTAAACAGTTTTGTTGAGGTAACAAATTTTATTGCATTCTCTTCGGTATCGCCATCCAGTGAAAACGAAATGATTGCCCCGGGAAGTTTCTGCTGCTTAACTGCAACCGCATAATCCGGATGACTTTTTAATCCGGGATAGTGCAGGTTTTTTATCCCTTCCCTGCCTTCAAGAAATTCAGCAATCCTTAATGCATTGGAAGAATGTTTTTCAACTCTCAATTTCAGAGTTTCGATACTTCTTATTAATAGCCAGCTATCGAATGGCGACAGAACAGCGCCGGTAGCATTCTGAATATATTTCAGTCTTTCTCCCAGGTCCTGCGAGCGGGCAACTACAATTCCCGCAAGCACATCCGTATGACCGCCAATGTATTTTGTAGCGCTATGAAGTACAATATCAGCTCCCAGGTCAAGCGGCTTTTGAATAACAGGAGTTGCGAAGGTGTTATCTACGCAAACGAGCAGACCATTCTCCTTAGCTATCCGGGAAATCTTTTTGATGTCTGATACCTTTAAGAGGGGATTGGTAGGACTCTCAAGCCAGATCAGCCGGGTATCCTTATTTATTGCTCTTCTTACGTTATCGGGATCGGTTGTGTCGACAAACGTAACTTTTATGCCCAGCCTGTTGTAAACCGTGGTAAACAGACGGTAAGCCCCTCCATAGATATCATCCACTGCAATAATTTCGTCGCCGGCATTAAGGAGTTTTACAACGCAGTCGATGGCAGCAAGTCCGCTTGAAAATGCAAGACCATACCTTCCGTTCTCCAGCTCTGCAGCAATCTCTTCGAAAATCTTTCTTGTAGGATTATTCGTTCTTGTATAATCGAAACCCCTGTTGACATTAGGTGCTTCCTGTACAAAAGTTGATGTCTGGTAAATAGGAACGGCAATTGAACCTGTCAGCGGGTCGACCGGAATTGACTGCAGAATTTTTGTTGAATCTTTCATAAGTATCCTTTCTTTTAGATTATTAATAAAAAAAACCCGTCTTCTTTTCTGCACGGGGCAGCCTAAAAAGACGGGTGATAAAATCTTACCTGACTTTTTAGCAAATTTATTTTTGAACTGTAATGTTCATCCCGGCTGTGCGGGAACGTCGCTGCAATATGTCGCAAATGACGACGGTTCGTTATAATTTCGTTCCATCAGGAACGAGCTGGATTTTCAGAAACTGCAGAGCAGGCATAAAAAAAACCCGCTGCTAATTGCCTGCATGCAAGCTAAACAGCGGGTGAAAACCGATATGGGCTGTTTAGCATGTTATTTTATGTCGCTGCAATTCGCTGTAAATCACGACAAATATTTGAAAGAACTAATGCAAATATATGATGTACTATTTAAAATCAAAATTAAATTTTCAATGTCTGATTTAATTTCAATTTGGCGGATTGCGGACTTAACGAATTGATTTGCGGATTCAACCAGTGGAGAACTGTCAGACAAATCCGGGTTTGTCATCCTGAGCCTGTCGAAGGCCCATACTGAGCCTGTCGAAGTATGGGAAATATATCGGTAAAATTTTAATATTCAGATAATTTTTTTGTAAATTCTGATTGTATTTTTGTTCAGGGGAAACGATAATGATATAATGCGGCTAATATTTACAATTATCATCACTGTAATTCATTTAACTCTGGTTCTTCCTCAGACTTCCGATCTGAAATTTGAGCAGATCAGCCTGGAGCAAGGTCTATCACAATCAACTGTGATGGCAATTGTTCAGGATAATCAGGGATTCATATGGATGGGCACACAGGCCGGATTGAATAGATATGATGGCTATTCAATTAAAATATTCAAGCACGACCAATCAGACACAAATTCAATTAGTGATAATGCTATTTGGAGTTTGTTAGTTGATAAAGATGGTAATCTATGGATTGGCACTGAACAAGGCGGGCTTGAATAAATACGTCCCATCCGAAAACAGGTTTTATCACTATAAATTTTCCGTAAATGACAGCACAACATTGAGCGCTGATTATGTCATATCTCTTTTCGAAGATTCATTTGGAAATATTTGGGTCGGTACAGTTAACGGACTAAACTTATTAAATGAAAAGAAGGATACATTTAAACGTTTTCTATATCAACCTGAAGGAAATGCAAAAGACGGTACCCGGCATAGAAACATAAACAATCATAACAGTGTTCTTCAAATCATAGAAGATAATACAGATTGTCTGTGGGTAGCAACTACCGCGGGATTGTATAAATTCGGCTTAAATGAAATAAACGAAGGTGTTTTACCACAGCATTATAAGGTTTATCGCCGCAATCCGTTAAATACAAACAGTTTAAGCGGGAATAATATCAGGACACTTTATTTTGACAAATATGGTATCCTGTGGATTGGTGTATGGGGAGAAGGACTTAATACATTTGATCCCAAAACAGAAACCTTCACCCGGTATAATAAAAATCTTGTAACAGGAAGTTTGATCACATCAATTTATGAAGATTCGGGATTTAAATATAAGATTATGGGTCGGTTCTTATGACGGAGGTCTCAATCTGTTCAACATCGAATCAAAAAAATTTACCAGATATTTTCATCAGGATGTAATGACATTATATAAAGATAGATCCAATATTTTATGGATAGGAACTTTTGCCAGCGGCGTAAAAATCTATGACAAAAATAGATTTAAATTCAATCATATTTATGATGATCCTAATAATCCTGATGATCTCAACGGAAATATGGTCTCTGCTTTGCTGATAGATAATGATAAGGAATTATGGGTAGGGACATGGGGCAATGGAATAAATAAATTTGATAAGCAAAGAAAAAAAATAACAAAGTACATATCACAACCGCAAAAAAATAATACAATAGGTGATAACCATATATATGGAATAACTGAATCTTCAAACGGAAAGATCTGGGTTGCAACGAGATCAAGCGGACTGTATAGTTTTGATAAAAAGTCAGGCAAATTTTTTCAATATAAATATAACCCTGCGAATATTAATAGTATACGGGCGGATGGGATTTCTGCATTATATTATGATAAGGTCTCAAATGTTTTGTGGATTGGTTATTCTTTAGGAGGAATAAGTTTATTTAATATCAGGGATGAAACATTTAAACATTTTATGCCGGGCAGAAAACCTTTTGAAATTTCAGGAAGTACGGTTACTACGATTTATAAAGGTCAAAAAACCGGACTCTGGATCGGGACTTCTAGAGACGGGGTAAGCAGATTTAATTCCTGGAAAAGAACAATTTATAAACTACCAAATAAATTCTGAAAAGGAATTAAAAGCTGATAATAAACACAATAGTATTAGTAACAATGGAATCGGCTCAATTTATGAAGATGAAAATGGCATTGTTTGGATAGGCACCGGCGGTGGACTTAACAGATTTGATCCTTCAACAAATTCGTTTACATATTATACTGAAAAAGAAGGATTATCAAGCAATATTATTTACGGAATTCTATCAGATAAATCGGGGAAAATCTGGATAAGTACAAATAAGGGGCTCTCTCGGTTTAACCCGGAAACCGGGGAGTTTAAAAATTTTGATGTAAATGACGGATTACAATCTAATGAATTTAATTTAGGGGCGTATTTTAAAGGAGAAGACGGCGAATTATATTTTGGGGGCGTAAATGGTTTCAGCGTCTTTTTTCCCGATCAGATTAAAGATAACCAGTATATTCCTCCTGTTTATTTGACTACGTTTAAAGTTTTCGATAAGGCAATAGCTCTTCCGAATCCCATTGCGAATAAGTCAAAAATAGAGCTTACATATTCTCAGAATTATTTTTCATTTGAATTCGTGGCATTAAATTATACTGCTCCCGATAAAAACCAGTATGCTTACACGCTGGAAGGGTTTGATAAAAACTGGCATTACGTTCCTGCTTCAAACCGATACGCAAGTTATACAAACCTTGATCCCGGAGAATATATTTTAAGAGTAAAAGGTTCTAATAATGACGGCATCTGGAATGAAAAAGGTGCTTCGATTACATTAATTATCAGTCCGCCTTTCTGGATGACCTGGTGGTTCCGCAGTACTATCGTTGTGCTATTGCTTGTAATTTCCTGGAAAGTTGTACGGTATTTTATGATGAAACCTATAAAAGAAAAAATCCGGAGAATGGAACAGGAAACAATGTTGGAACGGGAAAGATTAAGAATTTCAAGAGATATGCATGATGATCTTGGTTCAAGATTAACAGAAATCCGGCTTCTGAGCGAACTGGCAATGAATGATCCCCAAATCAAAGCGGTTAATGTACTTCGCGAAGTGTCGGAAGCTGCAAAAAATATTATTACCACTTTTAGTGAAATAGTCTGGTCAGTTAATCCGCAGAATGATACAGCAGAAAAGCTTGCTGAATATATAGGGCAGTATGCAGCTGAATATTTAAATAAAATGCATATTCGTTGCCGGGTAAGATTCCCTGGTGAATTCCCGGATTCCACCTTATCATCTGAGACCCGGCATAATATCTATCTTGCAGTAAAAGAAGCATTAAATAACGCGGTCAAACACGCAGAAACCGACGAATTACATTTAACAGTTGAAGTGGAAAACTCTTTACTCATATTCATAATAAAAGATTTTGGAAAAGGTTTTACAGGTAAAGAAATGAGCAGAGTGGGAAACGGGATCCAGAATATGAAGAAGCGTCTTGAACAGGTTGGAGGTACTTTTGAATTTGAAACCGGGATTGGAACAGGTACCATTATTAAATTTTCAATTCCTTTAGAAAAAGTTATTTAATTTTTACAAATACCATTATTGGTAATTGAATATGGATTAAAAGTGGAATATTATTGAATAACTAAAAATATGTTCCAATGATTAATAAGGGAAAACAATTTGATAAATGTAGCTATCGTTGAAGATGATAAAAAGATCAGAGAGAGTCTGGTTACCTTAATTAAGCGTTCAAAAGGTTTTACATGCTCGGCTTCATATGCGGATGGAGAAACTGCGTTAAATGAGATTCCTAAAATGGTTCCGGATGTCATTTTAATGGATATTAATCTTCCGGGAATGAATGGTATTGAATGCGTTAATCAGCTGAAGAAAGTAAAACCGGGGTTACTAATCATTATGTTAACCGTGTATGAAGACGATGTGAAAATCTTTAATTCGCTTAAAGCAGGTGCGGTTGGATATCTTATTAAAAGTGCTTCCCCAAATGAAATATTGCAGGCAATTACTGATGTATACGCCGGTGGTTCGCCTATGTCTCTTCAAATAGCACGTAAAATAGTTCAATCATTTCATAAAATATATGAAGATGAAATTAATATTTCCAAATTAAGCGAGAGAGAAAAGGAAATCCTTGACTTATTGGCGCAGGGATATTTTTATAAAGAGATCGCAGATAAATTATACGTAAGCCCGGAGACAATACATAAACATCTTAGAAATGTTTATGAGAAATTACATGTTCGTTCCCGTACTGAAGCCGTCCTTAAATATCTTCAAAAATAAAATCTTCCTTTTGCTTTTGTACCCAAATGGGGTATTGTACTAAAAAGAAAAGTGCGATAATTTTTTAACCAGGATTTAACTTTTTGTTAATTAGTCGAAAGGGACAAAATGAAAATATTGATGTCTACAACTTTAATTTTGCTGATCTCATTTCAAATCAGTTATGCACAGTACGATACCTGGTCTCCTACTTCATCTGTGGACGCACCTCAGGGTAGAGGATACTTTACAACAGTATGGACGGGTTCTAAGATGATTGTTTGGGGCGGATGGAATGTTTTTGAAGGGGGTGGAAACTTAAACACCGGCGGTCTTTATGATCCCGAAACAGATACATGGACCGCAACTAGTACTGTTAATGCTCCTACGCGGAGAAACATTCATTGTGCTGTATGGACTGGAACAAAAATGATTGTTTGGGGTGGATATGGTTATGATAGTCTTGGCATTCTTAATAATTTAAATACAGGTGGTATCTATGACCCTGTAACAGATACATGGGAACCAACTTCTACTGTAAATGCTCCGCCGCCAAGCGGTTGGGCAACTGCCGTGTGGACAGGATCGAAAATGATTGTTTGGGGAGGAAATGTTGCTTCCGGAGGAGTAAGTTCTGGTGGTATTTATGACCCTGCAACTGACACATGGGAACCAACTTCTCTTGTAAATGCTCCATCATCAAGAACTCGCCAGACCGCTGTATGGACAGGCTCAAAAATGATAGTGTGGGGCGGATGGGGTGGATTCGGTCTGGATCCCGTTGTCAAGACAGGCGGGATATATGATCCTGCAACGGATACCTGGGAACAAACAGATACTCTCACAGCTCCTTCAAAACGTTACATGCATACTGCTGTATGGACTGGTTCAAAAATGATTGTCTGGGGTGGAAACCCTGTAACAAATGCGACTATACCGCTTAATACTGGAGGAATATACGACCCATTAACCAATACGTGGCAGCTAACAGACACTCTTGCCGCACCACCGGGAAGATATGAACATTCTGCAGTTTGGACGGGAAGGACTATGATAGTTTGGGGCGGTGCAGGTGGAAGACAAACTGGGGGGATCTATAATCCCGAAACTGATACCTGGCAATTAACGGATAGTATTACGGCTCCTTCTCAAAGAAATGCTAATCTTGGTGTCTGGACAGGTTCAAAAATGGTCATCTGGGGTGGTTGGCATTTTCCTTTCGATTATAATACCGGAGGTGTTTATACCCCGTGGTTGCTTAATCCCCTCGCTCCATCAAATCTTTTAGCAATAGCAGATACTTTTTCAGTAGATCTGAGCTGGGATGATAATTCAGATAATGAACTTGGATTTAAGATTGAAAGGAAAGATGATTCTCTAAGTGTGCCCGGCACCTGGACATTAATTGATTCAGTCGGAGCAAATGAAACTGCTTTTACTGATACAGGATTAACACCAAATACAGTATATTCGTACAAAGTATATGCTTACAATGAAGCTGGCAATTCAATAAGTGATTCTGTTCAGACAGTAACTATTATTCCTGTTGAACTGATATCCTTTACTGCATCAGTATCCGGTAATAAAGTAAGTCTGAACTGGAGCACTGCCACTGAGATAAACAACAGAGGGTTTGATATAGAGCGACAATCAACTAATCAGCCAATCAATCAATCATTTCAATGGGAGAAAGTTGGATATGCTGCCGGATTTGGGACAACTGCTGAACCAAAATCATATTCATTTATCGATGACAAAGTAAAATCCGGAAAATACAGTTACAGATTAAAGCAGATTGATTTCAATGGAACATATACATACTCAAATGAAATTGAAGTTAATGTAGAATTGCCACTCCAGTTTTCATTGAGTCAGAATTACCCTAATCCATTCAACCCTTCAACACAGATAGAATACAGTATCCCGAAAGATGGATTTGTTAAGCTGACCGTGTATAACACACTGGGACAGAAAGTATCTGATCTTGTCAATGGAATTGAAAAAGCCGGTCAGCACGAGATTATATTTAATGGTCAGGATTAGCGAGCGGTGTATACTTCTACAAATTAGAATCAGGCAGTAATGTATCCGTCAAAAAACTAATGTTAATGAAATAAAGCTAAAAGAATAGATGAATTCATTTACGTCATACTAAAGAATACCTGGTTAATAAGAACTCCTTAAGGGAAAGTAGTGATGCTTTCCCTTTTTTATTAATTTGGATGGGGGAGATTTGTGTTCTGAGTTTAAGGAGTGCCGGTTATTTAGTTACCTAAACTTCATACTTTGCAAGTAGCCATATTCAAAAAAGTGTAAGAGGAATTCTGAGAAGTTTACCAGCATTTAATCATTTGTAAAACATTTTTTTAAATCAAAAATTAGTTCTCAGCTACGATGCCGATATATTTGAAGCACTATTGTATCTTTCAAAAAATAATTTTAATTTTATGTATCCCTATTATGGGGATAAAGAAAAAGATTAAAAATGAGCCAATTAAGAGCAAAATTACAGGAACTTGGGCTGGCAGGACGGGAAGCAGAAGTTTATCTTGCACTTCTTCAAAAAAACGGATTGTCAGCTCCAGAAGTTTCAAAAATTACTACCATAACCAGAACAAAGGCATATGAGATATTGCAAAATCTGGTTAAAAAGGGATTATGTAACGTAACATCCAAAAACGGAATGAAAATTTTTAGCGGTATTGAGCCAACCATCGCTATTAAGAACGTACTTTCAATTTACGAGAATGAATTGTGCAGGAAGCAGAAGTTAGGCGAGCAACTATTTGAGGAATTAACTGAATTATATAAAATAAAAGAAAAGAACTCTGGACCCTTGGATTACATTGAAGTATTGAATGATGTAGGTCAGATCAGAGAACGATTTATGAGTATTCAAAATAATACAAAACAACAAATTCTTGTATTTACGAAACCTCCATATACAAATTTGACAGTAGAGGACACTTTAGAAACCGAAACCAATGTAATTAAGAATAAAGTCAGTGCAAAAAGCATATACGAATATCAAGGGCTTACCAAAGGTGAATTGGACCGATTAATCAGATCAATAAATAAATATGAAGAAATAGGTGAAGAGGCCCGAATTATTAAAGAATTGCCGATGAAAATGGTTATTAGTGATGAAACAATAACGATGTTCGCTCTTAGTGATAGAGTGTCATTAATGCCAAGTCTCACGACAATGATAGTTGATCATCCCGACTTCGCAAAGGCACAAAAAAAGGTCTTTGAGACATACTGGAGAGAAGCAATTCCTGTTAAAGATTTTGTTATAGAAACTGTAAATAATTAAATAATAAAGGCCATTAGCTGACCGGTCAAGTCTTTTGCTAATGGCCTTAAGACAATTAAAACAGAGTATTGCTCGTCGTGAGCAAAATTTCTCTATTTAGCCTTTTTTAATTTAAAGAAAAGGTATTTAACATAAAATAGATTGTGGTTTAGAGCACAAGTTATAAATGATATAAAAGTAAAGGTTATAAAGCTTAGCAAATGAAATACAATCAGTGACTAAATGGTAATCTGGTAATTTTATTGTTGATAAGTTGAATCTACTTTCCTGGAAAAAAGTTAAAAATTCAATGTTATTAAAATGATTGAGAAGTAGTATAAAATTAAGTTTAAGTATTTATTCATTATTTATTTATGGAGCATAGCATGAAAAACTTTCTAATGATTTCTTTATTTATTTTCGGTGTCTTTCTCTTAGCACCAAATAAAGCGTCCGCGCAATGGTTACAGACTAACGGCCCTTACGGTGGCTATGTTGCTGCCTTTGCTGTCTCTGGTTCGGATCTTTTTGCGGGGACTAATCATGGTACAATTTTTCATTCAACAGATAATGGCACGAGCTGGAATGCTGCAAGTACAGGTTTGATAACTAATAATGCTCTCAGGTCTATGGCCGTTTCCGGTACAAATATTTTTGTTGGAACTAATAATGGGATATATCTTTCCACTAATAACGGTACAAGCTGGCAGGCGAGCAATAACGGATTGCCGGCTAATACCCAGGTCTATGCAATCGCCTTCTCTGATTCAAATATTTTTGCAGGAACTTCTGCCGGCGAACTTTATGTTTCAATTGACAACGGTGCAAACTGGAATTTAATTAGTACTACATTATGGTATTCCTGGATCAGGGATATTATTGTTTCAGGCGAAAATATCTTTGTTGGAACTTTTGGTGAAGGGGTCTTTCTTTCCACTGATAATGGCACAAGCTGGGCGGCAGTCAATAACGGTCTCCTGAATTTGTTTGTAAAAAGCCTTGTTGTTTCGGGTGGGAGTCTCTTTGCAGGAACAGAAGGTGGTGGGATTTTTATTTCCACAAACGACGGTACAAGTTGGACTATGGCCAATAATGGTGTGACTAACGGTTATATTAGTTCTTTTGCAGTCCGCGATACAACAATTTTTGCAGGGAGTAATGGTATAATTTTTATTTCAAATGATAATGGAGTTAGCTGGACTGGCATTAATGTTGCCTATCAGGCCACGGTAGTTAATGCACTTGAGGTTTCTGGCGATAATATCTGCGCAGGTACTAATGGAAGTGGTGTTATGCTTTCTTCTGACAACGGCGCAAACTGGCTGAGGTAAATAACGGAATTACGAATTATTCTATGAATGCGCTTACAGTTTCCGGTGCGAATTTCTTTGCCGGGTCATATGGTGGTGGCGTCTATCTTTCCTATAATGATGGAACAGATTGGAGCAAAATAAATACTGGATTGACTAATCCGTATATCCGTTCTTTTGGAGTTTCTGGCACAAATCTTTTTGCTGGAACTACTTTGGGCGGTATGTTTCTTTGACCAACAACGGAGCAAACTGGACGGCTTTAACCCCAATACCCAATATATTGTATGTTTCCTCAATTGCAGCGATCGGCACGCATCTGTTTGCTTCAATTTATGGTGGTGGTGTTTTTCTTTCCACAGACATAGGCACGACGTGGACCGCTATGAATAACAGTCCGTTGAACACTAATGTTTTAGCCCTCGCAGTTTCGGGCACAAATCTTTTTGCTGGAACTATCAACGGAGTCTATATTTCTACCGATTACGGCACATCATGGACTAAAGTTGTCGATGGAATGACTAATACTTTTATTCAAACTTTAGCTGTTTCCGGGACGAATCTTTATGCTGGTACTCGGGGAGGGGTTTTTCTTTCTACAAATAACGGTACAACGTGGACCGCTATCAATAATGGGTTGACCAACCTTTCTATATCTTCTATCGCTATCTACGACACAAATCTTTTTGTCGGAGGTGCAAATCTTGGAGGTGTATTCCTTTCAACTGATAACGGTGCAAACTGGACTAATGTGAGTGATGGCTTACTCTCTACTGGGATCTTTACTCTTGCTATCTATGAAAATAATCTATTTGCTGGAACTAATGGTGCCTCCATGTGGCGTCGACCATTATCAGAGATGCTTCCCGCAACACTTCCATCCGGTCCGTCAAATCTTCAGGCAATTGCAGATACCTTCTCGGTTGATCTGAGCTGGGATGATAATTCAGATAATGAACTCGGATTTAAGATTGAAAGAAAGGATGATTCATTAAGTGTGCCCGGCACCTGGACATTAATTGATTCAGTCGGAGCAAATGAAACAGCTTTTACGGATACAGGATTAACACCAAATACAGTATATTCATACAAAGTATATGCATATAATGAAGCGGGCAATTCAATAAGTGATTCCGTACAGACGGTAACAGTTATTCCTGTTGAACTGATATCCTTTACTGCATCAGTATCCGGTAATAAAGTAAGTCTGAACTGGAGTACAGCTACTGAAATAAATAATAGAGGGTTTGATGTAGAGCGACAATCAGCTAATCAGCCAATCAATCAATCATTTCAATGGGAGAAGGTTGGATATGCTGCCGGATTTGGGACAACTGCTGAACCGAAATCCTATACATTTATGGATGACAAAGTAACAACCGGTAAATACAGCTACCGGTTAAAGCAGATTGATTTCAATGGAACATATACTTACTCAAATGAAATTGAAGTTAATGTTGAATTGCCGCTCCAATTTTCATTGAGTCAGAATTACCCTAATCCGTTCAACCCTGCTACCCTGATTAAATACAGTATACCCGATGATGGATTTGTCAGGCTGGGTGTGTATAACATCCTTGGTCAGGAAGTAGAAGAATTAGTCAATGGAAATTTAAGAGCAGGAAACCACGAAATAATATTTAATGCTCAGGGACTGGCAAGCGGCTTTATTACTATAGACTCGAATCAGACAATAATGCTGCTGTTAAAAAACTTCTATTACTCAAATAAAGATAAAAGATTAGATGAATTCATTGATGTCATACTAAAGAATACCCGGTTAATATGAACTCCCCAGGGAAAGCAGAGATGCTTTCCCTTTTTTATTAATTTGGATGGTGTGGCGATTATTTCTGCATTCTTAGTTTAATCAGGAGAGCGCCGGTTTTAATGCAGGTTTGATAAATGTGAAAATTATTTAAATAATTTATTTAAAAAGAATACATTGATTGCCAGGTGAAGGGGGTAGTCATTTTGTATTGAGAAGGTTATATAACCGGTCATTCACTGACCTTCTATAGGATAATTCTTTATACCCCCTCGGAATTAAATTTTTAATCTTGGAAGTAAAAAATTAAAGCGGAACCTGGATTAATTAAAAACAGCATCCTTGAATAAGTTTTTCAACCGCCCGATCAGGCTATCGTCATCAAAAGGCTTGGAAAGAAAATAACAATGCGAACAATGCAGTCTTTTGCGGTAATTCTCAAAATTGTGTGAGGTGATAAAGATTAAAGGGATATGATATTTGCACAAGGTATTATAGTAATCAAGTGTATCTTTATTATTCTTAAATGACATTTCCGTAATTATCAAATCCGGGGGATTTGATAACGAATCATTATAAAGGGAATTGGGATCACTGAACAGTAGTATGATTTTAACCCCTGCTTTATTCAGTATTTGCTGAATATTCATTGCTATTATAGGATTGTCTTCCGCTATGAAGACGGTTTTGTTCTTCATCAATATCAAATGGATTAATGATAGCCGAAAAATGTATAACTTAATTCAAATTTGCAAATTGATTTTCTTGGGCGGAACGTTGAGTCCGGCGATACTTTAACGGCACTACACCGCGCAAGGGCAATATGTTTTAACGATAGAAATATTTCATATCGAACTTACAGCTTCCGGTTAAAACAAATAAATTTTGATGGAAGTTATGAATATACGCGAAGTTTATGTCGTGCTTCGATATCCCGCGGATATAGTTGTGTTACCTTCTGTGGTGTGTCTGATTTACCCCGACATAGCCTACGTGGTCGGGGTTTATCCCGATAGTGCTCACTAGGTCAGCCCTGTCCCGTCTCTCCTAATGTCTACCTGCTCCTCCTGCCGACCTCCGACCTCAGACTTCTCTCCGTCCCCCTCTCTGTACTTACCTTAGTAACTCAATATACTCCAAAAGAATTCAACCTTATTAGCTTATTTTTACTACAAATCAGCGATTATTATTATTACTGCTCTGGCACCTCATCCTTGCCTTTACTTCGTGTACTTCTCTCTCACGACGCAGTCGTGAACTTAGAGTCCTTTGTGCTATAACTTCGTGCTCCTTTGTGATATTCTTCTTTCCCCGGCGCAGCCGCTTCTATCCCTACTATACTTCCGATACCATAAACATCATTTAGCGCCTTTGGGTAAAATCTTAATTGGTTTTAAACCAATCGTTTAATCTCTTCTTGAAGCTTACTTTTGATTTGAACCAACTCGCAAATTAGTTCAGTTTTAATCTCACTTTCATCTTTTTTGCCTTCTTCCAAATCTGTATAATAGTTTGAAAGGGCAACAATAAAATGTATTAATATATAATTAAAATATTCTTTATGCTCTTCAGTTTTAATTGCTTTATTGAATTTTAATTCAAAATCATCTATTGTTTTTAGAGTTAAAGATTTCTCAGTAAATTTTTTGCTACTTGAGTCGTTCATAAAGTCCCCGATTTAAAATATTTCATTTAGCTCGCTTCAAAAATAATATTTCATCGTCAAAAGCTCAATTTTACATAAATTTAAAACATTGATATTTTTCCATTTATAAAATTTCATACTTTCGATGAGAGATAAAGGAATCAACTCCCGTAGCTCAGGTCTCTGACCTGAGAAATGAGGTCAGGGCCTGTCCTGACAGAGCTCACTTGGTCGGGACCTGTCCTGATGTCTACCTGCCGCCTACTCCTGCCGACTTCCGACCTCAGACTTCTCTCAGTCTCTCCGTCCCCCTCTCTGTACTTACCTTAGTAACTCAAGATAATTCAAAAGAATCCAACCTTATTAGCTTATTTTTACTACAAATGTGCGATTATTATTACCCCTCTGGCCAACGCTTCATCCTTACCTTTACTCCGTGTACTTCTTTCTCACGACGCAGTCGTGAACTTAGTGTCCTTTGTGCTATAACTTCGTGCTCCTTTGTGATATTCCTCTTTCCCCCGGCGCAGCCGGTTCCCTCCATACTAAACTTCTTCAAAAAGAAGAGGATTATTTCTTTCCTCTATTATACGGTCTCTGATTACTCGGTTTCAATGAAATATTCTGTTCTGAAGCTTTGCTTCTTACAGCAAATTCAGTTCTCCCAGGTTTTAACCCGATTACTCTTGTCGGCGTATTTTGTTTTGCGAGTATTTTCAGGTTTTGTACTTCTTTATTAGTCCACTCTTTCCCAAGGTAGGGGATTTATTTTGCCGTGGGGAAGATGACCTCTTGACTTTTAAGCTTGCACGAAGTAAGTTTTATATGAAGCCCCAATGCCAGAAATGATTGGACTTATATGGGGCCTGAAGGTACCCGGGAAATGATCCGAGTTTTTTTAGCCCATATGCCAGTATGGGCTTTTCTTATTTATACACAATTTACCAACATTAATTTATGCTCATAATTTATTCAATAATATAACTTTACCTGAGTATATGCAAATTAATTAATTAAAGAATTTTTTCTTATTAATTTGCTTCTGTTCTCTCTTTTTTTAACTTCGGCCGGCTTCATTTCTTGAAATTTTCGTACCCGTAAATTAATTTAACCGTGTTAATTATGTCCTTTCCATGGGGAATCCATAGGTAAAGGTATTTGAATACTCAAATTAAGGAACAAATACTATGATAGACGAAGAATGCATATTTCTCAATGACCAAGGTGAATTAGACTCCGAAGCGGGTATCAAGCATACCTCTGAGTACATATCTAATGCTGAGCAAAACGGTATACCTATTGACGAATCGGTTTATATCATGCGCGCAATGTTTTTTTTAATCTTGGGTAGAATTAATGATGCTTTAACCGATTTCAGTACAGCCTTGGAAATTAATCCTACCAGCCCTCGCATTTACGATCTACGCGCAATGGTATACAAGAATCTGAATAAACTTGACCTTGCAATATCGGATATGGAGAAAGCCGTTGAACTTTCCAAACCCGATACCGAAGAAACAAGGCGTCTGAATGAGCTTGCAAGAAAAGATGGGTATATATCTGCATCTGATCAATATGCGGAGGATCTTGAAGTATTATATAGCCGTATAAATTAATGAGAATGAAATGGCAGGACATAGACAATTTAATTCAAATGTCAGGAGAAAATATTAAACATTAGTTTTAATCATAATAGTCTTTTCCTGCAAGAAGAATTAATCTCCCTATTGGTTACTTTTTATTTCGCCCCGTTTGGCTGCCAGCTCCTCGTTCCTTTTCATTATCTATTTGGCGGAGACTGATAAATCCTTTATTGTTTTGAAAAAGGGATGGTAATTTTCTAAATTCATATCTGATTATCATCTCTTTTTCATTTTAGATATCATTAATGAAACAGGAAGAATTTTTCTCCTCCCGCTGGGCTCTAATAATTGCAACCATCGGTATTGCTGTAGGTACCGGCAATATATGGCGCTTCTCAAGAATTGTCGCGCAAAACGGGGGCGGTTCATTTCTTATTCCCTGGACAATATTCCTGCTAATCTGGTCGGTTCCTTTAATTATTGCCGAATTTGCACTTGGTAAATCGACAAGGTTTGGACCAATTGGAGCAATAGCTAAAACTGCCGGCAGAAACTTCGGCTGGATGGGCGCTTTTGTAGTATTTGTATCCACCGCTATAATGTTTTATTACTCCGTCGTAACGGGTTGGTGTCTGAAATACTTTTTGTCCGCCATATCCGGAAGTCTGTTTGACGCGGCAGATAATCTTAAGTACTGGGAAAATTTCTCTTCCGGGTTCCAGCCTTTAATCTATCATTTTATTTCTATGGCTTTCGTTGCTGTGGTTGTATACCGTGGAATTACAAAAGGTATAGAAAAAGTAACCAAATTTATGGTGCCTGCCTTACTCATTATACTGGTGATACTTTTTATAAGAGCGGTTACTCTTCCAAATGCAATGGAAGGAATAAAATATTTCTTCACTCCCAAACTGGATGTTATACTCGATTATAAAGTCTGGCTGAATGCATTGACTCAGAATGCATGGGATACCGGTGCAGGGTGGGGACTAATATTAACTTATGCCGTCTATATGAGAAAGAAGGAGGATATTCCGTTAAATGCCGCCTTAATCGGGTTCGGAAATAATTCTGTATCGCTTCTTGCAGGGATTACAATTTTTTCTACAGTGTTTTCACTTAGCTCTGTTGATGCAATGACCCAGGTATCGCAATCCGGCCCTGCAAATACAGGATTAACTTTCATTTTTCTTCCCCTTCTATTTTCAAAAATGTCGTCAAGCTATGTTATCAATGTTTTCTTTGCGTCAATATTCTTCATAGCTTTATTCTTTGCAGCTGTAACTTCTTTAATATCGATGGTGGAGCTGGCAACAAGGACATTCATCGATTTTGGTTTCAAGAGGAGAAGGGCAATCATATTTGTGGCTGCGGCAGGTTTCTTATTCGGCATCCCGTCAGCATTGAACCTTGATTTCTTTACAAACCAGGACTGGGTATGGGGTGTGGGATTGATATTAAGCGGCGCCTTTATCTCATTCTCGATTATAAAATACGGTACGGATAAATTCAGAACTGAAATAATTAATGGATACGGAAGTGATGTTAAAATAGGAAAATGGTATAACTTTGTGATAGGAATATTAATTCCCGTGCAGGTAATTGTATTAATTTTGTGGTGGCTCATTTCTTCAGTAGGCTGGGATCCCGAATGGTGGAATCCTTTTCATGTCGAAAATGCCGGGACCGCAATTTTTCAGTGGGCGGTAATTTTAATCCTGTTTATATCATTTAATAAGCTGATGGTCAGGTATACCTTAAATAATAAAAGAGAAGTCTGATGGAAGTTTCAGGTATAATTACTCTGGTTGTGGTTATCGGACTCGTCTGGGGAGGACTTGCATTCTTCCTTTCGCGGGCGGTGAAATACGAAAAAATCAAAAAGGCAAATGGCGAAAAGTAAAATAAAAACTCCTTCGATTCTGAATGTCTCCAAAGATATAAAGTCGGGCAGGATACTCCCTGTTTATTACCTGTTCGGTGAGGATACTTTCAGTCTGGATAAAACAATAAAAGAACTTGAAAAATCAGTTGAGCCTTTTATATCATCTGATTTCGATAAAGAAATTATTTATGCGGATGATAAAAACCTTACAGATATTCTGTCCATAGCTTCCTCATTTCCATTCGGTTCAGAAAAGAAATTTATTCTGGTTAAGGAATTCGAAAAAGTCAGCAATAAGAAAAGTCTTACAGGTTATATAAATTCACCGGCTGAATTTACTCATCTCGTGCTGGTTCATAACGGAACTATTTCCGGCCTTGCTTCGGAACCATACAAATCCCTGCTGGCGAATAATTTCCTTTATGAAGCAGTTGAGCTGAAAGGGAATCACCTTGTTGAATGGATAGTTCAGTACACCAGGGAGAACGGTAAACATATATCGCAGGAGGTTGCTTCAATTTTTGCTGATATGGTGGGCGAGAACAGGAGTCTGATTGAAACACAGCTTGAAAAGGTTTTTATTTTCCTCGGGGATAAACAGGAAATTGATATTGAAAGCATAGAAGCATTATCTGCTAAATTCAAAGAATACAATATCTTCGATCTGCAGGATGCTCTTGGCACAAAGAACAGGCAGTCATCATTTAAAATCGCATTCAACCTGCTGGAAAAGGGAGCCGAACCGGTATTTATTATCCACATGCTGACCCGGTTCTTCACAGGTATTTTGCGTCTTAATGAGCTGAAAGCTTCCAATATACCGGATATGCAGGCTGCGAGGATAGTGGGAACCCATCCTTTTTATCTTAAAAAATTCTATAATGCACGCACGTTATACAGTGATAAACAGCTGATAAATATCTCGCGTGCTTTGCTTAATGCCGACATATCGGTAAAAACAACATCAGCGGATAACAGGAACATAATAACGATTCTGCTGACGGAAATTTTAGATGGAGGGGAAAAGAAAGTTACTGCATAGTATAGTAGACATTATTTTCTGGTGAATGTGCAAAATCTCATTAGCTTTCTGTATTTAAAGTTTTTTACTTAATTTATTGTATAATTCTGGAAACAATTCAAACCTCGGAAAGTATAAGCGGCATTGACGGATAAGAATCTGGACGAACTTACAGATGAAGAATTAATTCTTGAGTTTCAACAGAATAACACTGTTCGGGCTTATGAAATTCTTGTAGGGAGGTACAAAAATCCTCTTACGAATTATGTGTTCAGGTTCCTGGGTGATTATGAAGCCTGTATGGACGTTGTACAGGAAGCTTTTATAAAGGTTTACAGGTATAAGGACTCTTACAGCTCAATAGCAAAGTTTTCTACCTGGATATATACAATTGCCGGAAACCTTGCCAGAACTGAGTACCAGAGACGAAGAAGAAGGAAATTCTTTTCTATAAATGCCTTTGGTGAAGAAAAGGATGAAACTTATGATATTCCTGACGAGAGTTATCGTCCCGACGAGATAACCGACAGCGGGATAAAGGATGAAATTATTCAGAAGGCAATTCAGAAAGTTTCTCCTGCATACAGGGAAATGGTGATATTAAGAGACATACAGCAGCTTTCCTATGAAGAAATTGCTGAAATAACTGGAATTACAGTCGGTACTGTAAAGTCCCGGATTAACCGGGGAAGAGCTCAGCTCCAGAAATTATTGAAAGATATATACAGAGAATAACAGGTGATGCCGTGAATCCGAATGACGATATGAAATACCAGGATGTAGTGAATACTCTTAGGCAGCTGCAGCAGGTTAAAGCTCCTTCCGGCTTTGAGGCTGATTTAATGCGTGGAATTAACTCAGGTAGATTTCCTGAAGAAAAGGCTTTCCGGCAGAAGTTATTTCTCCCTTCCCGACTGATCCCTTCGGCAGCATTGGCATTGACGGCTATTCTACTGATATTCGTGCTTAATAATAATGGAATAACACAAGACAATCCCTTACTGCAGGCTCCCCGGGAAAGAGTTGATGCAGCATTGAAAACAAAATCTTCCCTTGTTACTTCACGAAAAGCAATCTGTCTCTAAGGATGAACTCAGCACTTCCAGGGAGATATCGGGGGGTCAGAAAGATGCAGGAAATCTAAGTCAGGATAAACCCGCAGATAATCCGGCACCAAAAAAAGAAAACTTCAGTTCTTCCCCGAAAGGAAATATTTCACCGGCTAAGAACAGCGACCGTTTTATCACAGCAAAATTTACTTCAGGCAGGATCACTGATTATCCTGTTAATAAAGCCGGACTTAATTTCAGACAGGTAAACCTCTCAACCGAACAGAAAATCCAGCTAAACCATCTGAAAGCCCGCCTTGAATTAATGTTCAATGAGCGCAGCAGGCGGTAACCGGGAGGCTATCTGATTTGCAGTAAGTGAACCCCAACCTTATTTACCTTATTTCTTTTTCTGACTCCTACGTAATTCAACACGTCTCCGCAAAATCTATCCCGCATTCGTTTCGATGTCCGCCCCATACAAACTTAGCGCGACAAGCCGGCAACCAAAAGCAACCTTAGATAGGCTGTGTAACTTATGGCGGTGGCTGATTTATCCCGACATAGGTTTATTGGTCGGGACCTGTCCCGACTCTAGCCTCCATCAGGTCGGGAGTGGCCCGCTTTACCTGCCGAAACGAATGTGTAGGCAGGCCCTTGCGAATCAACATTCGGGCGGGATGTTGAGTCCGGCAGCTGCCGGACGAAATCCCGCGCACATTCTTATAAGTTTTCAACGCGGGATATCGAAGTTTAGTTTTTACTTTGAATAAAGTTTTGTAACATAGAGCGGTGGCTGAGTGGCTTGCCACTTGCTTAATAATTTTAGGGGCAAGCTGTATCGAAGCCACCGAAAATAAGTAAATTGTTCAATGATTTATAGAGCTTCTTAAAATATCTTGACCAAAAAAATCGCAGCCACGCGAAGATCCCGATTTTAGCGGGACAAAAATCCGACTGAGGATACCATGCATCCATCCATTCTACAAAAATTCTGGCTTCAGCCGCATTGCTTGAGATAAATATCCTGACCAAAAAAATCATCACGATGCTTAGATCCCGATTTTAATCGGACAAAAATCTGATCGAGGATACTATACTCCGTACACTAACCCTGGCTACAAACCTTATTTCTCATACCAACCTTAGTAACACAGTCTGTACTAAAAGAATCCCAACCTTATTACCTTATTTTCATTCAAGGTTTTTGCTGTTTCCCCAATCAACTTTTGTTTAATTATTCAACAGGTTTGACAAAATGTCAGTCGCAGTAATTATGCCGTATTAGTCCCGTAGTTATGCCGTATTAGTCCCGTATTTGAACTCAAAATGAGACAGTTCAAAAACAGCGAATAAACGCAATTTTCGACTGTTGAAAAAATTTACATATGACAAAATGTCAGTGTCACAATTTGGGATTATAAAGCACGGTCGAAGCCTTTTCCTGCGACTATTGAATTAAGGAGGTTGACTTGCCACGACTTTTAGAGGCTGTGTGAAAATGTAAAGCGGAACGCTGTTCCGCTTACTTGCATTGTAAAAATGTTATTATTTTTCAACAAAGTTATGCCATTTGATCTCTCGGGTTTAATCTTCACACAGCCTTTTTAAGTCGTGGGAGAATTAAGATTGAGAAGCAGAGGGCTTTAGCCAAAGAGAAAGAAGCAGAAGAAAATCCTGAATGAATTGGGCTAAAGCTGGGATGCTTTTATTACAGAAATGAACTATAATCAAAATCGCTCGCATACCGCTTTTTTGTTTTGAAAATTACTCTATTATTATTTATCTTAACTGTTCAAATTTTTTAGAAATTAAACATTTAGGATATTGGTATGAAAAAGGGAATTCACCCGGATTATAGACCTGTGGTTTTCCAGGATGCATCGGCAGATTATTCTATTTTAACACGTTCTACAATCCAGACGAATGAAACGATTACATGGTTAGACGGCAATACATATCCATTAGTAAAACTTGAAATTTCCAGTGCGTCTCATCCTTTCTTTACCGGTAAACAGAAACTCCTGGATACTGCCGGAAGAGTTGAAAAATTCAAGAGGAAATACGCAAAAAAAGAATCAAAGTAAAGTTCCTTTATATATTGATTTTTGTGAAAAGCCAGTTCATTGCTGGCTTTTTTTATTTTGAAATGGCACCCGGCATCAGTCATTTTTTTTGTGTTGTTAGAAGAAGCCGGTTTTATTTAAGTTGCACAAGTTTAACAAAGTTATCAAATGAAAAAGAATATAAAAGCGATAAGTATTACAGGAATTGTTATAGTAGTATTAATACTGCTCGCTATACCCAAATTGAAATCTTCGGAAAGTAAACCGGGAAAACAGGGACCCGGTGCTGCCGGTCCTCTTCCTGTAAAAGCTCATATAACTAAATTTGTAGCACTGGATAATAAAGTGCTGACGACGGGAACAGTGCTGGCTAATGAAGAAGTTGACCTCAAAAGTGAAGTACCCGGAAAGATTACAAAAATACTCTTTAAAGAAGGCAGCGTGGTTAATGCGGGTGATCTGCTCGTAAAGATAAACGACGCGGATCTGCAGGCTCAGCTGCAGAGTGCGAAATCACGGCTTGAACTTCAGAAGGATACGGAGTACAGGCAGAAACAGCTCCTTGAAAAGGAAGCTATAAGCCAGGAGGATTACGATATGACGGCCAACCAGCTGCAGGTTAACCAGGCTGAGGTTGAACTGATCAAGGCACAGATAGATAAAACTGAGATCCGTGCTCCTTTTTCCGGCATAATAGGTTTGAAGAGTGTGAGTGAAGGAAGTTTTGTCACTAACTCAATGATTATTGCAAGTCTCCAGAATATTAACCCGATAAAGATCGACTTTTCTATTCCGGAACGTTATTCTTCTATGGTTAATGTTGGTGACGAAATAAACTTTTCAATTACCGGCAGCAGTAAACAGTACGTCGGTAAAGTTTATGCAATAGAGCCCAAAATTGATCCGGTTACAAGAACATTGAACCTGCGCGCACTTTGCGCAAATACAGGAAGAGAGATCCTCCCGGGTTCATTTGCAAATGTAGAACTGGTGCTGAAGAAAATTGAAAATGCTATTCTAATACCTTCTGAAGCGCTTATACCGGATATTAAGGGACAGAAGGTTTTTGTTGACAGGAACGGCAAAGCCACTCCTGTTGAGGTGGGAACGGGAATCAGAACCGATATAAATGTTCAGTTAACCTCCGGTGTCAGCGAAGGAGATACGATAATTACTTCCGGCATGCTTCAGCTGCGGCCGGGTGCACCTGTAACCATTTCAGAGTTTGAATAATGAGTCTCTCATCTCTAAGTATAAGAAGGCCCGTCCTTGCCATAGTAATGTCGATCGCAATTGTTGTGCTCGGACTGCTGGGCTATACGTACCTTGGCGTCCGTGAATATCCATCAGTTGATCCGCCGATAATCACTGTAAGTACAACCTATACCGGCGCTAATGCCGATGTTATCGAATCCCAGATAACTGAACCACTTGAAGAATCAATAAACGGCATCGCAGGGATCCGTTCGCTTACTTCAGTCAGCCGCGACGGCAGAAGCACAATTACAGTTGAATTTGATATTGATGTTGATCTTGAAACTGCTGCGAATGATGTCAGGGATAAAGTCTCGCGAGCCATCAGCAATTTACCGCCGGACGTTGAGAACCCTATAGTATCGAAAGCCGATGCAGATGCTTCGCCGATAGTTTTTCTGAATATCCAGAGCGACACAAGGAATCTTCTCCAGCTTACCGAGCTTGCTAATAATGTTTTTAAGGAAAGGTTCCAGACGATTCCCGGTGTGAGTGCAGTGAACGTATGGGGTGAAAAGAAATATGCGATGAGACTCTGGCTCGATCCCGCTAAGCTCGCTGCTTATCATCTTACTCCCCTTGATGTAAAGGATGCCATCAACAGGGAAAATGTTGAACTTCCATCAGGCCTGATCGAGGGAAATAAAACAGAACTTTCAATCAGGACAATCGGCCGTCTTCACGATGCAAATGAATTTAACGATCTGATTATTAAGGAAGATAAAGGGAATATTGTTCATTTAAAGGATGTTGGTTATGCAACTCTCGGTTCTGAAAATGAGCGCACAATCCTGAAAAGGGACGGCACTCCAATGGTGGGAGTAGTTCTCATTGCCCAGCCCGGTGCTAATAATATCGCTATTACTGATGAATTTTATAAACGGCTCGATCAGATCAAGCGCGACCTGCCTTCTGATGTTAAAACAGGTATAGGTTTCGATGTAACTGATTATATCCGTGATTCTATTTCCGAAGTAGAGCAGACTATCTTTGTAGCATTCGGCCTGGTTGTGCTTATCATATTCTTATTTCTCAGGGACTGGCGAACTACTATCATTCCTGTTATTGCAATTCCGATCTCATTGATCGGAGCTTTCTTCATAATGTACGCTGCCGACTTTTCGATAAATGTATTAACGCTGCTCGGTATAGTGCTGGCGATCGGAATAGTGGTGGATGATGCTATCGTAGTCCTTGAAAATATATATACAAAAATTGAAGCCGGTTCTCCCCCCGATGAAGCCGCGCGCCATGGTTCCGCCGAGATATTTTTTGCGATTTTATCAACAACCATTGCTCTTGCTTCGGTATTTCTCCCTATTATTTTCCTCCAGGGATTAACAGGAAGGCTGTTCCGTGAATTCGGAATTGTAATTGCAGGCTCAGTTATTATTTCAGCATTCGTGGCTTTAACTCTTACTCCTATGCTCAGCTCAAAGATTTTAAAAAGAAGAGAGAAACATAACTGGTTCTATAATAAAACCGAACCGATTTTTGTAAAGCTGAACAACACGTACAGGAATTCACTTGAATCGTTCCTTTCTAAAAGATGGCTGGCATTCCTTATTATGGGGGTATCTCTCGGACTGATATATCTTTTCTTCACAATGATACCTTCCGAACTTTCGCCTCTGGAAGATAGGAGCGGATTGAGAATATTTGCGACTGCCCCCGAGGGTGCTTCATTTGATTATATGGACCATTTTATGGATAAGCTTATCCAGACACTTAAAGACAGTATTCCGGAAAGGGACGCAATTATTTCGGTTACATCTCCCGGTTTCGGTGCATCAAGTTCAGTAAATTCGGGTTTCGCTTTTGTCATTCTAACAAAGCCGGATCAGCGTGAGCGATCGCAGCAGCAGATTGCCGATGATATTACCCCTGTGCTTTCAGATATGTCTGATGCAAGAGTGTTCGTTACACAACAGCAGTCAATCGGACAGCGCAGAGGCGGACTTCCGGTTGAGTACGTGATCCAGGCTCCTAATTTTGAAAAGCTCCGCGAGTATCTTCCGAAATTTATGGATGCGGCACAAAAGGATCCGACCTTCACAATCGTTGATGCAAATCTGAAATTCAACAAGCCCGAAATAAAACTGGTGATCGACAGGCAGAGAGCAAGAGACCTGGGTGTTTCGACAATTGAAATTGCGCAGACTATTCAGGCGGCTTTCAGCGGACAAAGGTTCGGTTATTTTATAAAGGACGGTAAACAGTACCAGGTAATCGGGCAGCTCCTTCGTGATAAACGTAATGCCCCGATTGATCTGAAATCTTTATATGTAAAGAATTCGCAGGGCGAACTTATACAGCTCGATAACGTAGTGCAGCTTACTGAACAAAGCGCACCGCCGCAGCTGTACAGGTTCAACCGTTATGTTTCTGCTACTGTATCTGCAGGACTTGCGCCCGGCAAAACCATAGACGATGGCATTAAAGAAATGGATAAAATTTCGGCTAAGGTGCTGGATGAATCTTTTTCCACTTCTTTAAGCGGGGCCTCTAAGGATTATGCCGAAAGTTCTTCGAGTCTTTTATTTGCTTTCCTTCTTGCTATCGGATTTATTTATCTTGTTCTGGCTGCACAGTTTGAAAGCTTCAGGGATCCTTTTATAATCCTGTTTACTGTTCCGCTTGCTATATTCGGCGCACTGGTTTCTCTCTGGTACTTTAACCAGACACTGAACATCTTCAGCGAAATAGGAATTATAATGCTTATCGGTATTGTAACAAAGAACGGAATTCTGATTGTCGAATTTGCAAATCAGCGTAAAGCCGCTGGACTTTCAAAAATAGAAGCTATTAAAGATGCTTCGGCAGCAAGGCTAAGGCCCATCCTTATGACAAGTCTGTCTACGGTTCTCGGTATTCTGCCTATTGCTCTTGCACTGGGTGCGGGCTCGGAAAGCAGGGTCTCAATGGGTATAGCAGTAATCGGTGGTTTAATATTCTCAACATTCCTGACGCTCCTGTAGTACCTGCAGTCTATTCATATCTGTCA
>CAWETK010000003.1:0-37169 GCA_963811905.1 uncultured Ignavibacteria bacterium
CGGATTATTTTAATATTAAGTATTTGCCTGAGGATGAATTCGGGAGGAGGTTTTTTGATGACTGGTGTGATTAGGACTAGTACAGGTTCTATGTGTTTATGATTGAGTGCATAATGTATTACCTGGGGAACGGTCTGGTAGATCATGAGAGGGTGAATTTGGAGGAGAAGAAGCTGGTTGCGGCACATCGGATGAGTTTGTTGAGTTTGCGGAGGAGCTGGGTGGAATGAAAAAAAAGAAATGTTTAACAGGTTCATAAATAATTACCCCGACTATACGGCGGGCAGTTTCAACAGAGGAAGTTCCTTACCTGGATGAAAACTTATGAAAAACTAATGGGGTATAAATTTGATCAAAAGGAGTCAGATAAAGTAAAGATTGTTCGCATTATGGATGTCTCACATTAAGATTAGAAATACCCCCCCCCTTAAAAGTGGGAAGTTGAGCGTCCGAGCGTCCGAAAAGTGAAATTCTTTAGAATATAAGTTAAAAACGAAGAAAAATCCGGACGTTCATCAAAAAAATGAACGTCCGGGAAGCGTCCGAAATATTAAATGAACGTCCGAAATGGAATAAATGCTTAATAATTCAACAAAAAATAACGTTTCTAATAGTTACTATATAAATCCACGCAGAATTACTTCAGTAATACCATCTTCTTTACTTCATTATAGTTTCCGCTGAGGATCCTGTAGAAGTAGACGCCTGAGGGCAGGGCGGCCGCATTGAATTCTATATTGTGTTCGCCGGCGGATTTGAATTCATTTACTAAGGTCATAACTTCCTGCGAAAGTATGTTGTATATCTTTAGTTGTACTTTCCCGGCAGAGGGGAGTGAGTACCTGATCTTTGTTGCAGGATTAAAAGGATTGGGATAATTCTGCCATAGCTTGTATGCGGTAACCGGCAAATCTACAGCCTCCTCCGTCCCGGTTGATGTAACTTGCGTTACTTTAACTGCATCAATAGCCGCAATGTCGCCGTCGTTTCCAACGTACTGCCACGCCAGTTTCAGATTTTGCTTGTTTGCATACGCACTGAGATCAATCGTTTCAGACCTCCAGATCCAGCCTTGTCCGTCGTTTACGGCATTCCATATTTCCGTCCAGTTCGTTCCTCCGTTGGTTGAAATGTTGAGTTTCAGTGTCGCGGCCGTTAACCAGTTTGTGCTGTAGCCTGCGTAAAATTCAACCGAGGATGTCCCGCTGCTTAGATTGAAAGCGGGCGTTATCAGCCATTCGTTCTGATCCGCGGCTACCCAGGGACAAACGGCGGAATACTGACTTGAAGGATCGATCTCATTAAAATTATGATCCTGAACATTGTCCTGATTCCAGGTGTAGCTGCTGTTTAATACCTGGGTCGACCATCCCGCGGGCGGGAATGTATTATCAAATTTCTCATCGATTAATGTAGTCTGGGTCCCTCCTCCGGATACCTGCAGAAATGTATTATATGCATCCAGTTTACCGTAGCCGTAAATGTTGCCGGGAGTGTTCCCGGTGAAGGCGTCCCTCTTTGCGTTGTCCTTTAGCAGAGCTACAGTCTCATCATAGTTAAGTGTGGGATCTTTTTCAAGCAGAAGTGCAACCGACCCGGTTACATGCGGTGATGCCATACTCGTTCCCTGCATTTTCTGATGTTTCCCCCCCAGCAGTATGTTTTCCCGCTGTACAGTAGTTACGTCTTCTGATAACGCTGCCAGTATCGCTTCTCCGGGTGCCGATATGTCGGGTTTTAGCCTGCCGTCCCTGCTGGGACCAAGACTGCTGAACCACGATATCTCGCCTATTACCGGGTTGCCCGACTGATACCTCGTGATGCCGTCGATGTCTACCCAGTGGTCCTTTGTGCAGTAAGCACCTACACATATTACTTTCTCCGCCGTGCCCGGCTGTCCTACCGAACTGTTGTTGTCGCCCGGCTTGAACCAGCTTGAGCTGTAATCTGAAAATGCGCCTCCTCTTACTAGCCACGCATCAAATGCTCCTGTTCCGAATGTATAAACCGTCCAGAAAACATTGGTAATATTCACCTGGCCGTTGTGTCCGTCTATCGCTATAAATACTTCATTGGATCCGTTGTTGGGATTGTTCGTGCCGGTGGCATCCACAGTAACATAACCGTACACTGTACCCCCGATATTGAATTCCACATCTTCTATTTTCTGCCCCGGGATAACTGCATTTGTATACCCGATCAGATTTAAAGTTCCGGTATCGTAAGCGGCTAATCCTACGCTGATATTCCCGCTGTCATACCACATATCCGAAATTGCCAGGGAAGTGCCTGCTTCAAGGTCTATGAATGTTTCGAATGCATCGTTGTAGGATGTTCCCGATGTTTCATAGCCGAGATGAATTCTGTCGCCGCCTTCGTTTCCTGCCGCCGCCACTATAATTTTTCCCTCACCGGTAAGGTTGCTTAATCCCTGTTCGTAAAGCGAACTTCCGTCGTGAGGCCCGAAATGACCGCCCAGACTCAGATTTATTACGGCAGGTTCACCTAGTTCTCCGGCTTTCTGAAAAATGTAATTGCACCCGTTGATAACGTCTGTTGATGCAAAGCCCGGACCTGTTCTGAAACCCTTTACAAAGACGATATCGGAAAGTGGTGCCATCCCCATATATTCCGGCAGCGCGCTGCCGTTTCCCGCTGCGGTGCCGGATACATGGGTACCATGCCCTCCGCCGTCATCTCCGTCAATTTCACTGCATTGATTTGCATCGAGCTGGGCTTTCGTATACTCGGTGCCGTATCCATATCCTGAAGGGGGATTTACCTGTCCCGACATATCCCACAAATACTTTATCCGGTTCCCCGATGCGTTATGAAAATCGGCATGCTTCCAGTCAATCCCGGAATCAAGAATGCCTGTTACTACACCGTTTCCTTTGTACGGCCGCGGGATGCCTGTGCCGTTGTGTAGAAGATCGACCTTCGCTTCAACCCTGCTGGCATTAATTTTTGCTTCTGAAATAGTGCTCGCATCAACGTATAAGATCTCAGGCGAACCGGCAATCTCCCTGATCGATGCGATAGGAACCTCTGCCGAAATAATATCCCCCGCAACTGCCTGAACCTTCCCCTTCAGGTTTCTTATGATGCCCGAGGCAGCACTTACTGAATTCGTTCTTATTAAAACAGGAATGCTGATGCCGTCGAGCTCATCGGGATAAAACCTGATGACTTTTTTGTAGTTATCATAGATCCCGGGAAGCCTTACGTTTAGTCCTCCCTCATTCCTTACCTTGTCTATGAACGTTGCCAGTAAGGGACTCATCTTATTTTCCGGACCGGAGGAAGTCTCCGTCCTGAGATTGATTATTTTACTCTTGTCCTGCTTTGAGGAATAGTCCGGCTTAAAGTTTTTCAAATTGCTCTGCGGAAAACCGCTGAAAGAAAAAACAGCGGCAAGTATCAATAGGGTAATTAAATTTTTCATATTCATTCCGTTTACTGTAGTTATTTAATATCAAGTTTTTTTGCGAGTTCAAGGTAAACCACGAAGCTGAGCAGCGAGACTTTCTTAACGCTTTCAACATTCCCTGAAGCAGTGAAGATGTCTCCTGCCGCCGTCTCTATATTTATTCCCGTGGCTTCAAGCTCCGATCTCATCTGAGCGTCGATGCTTCCGCTGGTTTTCCCGGTAAATTGAATCATCGCGCCGGGATCCTCTTTCTCAAGTCCCCGTACTTTCTGATTGAGTGATGTATCCATTTTGGAAGGATTGTATTCAGCTGATGCTGCACACCCGGATATAAGCAGTATCCCCGGGAAAGCGATGAAAGTGAATAGTTTTATAAAGAATGAATGATAAGTCATACCCGACTGACCTTTCTGTGATTTTTATATTAAAAAATGCTGCAGGAACAAAACTATTTCTTAACCGCTTCATAATCTTAAAGAGCTTAAGACGCCTATAATTATCATTATAATGGCAAAGCTTACAATAAGAAAAATTATAGCGATCGTTAGCCTGAGACGTTTTTCGCTTCTTTGAAGCCGCTCAAATATATTTTCTTTATCCTGCTTTATCATTTCCTCTGCGAATAGATTATCCTGATTAACTAAAGGTTTTGCTGCGAATCCGGTACTCTTACCGCGGAAAATGTTCCGGTTATATTCAGCTCCGTCTGCGTGCTTGCTTCTATAAGTTTGCCGTTGAGACTCCCTTCCACTTTCTCGCCTACAGCACCGAATTTGCTTACTGTTGTGGTTCCCTGCGCTACTCCTATAAACGTTGACGACATAGAATAGATAACTACTGCGTTGTCCTGGTCCCAGGGCTTTGCGCCGGTTTGAGTGCCCTTAAAAATAATGTAAAGCTGCAGGGTATCGCCGTCTACCGCACCATAAAAATATATCGCAGTGGCCGTATCCTGTATTGAATAACCGCATACACCATTATTCAGTGTGGCTGCTTTGTTTGTATATCCCGATCCGTTAAGTGTCAACTGGGCGCTCGCAGTCGTCGGGTTCGGATCAGGACCGACCGGGTTGTTGTCTGATTTCTTTGAGCATCCCGCAGCCAGCACTAACAGGATTATAACTGCAGAGATCATAGCCGTTAATTTTACCTTCTTCATAATTTTACCTTTAAATAATGTTTGTAAATGGCCGCTCCCCGTCAGGCGAGGCTGCTTTCCGGATGCAAAATTAGTTCTTTAAGAAGGACAACTCTCCCTGTTTTGTGTCATTTAATGCAGATTTTGTTGCATTAATTAGTTTTCTCGCTGAATTCGGTAGGAAGGCAGTTGAACATCTGCCGGAAGGCTTTTGAGAAATGGGAAGGATTGTTAAATCCGACTTCAAACGCTATCTGTGCAACATTTAATTTTTTTTCGAGTAATAGATCAGCCCCTTGTTTCAGCCTGATGGTTCTTAAAAATTCGCCGGGACCCTGCCCGGTTAAAGCCGTAAGTTTCCGGTGGAACTGGCTTCTGCTTAGAAACATTTCCTTCGCAAACTCTTCCGAATTAAAATCTGCATTCGACATATTCTTCCTGGCAATCTCAACTGCTTTTGTTAAAAATGAATTGTCCAGCGAATTGACCGTCACCCGGGCTGTGTCAATCCTGATCTCCCTGCTGAATATTTTGCGCAGTCGTTCCCTCTGGTCCAGCAGGTTCTTTATCCTCACATATAACTCTTTGGAGCTGAAAGGCTTTGTCAGGTAATCGTCGGCTCCTGTCTCCAGTCCCTCCAGCTTGCTCTCCGGCGATGCCCTTGCTGTCAATAGTATAACCGGAATATGGCTCGTTCTGATATCCGTCTTGATCTTCCTGCAGAATTCAATCCCGTCCATCCCGGGCATCATTACATCGCTTACAATCAGGTCAGGCAGGATCTCAGCCGATCTTTCCAGCCCTTCCGTTCCGTTCACCGCTTCACAAATCCTGTATTCCCTGCTTAATATACCTTTAAGATAAGTTCTCACATCGGCGGAATCTTCAACTATAAGGATCGTCTGCCTGCCGGAAAGTATGCGCTTGGTTTCAACTATCTCCTGCTTTATTTCCTGTTCAGGAAGATCTTCTGAATACATAGAGTCTCCGGAAGTGCCGTACAATGCTTCCCCGGGCGCAGATTCTTTTTCTTCTTCATTGAGATATGAATCGTTCAGGGGAATTTGCAGGGAGAATTCTGTCCCTGCACCGAAGGTGCTGCTCACCTTTATCTGCCATTTCTGCAGGTCCACCAGTTCCTTAACGAGTGCCAGCCCTATTCCCGAACCGCTATAGTTCAATGAATCATCCGACTTGTAAAACCGGTCAAAGATCTTATGAAGTTTATCTTTTGCTATCCCTATTCCGGTATCGCGGACTATAACTTCCGCAAACTCATCTGTCGGCTGCAGCAGCTTTTTTATTTCAACAACGACAGAACCGTTTTTAGGAGTAAATTTAATGGCATTTGAAAGCAGGTTGTTCAGTATTTTTTCCAGTTTACCCCTGTCTATCCAGCAGATTACCCGGTCGGCATAAGCCAAAAAGGAAAGTTCTATATTTTTTGCTTTTGCAGCCGATTCAAATGAGGAAAAGATCCCCTTAACTATTATTATGAGATCCTGCTTTCCTGCCCTCAGGGGGATAGCTGCGTTTTCCAGTCTCGTTAGTTCAAGCAGCTCGTCGATCAGTTTCTGAAGCTTTTCACTGTTGCGGTGAATGAGCCGGTAATATTCCTGCTCGTTTACTCCTGCCCGCTTGTTCATAAGCTCTTCCAGGGGTCCTTTGATCAGTGTTAAAGGAGTTCTGAACTCGTGCGATAGATTTGCAAAAAAACGTGATTTCATTATCTCAAGATCGCGCTGACGTTTCGCTTCATACGCCTTCATTTCCAGTTCATTTTTTAATAGCATACGGCTGATCTCTATCCGGCGGAGAGCGTAAATGCCCGTGATAACCAGCAAAAAATAAACTACATAAGCCCAGGGAGTTCGCCACCAGGGCAGACCGATATTAATCGCTATCGAATTGTAGCTTTCATTCCATACCCCGTCGCTGTTGGTTGCCTTGAACTTAAAAGTATAATCCCCGGAACCGAGATTAGTATAAGTGATGAATCTCCTTGTACCGGAGTAAATCCAGTTTTTGTCAAAACCCTCCATCTTGTATGCGAAAAGAATAGACTGAGGAAAATTATAATCGAGAGCAGCCAGTTGAAATGAAAATACATTCTGCGCATATGAAAGATTGATGGTTCCGGTCATAAAAATATTTTCGGTCAGTACCGAATCTTCGCCTATACCCACTTCTTCGTTGAAGATCTGAAAGTTCGATATTAATACCGGCTGCCGGTAGGCGGAAAGAGTAAGATCAGCTGGATTGAAGTAATTTATTCCTCCCTGGTTTCCGAAGAAAATGGTGCCGTCACCGGCAATCTCTGCGGCGCCTGAATAGAATTCCTCACCTATGATCCCGTCCGCATTTGAATAGTTGATAAACTCTTTTCTGCCGGCATCAAAAAAGGAAATACCGCCTCCCGTGCTCAGCCATAAGCCCCCGTTATTATCTTCGATGATATTATATACCGGTTTTCCCGCAACGCCATTGCCCGGGATGTATGTTTTCATCTCAAGGTAAATGGAAGCAGGATCATTATCTCCCCGGTCTGTTATCTTAAGTCTGCACAGCCCGTCGTTGGTTCCGAGCCACAGAATATCCTTATCTTTTATGTCTCCGCTCGTATAATTTTTTGCCTGATAGATCGAATAAATGCTTTTGCTCCCGCTGACGGTCCTTCCGTCTTCCACAAACACGGGTTTATAAAATTTCCCTTCGCCGGAATTGTCAAACAGGTTCAGGCCGCCCCCGTCAGTCCCTATCCATATTCTGTTCTCATTGTTTTTTTCAATAGCCCATACATCATTATAGCTTATGCTGAAAGGATCCCTCTCATCCTTTATGCTGATCTTGTAATTTCCGGTTTTGGTATTCAGACTAACTAACCCGCCCCCCCAGAACCCGATCAGAATATCGTTCCCGTCCTGCAGCAATGATTTGATGTAGCTGAATGCCGAAGTTTTGAAAGTAGGACTCTCAATATTTATATCTTTTAGCTGCTGTGAACCTGCATCGAGAAATTTGAGACCCTGACCATAAGTACCGATCCACAGGTTATTGCTGGCATCCATCAGAAGCGACCATACATTCAACCCCGCAGTTCCGGGTATCTCATTCACGGCTTTTCCTTCCAGCGGATCGATTGAAACAATACCGTTATCTGTTCCAAAATAGATTTTACCATTCTTGTCCCTGCACACAGCCCTAACCAATTTTCCGTAAAGTTCGGAAAACAACTTTCTGTAAAGTCCGCTCTTAAAGTAGTTATTAAACCTGCGGCTTTTTGAAGATATCTTACTTAAGCCGTTCTCTGTCGCTATCCATATAACCCCCGATCTGTCGAGTATTATATCGTTTATC
This sequence comes from uncultured Ignavibacteria bacterium, assembly GCA_963811905.1. Classification (GTDB taxonomy): domain Bacteria; phylum Bacteroidota; class Ignavibacteria; order Ignavibacteriales; family Ignavibacteriaceae; genus DATFVA01. The sequence goes on from CAWETK010000003.1 coordinate 7,926, forward strand.
TGATTGCTTACGAGACTTCGCGGTTCATTTTTCAGCTTCACGAATCTCTCTGTTCTGTTGTATGTTTTATCAATCCTGACCAGTCCCGAGTACGTTCCGATCCACAAAATAGTATCGCCGCCGGCAATCTCCTCAACCAGCGAAGCCACACTGCTTCCGAACTGGTACTCCGCCGCCGCCGGTATTGAAACATGACTGAAAGTATTGTTATTATGATTGTACAGAGCCAGTCCTCTTGATGTGCCTACCCAGAGCCTGTCCGGGTATAAACCCGACCTTGCAGCCGACCACACCAGGTTTGCCGGCAGGCTGTTCGGATCACCCGGTGTATTAAAATAAGTTTCGAATACAACCCTGCCGGATTTTGTATCAGCCCTGTTCAGTCCGTTATAAGTACTTACCCATAAGTATCCCGCAGGATCCGCAGCAATTGAAGTAACAAAATTATTTGAAAGGGCCTTAGCGGTTGATGCTTGATAGAACCAGTGATCCTTATTCTTTGTCTCACGGTTTATCCTGTACAGACCATGCTGGTAAGTGCCGAGCCAGATATTTTTATCATCTGCAAGCACAGCCGTGATCCCGTTGCTTACTATGCCCATCGATTTAAGATCCCATCTCCTGAAAACATTTTTCCCGGGTATATACTCATTAAGACTTCCGTCTTTCGTACCGGCCCATATATTGCCCGATCCGTCCTCGAATAAACTCCAGATATTATTATCCGAAATCGAATGACTATCCGCCTTAACATTTCTGAAAATCCTGAACCCGTACCCGTCATAGCGGTTCAGCCCGTCATCCGTTCCCAGCCATAAGAATCCGTACCTGTCCTGAAGGATCACATTGATCTTGTTATTCGATAATCCGTCTTCCGTTGTGAAGTTCTCGAATTGAAAATTCTGAGGGAACAGGCTTACCGGGAAAAACATGACAAGAAAAGCCAGGAGCCTTATAGGGAAATATTTATTCTTCCGGCCAGCCATAAAATTATTCTTTAAAGTTGATTTGTCTCCGGGGGGCGGAACGCCTGCCCATCCGGTTGTAGATAACCCGTGTAAAATATCAAATATTCCGACGATAGTCGATAAAAATCTGCTGCACCGAATCCCGTGAATTCCAAACTTTTTTTAACCGCAAGGTTACCTGGCAAGTGTGTGATACTCCTCCTTCCGACGCAGCCGATATCCCCTCTTATTAATTTCTCCTCCCGGAATTGCTTCAAATGAAATAGTCTTAGCGGGGACTGCCGAAGGAATATTCCGTTCCACAAATAATGGTGATAACTGGTATAATTCTGGCTTATCCTCGATGAAAATAATCTCCCTCACAAAGAATTCTCATGGACAGTTTTTTGCAGCAGCAGAAAATCATATCTTTATATCGACGGATAAAGGTATAACCTGGATAGAGACGAATTCAGATGCATCTCATTTAGAAATTACCTGTTTAGTCAGTGACGAATCCAATTATATATTTGCCGGAGCAACAAGCAGCGGTATACTACGTACAATAGATCCTACTTTAATTGATTCTTATCAGAGAATAATACCGATTAAGCCGGATTTATCTCCAAATTACCCGAATCCATTTAATCCAACAACCGCCTTTAACTATCAAATGCCTCAGGCAGGATTTGTTTCTCTGAAAGTTTATGATGTGCTTGGGAGAGAAGTTGCAACTTTGGTTAATGAAGAAAAATCCGCCGGCAGATACACCGTCAATTTTGAGGCACCCGACCTGGCCAGCGGTATTTACATATATCAGCTGCGGGTTAACGATTATGAAAGCTCAAAGAAAATGTTGTTACTGAAATAGTGCCGTTTGGCACCTCAAAAATGGATAAATTAAATAAAACAATTGAGGGAGAAAAAAGATAATCAGGATAACAGAAGAAGCGTTAGAACCATAAATATCAAAAAATTATTTTTTTAGTAAAGCGTTTAAACCAACCGCCACAGGTTTCTCATCAATTATACAATCTGCGACCACGTTTCGTACGTAGCTGCAACCACTAAAGTTTTGCCGCGAAAAAAGCAGCCGGGATTTAGCAGCTTGTTATAAGCTTTAGTGTGATTCGTTATTATTTTTTCCTTTTAGAATGTTTAATAATATCCTTTATTGATGAAGTAATTTTTATTATGTCCTTAGTGATGGAGTCTTTTTCGAATTGGCTTACTTTACTTTTTAATTCGATAATTAAGTTTGACATCTGAAAATTGATTTTTTCCGTCCGAGAAGAACTATCCCATACGTTTTTTAGCTCCTGCCATAAATCTCTTATTTCTTCTTCCATAATTTATCTGCCTCAATATTTTAGTTTATGGGTTATACATTCTAATAACTTATTCCTGATTCTTTTCATTTTAACAGCTATATGATTTTCCTTCAACCCAGTAATTAATGCTATTTCTTTATATGGTAATTCGTCTAAATAAAGTATAATGATAGCCCTTTCTTTTTCGTTTAATGAAGAAATACAATCTTTTAGGGCTTCAAAATTTTCCTGCTGACTTTTATCATCAGTTATTTCCGGAAGAATAAAATGAATGGATTCCAAGCGAACTGTGTTTTTGTTGCTTTTGTTGAACTTCATTTTTGAACTATAACAAACATTTAGTGCAATTTTATAAATCCAGGTGCTTATGCTGGAATTGCCTTTAAAAGCAGGCAGTGATTTCCATACCTGGATTACCACTTCTTGAAAAAGGTCTTGAGGCTCTATCGGAGAAACAGCATATATCTTACATATTCTATAGATTCTATCCTTATTTCCTTCAAGTAGCTTTATAAAGTCTCGTTCTGTTTGATTTTGCATATTAAAAATTGTTATCTCCTGTTTCTAATATATTAGTAACAAGAACTACAGAAATATTACAGGAAGTTTTATTTATTTAGAAATACACGCATTGAATTCGAACCTATCAGATGCTGTTCTTCTTTTTAAAAATCTCGATTTGTTCAATTAAAGTCATTTTGCAAATAGGACATTACAGCGCGCCGAAATCTCTTTTAATTGGAAATAATTCTGAAGTATCGGAAAGAGCCCTTACAAAAACTTGACTTAGTCATAACCCTAGGTATCTAAGTATCTCTCGATTAATAAAATACTGGATTTTCGGACTATAGGCAATAGTTTGATGGTTGAAGGATGATGGTTGATGGAATATGGAAGCAGGAAGACATTTGCGGGTTTATTTTTGGCAGGGCTGTAGTTTCCTATACCCAATGTTCCGAAGTATGGGCAGTCACATTGATCAATTGTTATTATTACCTCTCTCTTCGTTTGTAGCTCCTGGCTACGTTGTGAGACTTTGTGCACCCACTTTGTGTTCCTTTGTGATAGTCTCCTTTCCCCGGGCGTAGCCGGACTACATCCATACAATCCTGGAACCTCCCACTTCGCTGTCTGCCCCGCCAATATCAGTATACCGATAGGGAGTGTAGGGGGGCTTCCAATCAATCAATCATGCAATCATCCAATCTTTTTATATTTTGTTCCTTCTTACTTTTATCTTTCTTCTTGTTCTGTGGTATCTGTGTGCACTTCTTTTCTCCAAATTTTTTTTTACTTCCGCTTCTTTTTGTTTGCATCCATACGGGTCATATTGTATTTTTCTTTAAGTCCCCGGGCTAAAGCGCCGGGGTTAATGTGACTTTTAGAACCCAAAATTCAGAATTTGAAAAAGCAGCTGATACTTCAATACCTTTTATCCTTTCCTGCTTATTTTCCTTGCTGAGATTTCGGCAGTATAGTTTTGTTCTCAATCTTTTCGCTCAGTTCAGAGAACTGAGCTCTTGAGTTTGGCGTTTAACTATATATAGACAAAAAAGGATAGAATTGATTGCATTTGGTGATAATTTTCATGATATTTCCAACTAGTTAAATAACTATGGAATGATTATGGGATATCCAACAAAAATACAAGTTATAAAAAGGACAAACAGCGAGCAATGGTTCATAAATTTTCCTGCGGCCATTGCCCATGCAATGGAGTTTGATAAAGGTGAAACAGTAGAATGGGTCATTGAAAATAAGAATAAATTAATTCTTAAGAGGCAACAGCCAAAAGGTGTTGAAGTAAAAAAAAACTGAACGAACAACTTTGATGCAAGAGTTTGATAATTTATTCTCTCAATGCGGAAGTGCATTTAAGCAACCGAGAACATCTGCACGGGCCCATAAATTAGCATATGGATTACTCAACTGTTCCGGGCGACATACATTAAGCGGGATGATATCATCGGCTGGAGAACAATTTATAGATTGGAGTAATACCTATAGATTATTTCAGGGGGAAAGAATAAATACAGACTCACTGTTTTCAACAATATTACAATCCTTACTTGAAAAAGAAAAGTATGAAGATAGGAATATATATGTTCATATGGATGATACGTTATTATATAAATCCGGGAAAAAAATTATAGGAACAGCCTGGAGACGAGATCCTTTGGGACCGCCATTCCATACTAATTTTATCTGGGGCCAAAGATTTATACAACTGTCAGTAGCATTGCCGGAAGAATCCGGAGCATCCAGAAGCAGAGCAATACCGGTAGATTTTTATCATTGCCCGAGTGTTAAGAAGCCCAGAAAAACAGATAGCCAGGAACAATGGGATGATTATAAAGAAAAGAAAAAGAAAATTAATTTAAGTCTGCAGGGAGTAGAAAGAATAAAGCATTTACGTACTAAAATAGACAACTTAGGGGCTGAGGACTACCAGATAGTACTAGGGGTTGATGGAAGCTATACAAATGAAAATGTATTGAAGAATAGACCTCCAAAGGTTACGCTTATAGGTAGAATCAGGAAAGATACTGCTCTTAATAAAATTCCTGGAGAAAGTGAAGACAAAGCCGGAAGAAAGAGAATTTATGGAGAAGCTCTTCCCAAGCCCGAAGAAATCAGGACATCAGATAAATACCCGTGGCAGGAAGTAAAAGCCTGGGCTGCTGGAAAAACTCATAATTTTAATCTTAAAATAGTTGATGATGTAAGGTGGAGAAAAGCAGGTAAAGAGAACTTAAAACTTATTATCATACGCCCGCTTGGATATAGACTAACAAAAAAATCAAGGCTTCTATATCGTCAACCCGCATATATAATTTGTACAGACCCTAACCTTGAAATAAAAAAAATACTTCAGGCATATTTATGGAGATGGGAAATAGAGGTGAATTTTAGAGAAGAAAAAACTCTCCTTGGATGTGGTCAGGCCCAGGTAAGGACTAAAGATCCTGTAGAAAAAGTTCCGGCTTTCACTGTAGCCATATATTCACTATTGCAATTGGCTGCCAATAGAGTAAGACAAACAGGAGGTATAAATCATTTGCCTAACGCTAAATGGTATCCGCGTAAAAATAATGAGCGTGAAACAACAGGTGATCTGCTAAATGCTATTAAAGCTCAGATGCTGACTAAAACTATGGATATTAATTTTTATGACTTCGTGAACTTACAAAACAGTTTACGAACTAAAAAATATTGTGTGGATCCTACTATCTCAGCGCATTTTTACTATAGAAATTAACCAAACTCAAGCGCTCAGTTCAGAGAACTGAGCTACGTGCACGCTTCAAATGCCGCCAGTTTTAATAACTCTCGGGGGTGGCTGGCTTGTCCCACCCTTGCTTTTAATTTTTCCCTTCATTCTGCCGGGTTTGTCAGCGGGGGTAGTTATAATTTAGATTGGTACTTGATTTGTAATTCGTGAAAAGTGCTTAGCTATGAGTTTTGAATGATGCGGCATTCCCGACTATCGATTTCCCCTGAAGCATAGCGAAGGTTTAGCCCATAATTTTCGCATCTGCGGGGATTTTATCGTTCGGCCGGACAATTCAGTTACCTCAGCTCAAAATATCGTCCTGATAGAATATTCTGTAAATGGGCCGGGACGCAATGTGTCGCCGCGCTGCGGCTTAATGTATATTGTTTATCTTATTTTCTACTAATGTTACGCCGCTCTGCGGCTGCTTAACTTCTTACCTTCTCATCTTCCCATCTTCACTTCTGCGGGCTTTTTTGCCGGACTATAGTTTCATATTACCCCTCCAGTTTCTCTTCAAACAACCTGAAAAATTCTTCCATATCATCCTGGTATTTTATACGTTGCCCCCAATAGTTGAGTGTGCAATGAACGATTATTATTATTACCCCTCCGGCCAATGCTTCATCCTTTCCATTTTAGGATTTTTCATCAATTAAGATTTTACTGCAAAAGGCGCTAAATGATGACTATGGCATCGGAAGTATAGCAGGGACGGAACCGGCTGCGCCGGGGGAAAGGGGAATATCACAAAGGAGCACGAAGTCAGGGCACAAAGGACACTAAGTTCACGCCTGCGTCGTGAGGGAGAAGTACACGAAGTAACAGGTATGGCTTTCAAAGACAATATCTTATTCATAATTACATCCACCAGTCCGAACAAAACCTTCTCTACTCTTGCCCTTGCTTATATCTCAAGCGTGTTCAGTTTTTGTTTCATCGTCTTCTCGCGTGCTCTTAATAATGATTTAAATTCTTTTTCGCTAAGTTCACCGGCAAGGTACAATTCGGTCCATTCTTTTAGTTTGACTGCACTTTCTCTTACAAATTCTGTTTGTTCGCTCATTGCGGTCGTAAAGTGGCAATGGCCTAAAAACATTTCCATTAATCCAAAAGTATTGAGCCGTATAGATTTTTTATTTTGCCTGGGGTATCCATATAAAAACCTGATCCCAATTAGAATTTATTTTTGTAAATTTAATTTATGCTGCATTTTAAATTAAATTGAAATATCATGAGCAGTAACCGGCGAATAATAATATTAGCATTTGTCTGCGCTTTATTAAGTTTTAGGATTGCTGCACAAACCAATGATATAAATTTAGGACAAATCAGTCTGGAAGAAGGACTTTCACAGTCTACGGTTCAAGCCATTGTTCAGGATGCACAGGGATTTATTTGGTTCGGCACGCAGGATGGATTGAACCGCTACGATGGCTATTCGATTAAAGTTTTTAAACATGATCCGAAAGATTCTAATTCAGTCTCAGATAGCAGAATTAATTGTTTGCTGAATGACTCAAGTGGTGATTTGTGGATAGGCACTGCGGGTGGGGGTGTTGACAGATATGTGCTTGACGAGGATAGGTTTTATCATTATTCGAATGATTTGAAAAATTCGCTTTCATTAAGCAATAATTCTGTTACTGCCGTTTACGAAGATTCTGATGAAAATATCTGGGTTGGTACAAATTCAGGACTAAATCGTTATAATAGGAAGCTTAATACCTTTACACGTTTCGTTTTTGATTTGAAAGATACTTCAGTCCGGAACGGGAACTCAATCACAGCTGTAATTGAAGATAAAGCGGATAATATATGGATTGGAACTTATAAGGGTTTATATAAATATAATTTAAAAAATAACCATGGCTTTGTACGCATTACTAATCTGAATTCAGATCCTGCCACATTATATGGTGACGATGTTACAGCCTTATATATAGATCGGTCTGGCAGACTATGGGTCGGGACGTATGATCAGTATCTGAAGAGTTACGATAAAAGGACAAATTCTTTTCATAAATTTATAAACACTATCAAAGCTATTAAGACGATCTGTGAAGATTCAGGTGGGAATCTATGGCTTGGATCCCTCTATATGAATTTGAGAGTTCTGAATCTAAAGACAAATAATGTGTCGGGGATACCGGCAATTCAAAATGATCTTGTCAATACGCTTTATGAAGATAAATCCGGAACGCTTTGGATAGGTACAAGTTTTCGTGGTACTTTTATTTATGATAAGAATAAAAACAGGTTTAACCGCTACCTTGGAGATCCGTATAATCCCAACGTTGTAATGGCAATTCTTGAGGATGGGAACGGCGGACTATGGGTGGCAACTTACGGAAATGGTTTAAAGCATTTCAACAGAAAAAGGGATAAAATAAAAACCTACCGGCATAATCCGGATAAACCCGAATCAATAAGCAGTGATAAAATATTCTCGCTTTGTATTACTTCCGATGGAGTACTCTGGGTGGGAACAATAGGAGGGGGCCTTAATTATTTAGATAGTGCTGAAGGTACATTTAAAGGATACACCCAGCACTCTCCTGCTGATGCCGGGGGATTAAGCAGCAATGATATAACTGCACTCTATGAAGCTTCTGATGGAAACTTATTTATCGGAAATGCAGCTGGTGGTATAGATATTTTAAATAGAAAAACAAAAACATTCGAACATTACTATCCGGAAGAACAGGGTCCGAACACAATCGGTGCCGGGAAGTCTGTGACAGTGATCCATGAAGATGAAAAGGGCAGTATATGGGCAGGCACTCTTGATGGATTAAAACGTTTCGAGCCAAAATTAAATTCATTTGTAAGCTATAAACTCAGATCAAATGGTAATAAGAAAAGCACAAATTATACAGGCGTTACCAGTCTGTTATTTAAGGGAAATATAATGTGGATCGGAACTACACGGAATGGCTTATTAAGTTTTAACCAAAAATCAAAATCATTATTTTCATACTCTGAGAACGACGGATTGCCTGATAATATTGTCCTGGGTATTCTGCCTGATAGCTCAGGAAATTTATGGTTAAGTACCAACAAAGGTATATCCAGATTTAATCCTGCAGACAGTATGTTTAAAAATTATGATATTAATGACGGACTGCAGGCCAATGAATTTAACCAGGGAGCCGATTTTAAAAGCAAAACCGGTGAAATGTTTTTCGGCGGCGTTAATGGCTTTAACTCATTTTACCCGAGCGAGATTCAGGATAACAGGCATGTACCCCCTGTTTATCTTACTTCCTTTAAAGTTTTTGATAAAAAACTTAAGCTTTCAAAAGCACTTAGTTCATTGAAACAAATACATCTGTCATATTCGGAAAATTTCTTTTCTTTTGAGTTTGTAGCATTAAATTATACATCACCTGATAAGAATAAATATGCATACAAACTTGAGGGATTTGACAAGAACTGGCATATTGTTTCTGCGGATCAAAGGTATGCGAGCTACACAAATCTTGACCCCGGGGAATATGTGCTTCATGTAAAAGGTTCAAATAACGATGGTGTATGGAATAAAACGGGGACTTCACTGCAGATTATAATTTTGCCTCCGGTCTGGATGACATGGTGGTTCAAAACTCTTGGAATTATTATTATTATTTCTACTGGCTTTTTTGTTTATCAGAGAAGATTCAGGCAGTTGAAAAAAGATAAAGCTTTACAGCAGGAAATTTCCAGGCGGCTTATAGAAAAGCAGGAAGAGGAAAGGAGTCGTATTGCACTCGAAATGCACGACAGTGTCGGACAGGATTTATTGTTAATTAAAAATCATTTAATTTTAACTAATAATAAGATTTCAGATAGGTTTACAATACCGGCTGAAGTGAATTCTGATTTGGAAAATTTCAAATTGAATACCTCACGGGATCTTAACCAGATTTCGGAAGACATTTCCGGCGTATTAAAAACCGTTCGTGAAATCTCACATAATCTTCGCCCGCCCGATCTTGACCAATTAGGATTGACGGAAACAATTAAGTCAATACTGCTGGCTTTGCGGAAATCAACTACTATAAAAGTCACGGGTAAAGTTGAAAATATCGATGAAATAATTCCAAAGGATCTTGAAATTAACTTAGTCCGTATTCTCCAGGAAGCCCTGGGAAATGTTATGAAACACGCGGAGTCAACTGTATGTAGTGTTGTAGTCTTAAACCAAAACAGCTGTATCTCTCTTGAAATAGTGGATAATGGAATTGGATTTGATTTGCAAAGGAGACTTTATGAAGGGAAAAAATTTGATGGGAGACAATCTAATACGATAGGTACAGGACTTGGATTGACAGGTATGACTGAAAGGGCAAGAATCCTGGGGGGACTTTTAAAATAAATGCTGAACCTGGGAAAGGAACCCGGATCAAAATTGAGATACCGGTAAATATTGACAAAACTGATCGGATGCATAAATGAATAAAATAGATACAAGAATGAATGATGAGTAAATCAAAGAACGAAAATATTACAATAGTGCTTGCCGATGATCATCCTTTGTTGCGAAAAGGATTAAAAGAAATTATTGATGAAAAGGGTATACTCCGTATAGTCGGTGAAGCCGGAGACGGTGAGCAGGCATTAAAACTGATTCAGCAATTAAAACCCGATATTGCAATTATTGATATTCAAATGCCCAAACTAAGCGGGCTTGAGGTCGTAAAAATGATAAGGCAGCAGAAGCTTAAAGTTGATATCATTGTTCTTACAATGTATGATACGGAAAATATTTTTAACCGCGCAATGGATTTAGGGGTTAAAGGTTATTTATTGAAGGACGCTGCTTTAACAGAAATAGTGGATGCAATAATGAATGTTGCATCCGGGAAATATTTTATTAGCTCCTCTATATCCGGGTTTCTGGTTAAAAGAAGCAATTTATCAGCTGCGGATGATGATACAGGCATTTCCAAATTAACAACAACAGAGTTAAAAATACTTCGATTGGTTGCAGCTAATATGACGACAAAAGAAATCGCCGATGAATTGTTTATCAGCAATCATACAGTCGATACCCACCGTTCGAATATATGTTCAAAACTTAAACTCCGGGGTACCAATGCCCTGCTTCACTTCGTGCTTGACCATCCCGATCTTATCAGATAACCTCCTTCCATTCAATATTATATACTTACTATTCAGTATGTGAATGGCTGTTTATAACGATTGTCTGAAAGCTTATTATTATAATAATTTACATCTGTAAATACCGGATTTGTAAATAGCGATTTTTAACCGTGTTGAATTAATGAAATACCTCATTGTAGATGATAACTCCAGAATGCGAAAATTAATTTACCAGGCAATTTGTACCGAAGGTGACAGTTTTATGGAATGTCCCGATGGAATTTATGCCGTGGATGCTTATGCCGAATATTTACCTGATTATGTATTAATGGATATCCGGATGAAAAATATGAATGGAATACTGGCTACAAAAAAGCTGCGTGAAAAATTCCCCTCCGCTAAAATAATTATTATCACGGATTATGATACCCCCTCATTCAGGAATGCAGCTATGAAAGCCGGGGCTGTGGCTTTTATTTCAAAAGAAAACCTGACTAATATTAAAGACTACATTTAATTAATGGCAGTAAGAACATCGACATATATTCAATACTTAATAACATAAAGGAATCAAAAATGAAAAACTTTCTTTTACTTTTTTGTTTCATTATTGTAACAGCATTCTTTTTACAAAATGAAATTTACGCACAGTGGACTCATACAGGTCCTGAAGGGGGTGAAGTAAGAGCTTTTTGTGCGAGCGGAACAAATATTTTTACTGCTCCGTGGAGCGGCGGTATTTATCGCTCTACTGACGGAGGAGCTGACTGGACTGAAGTTAATAATGGTCTGGTTGATATTAATATCAGAGTGACTGCTCTGTTTGCCTTTGGTACTAATATCTTTGCCGGGACATGGGGCAGCGGAGTCTTTCTTTCTACTGATAATGGTGATAGCTGGGTAGATGTTAATAACAGCACGACGGCAGGAACCTATGTCCATGCTTTTCTTAGTAGCGGAACAAGTATCTTTATGGGGAGCCAGGGCGGAGGTGTCTTCCGTACAACTGACAATGGAACTAGCTGGGAACAGGTTAATAACGGCTTGCTCTCTCTTGATGTACGCGATCTGGCTGTGATGGACACAATTATATTTGCAGCAACATGGGGTCAGAATAAAGTATTCAAATCCATCGATAATGGTGAAAGCTGGTCGCAAGCCAGCAACGGAATTACTTTTCCGCTGGACGATCCCTGCCTTACTGTTAGCAGTAGTAATGTATTTTTGGGTACGTTTTCCCATGGTGTTTATCGGACAACCGATAATGGCGATAACTGGACAGAAGTCAACAATGGAATTCCGGCAGCTTCTACTATTCGGGAATTTGCTGTGAATAATACAAACATTTTTGCGGGAACCAGGGGAAGTGGAGTTTACACGACAACTGACAATGGTACAAGCTGGAATTCAGTTAGTACCGGGCTGACTACCAGCAGGGTGGAAGCAATGCTGAGCATCGGCAATCAGGACCTGTTTGCAGGAACTTTTGGCAAAGGCATTTTTCGCTCGACTGACAATGGTACAAACTGGTTGGAAGCGAATTCCGGCTTCAATGCAATGCCTGTCTATGCATATAAAACAATACCGGATGGTGCCGGAGGTCAGAATTTATTAGCCGGAACAACAGCTGGAGTATATTTATCATCTGACAATGGAATCGAATGGAATTATATAGGACTGGAAGGATACTGGGTTACCGGATTAGCTATTATCGGGACAGATATTTTTGCAGGTACAATGGGATCAGGCGTTTTTCGTTCAACCGACAACGGCGCAACCTGGTCGCAAAGCGGCCTTGCAAATTCCATGCTTCAAACACTCTTCAGCAGCGGATCAGATCTTTATGCCGGTGCTGCCTTTTTCGGAGGAGCTGCCCGCTCTACAGATTATGGAAACACCTGGATTATGATACCCGGGTTGGAATATAAATGGGTGATGAGTTTTGCAGCAAATGAGAACCATATTTTTGCGGGGGCGATTTATGGAGGAGCTTTCCGCTCTGACGACAATGGGAATTCTTTTGCCCCAATAAATAGCGGACTGGATAACCGTGTTTCTACACTCGCAGTGATGGATACCAGCACTATTTTTGCCGGTACGGGTGATCCAAATGGTCAGGCTGCAATAGGTATTTACAGATCTCTTGATAATGGTGATAGCTGGACTCAGGTAAATAACGGACTGCCTCCAACTCTGATGGTCTGGTCATTTGCTGTTGCAGGTAGCAATCTGTTTGCTTCATCCTCCACAAGTGACGGAAGAGCCGCAAATGTATATCTTTCTACCGATATGGGCGAAAACTGGTCATCAGTCACTACGGGTCTTGTAAGCAATTATATTCAAACTTTATATATTAATGGTACAACACTCTTAGCTGGTACAATAGGCAGCGGCACCTGGTGGAGACCATTATCAGAGATGCTTCCCGCAACACTTCCATCCGCTCCGTCAAATCTTCAGGCAATTGCAGATACCTTTTCGGTTGATCTGTTCTGGGATGATAACTCAGATAATGAACTCGGATTTAAGATTGAAAGAAAGGATGATTCATTAAGTGTGCCCGGCACCTGGACATTAATTGATTCAGTCGGAGCAAATGAAACAGCTTTTACGGATACAGGATTAACACCAAATACAGTATATTCCTACAAAGTATATGCATATAATGAAGCGGGCAATTCAATAAGTGATTCCGTACAGACGGTAACAATTATTCCTGTTGAGCTGATATCATTTACTGCATCAGTATCCGGCAATAAAATAAGTCTTAACTGGAGTACAGCTACTGAAATAAATAATAGAGGGTTTGAGGTTCAGAGATCAGAGAGCGGAGGTCAGAGGCCGGAGTGGGAGAAGGTTGGATATGCTGCCGGATTTGGGACAACTACTGAACCGAAATCGTACAAATTTACAGATGATAAAGCAACAACCGGTAAATACAGGTACCGGTTAAAACAGATTGACTTTAACGGTGCATTTAAATACTCAAACGAAATTGAAGTTAATGTAGAACTACCACTCCAATTTTCATTGAGTCAGAATTACCCTAATCCGTTCAATCCTTCTACCCTGATTAAATACAGTATACCCGATGATGGATTTGTCAGGCTGGGTGTGTATAACATCCTTGGTCAGGAAGTAGAAGAATTAGTCAATGGAAATTTAAGAGCAGGAAACCACGAAATAATATTTAATGCTCAGGGACTGGCAAGCGGCGTTTATTACTATAGACTCGAATCAGACAATAATGCTGCTGTTAAAAAACTTCTATTACTCAAATAAAGATAAAAGAATAGATGAATTCATTGATGTCATACTAAAGAATACCCGGTTAATATGAACTCCCCAGGGAAAGCAGAGATGCTTTCCCTTTTTTTATTAATTTGCCACCGCCGAAATATTTAGATCATTTCTGCCTGTTTAAAAGTAACCACATTTTATCCTTCCTTTCATATGAGTTCCTTCGAAAAAAAGTTTATGCGCACTTGACGTAGCCATTGACGTAAAATGCAATTTATCTACCGAGGAATTGAAACCATTTTTTAGAGCGTTCATTTGATCTGATAATTGGGCTTAAGATTTATTTGAAGAACTATTGTATCTTTCAATTAATAATTTTAATTTTATGTATCCCTATTATGGGGATAAAGAAAAAGATTAAAAATGAGCCAATTAAGAGCAAAATTACAGGAACTTGGGCTGGCAGGACGGGAAGCAGAAGTTTATCTGGCACTTCTTCAAAAAAACGGATTGTCAGCTCCAGAAGTTTCAAAAATTACTACCATAACCAGAACAAAGGCATATGAGATATTGCAAAATCTGGTTAAAAAGGGATTATGTAACGTAACATCCAAAAACGGAATGAAAATTTTTAGCGGTATTGAGCCAACCATCGCTATTAAGAACGTACTTTCAATTTACGAGAATGAATTGTGCAGGAAGCAGAAGTTAGGCGAGCAACTATTTGAGGAATTAACTGAATTATATAAAATAAAAGAAAAGAACTCCGGACCCTTGGATTACATTGAAGTATTGAATGATGTAGGTCAAATCAGAGAACGATTTATGAGTATTCAAAATAATACAAAACAACAAATTCTTGTATTTACGAAACCTCCATATACAAATTTGACAGTAGAGGACACTTTAGAAACTGAAACCAATGTAATTAAGAATAAAGTCAGTGCAAAAAGCATATACGAATATCAAGGGCTTACCAAAGATGAATTGGACCAATTAATCAGATCAATAAATAAATATGAAGAAATAGGTGAAGAGGCCCGAATTATTAAAGAATTGCCAATGAAAATGGTTATTAGTGATGAAACAATAACGATGTTCGCTCTTAGTGATAGAGTGTCATTAATGCCAAGTCTCACGACAATGATAGTTGATCATCCCGACTTCGCAAAGGCACAAAAAAAGGTCTTTGAGACATACTGGAGAGAAGCAATTCCTGTTAAAGATTTTGTTATAGAAACTGTAAATAATTAAATAATAAAGGCCATTAGCTGACCGGTCAAGTCTTTTGCTAATGGCCTTAAGACAATTAAAACAGAGTATTGCTCGTCGTGAGCAAAATTCTCTATTTAGCCTTTTTTAATTTAAAGAAAAGGTATTTAACATAAAATAGATTGTGGTTTAGAGCACAAGTTATAAATGATATAAAAGTAAAGGTTATAAAGCTTAGCAAATGAAATACAATCAGTGACTAAATGGTAATCTGGTAATTTTATTGTTGATAAGTTGAATCTACTTTCCTGGAAAAAAGTTAAAAATTCAATGTTATTAAAATGATTGAGAAGTAGTATAAAATTAAGTTTAAGTATTTATTCATTATTTATTTATGGAGCATAGCATGAAAAACTTTCTAATGATTTCTTTATTTATTTTCGGTGTCTTTCTCTTAGCACCAAATAAAGCGTCCGCGCAATGGTTACAGACTAACGGCCCTTACGGTGGCTATGTTGCTGCCTTTGCTGTCTCTGGTTCGGATCTTTTTGCGGGGACTAATCATGGTACAATTTTTCATTCAACAGATAATGGCACAAGCTGGAATGCTGCAAGTACAGGTTTGATAACTAATAATGCTCTCAGGTCTATGGCCGTTTCCGGTCCAAATATTTTTGTCGGAACTAATAATGGGATATATCTTTCCACTAATAACGGTACAAGCTGGCAGGCGAGCAATAACGGATTGCCGGCCAATACCCAGGTCTATGCAATCGCCTTCTCTGATTCAAATATTTTTGCAGGAACTTCTGCCGGCGAACTTTATGTTTCAATTGACAACGGTACAAACTGGAATTTAATTAGTACTACATTATGGTATTCCTGGATCAGGGATATTATTGTTTCAGGCGAAAATATCTTTGTTGGAACTTTTGGTGAAGGGGTCTTTCTTTCCACTGATAATGGCACAAGCTGGGCGGCAGTCAATAACGGTCTCCTGAATTTGTTTGTAAAAAGCCTTGTTGTTTCGGGTGGGAGTCTCTTTGCTGGAACCGAAGGTGGTGGGATTTTTGTTTCCACAAACGACGGTACAAGTTGGACTATGGCCAATAATGGTGTGACTAACGGTTATATTAGTTCTTTTGCAGTCCGCGATACAACTATTTTTGCCGGGAGTAACGGTATAATTTTTATTTCAAATGACAATGGCGTTAGCTGGACTGGTATTAATGTTGCCTATCAGGCCACGGTAGTTAATGCGCTTGCCGTTTCTGGCGATAATATCTTCGCAGGTACTAATGGAAGTGGTGTTATGCTTTCTTCTGATAACGGCGCAAACTGGTTAGAGGTTAATAATGGAATTACGAATTATTCTATGAATGCGCTGCAAGTTTCCGGGACGAATTTCTTTGCCGGGACATATGGTGGTGGCGTCTATCTTTCCTATAATGATGGAACAGATTGGAGCAAGATAAATACTGGTTTGACTAATCCGTATATCCGTTCTTTTGGAGTTTCTGGCACAAATCTTTTTGCTGGAACTACTTTGGGCGGTATGTTCCTTTCGACCAACAATGGAGCAAACTGGTCGGCTTTAACCCCAATACCCAATATATTGTATGTTTCCTCAATTGCACCGATCGGCACGCATCTGTTTGCTTCAATTTATGGTGGTGGTGTTTTTCTTTCCACAGACACAGGTACGACGTGGACCGCTATGAATAACAGTCCGTTGAACACTAATGTTTTAGCCCTCGCAGTTTCGGGCACAAATCTTTTTGCTGGAACTATCAACGGAGTCTATATTTCTACCGATTACGGCACATCATGGACTAAAGTTGTCGATGGAATGACTAATACTTTTATTCAAACTTTAGCTGTTTCCGGGACGAATCTTTATGCTGGTACTCGGGGAGGGGTTTTTCTTTCTACTAATAACGGTACAACGTGGACCGCTATCAATAATGGGTTGACCAACCTTTCTATATCTTCTATCGCTATCTACGACACAAATCTTTTTGTCGGAGGTGCAAATCTTGGGGGTGTATTCCTTTCAACTGATAACGGTGCAAACTGGACTAATGTGAGTGATGGCTTACTCTCTACCGGGATCTTTACTCTTGCTATCTATGAAAATAATCTTTTTGCTGGAACTAATGGTGCCTCAATGTGGCGTCGACCATTATCAGAAATGCTTCCCGCAACACTTCCATTAGCTCCGACAAATCTATTTGCAATAGCAGACACATTTACAGTAGATCTTAGCTGGGATGATAATTCAGATAATGAACTTGGATTTAAGATTGAAAGGAAAGATGATTCATTAAGCGTGCCCGGCACCTGGACATTAATTGATTCAGTAGGAGCAAATGAAACTGCTTATACTGATACAGGGTTAACACCAAATACAGTATATTCATACAAAGTATATGCATATAATGAAGCGGGTAATTCAATAAGTGATTCCGTACAGACGGTAACAGTTATTCCTGTTGAACTGATATCCTTTACTGCATCAGTATCCGGTAATAAAGTAAGTCTGAACTGGAGTACAGCTACTGAAATAAATAATAGAGGGTTTGATGTAGAGCGACAATCAGCTAATCAGCCAATCAATCAATCATTTCAATGGGAGAAGGTTGGATATGCTGCCGGATTTGGGACAACTACTGAACCGAAATCCTATACATTTATGGATGACAAAGTAACAACCGGTAAATACAGCTACCGGTTAAAGCAGATTGATTTCAATGGAACATATACTTACTCAAATGAAATTGAAGTTAATGTTGAATTGCCGCTCCAATTTTCATTGAGTCAGAATTACCCTAATCCGTTCAATCCTTCTACCCTGATTAAATACAGTATACCCAATGATGGATTTGTCAGGCTGGGTGTGTATAACATCCTTGGTCAGGAAGTAGAAGAATTAGTCAATGGAAATTTAAGAGCAGGAAACCACGAAATAATATTTAATGCTCAGGGACTGGCAAGCGGCGTTTATTACTATAGACTTGAATCAGACAATAATGCTGCTGTTAAAAAACTTCTATTACTCAAATAAAGATAAAAGAATAGATGAATTCATTGATGTCATACTAAAGAATACCCGGTTAATATGAACTCCCCAGGGAAAGCAGAGATGCTTTCCCTTTTTTTATTAATTTGGATGGTGTGGCGATTATTTCTGCATTCTTAGTTTAATCAGGAGATCGGCTTGGAAAGAAAATAAGAATGTGAACAATGCGGTCTTTTGTAGAGGCTTTATGATATCTGTCAGATGTATCAATTACGAACCCTTCAAAAATAATTTTAATATAATTGGTATCTGTTAATAGGATTTCATAAAGTTGGAATTCGTGTGCATATAATTGGCCATTTGTATCAGTTTTAATTGATCTTTTAACTTGATTTAGTTGAAACATTATAACTATTAACATCACATCGGTTGCAATCCCCGATACTATATATTCACCGGTACTCCTTCCCGCCCCTGGAAAGGGGGGAGTATATGATCAATTTCATAACTTTTGGGCTCTTTTTCATATCCTTTGTATTTCAGAAATTCCATTAACTTAATGACATTTCTTTAATCACGCCTGATGGACTATTATCTTTCAAGTAACTGAAGGGCGTCTCATTTAATCTTCTGGAAATTTCTATGAGAGGCATTTGATACTCAGTAAGATAGATCTTACAATGGGCAACCATATCATTTATTGATCCTAAAATACCGCGGTTGTTCGTTTTGCATACATCAATTATCTCAATTTTATTTGTAATAAATCTTCCAGCCATATCTTCAAATCCATCATTATTCAATATTTCTGACAGACGATCACTGGCAGTTTCAAAAAAAGTTTTTATATCATTTATTCCTTTACCAGTAAATAAAACAGAATACAATGAGAAGGCATTTGTAAATAGCATATACTGAGCTCTCTCCACTTTAAATAAATGTCCATACCATTCATCAAAAGCAGAAACCTTATCATTATATTCAGGTAATGATTTGATTTTTAATTTGTCAGCAAGTTTTCTTGTTAATCTTAGAACCATAAATATCCAAAAATTATTTTTTTAAATAAGCGTTTAAACCAACCGCCACAGGTTTCCCATTTCAGAGTTTTACGAATTGGTATTTTATAATCCTGAAGAATTGATAGGTATCTAAAGTGGCTTAACTTAGTCATAACCCCAGGTATCTAAGTATTTATCGATTGATAAAATACTGGAAATTCGGACCAGAGGCAATAGGAGGATGGTTGATGGAGGATGGTTGAAGGAATATGGGAGTAGGAAGCCGTCTGCGGGTTTATTTTTAGTAATGCTATAGTTTTCTAAAAACCGTTAAAACGGTTGAGGTATATTATTTTTTTCTTTAAGTCCCCGGGCTAAAGCGCCGGGGTTAATGTGACTTTTAGAACCCCAAATTTCAGAATTTGAGAAAGCGGCTGATACTTCAATACCTTTTATCTGTTCCGGCTTATTTTCCTTGCTGAGATTTCGGCAGTATAGTTCTGTATTCATTCTTTTCGCTCAGTTCAGAGAACTGAGCTACGCGCACGTTTCAATGCAGTCAGTCCTAATAACTCTCGGGGGTGGCTGGCTTGGCCCACCCTTGCTTTTAATTTTTCCCTTCATTCTGCCGGGTCTGAGAGCGGGGGGTAGTTATTATTTAGATTGTTAAAGTCCCCGGGCTAAAGCGCCGGGGTTAATGTAACTTTTAGAAACTCAACCTGGGGCTGAAAAATCTGAGCTATGGGATTGATTAAAATTGAATTTATTTTGATAAATTTCAAAGCTGAATATTTTTCGATTATAGGAGTTTATGTACAGGCCTAAATTTTTTGTTTTACTGCCTACCCTTACAAAGGAACAAATCTATAAGGATATAATAGCCGGTGTTCTTGTAGGAATTGTAGCTCTTCCTCTTTCTATTGCATTTGGAATTGCTTCAGGTGTTTCACCGGAAAAGGGAATAATTACAGCAGTGATAGGCGGATTTATAGTTTCATTTTTAGGGGGAAGCCGAGTACAGATAGGGGGACCAACAGGCGCTTTTATAATTATAGTCTATGGAATTGTACAGAATTACGGAATAAACGGACTGATGCTTGCAACGATTATGGCAGGTATTATACTGATTATTATGGGATTTGCAAAGTTCGGTTCGATGATAAAGTTTATTCCATACCCTGTTGTTGTGGGATTTACAAGCGGGATTGCAGTAGTGATTTTTTCGAGCCAGGTGAATGATTTCTTGGGATTAAACATTCCCAGAGTGCCCGCGGATTTTTTTGGGAAATGGGCTGAATACTTTAAACATTTTTCAAATATAAATTATGAAGCAATGTTTGTCGGTTTATTTTCTTTCCTGGTGATAATTCTATGGCCCAGACTATCAAAGAAAATACCCGGATCAATTGTAGCTATTTTACTTGCAACTGTGATTGTTCATTTATTCCATTTGAATGTGGAAACGATAGAAAGCAGGTTCGGTGCACTGAATTCTTCAATTCCGGCGCCTTCAATTCCTTCATTTAATCTGGCAGTCATAAAGGAGCTTATACTGCCGGCCACAACCATTGCAATTCTCGGTTCTATTGAATCTTTATTGTCTGCCGTGGTTGCGGACGGTATGATAGGCGGCAAGCATAAATCCAATATGGAACTTGTAGCCAACGGTATAGCAAATATTATAACACCGCTGTTCGGCGGAATACCTGTAACAGGAGCAATTGCAAGAACGGCAACCAATATTAAGAACGGCGGAAGAACACCGGTAGCGGGAATAGTCCACGCAATTACATTACTGCTTATAATGCTGTTCCTGGGACAATGGGCAAGGCTGATACCGATGGCCACGCTTGCTGCTATACTGGTTGTAGTAGCTTTTAATATGAGCGAGTACCGCATATTTATGAGGCTGTTCAAAAGTCCCCGAAGCGATATAGTGGTTTTATTAACTACCTTCAGTCTGACTGTGATTTTTGACCTGACAGTAGCGATTGAAATAGGAATGATACTGGCGGTAATATTATTTATGAGAAGGATGGCAGCGGTTTCTAATGTAAGTATTATAACACGCGAGCTTAAGGATGAGGAAGAGGCAGCGGATGTGAACGCAATCCAGAATAAAACGGTGCCCGAGGGTGTTGAAGTTTATGAAATTAACGGTCCGTTCTTTTTCGGGGCAGCAACTAAATTCAAGGAGGTTATGCAGAGTGTTGAGAAGAGACCAAAGGTGATGATATTACGAATGAGGAATGTGCAGGCTGTTGATGCAACCGGACTGAATTTACTGAGTGAAATTATAAAGGAGAATAAGAAGGAGGGGATCCATCTAATATTGTCCGGCGTTCATGCACAGCCGTTATTTGCCCTTACGCAATACAATATAATGGATGAAGTAGGCGAAGAGAACATATTCGGAAATATTGATGATTCACTGGACAGAGCACGTATAATACTGGGATTGACCGCCGTAGGGAGACCAAAGGATTTTAAATCTGAAGTGAAACGGGAGATGAAGTAATTGCCGGGGCTAAGCTGCTGCGCGCCTGGTGGAGAGCCGGATTATTCGGATCAGCTTCTGAGGCTTATTTAACTTATACTGATCTGTGATGATTGATTCATCTCATCTGTTCTATCTTCAGAAACGGTAACCCCTCAAATTATTGCTTATGTTAAATAATTAATGCAAATTACGAGCATAGAATTTTACTTATGTATTTTTTTCAGGGTAATTTAAGTTTAATACCCGTTCCTGGTGTGCATAGTTAAACTATGGGAGGTAGTTCTATGATCAGGATATTTTTCTATTCCCTCTCCGCAGTCCTTATGAGCGCAGCACTTCTGCTTCCGCAGAATGACAACAGAGACAAATCAACATTCACTGATCCTGTAAGAGATATTCAAATTAATACGCTGTCTATGTGGGACCTGATGTTTTCATTTAATGTTACAAATGCAACAGGTGCTTCCGGGAATGCGGGTACAGAGTTCGACGGTACCTATTTCTATACCACAAGGTGGGCATCGAACCTCATTCATAAATTTGATATTTCGGGTAATCTTGTAGAGGAATTCTCTATACCGGGTGTAACCGGATTAAGGGATTTAGCTTTTGACGGCACGTATATGTACGGGGGTGCAGCGGCAAATACAATTTACCAGATGGATTTTAATACGAAAACTCTTATCGGGACGATTTCAAGTCCTGTAACAGTCAGATTTATAGCCTACGATGAAATAAATGACGGATTCTGGTGCGGAAGCTGGGCAGATAATCCGACATTGGTAAGCAGGACAGGACAAACCCTTAACTCCTTCTCGACCGGTTTAACAAACCAGTACGGGGCAGCTTTTGACAACGTAAGTCCCGGCGGAAGCTATCTCTGGATGTTCGATCAGGGCGGGGGGAATTGTCCGGGCAGCCTGATGATTTATCAATTTGATATATTATCCGGAACATTCACCGGAGTATCCCACGATGCCTGTATCGACCTTACCGACGGCATTGCCGGTGGATTATTTTCAACAATAGATTACGTGGCCGGAAACTTTTTAATAGGCGGTATAATGCAGAGTAATTCCGGACTTGACGATACATTTTTTTTATATGATATCGGTGACTGTAGTGTGGCCCCTCCTTCAAATCCTGATCCTCCTGCCTGGGCTCAAAACGTACCGATTGATTTAGTTCAGCTGAGCTGGAGCAATAGTCCCGGCGACATAGTGAGCGAATTATATTTCGGAACAAACCCCGATAGCTTGACTGTGGTACAAGGAGGCGGGCCGGATTCATCCTGGAATATAACTTCGAATTATTTACCGCTTGAGTATCTTACAACGTACTACTGGATGGTAATCAATTATGGTACACCCTGCCATCCAACAACTGCAGAATGGAGTTTTACAACTGAGCCTGACCCTACGCCGGTAGAATTGATTTTGTTCCGTGCTGATTTTTTGAACGGTAAGGTGATTCTCTCCTGGTCGACAGCATCGGAAACAAATAATAAGGGATTTGAAGTAGAAAGAAAAATAAGCAGCAGGCAGAATGCAGAAGGCAGTCAGTGGGAGAGGATTGGATTTATCGGGGGGAATGGAACCACATCAGAGCAGAATGCATATTCATTTATTGATAAGAATGTGGCTGCAGGAAAATATTCCTACAGGTTAAGGCAAATCGACTTTGACGGGAGCTTTAAATTCTCGGATGAAATTAAAGTCATAGTTAATATGGGTTATGATTTTAATTTAAGCCAGAACTATCCGAATCCCTTTAATCCTGCAACCAATATAAGATATGAAATTCCATATTCCGGTATCGTTACAGTAAAAATTTATGATGTTCTGGGGAAAGACATTGCAACTCTGGTAAATGAGGAGAAACCGGCAGGGAGTTATTCGCTGACGTTCGATGGGAGCAGGCTGTCCGGAGGGGTATATTTTTATCAGCTGAAGGCCGGAAGTTTAGTAATGAATCGCAAAATGATTTTGCTGAGATAGCTTTCGTGTATTAATAATAGGGAATGGAACTGTACGTCAAAGTAATTTATTTTTATAATATTTATGCTGTACGAAATATAGTTTTAAATACATAAAAAGAAATATTTATGAGCAATAAGAACATTCCGTACCAGACAATAGATTGGTCCGGAATTCCCAAAACAGAATATAAAGGTGAAACGGGAACTGCCTGCTGGCAGACTTTTGAATTTCCTGGATTAAGGATCCGGCTGGTTGAATACAGCAAGGGTTACAAAGCTGATCATTGGTGTGAAAAAGGACATTTTGTTTATTGCCTGGAAGGAAGCTTTACCAATGAACTTAAAAATGGAAAGGAAGTGACGTTAAAACCGGGTATGTCATACATTGTATCCGACAAACTGAGTTCTCACCGGTCAGTTACAAAAGAAGGGGTGAAATTATTAATAGTTGATGGTGATTTCTTAAAATTAAAAGAGTAACCGGCACTGATGCTTGAAACTTAGGGGGCTTTACTTAATGATAAACCGTTAAAACGATTAATGTTTTATCTTCGTTATGCAAGAAGGAGATAACTAAAAAGTAATTATGATTTAAAATGGAACACAAATTTAACAGATCAAATAGATCCTCCCAGTAAAATTATTTCTAAGGAAAGAATAAAAATAGGGAGCCGAAGCTCCCATAAAATCACAGGAAAACAATATAACACGATACTATTTCATCAGGATCATTTTTTGAGTACTCCTGAAACCGGCTGTACTGATGGTGTAGAAATAAATTCCGCTGGCGAGGTTCTCAGCATTAAAATCAACAGCGTATGAACCGGCAGAAAGATCCTGGTTTACCAGGGTTGAAACTTCCTTCCCCAGCAGATTATAAACTTTAAGAGTTACAAACTCCTTTTTACGTATTGCGAAAGCTATCCTGGTTGATGGATTAAATGGGTTCGGATAGTTCTGACGTAATTCATAATTATAAATACTGTTATTTCCTGTTTCTCTTATCGCGGTAGCATTCGGCCACTGTATATCGGTAAAATTCGTGTTATGCGTAAAGTCCTGTACAAAATCACCATCCGAAGAGCTGAAAGCCAGTCTCCAGGCGTGGTCTGCAGGCGGGGCATCATACATACCATTACCGTTAAAATCCGCATAGAAATCAATGTTGTAAGCATGCTCGAGTTCAATTTCAGGTATGTAAATCGTAAAATCCTGAACCAGTATTGCTGGTAAAGACACCCTGCCGATTTCCACCTGGTTATCCTGCCTTACAACCCTGAGTTCAAAAAGCTGGCCTAGATGAGGTGTCATTGCAAAGAAATTTACAGTGAGCAAATATTTCCAGTTAATGTCAGTGAAGTTGGTATTGTGGCTGAAATCCAGAGTCTCATCCCCGGAGTTGTCTGCAAAATCAACCCTCCAGGCATGATCAGTGGGAGGAGTATCATATAAACCGTTGCCGTTCAGATCGGCATAAAACTCAACTTTATATTCATTATTTAATTTTAACCCGGGAATTTGTACAGTGAAGTCAGCAGAAGATATTGAAGGTATTTTGATCCTGCCCACTTCTTTATTTGTGAGATTATCTTCCACCCTGAGCTCCAGCATCTGACCGACATGCGGTGTCATATTTGAAAAATTCATCGTGAACATGTACACCCATTTTATATCCGTGAAATTTGTGTTGTGGGAAAAATTCAGCTCATCATTACCGGCAGCATTATCCAGTTCTAATCTCCATGCATGATCCGACGGAGGCGTATCATACAATCCATTAGAATTTACATCAGCAAAGAAATCAATGAAATAACTTCTTCCTGCCGTGACTGCATCAAGTACAATATCAAAATCAGCCGTAGTAACCTGCTGTATTGTTCTTCCCGTTTCTTTCATCGTGCCTTTGTCAACTACTCTCAAATAAAGATTCTGATTCAGATGAGGCGACATTCCGGTAAAATGAATGGTTACATTTGAATTGGGATTTGAAAAACCGGTAACGGTACTGAATAACATCAATAAGATGATTACCGGAAATCTAAAGATAAGATTTCTGTCGGTTTTCATATTAACCTCCATAATGATTGTTTATAAATTATTCCTAATTGTCTAAAGCACCTTTATCTATCCACGAAGCAATTGAATCTATCAGATCGGCAGACAGAGGTTCGCGGTTAAGCGGCATCCTTGGAGACACTTCACCTTTGAGAATTTTAATCAACAAGCTTTGTGAACTATTACCGGGAGCAACCCTCTTGTATTGCGGAAAAAGTACACTCTGCACATTTACAAGGTTTGAAAAAGAACTTCCTTCGGTGAGTAAAAGATCTGCCTGGTTGTTGGTTGGTCCGTGGCAGCCGGATAATGCACAACTCTGACTGAATACAGTTGTCTGTATTACACTCAGTTTAATAAGACTGTTGTTCTGACCCGCGTCCGGCGGCGAAGGTTCTGCCGGGTTATCACTTGAACATCCCCAGTAGGTTGTTAGAAGTACAAATAAGATTGAAGATAAAATTCCTGCTTTTTTCATTTTCGTCCTGTCGTATCTGTTTAAATCCATAGTTACCGGTACATTTAAAAGATGACATGGCAGGAAAGTTCAGGTATTAGAGGATCGATCTTATCAAACATTAAGCACTACAAAACATATCGATCAGAAACACACTTTTGTTTATCAGTAATCAGGCACGATTGTCACTTTTGAGATTTACTCTTTACTAAATATTCAAACAACTTTTCAGAAACATAAATGGAAGGTACGGAAATGCAGGGTGTAAAATTTTTCATAGTTAGTTCAGCAATTAATTCATTTCTTTTAGCAATTTTATTTTTATTTATATCAGTGCCCGGTTTACATGCTCAGTCAAATATTGATATATTTAAGAATACATGGTATGGTTTTAACACAGGCAATTTTGACAACGGCAGATATCCCACATCCATTAAGACTGCGGATCTCGATAGTGACGGGGACCCGGATGCAGTGGTATCCGAAGCGCCGTTTGGAAATGGTTTTGCCGCTTTGTTCAACGATGGCAATGGTTTTTACGGTGCGCCGGTGCATTACACCTCCCCGAAACCTTCCAGGGATATTTTAGTCTCCGATCTTAATAATGATACCCACCCGGATCTAGTCGTGTCGAATACCGGTGCAAACTCGGAGGGAAATAGTGTGTCAGTATTTATCAATAATGGTGACGGCACATTTTCTTCTGCGGTTAGTTATAATGTGGGTACAGGGCCTGTCGGGTTAACCTCAGCTGATTTTGACAATGACGGAGATAATGATCTGGCAGCGGCGAATTATGGATTTAACGGACAGGGGAATACAATCTCAATACTATTAAACAATGGAAACGGGACTTTCAGTAATCAGTTAATATTTCCCGCCGGAACAGGACCGTATAAAATAGCTTCCGCTTTAATCAATAATGATAATCTGCCTGATATAGTTGTTGCCGACGCAGATCAAAGAATGAATGTATTAGTTAATTCAGGCGGGAACGACTTTAGTAATAAAACCGAATATAATGTATTCAGCCAGTTTGCGGGAGATTTTTTCCAGTCTGTGTCGCTTGCTGATATAGACAATGACGGAGATATTGATGCGTGTTATTCAAGCACGGCCTCCGGTGTCAACTTTAATTCTGCTATCGCCCTATTCAGAAACAATGGGGACGGGACGTTCGGATCTCCTGAAGGAATAGAATTATCAGCTTTTACGGGTGGTTCTGTGGATATTGAAATCTCGGACCTGAACGGTGACGGATGGAAAGATATTGTTGGTGACTCCTACAGCGGAAGGAATACTGATGGCTTTCAGGTGTTGAAGAACAATGGTTCGGGCGGTTTTCTCCCGGCTTCTCTCTATCCCGCAGGTCAGGGTACTTTCAATATTGCACTTGCGGATGTAAACAACGACGGGACTACAGATGTTCTTACTGCGGATAATTATTCTATGGAAATAACGGTTAGGCCTAATCCCGGGGATGGGATATTCTTTACTCCGCCGCCTTACACCACAAATCCCATAGCAGGTTCGCTGGATGCTGCGGATATTGACCTTGACGGTGATCTTGATGTTGTCACGTCTGCCTGGGGTCGTGCAGCTACCGGCTCCCAGGTTGCTGTTCTTAAGAATAATGGAGATGGTTCGTTCGCGAATGCGGTAACTTATATTGAGAGAAGCGGGGGAGTTCAGGCTAAATTCCGGGATTTAAACAATGACGGTTATCCTGATTTAATATTTGCCACCTCGATAAGTTCCCCGCCTTATGATTTTCATACTGCGATAAATAACGGTGACGGAACCTTCGGCACTATTCAAACCTGGCCGGTTGGTGCCTGCGGATGGTCTGACATAGACGCATTCGATATTGACAACGACGGTGATCTTGATGCGGTTATTACTGAATGGCTGGGGTGTATTGGTGTACCTGAATCTGCCAAAAGGTTATTTGTAAGTAAAAATAATGGCGATGGCACTTTCGCTCCGGCCACTTATATAATCATCGATCCCTTCCCATCTACTATTGCCGGTGCAGATTTGAATGGCGATGGTATTATTGATCTCGTTACGGGTCATTCCAATTCAGTTGACGTGCTGATCGGGATTGGTAATGGACAATTTCAGAGCCAGGCAGCTTATGCTACAGAGTTGAATCCTCAGGATATTGTAATCGAAGATTTTAATAACGATGAAATAAAGGACATTGCCGTAAGCACTTTCTCTAATGTTTCAGGAATGTCTGTGTTAACCGGTAATGGAGACGGTACTTTCCAACCGGCCCAAAATTACGACGGTGCATATTCTCCCGACCTGCTGAATGTTGCCGGCATTGCTTCGGGTGATGTTGACGGCGATGGATTCAAGGATATTATGGTTGCTAATGAGGCATCTAATGATTTATCTGTTTACTTCAATAATGGTGACGGAACTTTTAATTACAGAATGAGAGTCGGTGTATACTGGGGGGCAACATCTCCTGTATTTGCTGATTTCTCCGGGGACGGGATTAAAGATCTTGCAGCTTTAATAACTTTACCTCCCAGCGGCCTGACCAGCGCGGTTGCGGTTATCGAAGGAAAGTATGCTGTGGTGCCGGTGGAACTGGTATCTTTTAATGCTGTTATGAACGGTACCGCTGCTGAATTAAGCTGGACTACATCTACAGAGACTAACAATAAAGGCTTCTACATAGAAAGGAAATCAGCGGCCGGCTGGGAACAGATCGGCTATGTAAATGGAAACGGCACAACTGCTCAAAATCATAATTACATATACCTGGATAATTTGCAGGGTATTAATATTAATAATACTATATATTACAGATTAAAACAGATCGATTTTCAGGGGGAGTTTTCAATACTCGAAACAAATTGAATTAAGATTTAACCCTGACAGATTTTCCTTGAGTCAGAATTATCCTAATCCTTTCAATCCCGCTACCACAATCAAATTCACTCTGACAGAGGAAGGTCTGGTACAATTAAAAGTTTATGACATTCTCGGAAATGAAGTAAAATCTTTAGTGAATGAACGCAGGAGTCCCGGAACCTATGACATTAATTTCGATGCATCGCAATTATCTTCTGGTGTATATTTATATACCCTGAGAACAGGTAATTATTATTCTACAAAGAAAATGATTTTG
>CAWETK010000004.1:0-181378 GCA_963811905.1 uncultured Ignavibacteria bacterium
GAAAAATTAAAAGATTGAATGATTGATTGATTGAATGCCCGAGAGGGGGATTGAATGACGAATAGAAAAAAACTTCCTGATAGTTTAAATTTGCAAACGGGGAAAAAATAATCCGAAAAAGGAGAGAAAAAATGACGGATAAAATATTAGTAACATGTGCAGGAGGCCGGGTAGGATCAGAACTGGTAAAAATCCTGGTGCAAAGCGGAGAAGAAGTAAGGGCTGGTGTACGCGATCCTTCCAGGGCATCAAAGATATTCAAGGTT
Organism: uncultured Ignavibacteria bacterium; assembly: GCA_963811905.1. Lineage (GTDB taxonomy): Bacteria > Bacteroidota > Ignavibacteria > Ignavibacteriales > Ignavibacteriaceae > DATFVA01. The sequence continues at coordinate 267 of CAWETK010000004.1, forward strand.
CCTGTAGAAACAGTTGTATTTGATTATGACAGACCGGAAACATTTGCATCAGCGCTTGAAGGAATAGATAAAATATTTCTGATGGTTCGTCCCGGTGATAATCATTCTGACAGAGCCGCAATACCCTTAGTGGACGAAGCAAAGATTAAAGGCATCAGGCACATAGTAGACCTGACTGCACTCGGTGTTGTAAAGGATGAGGATTTTATGCTCAGGAAACTGGAGAAATATATTGAAGATTCAGGAATACCATTCACACATATACGTCCCAACTGGTTTATGCAGAATTTCAATTCAGGTCCTATGTATGCAGATATTCAATCGACAGGGGCCTTACACCTGCCCTCATCCGATGCAAAGATATCCTTTATCGATGTACGAGACATAGCAGCTGCAGGATCTGCAATACTTAAAGAAAACGGTCATACAGGTAAAGCATACACGTTGACCGGAAGCGAATCGCTTGACCATTTCCAGGCGATTGAGATCATTTCTGAAGTTTCAAAAAAGAAAATATCTTATATTCCCTTAAGCGATGAAACAGCCCGTAAAGCTTTAGCAGGAGCCGGTGTGCCTGCGGATCTGATAGAGCGATGGTCGGATTTCTACAAGAGAGTACGTGAAGGTCACTGTGCTGCAGTAGCCGATGATATAATACCTTTAATTAAACATTCGCCGATTACTTTCAGACAGTATGCTGAAGATTTTGCCGCTTCGTGGAATTAGGGATAGGAATAGAGAGCCATAGTGTGTGGATAAGCCCAATGGCCGGGGATGTCTTATCTGGTGTCGTAAATTTTAGTGTATTTTTATTAATTGATTATTATATTATTGAAATATTTAACTCTTAACAACCGGTAGATCTTATGCTCGGAATATTATTATCTAAAAGAGGACAGAAAAAATCGTTATTATTTTTGTTATCATTATCTGTTATACTTATAGCGATTGGTATATCTTTATTATTTTAGCTCCCATATCAACTTCAGATAGAAATTGTGCAGTTGCAAACAGGATATGAAAGGCCGACCCGTTTTGGGGTGAAGGAATTAAAGAATTCGGAAGCCGGGTTAAGGGCACATTTTTCGAATGAACTTGAATACTGCAGTCTTTTCCTGATGCCTGTTCATCAGTCGGATCCTGATTCGGTAAAATCCTGCGAAGCATTCATCAAAGAAGTCTCATCATCACTGATATTCAGAATCGGAATGACTGATTTTCCGGAAGCAATTCTCTCCGGTTCTCAGGGTTATGCCGGATGTCTTCTGCAGTACCTGATATTTGAAAATATTGAACCCGGAATAGTCAAACGGGTTCTGCTGAATAAATTGCAGGAGATATCAGGGAGGAACCACCGAAGCATAAGGGACAACAGGTTAGGATTATTTATTCCCCGCACAGGCAGGATCATATGCTTCTCATTCGCGCACAGCGGAAGTATGTATTACAGGTACAGACTGGCAGAATTCAGACTTAAAGCCGTACCCGGGAATTTAAGCAGTTATTTATTATCGCTGCTTAGTTATTGTCCAAAGGAATATTTTCTTAGCGGGTCACGGGCTTCCGGCTTTATTATCAATATAAATACTCCGATGGAACATTCAAACTGTCACAGCCTTAGTTCATATGCAATCGAAGCATTGAAGGCGGGAAAATTCAGGAGCGGCCATGAAAACGTTGAGAAATATTTCCTTGAAAGCGATCCTGAAACCATTGCCTGCGAGGTTCCAGTATGGTATGAACAGCCGCAGAATAGCAATCTGCGAATTAATGGAAAACTGACAGGTCATATTGATATCCTCAGGTATGAGAAGAATGGTATGATCGGAATATGGGATTACAAACCACGTGCAAAGTCTGAGAAGAAAGCACATATGCAGGTATACTTATATGCCCTGATGCTGTCCCAGCGCACCGGAATTCCATTAAATAAATTTCTGTGCGGGTATTTTGATTCAAAAGATGCCTACTACTTCAAGGCAGAAGACGCAGTTGAAAAAATTGCCGCGATATATTAAAAATTTTTTTAAGCAAGCCTGGCAAATGTCTTCCCCGGTATAATCCCCATTTATGTCTTAAATTGAAATGAATCCCGGCGATATTCTTCCTATTATTTGATGACGTAGAAAAATATTTCGTTATTTTTGTTTAGAGAATACTGAATCATATAATTGATAAATGGAGATGCTCATGTGCAGGAGGCCGGGTAGGATCCGAACTGGTAAAGCTTCTGATTCAAAGCGGAGAAGAAGTAAGGGCTGGTGTACGCGATCCTTCCAGGGCATCAAAGATATTCAAGGTTCCTGTAGAAACAGTTGTATTTGATTATGACAGACCGGAAACATTTGCATCAGCGCTTGAAGGAATAGATAAAATATTTCTGATGGTTCGTCCCGGTGATAATCATTCTGACAGAGCCGCAATACCCTTAGTGGACGAAGCAAAGATTAAAGGCATCAGGCACATAGTAGACCTGACTGCACTCGGTGTTGAAAAGGATGAGGATTTTATGCTCAGGAAACTGGAGAAATATATTGAAGATTCAGGAATACCATTCACACATATACGTCCCAACTGGTTTATGCAGAATTTCAATTCAGGTCCTATGTATGCAGATATTCAATCGACAGGGGCCTTACACCTGCCCTCATCCGATGCAAAGATATCCTTTATCGATGTACGAGACATAGCAGCTGCAGGATCTGCAATACTTAAAGAAAACGGTCATACAGGTAAAGCATACACGTTGACCGGAAGCGAATCGCTTGACCATTTCCAGGCGATTGAGATCATTTCTGAAGTTTCAAAAAAGAAAATATCTTATATTCCCTTAAGCGATGAAACAGCCCGTAAAGCTTTAGCAGGAGCCGGTGTGCCTGCGGATCTGATAGAGCGATGGTCGGATTTCTACAAGAGAGTACGTGAAGGTCACTGTGCTGCAGTAGCCGATGATATAATACCTTTAATTAAACATTCGCCGATTACTTTCAGACAGTATGCTGAAGATTTTGCCGCTTCGTGGAATTAGGGATAGGAATAGAGAGCCATAGTGTGTGGATAAGCCCAATGGCCGGGGATGTCTTATCTGGTGTCGTAAATTTTAGTGTATTTTTATTAATTGATTATTATATTATTGAAATATTTAACTCTTAACAACCGGTAGATCTTATGCTCGGAATATTATTATCTAAAAGAGGACAGAAAAAATCGTTATTATTTTTGTTATCATTATCTGTTATACTTATAGCGATTGGTATATCTTTATTATTTTAGCTCCCATAGCAGCTTCAGATAGAAATTGTGCAGTTGCAAACAGGATATGAAAGGCCGACCCGTTTTGGGGTGAAGGAATTAAAGAATTCGGAAGCCGGGTTAAGGGCACATTTTTCGAATGAACTTGAATACTGCAGTCTTTTCCTGATGCCTGTTCATCAGTCGGATCCTGATTCGGTAAAATCCTGCGAAGCATTCATCAAAGAAGTCTCATCATCACTGATATTCAGAACCGGAATGACTGATTTTCCGGAAGCAATTCTCTCCGGTTCTCAGGGTTATGCCGGATGTCTTCTGCAGTACCTGATATTTGAAAATATTGAACCCGGTATAGTCAAACGGGTTCTGCTGAATAAATTGCAGGAGATATCAGGGAGGAACCACCGAAGCATAAGGGACAACAGGTTAGGATTATTTATTCCCCGCACAGGCAGGATCATATGCTTCTCATTCGCGCACAGCGGAAGTATGTATTACAGGTACAGACTGGCAGAATTCAGACTTAAAGCCGTACCCGGGAATTTAAGCAGTTATTTATTATCGCTGCTTAGTTATTGTCCAAAGGAATATTTTCTTAGCGGGTCACGGGCTTCCGGCTTTATTATCAATATAAATACTCCGATGGAACATTCAAGCTGTCACAGCCTTAGTTCATATGCAATCGAAGCATTGAAGGCGGGAAAATTCAGGAGCGGCCATGAAAACGTTGAGAAATATTTCCTTGAAAGCGATCCTGAAACCATTGCCTGCGAGGTTCCAGTATGGTATGAACAGCCGCAGAATAGCAAACTGCGAATTAATGGAAAACTGACAGGTCATATTGATATCCTCAGGTATGAGAAGAATGGTATGATCGGAATATGGGATTACAAGCCCCGTGCAAAGTCTGAGAAGAAAGCACATATGCAGGTATACTTATATGCCCTGATGCTGTCCCAGCGCACCGGAATTCCATTAAGTAAATTTCTATGCGGGTATTTTGATTGTAAAGATGCCTATTACTTCAAGGCAGGAGATGCGGGCTATTAAAAATTGGTGATTAATAAATGATTTTACCTGCCAAATTTTGTAAAGCCCCATAGTAATGACTAAAATGGAAATGAATCCGTCTGATATTCTTATGCCTTAGAAAAATATTTCGTTATTTTTGTTAAGAGAATGTTTATTTCTCAGGAGAGAAATTTAGTGGATCTGATGACATTAAATTATTTGAAACTGATGTTTATACTTGGTTTCACGCTGCACAACCTTGAGGAAGCGATCTGGCTGCCGCGATGGTCTAAACTGGCAGAAAGGTTCCAGAAACCCATTGAACCCGATGAGTTTATCTTTGCTGTAATCGTTATAACAATATTTGGTTATCTCATCACTGTTCTTGATTTTTTAATCGGTACTAAAGCCAATATTATGAACTATATTTACCTGGGATTTGTCGGAATGATGGGATTTAATACAATACTTCCCCACCTTCTTGCTACTTTTGTTTTGAAAAGGTATTCACCGGGATTGATTACCGGTCTTCTGCTTAATCTTCCTCTTTCAATTATAATTATCTTCGGATCAGTAAGAAACGGAACAGAAGTTACATTTATTTTCCTGTCTATTGTTGTGGTAAGTTCTGTTGTTGTTTCTTCTCTGAAATATTTATTTAGATTCGGAAAAGTGTTAACAGATTTCCGGACATAGATCAGATGAATATCCCCAATTTCCCTTATATCACTGAAACATATAATTAATATATGGAGATGCTATGCACTTTATAGTTATTGGTTATGACGGCACGGATAAGCGGGCTGTTGAAAGAAGGATGGCGGTACGGGAGGATCATTTAAGGACGGCGAAAGGAATGTTTGAAAACGGTAAATTGTTATACGCAGCAGGGATTCTGAACGATGAGGGAGTTATGACCGGTTCAATGATTGTATGTAATTTCCCATCAAGGGAAGCAATGGAGGAAGAGTGGTTAAAAACTGAGCCATATATCCTGGGTGATGTCTGGAAAAAAATAGAGATAAAGCGTGTTCAGATCCCGCCTTTTATAAATGAAAAGAAGAAATTACAGGAATAAGAGGAACACAAATTGAAAATATTATTCTTAATAAATGAAGCTCCGTATGGTAATGAGAAATTTTATAATGCCTGCAGACTGGCAAGACAGGTACAAAATGATCACGGGACAGAAGTTCTTATTTTCCTTATGGCGGATGCAGTAACGGGTGCGCTTATAAATCAAAATACACTTCAGGGTAATTACAACATAGAGAGAATGTTAAAAGGTATCTTAGTAAAAGGCGGAAAAATAAAATTATGCGGGAGCTGCATTGATGCCAGAGGTTTAACTGATCTTAAATATGCAGAAGGGTGCGAAAGAAGTAATATGGCCGAACTGGCCAATGGTCAGTTGAAGCAGATAAAGTCTTCACTTTCTAAGAATAAAAATATACGGATGAAAAATTATTAAAGAACAGCGATTTATTTGTACTGTTTATAACAATTGAGTATATAATCCCAGCCATACACAGAGTCCATCGCTCCGCGATAGTCTTCTGCACCTTCGCCGTGCTTCTCAAAACCGCTGTGCACAATTCTTACTAAAGTTTTTTCAGCCTCTCTGCTCTCAAAGGTAATTATAATTTTGCTTGCTTTTTCCGGATCGGGCTGCGGTTCACGGTTAGGTCCAATCTGCCAGGCAATAATAATCCTATCGGGCGGGTTCCAGGTTAATACTCTTCCCCAATCGCACCTGAAATCGTGGGGACCTATTTCAATACAATGACCATTCTCCTCTTGTTCGATATAAATTTCCTGTAAAGCTTTTCCTGACCATGTATATTCTTTCGGCCACCATTCATTGAGACGGTAGATAAAATTCTGGAAAGCTTTTTCTTTAGACAAATTCATTTCGAATTCTTTTCTAATCTCTTCCATTTATCAACCTTAATGATTTATTAACGACGAAGATAACAAAAAATATTTTTGCCCGGTGGTAAGCCGGTCAATCTGCCGATTCCTTTCGATTCCGCTTCCTGCGGACCTGATAAGATGAGACTCTAAAACATCGGGATTAAAAGCGATGTAAATTATTACCCTGATCAATAATCCATTTTTACCTGTACCCTTCATTTTTACATCAAATTCAGCTTTATAAACTGGAATAATTCTTGTCTTTTATATGCTAAAATAGAAGAGACAGCAATATGGATTGGAATACAAAGTGCATTTACCCGCTTAACCCCTCGAACCTGCAGGCATTAATGGATTATTATTTTCCATTTTTACCCACAGGGGATACATTTGAAATATATGAAGAATTCAGCAAATATAAGCTGACCCTGCTGGAGATAGAATATGCCGCGACACGTATATTACCGTTGGTGGACAGTATAAAAAAATTGCTCAATGTTGAACTAACCCAAACTGCTCTTCTCGATTTTGCAATTGAAGGGGTACTGCTATTCGAATGCACAGACTATGATGCAACTCCGGAACGATTAGAGATACTTAAAGTGATCAGGAGAAAAATGAGTATCAACCAGTCGTATGATGAAATACTGAGTATGAAAGATAGTTTACTGAATCGTGTGTACTGGAATTAAGAATTTCGGATTGAGCGAATTGGGCGGATTGATTTGGGGTTTGCATTGGAATAGAAGCGTATTCAGTGCGTTTTCAGAGCGTATTCAATGCGTTTTCAGAGCGTATTCAGTGCGTATTCATATACTGGTTATACCGGGAAAGAATCCTTTTTAAAAGCCACACATTTGTTTGCCTTAGGCGGAAAATGAGGGGAGATTTTTATAGATCACATAGAGGTCAAATTCAATAGAAATGACAGGAATTTCGGATTGAGCGAATTATGCGGATTAGTTAATAAATTAGCGAATTACAACAGCCGGAGAAATGTGCAGGAATTTGATTTATCAAATTCGAAGTTTTCCTTTTTCCCTTATTTTAATAAATCCCCAGATACCAAACCCGAGGCCGAGTTTCAAGGCGCCAAATCCGATCAACAAAAGAGGCATATACCAGAATATCAGTGATTGGTCGGGTTCACCCATTCTCTCAATTACAGCTTTTATTATATAGGTGATTGTAAACAGCAATCCGATTAACGCTGAGACGATGCCGAAGGTTAATGCCAGTTTGTATTTAGTTGTATCAGATTTAAAAAGCATATGTACATTAATATTCTGGTTTTGTACTAAATATAGGATTTTACCTTCTGTTTATGAATAGATGAAAGAGGAAAAATTATTTTAAAAGCAGCATCTTCCTAACCTTAATAATGCCTCCTGCATTTAACCTGCAGAAATATACGCCGCTCGAGACAGATTTGCCATGGTCATCCTTCCCATCCCAAACTGCGGTATAAGTTCCGCCTGCCCTGAATTCATTATACAGTGTCTTTACCCTGGTTCCGAGTGCATCATATAGTTCCAGAATAACCTTCCCCGGTTCCTTAATGATATAAGTAATATTTGTTTGTGAGTTGAATGGGTTGGGATAGTTCTGCATCAGTCCGTATTGAAGAGGCACCTCGGAATGACGAAAATCTTCGGCACCGGTTGATATGTCGTAAAGCGTTTGGATATCTGAATATGAGAGAGCATAGTTATAAATCCTGATATCATCCAGGACGCCGTTAAAGTTATACTGACTATTGCCCGGAAGAACCTGTCCCATCATCAGATCAATTGTAGTAGTCAATATCTGACCTGAGAAGGTTGAGAAGGCATCAAGTTCGCCATTTATATAAATTTCATAATCGCTTCCGTCGTATAAAACAGTAACATTATAAAGGCTATCCTGTACCAGTTCAGTTTCAGAGTCAAGGTCTTTTGTTCCCGTATTTGTCTTTACCGTCCACCTTATATGTTTATTGGTCAGGGAAACTTTCCATCTGTTCTCCCAGTTGCCATGTGAAAGCGGGTATGATTCCCTTTCGAAGAACTGTTCCACGTTAATCCAGAAGTTAATACTTACTGAATTCTGAAAGTTTAAGCTTGAGCTGCTCGGAACACTTATATAGTCATTTACCCCATCAAACCTGTAGGCACTGGATGGATTACCATGCCGGTCAGGCACAAGTACCGCTCCCGAAACTGTCCCATTATTATTAAACCCGCTTTCATCATCTGCATTTCCATTAAATGGGTAATAAGCTACGAGGTCGCCCGTCTGGTGGATAGAAGTATCACGCACTGAGACCCCGATACTATCAATAGCCTCCCCTCCTCTTCCATCACTTACAAGAGAAGTGATGAAGTAATTTCCGGGAGAAATCGGGGCAGTCCAGGTAACCTGAGGTCCATTTCCGTATATTGTTCCCGCGTCAGAGAACCATGAATAAGTTAAAGTATCGCCATCAGGGTCCTGCGCGGCACAGTAAATCTGTGAATCGGAACCAAGGTTAATTTTTCTAGGATGAGCCGTCATTCCGGTTATTACAGGATCATTGTTTATATACTCTGAGACATTTATAAAAACAGTATCTGAAACTGATCCTCCCCGGTTATCATCAACCGTACAAATTACAGAATAGGAACCTGCAGAAGATGGTGCGTGCCAGCTGATTTCAGACCCAGTGCCTGTAAAACTTCCGCCTGATATCTGCCACTGAAATTGTAACGGGTCGCCGTCTTTATCTTCAGCAGAACAGTAGATATTTGTTGAGTCATTAAATACAAGTGCAGGTACTTCAGATGACAGAGATTTGATCCTTGGAGGATAATTTATTACCGGCTGACCTGAAAGATAATCTATAACAATTCCATTCACATAAGCCTTATCCAGATCATAAGTTATTGTACTTCCGGAAGGAATAATTACTGCGATAACAGCGGCATCGGCAGGAATGGTAATTAAGGTATTCCCGGTAACTCCTCCGGCAATAACTGAATTGGATACAGCATCATAAATATCATGCATCCCTGACCCGGCATCAATAGTAACCTCCTTGCCGGATATATAGGGATTATAGTAAAGATAGCTCGGGTATGCATTTGAATGAAAATAATCGGTCTTAAGCAGATCAAGCCGCAGGATCATACTTACATCCGTAGTATCGATGATACCGCCGGCAATGCCGATGTGAGAAGAGCCATACAGAGCAAGATTTGTTAGTCCCCATCCCCCGCTGACAGCATCACCGGTTGCGTAAGGACTAAAACCATTCTGAGACTGACGGAGCGCTTCATGACCTATATATGAACCGGGATCGTACTGATGTGCCCATTCCTCGCTGTCCTGGTTCTCATCAGGAAGAAAGTTTGTATAAAACAACCTTGCAGCATTTGATGCATTGAGCACCCATTTACCGATAGCCCGTGCAAACCTGTCGTCATATCTTGTCATAGGCACCAGTGTACCGATCTGTTCAAATGTATTCATCAGAAAAGCATAATTATTAGAACCATTTACTTCACCAATCAAACCATCGACATCGTAGCCTCCCCAGCTGCCGACCATAGCACCCCACTGCCTGAGGGGGCCCACATCAAAACACCAGTTTACCATTTTAGTAATATTGTAATTAGTACCGGATTCGGCATTCATCCTTGCAGCAGCATATACACCATAACAAAGCTGAAGTTCATACGAGGGGTTGGTAGTAAGAGAATTGAGGAACTCCATAGACCATTCTGCACCAACCCTGTAATTCTCGTTTCCTGTCTCTTTATATGCATTATAGAAAATCCATGCAAGAGCGCCCGCAGCCTCAGGTTCAGGCACTCCGGATGCATAAGGTATCATTGTCATAAGATTAAATGCACGGTAATTCATATCAGGGATATGCCAGGGAGTTGTACTCCCTCCCAGCACAGATACTGCCTCAAGCCAGCGGTCGGCAATCTTTGTGAACTGGTAAGTGAACTCACCCTGGGGCGGATACAAGTCGTAAAGCTGATAGAAAAAAACATTAGGAATAACATCATACCACCAGTCATCCCAGTTGCTGCCCGAAGGGTGGTTCAGGTAAACATCGGCACCATTTGCTTTATTAAAATATTCCTCACTCATCAGCACATAGTTATAACCATTCTGATTACTTTTATCGATACCGGAAAGTGTTGCACCGATTACGGCAGGTATAATATTTATAGCTTCTGATGATGAGGGAGAAGTAGTTCCAACAACCGTATGGAGACCGAAGCTGTTATGCTCAGGATAATTAATAGTATTCGTGTTCAGCCATATCAGAGGGAGGTACTGACCGGTGAGATCGAAGTCGAATACAAGGCTGTCATACCCGGCAGCGGCCTGCTTCCAATTCCTGCTTTCATAAGGCGCAGGCATATTCGGCATTTGTTCTATTCTGTTAATATTTATCTGCTGGGCAGGAGTCAGCTTAACCATAAAAAGGATTGATAGAGTACAAGTCAGAATATTCAGTAATTTTGATCCCGGTAATTTCATTTCAATTCTCCAGGTAATTATTCAGACAGAATATCCGGATATTTTCATTGCTGATTCTCCTATTACCTTTTATAATTTTCAGATTTTTCTTTTCTCCGGGGAGAAGGATAAATCCCTTTTCGCTGAAGACTGTGCCGGGATGATAAACATCTACGAAAAATGCCGGCCTGGCTGCAGTGAGCGTTATATAATCACTTCCGGAACTTTGCGGGAAAGAAACTTTTATACCAGGATCTGCTGCACTGATATGTTTCCATTCTTTGATAGTATAAAAGTTCCTGTGGATGATGTTTTCATCCTGATCAGTAAGTGTGGATATTATAATGAGGTTTTTAGCCTCAGGAAATTTAGCGGTATTAATCTTTTCCACTCCGATATATTTGCTGCGCTCTATCGTGATCTTTTTTGATTTGCTATACAAAACCTTGCCGTTCTGCGGATCAATAATCTGAGTATTGAGGACTGCCGCTTTTTTCTCTCCTTCGTTAAGCACGCGAATTTTAATTTCATCGCCGGATTTTCCTATAAGAACCACTGTTTCACAGAATGCATTTTTGACAAAATAATAAGAAATCTTAGGCATAATTTCAGAATCTATTAAAGACCAGCTGGTTACCGGCCAGCAGTCATTCAGCTGCCAGATGATACTTCCGTTTGTAATCTTTCTATTCGCTCTCCAGTGTTCGAGGCAGGTTTTAAGTGCAAGTCCCTGACTAAGCTGGGCCAGGTATATAAAATCCTCCCATTCGGTTTTGAGGGGAAGGTGAGCAGCAAGAAACCTGATTACCCGTTCAGGACCTTCAACCTGTTTATTATAGTACTCAAATCCTGCATCCTGAATTTTTCTTTTCTCTGCGGGTAATATTTTATTAAAAGTATCGATACAGGCAGGACCCTGGAAGCCGAATTCAGTTACAAATAAACTCCGGTCATACTCAACATTTGGGTAATCAATCCAGTTGCTCCAGATATTCCATTGATGTCTGTTGCCCGAAGCCTGTGAATTAGGGTCCTCATCTGATCCGAAAGGTGATGTCGGCCAGTACGAAGTGTGAGGATCGAGGTCTTTCATTAAACCAGGAATTATTTTGTGGAATATATTATACCCGGGCATTTCCTTATAAGAATTATTACCATTTCGGTACCATATCCACTCGTTTTCATTATTGCCGCACCAGATGGCTATGCAGGGATGTGTTCTCAAACGTTCAACGTTCTGTGATACTTCTTCACGTACTGAGTTAAGGAACTCCTCATTTTCAGGATAATCAGCGCATGCAAACATAAAATCCTGCCATATTAGAAGTCCCAGTCTATCGCATAAATCATAGAATTCATCATTCTCATAAATTCCTCCTCCCCAAACTCTTATCATATTTGCATTGGCATCCCTGGCAAGGGTTAAAAGTTCAGCGTATTTTTTTTCACTCACCCGTGGAAGAAAAGAGTCGGCAGGAATCCAGTTCATGCCCTTTATATAAATAAGTTTGTTATTAATCCTGAAACGAAAAGTGTCATTCTCTTTATCCTTAAGTTCCAGAACAATTTTCCTAATACCTACTTTACTATTTTTTTCATCAAGCACATTCCCATCATCATCGGTTATACGAATACTCAAATCGTACAAATTCTGTTCACCCAGGCCGTTAGGCCACCATAGATCAGGATTTTCAACCTCAAAAATTACATTATGCTTTTTTTGGTTGATGGCAATAACTTCTTTGGTGAAGGATACACTCTCCCGGCTGAGGCTGATGACTGCTTTCATCCGTTCTTTACCAAAGAGACTGGCTTCGAATCCGACTTTAACTTTTGCTTTTTTACCTTTCAGTTTTTCAGTATTGAAACTTATGGAACGGAGGGCCGCCTTATTTACAGCCGCAAGGTATACAGACCGCCAGATTCCGGAAGCGGGATATGAAGGTCCCCAGTCCCAGCCGAATGAATACTGCGCTTTTCTTATGTGAACACGATACGAATTAAGTTCTTCTGATAAACTGCCGTATTTCTCTTCATTTTTTTTCGCTGCTGCTACAGGAGAGTCTATAAAAAGCTCGAGAACATTCTTTCCCGGTTTAAGAACCTGGTCGACATTAAACTCAGACTTTAAGAACATATTCCCGGTTCTGCCGATCAATTTATTGTTCAGAAAAATTTCTGAGGAAGTATCTATGCCTTCAAATACCAAATTTACAACAGAGCTTCTGCTGAGACCGGCGGGGTAATCAAATTCCATCCTGTATATCCAACTGCTTCTTGATATCCACTCATATTTGTATTCATTCCCCTCTTTGAAAGGATTATCAATTAAGCCGGCGTTAAATAAGTCGGTATGTACTGTCCCGGGCACTTTCGCAGGAATCCATTTTGCCAGTTTTTTCCTGGAGATACTTGTATCTTTTACAGTATTTCCCCATAACTTAATTTTCCAATTCTCGTGAAGATAAAACTTTTTACTCATCATGCCCTTATTTAAATACTAATTTAAGTTTTGCTGCAGCAGTCTTAAATGTAAATCCTAATTTTATAATCTTAACACCATCCACAGTTTCATTTTCCAGCTGCCCATCATATGGGTGTCCGTCTAAAAATATTTCTGATGCTTCAAGCGGGGAAACAATTTCCACTGTATCCTTATGACCCGGAAAACTATTAAGACTGAGGTTTAATGTTCCGGCTGAAGCATTATATCGGGCGTCTTCAAGCCTGGATTCAGAACTCTGAAGGTAAGGACTTACAGGCATTCCCGATTCTACATCTATGCTGTCATATATTCCATTATAAGGTATAACAGCCGAGGGGAATTCTTTTCCGTCATATAAAATCTTTTTGATATGTCCGGAGTTACCGGTGATTCTGATTTTCGTTAATTTGCCACCATTATAAAGGTCCAGCACAACAGCTTGAGCATTCTCCGGGATATATGGATCAAGGCTGATGTTCCAGGCATTTTCGCGGACTGCAAATAAATGGTAAAGTGAATAGAGATACCATCCTGCAGCCCACAGGAACTGCGGTTTATCTACAGTACCATACGCAGCATGATCATTATAATTTCCATCCCGCACTTCATACATAGCCGGCTGACCATTTGGTCCGGCCATAACACCATCGACGGTCATAATATTTTTTATAAAAGAAAAAGCTGCATCCTTTTTGCCTTCTGCCATCAAGGCAAGAGCATACCAGGCATTGCCGTGAGGCCATATACCGCCATTGGCATACAGGAATGGATCTCCGGCTTCGTTGCCTGCAAACTTTAAGTAATCGCGAAGCTTATCGAAATCCATCGGAAAAACGTTGTATATTCCGACTTTTTTATCGAGCAGTTTTTTCCCGGCAGTCCGGGTCAATTCAGCCATTCTCGTCTTATTCAGCAGTCCATAATGCGAAGCCAGCAGTGAACCGATATAATAATGTGTATCTTCCTTACCGGGTTCGTAATAGTTGATAAGGTACTTCAGACTATCATCCCATAACTTTTCATTCAGCTGATGCTGCATCCTGTTGGACAGCTGTTCATAGCCAGTAAGCTTTTCAATATTATTGCCCAGTACAGAGGACAAGAATATATACTCCCTTATTGCTTTAATAGCAAGAACAGTCATGTATGTCCGTTGACCGTAGATCTGACCGATGTCCCACCAGTCGGGCCTATTCGACCACATCAGATCATCATCACCTTTAGTCATCAATGCCTGTTTCAAACTTTTCTTAATATAGGGGTAAAGAGTTCTCACAAATGCTGTATCACCCGAATGGCGGAGGTAGGTTCCGGATACAATGATCAGCCAGAAGTTATTCCAGTTGTCGTGAGCCGCATATTCGGTAACAAATGCACTATCTTTCCAGTAATAAGCGTGAGGTATAATTTTTTCTTCATCAGCATGTCTTATGATAAAATCAAGATCACGTTTAACCCGGGCGGTATCAAAGTTCACCGCAGCGAGGTCCGTCATAAGAACATCATGGGTAAAGTAGAAATTATATTCAGCGGGACAAGGCATTGGAACAAATTCTCCGTCGATATAATGCGTATTTACTTCAAGTATTGCCTTTGCCCATGAGACCGATCTGTCAATTACCGGATCTCCTGACGTAATTTCCGTATCTTTATAAACTTTTTTCAATACAGCCTGTTTATAGTCATTCGCATCTTTCTGGTAATTTTCAGCAAGGTAAGCAGATATTTCATCCCCCTCACCCTGCCTGCACATACCTATGATCTGTACGATGTTCATACTTTCACCTGGTCCGAGATTTTTACGATAAAGGAATTTCGCAGCCGGACGCTGCTGGCCGCCGCGCGGGATCAGTTCATTATTAAAATTATCCTTCGTCAGCCAGTCATTACCGGGATTATTTATTCCAGTCAGACTGCTTACAGTACTGAATGAAGATGGTTTCAAGCCTGAGTTAATAATAAAAATCTGTGCATTCCCCGTCTGCGGATTATCATAATTTGTGTAGATCACCTCATTACTGCTGTCAAACTCAGTCCATGCCTTATAAATAAAATTAAAAGAATGACTTGTCCTGAGAGCAGTCTCAAGGTCCGTACAGAATTCGAAAGGCGTACTTTCCTTCGTTTTATTTCTTATTTCATATTTAACGATTATAGCAGGCCTTGAACCCGCAAAGGTGTATGAGACAGCAATCAATTTATCCGCATCCTCTTTATGAAATACGACAGAGTAAGGAGTTAAAGTAAACTCAAAAGGTTCCTGCCCGATCATCTTTTTTGGTCCATCACCAATTCTCAAAGCAAGTTTCATGATAAAGGAAGTGTCGCGTTTCCAGTAATCATTACTCTCATCAAGGCTATTAGCCACAGGATAGAAAAAACTAATCCTCTGCAGAAGCGGTGAACTGTGGTGAAGTTCGATCCCTGCGTATGGTCCTCCCACCTCAATCTTTGCGTCACCCTTGAAATTAATTTTCAGGCTGTCATCTGACAACTGTGCCTTTCCGGCAGAAGAAAATGCCAGGACAAGAACGGTAATAAAAACAAAAGATCTAATTAATAATTTTAACATAATAACCTCAACCAGCAGTTAGTTCATTCAAAAGCTCAGCCAGTTTTACTTTTGCAAAGCTGCCCGCATAATCCGACACAGCATAAGGGATAATTAGTTCATCATTCTTTACAATGCTTCCGCAGGTATACACAACATTAGGCACATATCCCTCCCGTTCATCTTCATCGGCACTAATCAGCGGTTCTTTGAGCCGTCCGATGACTCTTCCGGGATCATTAAGGTCAAGGAGCATGGCCCCGATGCTATACGTTCTTACAGGTCCCACACCATGAGTCAATACCAGCCAGCCCAGTTGAGTTTCAATCGGCGAGCCGCAATTGCCGATCTGCACGAGCTCCCAACTGAATGAAGGCTCGCATAATAATTGCTTTGAATTCCAGAAGTAGAGGTCATCTGAATACATTATGAAATTATTTTCATTGTCCTGGCGTGAAAGCATAACGTATTTTCCATTTACCTTGCGGGGAAACAGAGCCATTCCTTTATTCTTTACTTCGGGGCCGGAGAATTTACTGACCTTAAACCGGAGGAAGTCAACCGTTTCAAGCAATTGCGATTGTATTTTTTTTCCGTCATAAGCGGTATATGTTGCATAGTACCGCATAGTTCCGCTTTCATCATAAAACTGAACAAAGCGTGCATCCTCAACTCCATTTGATTCTGCCGGACTGTATGGGAAAATTATCCGTTCTGAGAGAGGTATTTCTTTACTGTAAATAATTTCATATTCTGAACCGGGAGAAGAAATAACCTCGCCCGGGGATGAAACGTGTCTGCCGGGTTCTTCAAGACTTAGATTGTTCTTATTATCAAGAATGCCTTCGCGGAAAACAATGGAGGATATATGACCCTCTCCCACAGACCGCAGACTCACGATGAATCTTTTACTTCCTGCAGAGAGATCGGACTGATCCGGATGCCATATTATTGAAGGATTAAACAGTGCAGTTGATTCAAGGGAATACTCCATTGAAAACGAGGCGCCGATAAGCATCCGTTTTGTGCTGCTTAAGCCGATACCGCCGGGTATATATTCCTTAAGCCGGTTAAATCTATTAGAAAAGAATTGTGAAGTATCCCTGTGTCTGCTGCTGAAATCCCTGCTGATCTTCTCATATTCAGCAAAGGCTTCAGCTTCTGACAGGTTCATAATCCTTTTAATAATATTTAATCTTTGATTTTCCGAGGACGGCTCAAAGTACCTGAGAAGTACTTTTTCGGGGTCAGGTCTCAATAACAAACGTGTTTTTTCTACATTCATACTCGAATTATTTCTGATCTGATTATTTTATTATAAAGTCATTTTTATTTATCCCGAATCGTTCCAGCATCTGCAATGAGAGCAGAGCTTCAATAGTGGATTCAGCTCCCGAATTATAATTCACTTCCTTTTCAGAGTTTATACCATCAAAACATATCCCGTTCGAAGGGCTGTACATCCGGGTTCCGGCAGGATTCTTTCCGAAAAACCATCCGGCTATTTCTGCTGCTTTGTCGGCATATGCGGTGTCTTTAGTGATTGAAAAAGCCTCAAGACAAGCAAAGATCATTGGCCTAATCCCATAGGCGATTTGCGAAAATTTATCTTCCTTCGAGAAGCTGAGCCCGCTACTGTCCTTTATAACTTCAAAGCTGTTAAGGAAGTTTTTTTTAAGCAGGTAATCATAAAAGAAATTGATCTCACTCAATGCTGCTATTTTAAGTTCAGATTTTTTAAGGATTTTATATGCTTTTAATAAAGCATATGACTGACTGCTTCCATAAGCATGCCATACACTCTGCCAGCTGAGAAATGCACCATAAGGGACTTTAGTTGAATCGCCCTTTTTCATTATCAAAATGCCGCGGCATAATTTGTCTGAATAAGCGATTAAAGCTGTATCAGCCGTTTCTTCATAAATATTTGTAAAAGCAAGAAGCAGTACCGCAGCCTGGTCCGATGCAGAACCAGCGGGAAGCCACTCAGGCACTTCAATTCCACCTATCTCTTCAGTATGCTCTTCTGCAGGGAAAGACCGTTCCGCAGCGCTTACAGATTTTACAAGAGCCGCAGAGATACGCAATGATAATTCGGGTTTAATATTTTTAAGGACTTTATAACCTTCAGACAGCGCCCAAATAGCTCTCCAGCTCCACCAGTCGGCTGCGGCAACGCTGTTTTTGTGAGTTTTGTTTATGGAATGATCGGCTAAAATGAAGTTAAAGAAGAAGCCTGTATCAGACTGCATAAAAAGCAGGAATTCCATCAGCCTTTCAGATTTTAGAAGACTGTTACTATCTTTTTTCGATTCATAATTTCCAAGGTAAAATACAGCTGCACGGGCAGCATCATCAACACAGGCTATTCCTTCATCGTCATCCCCGATCCATTTGTAATCAGGATAATTGCTGTATATATGAATGATGCCCATCAGCTTGCCGTCTATACTGATCTCCTCATAAAGTGAATCGAGGTGAGAGGCATTAACAAGAGAACTGCCGCCCGGTATTCGTTTTCCTGCCGATCCGCAGCCCGTTGCTATTATTAAAATGATTAAAACTAAAAGTATAATTCTCAAATTTTTCATTTCCTGAGACAGAGTGATAATAAATAATTCTTTGATGTAACAGCGAGACAGACATTACTGTCAGCCCCGGAATAATAAATCTTAATTTCTCCATCAGATTCCGAAATCCAGCCATTTGAAAAAACGACGTTCACGACATCACCCGTTCTTTCATAGTCATGATCCGGTACAATTATCGGTTCACCGGTTCTTCCTTTTACAATCCATGGCTTTTCCAGATCAAGAAGTACCGCACCCAGCTTATAAATTGAACTCGCGGGAAATTCCCTTACACCGTGATAAAGCATTAGCCACCCTTCCTCTGTTTTCAGAGGGTTACTTGAAGAACCTATTTTATCTGTTTCCCATGTGCCCGGTATCGGCTGCATTAATATGCGCGGTGTGCCCCAGTAGACAAGGTCGGGACTTTTACTTATCCAGATATCTCTCCGGTTTCCAGCAGAAGGCCGGTCAACTTTCCAGTAATGACCATCAATCTTTTCGGGGAACAGAGAACAGTCTTTATTGGATGGTTCGCTAATTGGTCCGTGAATTTTGAATTCCTTAAAATCTTTAGTTTCAGCAAGTATGACGAGAGGCTGATGTTGTGAATACCCGGTGTACGTTATGTAGCATCTATCGCCGATAAGGGTTATCCTGGGGTCCTCAATTCCCCATTCAACATACTCATAGCAGTCCTTATGGTCCTTCGGTGTCAGACAGGGCTTATCTGCAACAGTAAATTGTACTCCATCGGTACTCTCAGCCAGCGTCAAAGAGGATCTCCCGTCGGGCATCTCTGTTCTGCATAAGAGCACGTACATACCGTTCAATTTTACAGCGCCCGCGTTAAAGATTGAATTAACACGAAACGGAACTTTATCTTTTGTTAATATCGGGTTGCATGCATGCTTAATTATTTCATTCATTTATGGAACACCATGATTTTCCTCTCTGCTTTTCGGGTCCTGTATACAGCGGGATTATTTATTTGATTACTTTCTATCATACCTACTCCTTCAGCCCTGTTGATGCCATGCTCTGTATGAAATATTTCTGGAAGAAAAGATAAGCCAATACGATGGGGAGGGCCAGCATTACTGCCGAAGCAAGCTTTACCCCCAGCTGCGAATCCGCCCTGCCGCCAACGGAAAACAATGTAACCAGCTGCGGCATCGTCATTAAACTTTCATCACGTATTACTATCAGGGGCCAGAGCACCTCATTCCATGAGGCCATAAAAGTGATTATACCTATTGTTACAATTGCAGGAAGAGAATTCGGCCATAAAATCCTGAAGATTATCTGCAGTTCATTACAGCCGTCAATCCGCGAGGCATCAATCAGACTATCGGGTATCGTTTTAAAATATTGTCTGAACATAATTATACTTAAGGCGTTTACCAGGTATGGAACGATCAGCGCAAGGTATGTATCTATCCAGCCGAACTTCACCATAATAATGTACTGGGGGATAAGCGTAATCTGGAAAGGAAGCGTCATAGTAAAAATTATTATATAAAAAATAAGGTCTCTTCCCTTAAACACAAGCTTGGACAATGCGTAGCCTATCATTGAACCAAAAACCAGTACACCGATAGTAATAGAAAGTGAAACAATGATACTGTTTATAAAAGCCCCACCTATCGGGATCTTATCAAACATTTGCGAATAGCTGCTAAGGGTAAGGGAATCAGGAAAAAAGGTAAGACTGCCGATTTCGCTTTCAGGTGAAAGAGAGCCGATCACCATCCAGTAGAATGGATAAACAAATATCAGGGCGCTGACAGCTAAAGAGGAATAGAACAATATTTTTCTTAAACTCTTCAATTGTTCTTCTCAATAAATTTTTTCTGAATTATTATTACTGCAAGGATGATGAAAGCAAAAAATAATCCCAGCGTAGCTGCATAACCCATATGGTAATAGAAGAAGCCCTGTTTATAAATATAAAGGACTGCAGATACAGTACTGTTCAGAGGTCCTCCCCCAGTCATAATATAGGGCTCAATGAAGAGCGAAAATCCCCCGATAGTTGAGAGTATCAATACCATAAATATCGTCGGATTTATCATCGGCAGAGTGATCCTGAAGAATTTCTGCCAGTGAGAAGCTCCCTCGAGATCAGCAGCTTCATAATACTGGACGGGAACTGTCTGAAGCCCAACCAGGAATAATATTATATAAAGGCCAACATTCTTCCAGGTCGCCATTAATGCGATCGAAGGCATAGCAATTTTCGGATCTATCAGCCAACCCACTTTATCGAGACCAACGGCAGTAAGAATCCTGTTCAAAAGTCCGGTATCAAATCCGTACAACTGCTGCCACAACATTGAGACCACAACTCCCGAAACTATTACAGGCAGAAAAAATGCTCCCCGAAAGAGTCTCCTCATCTTTATATTCTGGTTTAATATCTCGGCAAGGAAGAGTGCAACTATAATCTGCAGCGGAATATGAATAACTAGGAAGATCAGGGTATTAATGATTGACTTAAAAAATGTTTTGTCCTGGAACAACTTGATATAGTTGGCAGTACCGGTATATTCCATAGGTGAAATAATATTCCACTTATGGAAGGTAAGTATTATTGAAAAGACAACAGGAAATGAGACAAACAAAAGAAAGTGCACTATATAAGGCGACACAAGAAGATAGGGCACTATTTTTTTTCTGTTAACCATTACCTGCAATCTATTTAATAAACAATAAGTTGACTGCGTCCGAAGCATCTTTCACTGCCTGCTCGGGTGACTTCTGTCCATAGATAACGCACGCTTCATATTCCTGCGAGATCAGGTCGAAAACTTCTTTAAGAACAGGTGAAGCATCAGTTCCCCGGACATACTTCGACTGTTCTGCAAAAATCTTCATCTTAGGGTTTTTACTGAAATAACTGCTGAAAAAAGGATCGCTCTCCAATTCTTTTCTTCTCGGAAGCTGGTTTGTTATTTCGAGAAGCTTAAGATCTCCTTCTTTATTAATCAGAGTCTTTATATAGTTCCAGGCAGCAGCAGGATCTTTACAGCTCTTAAATATTACAATATTCTTCGGATCACAGTAGGTATAGACAGGACCTTTGTGGTCATCAGGAGCCGGCATTGTTGTATATTCATACCGGAAGCCTTTGGGTTTAAACTTTTCAGCGTGAGCAATTTCCCATGGTCCCGTGAACCTGGATGCGATAACTCCCGCCAAAAATGGATCCTGCCTGGCGCTCAGCTGTTCCTTTGCAAAATATTTTTTCTTATATAATGTCCGAAGAAAACTGAAGACTTCCACTGCATATTTATTATCAAAGACCGCTTTGTCATCCTTAACAAGGGGTGCTCCGTCAGAAGCCGCAAGATAAAGGGGATAAAAATCAAAAAATCTCTGCCACCAGGTTACAAGTACCTCGGAGTATCCGAACCATTGATCAACATAACCGTCACCATTAAGATCCTTTTGAAATTTTTGTGAAGCATCAAAGAACTGTTGGTAGGTGTGCGGGGGACCTGCTAAACCCAGGCTGTTTACTATGTTAACATTATAGATGAGCATGATCGGATTTATCTTCCAGGGAACCTGGTATATATGTCCATCGTTAGATGTTATTTCTTCTACCACAGCACTATCGCACCGGTCATAAATAAAATCGTGGAATCCAGGAAGCGTATCCAGGGCTACAAGTACACCTGCCTGAGCATAGGCTTCAACATCTCCCTGCCACATATTTGAATAGATATCAGGTGTTGTATTGCCTACTACAGCCGCGAGGATAATTTCTTCACTTGAACGGCCTTCGGGTACGGGCTGGTATTTTACCTGATGAACAGGATTGCCGCTGTTCCATTTCTCAGTGCAAACTTTCGCAAAAGTTATTTCGTCAGTATTATTTGAGCACCAATACAGAAGTTTATCGCCTGTGGACTTATCGCTTCCGCAGCTATTAAAAAAAGAAATAATTGCAAGGCTGATTACTATAAAAGTTTTATTTATCATATTACTTATTCCCAGCTGATCCAGTCATTATCAATAGACGGATACAGGGTTCTCGGAATAAGGTTCCCCCTCTTTATGAAATAAATATCGATTGCCTTCCTATCATTTTCAGACGATACCTTTATTTTATCAAGCACGTCTTTGTTTACCACGACCTTATGCTCCTGCTTCAGCTTAAGTACTGTATGAAGGACCTTCTTTGAAAGCTCCTCACTCATTATATCCTGTCCTGATTTTTTATTTTTCTTCACCAGGTTAATTTCATCTGAAGTAAGAATAATCGACTTTTTCAGCTGATTCCGGTAAGCGCTATAGGCTATTTTATCTTTCCACCAGGATGTCTGCTTTTTTACCCAGGGAACATTATCATAACCTTTCTGAGCAGCTGCAGCTGCAAGCAATTTATCCCTTACCATCAGCAGGATCATATTCTCAAGTGATCTTGAAAAACTGTTAAGATCATTATCAGAAAATTTAATATATTCTGATCTGTCCCTGTACCAGACAACAAAATCATCCAGGGGAAAATTCCGGTCTGAGCCTGTTACTAACATAATACCGGGATATTTATCTCCTCTTTTAAGACCCATCGCAGACAAAGCTGTATCAAGTTTTGCCTCAAGTCCCCATTCGTTATACTTTTCCGGCGCCAGAACAAATTTTCCCAGGTAGGACCTCAGGAAAATAAAAGGATCACGTTTTATAACAGGCTTTTCAGCATCAAAAAGAGTTTTAACATACTCATCCGATTTAATCCCCATCTTACTTTTCTGAAGACTTTCTACAGATTCAGAACGTATTTTATTCAGTTCTGTCTCACTTGTAATTAAATTTTTATTAATATTATCTACTTTAATAATATACCAGCCGTCATCGGTATGTATAGGAGGGGGGATAGTTCCGGGATGCAGTGTATCAAGAATACCCGCGAGAAGAGGATTTTTCATATAAATGTCATAGAGAGTGCTTTTCATCTGTCTATCATTTATAAAGACCGAATCATTAAGCTGCGCATTGAATAATGTGTCAAATGATATTCCCTGCCCTAACTGCTTCAATAAATACGATGCAGTATTTTCATTATCGGAGAATAGCCACCTGATTTCATATTCAATAAGTTTTTTCTCAGTAACCTTACCGATTTCTTTTTCACTTATTTTTACCTCCGGCAGAATCTCCGTCCTGAACATTTCTTCCGCAGCCAGGTCCGATTTAATATCCTCAAACATCCCTTTCACATCTTCCTGGTTCATTACTCCTGTTTTATAACCTTCCTGTGCAAGAAGCTTTTCATTTATAAGATATTTTAAGTAAACTTCTTTAGAATCACTCTCTCTTTTCGGAAAGGCAGGTCCAAACTCATATGAATAAAAAAATTCTTCGGCAGTAATTTTAATTGTGTCAACCTGAGCAACTATCTCATCTTTATTTACGCTATCCTGTTTCGATTCGGAGAATAAATCCTGTGAAAAGATGTACCCCGGACTAAACAGGAAAAGCAGGAATAAGAATATTTTCGTTTTCATATCAAAAAATTACGTAATAAATCGAACCCGGGAACTAAAAACTTATCCCGATTGAAAAATTATGAACATTATTAAGCCGTCCGAAATCTCTGAAAGCATAATCAAAAGACACCGTAGCCACGCTTAAAAGCATCTGCGAATTTACTCCCACACCGAGCGATAAACCTCCTTCGGCATCCTGAAGAAACAATGAATTATATCCTCCCCTTAAGGAGAGGACACCCATAAAAGTAAATTCGGCTCCCACATTCAGGCTCTGATAATCGTTATTTGGAACGAGAGCATCTGCGGAAACCGTCATTTTATAATCCTCATAATCAAACACAGGAGATGAAACACCAATCTGAAAATAGAGCGGAAGGTCCCATGAATCCAGGTCGATATTAACAGGTATATTATCATTCGAACCCTGTTTCGTTTCATCTACCCTTATAAAATATCTGGCATCTCTTCCCTGCAGCCGCATCGGAGTCCCGAAATTTGAAAGAACCGCGCCAATAGTCAATCCACCAAGAAGATCGGTTCTGAATACCGTCCCTGCATCAAGAGCAAATGCAATGGCATTCATATGCCAGATCGACTGCTGTATAAATTTTGCTGTTAAACCAACTGAAAATCTGTCGGTTAAAAACCTTGCATATGAAAGCCCTACCGCAATATCGCCTGCACTGAAATATTCACCAGTTCCTTCGGGCTGTTCAACAGTTCTTACCTTCATATCAGCCATCGATAAGGAAGTAAAGCTCAACCCGATATTACCGAAGCCTCCCAGGTTTAATACCAGACCGGCATAATCAAACCTGGTATCAGCGATCCAGTTTGTATGAACCAGTATAACTTCATTACGGGCAAGTGATGCAATCCCACCGACATTCCAGTATAAGGCAGAAGCATCATCTGCACGGCCTACAAATGCACCCCCCATTCCGTTCGCAGCAGCGCCAACTCCTATCTCAAGGAATGCTGCGGCCGTTGTTCCGGTCTTTGAAACGTTCTGAGAATAAATATTCTCATCCCCCATAAAAAACAGTAGTGCGATTAAAACCATTACTGAATGAGATTTATAATGCATGGCATCCTCTTGCAATAAATTTGAAAGATCTCATTATTTTATCACTGCAAACTTTCCTATATACTCACCGATTCCCGGTGCATCTATATGAAATATATAAACTCCGAAAGCGATATCCATTCCGTCCTTTGATACCAGGTCCCAGCGTTCCTGTCCGTCCGAAATTGTACTTGAATGCTGAAGTGTATTCACTAATTTTCCGCTTATTGTATAAATTCTAATCGTGCATTCCTGCGGGAGATGGATGAAGAAAATCCTTCTTTCGCCTCTTCCAACTTCAACCGTTGAGGGCTCCCAGGAAGCTGCACCGACGTACGGGTTAGGAACGACAGCAATATTGGCCAGGTCTTTTGCCGCTTTGGATTTATCAAGTCCCTGTGCTTTCGTCTTAAATTCATAAAACTCACCCTCTCTAAAGGGCTTTGTTGTAACAACTTTATATACATCCCCGGGCTGCGGCGGTTTTTGGTTCTCTTCAGCTATCGATGTATCTTTAAGTAAAGTTACAGACCAGCTTATGTGAAGATTGGAGAATGATGTTGCCGGTTTACCGAGTGAATCACCGAAAACAAAGAATATAGCGTCGCCCGCATTAAAAAGTTGGTCGTGGTTTTCATCGCGGAAGATGAACTGGAAATGCTCATTATTTTCTGTGACATTTTTTATGACTATATTCGATTGTATGGGATCACTGAAAGAAGTTGAAGGGAATGACAGATCTCCCTGTCCCGGTTCAGTAAAAGTAATCTCATAATCGGCGGGGTAATTAATTTTCTTTCCCTGGTAAGCCGAAGCAAATCGGGAGTCGAACCCCAGACTGTCAACATAGCTGCTGCTGCCGGAAACCCAGCCGGATTTATTAAAGTCAATTGTAGAGACGGTATCACTTTTAATATCAATCGTATAACCATCGATTACCGGGGTCTGGGAATTAATTCCTTTTATTGTCTGCCTGTTCAACAGTGTATCACCAGTAACCGCATTTAGCACAGAGAATTTGGGGTGCGCGGAATTGTGATAAGGTACGTTATCGTAAAATTCCAGCCTGTATGTATTATTATTTTTTATAGAATCAGGGTTAAGAATTGAGATAGATATTTTACCGGTACCTGGCCCGCTTCCCTCGAAAGATTGTATTTCCGGAGCAATGTAGCCTGCAGCAGGAGCTGTGGGCGTAACGACCGCTGTATTAATATCGGTTGTAATATTTCCGCTTATATCCTTTTTCAGAATAGTAGTTGTTTCTGAAGGAGGAATTCCTTCAATGTTTCCTTCGATAGTTACTGTTTCAAAACCTTTATCATACGCTGCAACTGCGTAATAATATGTCTGCCCGTTCTGCACAGTAGTATCTATAAAGGAATGCTTGATACCGGAGTCATCACCCAGGTAAAACTTTGCCCCGTTAACATCTATAGGATGCAGTCCCGTTACCCCATCTACCAGGTCAAACTGTGCAATCGGAGAACGGTATATCGCTTTTCCATATGCATCCGTGATAATCTTATCCTCAAGGAAATTGGGTTCTGTTGAACGGTATACGCGGTATCCTTCAAAATTTATCCGCTGGTAAAATTCATCGAAGGTTTTCTCGGCCCTGTCATCCCAGTATAAAGTAACTTTATGATCACCGGCCACTGTGGTCAGGATAGGCTTTTCAGGGGGTTTTGCAAAACGGTAATTAGCATTGTAGATCTGCTGAACGGTTTTCTTTCTTCTGAAAATATCGCTTGTATTTATTCCGAAGATCATTGACATTGAGAATCGTTCAGTCTCACCTTCCTCCTCATTCTGACCGGTAATGCCAGAATAAGTAATCCGTCCGTTCATGCTGAAAAGATAACTGGAGAAATAATTAGCGAGGTTAACGTTTTCAAGTATCTGTCCATGCGGTGAAGGTAAAGCCGACAACACCTGCCAGTTCTCTTCGTCGTTATCAAGTTCATACACGTGCACAGCAAATATGGCAAATCCTGTAAGACCAAGCTGATCTGACTCATCTTTGTCGAGTATACCGAAATTCGGTTCGCCCTGATCAGGTCTTCCGTTTCCTTCTGTACCATCAGGATCAGGACCATTATATCCTTCATCCTCAGGACCGATCCCATCAGTGCCGACATCATCCCTCAGCAGCTCTCCTTCATCCCATTGACCATTTTGATTTAAATCAAAATATGATCTCCAGTTGGCATTTTCATCTGCATCCCAGTGAGGTCTCCACGAGTAACCGTAGAATGCCGCAAATTTAGTGGTGTCCTGTAACGGGTTTCTTAAAAATGGATCCTGATCAGGAGAATTGATAAAATTTACTGCGACGTTGTCTCTCTTTTCGTCTGTAGGTCCGTCCTGATCGTTATCTATATTGTCATCGGGAACACCAGGGCTCTCGAGAAAAGCGTAGCCGGCATATCCTACAGGTGACCAGTTGCCGGGACTGCCGAATGGCACCTTAGACCAGGCATATGACATATCCAGAACTTCATTGTAATCACCTGCATTATTGGAAGAATTATCATGTCCGCCTATTCCCCAGTCGACGTACTGTGCAAATACTGTTTTCGGGTAATCGTAAGTTCCCATATTAGTAATTTCATAATACCAGAATATTGCATCCTCAGCCAGAACCTGAGACCACTGGAATCCTCTTGCCCTTACCTGCATTCCCAGGCCTCCTCTTGTAGGATCAGCAGCATCTGGCCTGAAATTATGCTCAAGCATATATTCACGGTCTTCATTATCATCAAATACGAAAAATGTTTCAACATCTGCATTGAAGACCCCCTTGCCGAAGAAACCATTCCAGCTATTATTCCAGTCAGCAGGCCTGTCGGGCCAGGTTGTAGGCCAGGTAGAAGGATCATCGCTTCTTGCAACCGAACTGTTAAAAGGATTCGTATACCCGGGAAGAGGCCACCAGCCGTAAGTTACTCCTGTTGAAGGATCATATCGTGTAAATTCATAATAATTTGATTCAAGAGGATGAATAAGATTACCGGCAGGATCCTGAGCCTCCGCCTGTACAATTATAGCAACGCCGTCTACGTATGTATGGTTTGTCCCTTTTGGCCAGACACCGCTTCTGCTGGGTTCATTCTGCCAGTCTGCCACCTCGCCAAAATTATAATAGACAGTTGCTGCAAGGTTTCCATCCATGAAACCTTTTTTGGTCTGATTGTGATCGCCTTTATTTTTGTCGACTATCCTCTGACCAAAAATGAGGCATGAATTTATCAGGACAACAAATGCCGCCAGAATTATAAAACTGGTATTAATTCTCTTTAATAACATTTTTACTCCAATAAAAAATCGGCTAAAATGAAACTTCCGCACCGATTATAACCTGCCTGGGTGCTGAATAAAAATCAGGCCTTGTAAAGTATTGCTGGATAGTGTTGACACCTCTCGGAGCAGCCTGGTTTCTTGTAAGCTCAAGTGTATATCCGGCTCTTCCGGTATCTCCGAATACATCATTCTCATTCATTGTATCTAACAGGTTATATATTTTTGCAAACACTGAAAATTGCTGTCCCGCGATTTCAAAATACTTTGTCAGGTAAACATCAACATCGTAATAAGACGGTTTATTATCGCTATTTTCAAGTCCCGTCCTTTGATTCTGGAGAGATGGAGTATAGGGAAGACCTGAACCGAGCTTGCCTATAAAACTCGCAATGTAATCTCCGGGAGTACCAAGCGTCAGTGTAAACCTTAGTGTATGTCTGCCGTCCCAGTCAAGCGGTACAAGCTGTTTGTTTTCTTCAATAGGCGGATTAGCTTCGGCATTGTTGAAAGCGGCATTGGGATCTGATGCACTGCCTTTAGCAACCTGGAAGGTATAATCTATTGCCGCTCCCATTCCCCTCCCGAATCTCTTCTCGAGGGAAAGAGTAATTCCTTTGACAGAACCATAATCCCTGTTAACAAGCTTACTGAATTTCCTGAACTCATTCTTTATATATATCTCTGTTCCCAGCAGGTTTCGTATATCTTTATAATAGCCGGTAATGGTCATCCCGATGTCATCTGTTAAAGCCTGCTGCAGTCCGATCTCGTACATGATG
The DNA here is from genome assembly GCA_963811905.1 of uncultured Ignavibacteria bacterium. Lineage (GTDB taxonomy): Bacteria > Bacteroidota > Ignavibacteria > Ignavibacteriales > Ignavibacteriaceae > DATFVA01. Next base: position 29,187 of record CAWETK010000004.1, read on the forward strand.
GTCTGCTGAGGCTTCAAGTCTGCATTTCCAATTACATTCCCGATATTCTCAGGGAAATCGCCTGTTAGCGGGATCCTGAAATTGGGATTACGGTACAGATTCTCAAAGGGTGGAATCTGGAAAAAATATCCATACGATATATGTATAGCACCCTGGTCTGAGATGGGGTATGAGAGACCAATTCTCGGACTAAACTGGTACTTGGCAGAAGCTTTCACCATTAATGAATCAGGGAACGGCGGCTGAAGTGGATCGAGTTCGTTAATCTTATTGGGATCTTTAAGGTAATTTCCATCAGGTTGAAAATAATCAAATCTTATTCCGGCGTTTACTATTAAATAATTAATCTCGATTTTATCCTGAACATAATAAGCAGCCTGGTAAGGATTTGAATGATAAGTATTATAGTTAAAAGCTCCCGGCGAAGGAAGCAGCGGTTTAAATCCCGAAGTTGCATCAACTATTATTTGGAAATCCTGGTACCTTAGATCATGGCGAGTAAACTCAACCCCGGTTTTGATCTGATTGATATTATCAACTTGCCATGAAAAATCAATCTTCCCGGTAAGGCTGGTCGTTTTATGATTAAAATGCCAGTTTTCTGTTCCGCCGGTATAAAAGGCGTTTCCGCTCACATCCTTTTTTCTGTCCGGGTTCACATAATGCGAGTCGAGAGGATTTAAGTATACATATTGTTTATATTCAGCCTGAAGTCCTGAAGCTGAAAAATCTATAAACGCAGCGTTGCTTAAGAGCAGCGTGTAGCTGGCTATACCCAGCATACTTTTCTGAAACTTTTTATAATCGCCGTCAGGGTTGAGCCTGTAGAGGTGGTTATAATCTTTATAATGATTATCCTGGTAAAGCCCTGTTAAAACTATTCCTCTTCCTCCGCCGACCTTTATAGATAACTTTCCCTGCAGCGAAAGCTGCCGGCTATAATTCATAGGTACATAGGCTTTATCACCGGTTGCCCCGACGTACCAGTCCGCAGGGTTGTTTGCAGAGAAATCAGAGGAATCCTTAGGATTAAAAATTCTTTGACCATAAATATAACCTTCATCATCGTTGTACCTGCCCGAAATAAAAAACTTTAACAAGTTTCCGATACCGGGTACCGGTCCACTGAGGTTTCCCTCAAGATCATAAACGTCTTCGGGACTGATATGGTTTATATACTGAAAGGTTCCTTTATGTGAACTGACATAATCTCCGCTGTAAACAGAGATATTTCCGGTCAATTTGTCCCCGGCAATTTTTGTAACCTGGTTGACAACACCCGACTGTGCATCACCGTACTCGGCATTAAATGTTCCGACAAGTACCTGCACCTCCTGAATACTATTTACTTCTGCTGACAGAGATGATTGTCCTGAATAAACATCATTGACCGGGACACCATCAATCAGATACCGTACTTCATCACTTCTGCCGCCCCGGAAATGTCCATTGATAACACCGGCCTGAAGGTTTACTACAGAAGATACATCTTCGAGCGGAAGCATCGATATATCCTCACCGCTAACCGTCTGCTCGGTGGACGTCAAGTCTTTCCTGACTATAGGCTTCTCTGCAGTTACAACAACATTTTCAAGTTCGATTGATTGAGCGCTAAGTTCAAAATCAATTTTTGTAGTCTGATCAACCGACACTCTTACATGCTCGAAGGTCACGGAAGTATAACCGATCATCGATGCTTTTACCTGGTATTCTCCGGGCGGAATATTCAGAATAAAATAATTTCCATCAATGTCTGAGGAGGAACCCATCGAAGTGCCCATTATAATGACATTGGCGCCGATAAGGGCTTCACCTGTGCTTTTGTCATTTATTCTGCCGGAAATTTTTCCGGTTGTGCCGGCAAAAAGCTGATTTCCTGTCATACAGACCAGCAGACACAGAACTGATGCCAGGTTTTTAATAAAGTTATTCTTAGTGAACATTACATCCACCTGTATTTACCTGAATAAAATAGATTAATTAACAGAATCGAATACAAGAGCAAAGGGTGCTGGAAATCAGCACCCTCTGCGCAGTTATTATTTAATCAGGAGCATCTTCTTCGTTTGTATGAAGTCACCTGCTTCAATCCTGTACAGATAAATACCGCTGGATACTCTGACGCCGTAGTTGTTATCACCGTTCCATTGTACACTATGGAGTCCGTTAACCTGCTCGGTGCTGACCAGTGTTTTTACTTCCCTGCCCAGTACATCATATATTTTAAGAGTTACGTTAGATGATTTAGGTATAGAATAACTGATGACAGTACTTGGATTGAACGGGTTCGGATAATTCTGGAATAAATTATACGAAACAGGTTAGAATTCATTCTGTGTAACTCCGACAGGAATTTTAGTTACCTCAAGTAAATCCATCAATACAGTTCCGCAGAATCTTGCGAGCGGATGTAATCTTACAGAAATAGCTTTTGCTATCTGGCCTGCCGGTGGTTCAGGAACTACGATCTACATGAAACTGAGTCCAGTCAAATGAAGTTGCATATGGGAAGTGAAGAGGAATTTCATCACTTTCTCCATACTGTTCCCATCCTTCGTTATTACCCATGGTTGTATGATATATTGCTGAAAGAGCTACACGCCATGGATCTCCTACCGCGATGGCAGAATCGGGGTAAAGGTTGCATCCTTTAACCCAGATGCTTAATCTAATATTATCTCCGGGTTGAACATCAGCCAGTGCAAATTTTTCGTGGTTACGAAATCCATCTTGCGTGCCAACAGGCAGATCAAATTTCAATGAATAGTTTCCATCATAGGCATATTCATCGGTTACTATAGTATTTTCATATCCTGCATTTAATATTCCGTCATTTCCTCCGATTGGCGGCATCCAATAATACCATCCTGTCGGCACTCCCAGCTGCTGTGTTCCAATCCTGTCCTGCCCAGCCTCCGTTTCTACCTACGAATATGAAATCGTCTGTCCATACGGTCCCTGTTGCATTCTTTCCTCCTACAAACCTGATGATTGTCTTGAAAGCATCTTCGGGAAGTATTACCTCTCCTATCGCGGTTGTATCTGCAACCCATCCGCCTGTGCTTGCTGTACTCTGATCAAGTTCGAATTTTTTAACTCCTATCACAGTTCCGTTTTCCCTGTAGAATGTGTAGGATACATACCATTTCTGATCATCACTTACCGGATTTGTATTTACTCCGGAAGTCATATAGTACATCCCCAGGTTTATATCTACATTGGCAAAATGTCTCTCCGACCATAGATCTACCATATTATCGGATTCCCACATAGCTGAATCTGTAGTGGCAGATTTTTCGATCTTAAGGGATTTTCCCATTGATCGAAACTGATCAGTAGCCCAGGTTAATGTTGCTCCTGACGGTTCAGTTCCCTTATTCCAGTATGATGGCAGAGTCTGTTCGAAACTGCCGATCGCATTAATATCGGGAAGATCAAGTTTTTCGACGTGAAGATCATCCATCCATACAGTTCCGGAAAATCTTCCGAGAGGATGAAGTCTTACTGAAATAGATTTTGCTTGCTCACCCGCAGGCGGATCAGGAATAGTTACATCTACATAAAACTTTCTCCAATCGAATTCAGTTGCATACGGAAACTGCAGAGGAATATCATTGCTGGCGGCATATTGGCCCCACCCTTCATTGTTATCCATGGTTGTATGATAAATTGCCGTAAGGGATACACTCCAGGGATCGCCGACTACTATAGCCGAATCCGGCTGCAGGTTAGTGCCTTTAATCCAGACACTAATTCTGAGTACATCGCCCGGCTGGGCATCATCAAAAGCATACCGTTTTGTGCTGACGAAACCATCATGTGAACCAACCGGGATATCAAATTTCAGAGAATAATTTCCTGTGTGTGCATTCTCATCTGTTACTACGGTATTTTCATACCCTGCATTTAATATACCGTCATTTCCTCCGATCGGCGGCAGCCAGTAGAACCAACCTGTAGGCACACCAACAGCTGTATTCCAATCCTGTCCTGCCCAGCCTCCATTTCTTCCTACGAATATAAAGTCATCTGTCCACACGGTTCCTGTTGCATTCTTTCCTCCTACAAACCTGATGATAGTCTTGAATGCATCCTCAGGAAGTATTACCTCTCCTATCGCTGTGGTATCTGCTACCCATCCGCTCGTACTGGCTGTACTTTGATCCAGCTCGAACTTTTTCATTCCTATAACACTGCCATCTTCACGGTAGAATGTATAGGATACATACCACTTCTCGTCATTATTAGCAGGGTTTGTATTAACCCCGGAAGTCATATAATACATTCCAAGGTTTATATCCACATTAGCAAAATGCCGCTCTGACCAGAGATCAACCATATTGTCAGATTCCCACATTGCTGAATCTGCTGTTGCAGATTTCTCGATCTTAAGGGATTTACCCATTGACCGGTATTCATCCGTAGCCCACGTTAATGTTGCTCCTGATGGCTCTGTGGCCATATTCCAGTATGAAGGCAGCGACTGTTCGAAACTGCCTATATCATTAATTCCACTTTGCGCAAATAGCCCCATTTGGAAAATTATGATGGCAAATATAGCCATCCACCATTTTGTAACTGTACTCCAACCACTCATAACACCTCCAGGAAATTAATTATTAATTATCTGTTGTTTAATACTACTATTCGAACTATTATGAAAAATGCTGTTAATATTTATTAACGCTATTCTCTCGGAAATCAGTTCCCGGACATTAATCTTTCCTGCTACCAGCAAATCTATTGCAGGTAAAAAGGTAAAGGGATTCAGGTAGGAATTTAAAATCATCATTTCATTCCTGAACAAGTCCTGCAGGTTGAAAGTAACCTGGTGGTCCGACGGGGCAAGCCCGAATATTACTATTTTAGTGCCTTTACCAGCCAGCTGAACGGCAAGCCGGACCGTTTCACTCTTCCCGACGCACTCAATAATAACATCGGTCAGGGAAGGGAGACTATCTTTTATTTTATTATAAAGATCAGGATCAGAAGGACTATAAGCGTAATCTGACCCAAGTTCTTTTGCCATATTCCGTTTTAAAGAATCGGGTTCTACCATCGTAACATTTGCAGCTCCCGCATTTTTCGCCAGCTGCATCATAAGCAATCCTATCGATCCCCCTCCGATAATAATTACTTTATTTCCTGGTTTGACAGCTGCATGCTGGATTCCTCTTAAACAGCAGGAAAGGGGCTCGGCAAAAGATGCAAGTGAAAGATCGAAATCGTCGGGAAGAAGATATGCCTGAGTTTTGGGAACAATAGCATACTCAGCAAACCCGCCGTTTAAGGTAACCCCGAGAGCTTTAAGATTCACGCAGTGATTTACCATTCCTCTTTTGCAGTAATCACAGTACCCGCAGTGAATGTTGGGATTTATCGCTACTTTTTTTCCTATTGCGAACATGCTATCCTTACTTCCGTTATCAGCAATTATTCCGCTGAACTCATGACCGAGAATAACCGGAATACTTGAAGGAGCCTTACCTTCAAAAATATGCCTATCAGTTCCGCAGATACCGCAGCAGGCTACCTTAATAAGCAGCTCGTCTTTCTGCAGCGAGGAAAGCGAATAATCTCCTACAACAATTTCTTGTTTGCCTTTAAATAGGGCCGCCAGCATATAATCTCATTAAGATTTACAGAATGAAGTAGATTTTCTGATTGTTAACTCGACAGGAACTACTACTTTTTTTGGTAAAGATTTTTTATTCTTTAATGTATTAGCTAATAATTTAAGTGCTTCAACTCCTAACTCGATTTTAGGAACGCTTACAGTTGATAGAGGAGGATCGAGTAAAAGGTCAGCTTCTATTCCATCGAATCCTATTACTGAAACATCATCGGGGATCTTATAACCATTTGATTTCAGGTAATGCATTACTCCGATTGCCAGTGCATCATTACCTGCAAATACTGCAGTTACATCTTTATTTTTACTGAATAACCGCCTGGCAAGGTCCATACCTGCCTGCCTGCCCTCATATTCCGATTTAGTAAAAATAAGTTTTGATTCTACTGCTATTCCGGCATGTTCAAGGGCCTGTTTATACCCGTTTAATCTGTCTGCGAAACTTGGGTGTTCAATATCGCTGGAAACAAATGCAATATTTTTATGACCTAATTCAATCAAATGATTGGTTGCGAGTAATCCTCCTTCAATATTGTCGATCAGAACAAGAGGATATCCATTATGCGGAGGGATATAATCAACAAAGACTGTAGGAATCTTATACGATGATAACCTGTCTATCAGGTTGTGCGGTATCTTTCCTGCTATAATTATCCCGTCAACGCTTTTATTCATTACAAACCGGGGAAGAATATCTTTTTTATCGAAATCCTTTTTAATCGAGGTGAGCAATATATAATAACCTTCTATCCTTGCTTCAAATTCTGTCCCAAGAAAAATCTTTGTATAAAATGGTTCCGTCCTAAGAAAATGGTCGTCGGTCAGCACAAAGCCTATATTACCTGTTTTTCCTGTGACAAGGCTCCTGGCTGATTTGGAGGGCTGATATCGTAATGATTTAATAGTTTTTTTTACACGTTCTTTAGTCTCAGGGGAGATAGGTTTAGTATTATTAATTACATACGAAACGGTGGCAATCGAAACACCTGCTTTTTCTGCAATGTCTTTAATAGTAGGTTTCATTTATAACTGGTTAAACGTTTAACCAGAAATTAGTTTATTTAACCTATTAAGTCAAGACCCCGACAAAAAATCAGACACTGGTCACCTTAAAGTCCGAAGAGAATCTAAAACCGGAATCAAAATGAAGGCAAGTTTCAGCTATATCGATCATATTTTTGTTATTCCTCTGCGATGCAGGTGCCTTTCGTTATTTTGCTGATATAGAATTCCAGCCCCTTTTTGAACTTTTTATTGTATTTTTCAGATACAATTTGTGTAAAGGCTTCAACGTATTCTTCATTTATGATGTTTATAGTGCAGCCTCCGAATCCTCCTCCCATCATCCTGGAACCTAGTACTCCTTCCATCTCCGAAGTTATATCAACCAGCAGATCAAGTTCACCACAGCTTACTTCATACTTGTTCTTAAGTCCTTCATGGGACTGATACATTAATTCCCCGAATGCCATAAAATTGTTACGATTCAATTCAGCACATGCTAATCCGACCCTTTCATTTTCCCGGATTACGTATTCGCATCTTTTAAATATAACCGGGTCAAGATCATCTTCGTGCCTGTATAGAAAATCAAGGGTTACATCACGCAGACTGCTGACGGAGGGATCGAACAGGCTAAGCTTTGCCGCACCTTCTTCACACTGCTTTCTCCTCAGATTATATTCTGATCCTGCGAGAGAATGCTTCACCTGCGTATCACACAAAACGATCTTCAAACCTTTGTTTTCAAAAGGGAAATATTCATAATCCAGGGAACGGCAATCGAGTTTAAGCACCTTATTTTCTTTTCCGAATATATTTATGAACTGATCCATTATTCCGCATTGAACTCCGACAAATTCATTCTCCGCTCTTTGCGAAAGTTTTACAAGTTCAATTCCGGGTATCTCAAGGTCGAACAGCTTATTCAATCCAAATGCAAGCCCTGCTTCTATTGCGGCAGATGAAGATAAGCCTGCTCCTATAGGGATATCGCCCCCAAACACGCAGTCAAATCCTCCTGCATTTTTTCCTGCTTTTTTAAACTGATCCAGTACTCCTATTAGATAATTTGCCCACACGGTACCGGACCGGGTAAGATTTACTTTCTCAAATTCATACTTTTCCCCCAGGTCTGCTGCATAAAGCCGACACAAATCATCAGTGCGGGCCTTCAGAGCTATATATATTGACTTATCAATTGCTGCGGGAAGAACGAATCCATCATTATAATCAGTATGTTCTCCTATAAGATTCACTCTTCCCGGAGACCGAATTATCAGCGGGTCCCTTCCAAAAAGATCCTCAAATCCCGCTTTTACTTTCCCCATTTCTGAATTCATAACGACCTCATTTTTATTCAATGGTAATCTTCCTGTTCCTGATTACATATATAATTCCGGCTGCAAGCATTATAGCTCCCCACCAGATGTCAGGATGCTTTTCTGCCAGTACTATTTTACTTTCCGGCGGATATAACAGGTTATATATACCTGAAATCAAAATGATCCCGCCCATTATTGTTAATATCAAGCCGACAAAATACCATATAGGTTTCATTTTAAACTCCTTCTACCAGTAAATTAAGTTCAGTATTATTAAAACTATAAATGATATAATGGCATAGAATTCAGGTTTCCTGTAAACCGCGGCATCCTTTGCAACCGTTTCTTTGGTTAATCCTTTAACAAGACCGACAAGTTCTTCTTTAGGTTTCTTTTTGGTAAAAATGCTTATAATTATTGTGACTGCGAAACAAATGATCCATGCCCACCATGCCCGCCAGAAGTTTGCAGCCATTACGCTGGAAGTATCTGACATAGTAATAATGCTCTGGTTAATCCAGTCGTATTTAACCGCAAGATAGAGAGTAAAGGATGAACCCATGCCTGCAACCAGTCCCCAGAAAGCACCATTAGGCGTAATCCATACTATAAACATCCCGAGCAGCATTGTTGCAAACAGCGGTGCATTAACCCAGGAGAATATTGCCTGCATATAATCCATTATACTCGGAAAACTTTTTGCCCAGTAGGCTGTAACAAGACTTATTGCCACACCTGCAACCGTTGCAGCTCTTCCCATCCACAAAAGATGAGTATCGGAGGCATTTCTATTTAGTACTGATTTATAGATATCATAAGTCCATACTGTATTGAAGGCACTTATATTACCTGCCTGGCCTGCCATAAAGCCTGCGAGTAGTGCTGTAACTCCCAATCCTGTCAAGCCTGATGGATAATATCTCGCTATAAGGAGAGGGAGCGCCGAATCATAATTTACCTGTCCACCGTCCTTAATCAGTGCAAACCCGCTATTAGGATCATTGGCAAGAACTATCGCAATAAGTCCGGCTAATATCACAATGAAAGGAATCATCATTTTGAAAAATGATGCTAGTATAGGCGTCATACGGGCTGCCCGCAGATCCTTAGCTGAAAACGCCCGTTGTACCACAAGAAAATCTGTAGTCCAGTAACCGAAGGAGAGAACAAATCCAAGACCCAGTACGATCCCGCCCCAGGACACCATCATACCATTTGCTGTCGGGTCAGCCGAATTTGACCACAGATGACTAAATGATTCCGGTACACGTGCGAATATTTCGTGAACACTTCCTATCTCAACTATACCAAGTATTGAAACGAGGAATAGTCCGAACCAGATCAGGAAGAACTGAATAATCTCTGTAAATATAGCCGAAAGCAGACCGCTCATGGTAACGTACACTGCAACAGTGATTGCTGCCATCCACATACTGATATCCCAGTTCCATCCCAGAAAAGTATGCAGCACAAGTGCCATTGCATAAAGATTTATTCCTGATACAAGCAGCGTCATAATAGCAAAGGCAAATCCGTTCAGGACTCTGGTTTTCTCATCAAATCGAAGTTTAAGATACCCCGGAACAGATTTAATTCTACTGCTGTAATAAAAAGGCATCATATAAATGCCAAGGAATAGCATTGCCGGGATAGCTCCAATCCAATAAAAGTGAGCAACGTACATCCCGTACTTGAAGGTATTCCCCGTCATCCCCATTAACTCAAGCGCGCCAAGGTTCGCGGAGAGGAAAGCGAGTCCGGCAACCCAGGAACTGTTCCTTCTTCCGGCAAGGAAAAAATCATTTTCGTTTTTTGTGAATTTCTTTAGATAAAATCCAATACCGATGACGAATACGAAATAGACTGCAATAATAAGCCAGTCTACGAATGATAGTCCGATAGCATTTTCAGGCATAGATATACCTTTAATTAATGAAGAATATTATATTACCTTTTTAAGATCAGATTTCCGGTAATCCCTCCCATAAACTGAATTCAATCTTCCAATTCCTTTCCTCATTTATATCAAGCACAGAACATTCATTTCTTTTAACAGATTCACTAAGAGAATCCGGTCTTCCTGTCGTCGGTTCCAGAGCAACTGTGTAATGTTTTTTTTCCGCGCCGGCAGGCCAGCCGCCGAAACAAAGCCATACTCCCAGGTAGGGCAGTTTTTTATAATCGAAGGAAATCAGAACCGATTCGTTTTTATGTGAGCGGAATAGACCGGCAAATCCATGCTGCAGAGAATCGGTAAAACCTTTTAGTGCCATACCTGTATCGGCGGATTTTACATCATAAAAACTATTAACCTCACCTGCCTCACCGGACCAGGGGATATAGTGACCGAATTCCCCTATATTATCATCCGAAGTCCAGTTGAGGAACAATTTATGTATACCGGGAGGCATAATAATTCTGTCTCCTTCCTCAACAGCCAGCAGCGGATGGCCGGACCATATATAGTACAGAGGGAAAGCGGATTTATTAACCAGACTGTAATTGATGATTACACGGTTCTCTTCAAGAGTAATAATTTTCCTGAAGCTGTAACCAGCATTTACACCGTCCGCATAAAAAAATATGGAGGTATCGGTAAGCTCATACTCCCATTCTTTGGACCATAATTCTCCGTGATCCGGATACTCAATCTTTTTAGTCCCGTTCCCGCGCTGTTCAATGATAATTTCAGCCGCTTCGATTGTAGGGAAGCACTCATCAAATCCGCTGGCATCATAAAGGGAATAATCAGCTCCGTGGAAGGCTTTTCTGTAGATCTTATTCTTATCCTGGTTCTCAAGTAAAAATTGTGTCCCGGATTTTTTATTAATCAAACTGATCATTTTACTCCCAAGCTGTGGAAGAAAGACTGCCTCAACTTTATCATTAGATATTAATAAATGCTTTAAGCCGTATAATGAATATTCCCTGATCATAAAACTACTAAGGTTTTATTGTTTCAACTTCCTGTTTAATAATTTCTCCTGTAGCCGGATCCTTAATGAGGATTCCCGGCTGCGGATACGTTTTCCCGTCAAGCACGACATTTATCATCGGCCAGTCCTGAGCACGGGTCAGTACTTCGATGCTGTCCTGGCGTACCAGTATGGTTTCCTCAACTTTTGCCCCGGTAATTGTCGGATTCCACGCAAATGCCTGATTCAAATGCACAACCTTATCAATTCCGGGATAAATAACATATTCACGATCGTTATATCCGATCGCACCCCCCTGATGATGCTTTTTCCATTCGCCTTCATATCCTGCTTCAGCATACCATTTCTTCATTTCCTCCCAGATAGAAGAGCATTTTACTCCCGGCCTTGTTGCTTCTTCATACCGAGCATTTACAACTGCGGTCTTCTCTAATTTACTTTTAAGTTCATCCGGCAGGGGACCGAAATGAACAAACCTCGTAACCGCCACCGGCATCCCCCATTTTTCAGCAACGACATTAACCATGCCGTACTCTTTCAATGTATCTCCGAAGGGAATTGCATGACGGTATTTATAAATTCTCTGATCAACACCTATCAGTAATACAGTAGGCATAATTCCTCTTGAACGAATTTCATCAGATGTCATGGCCTCGATTTCAAACTCGCTCATCCCCGGTTTCAATCTCCGGCAGACATTTGCGACAGCTTCTGTTGTTTGTTCGCAGATCCACTTGTACCTTTTTATTTCAGTCGGAAGCAGCTGATACCGCAGAGGCTGAAATTGATCATCCATCAATACCGTTTCCGGGTAGGAGATATCGCTGCCGATTCTTTTTCCGCCTGATATTTCTTTTATAAGATCTCCGCGAACATCCTTTACAGGATTGGCTTCATACCAGGGATAGAACTTTAAAGTATAACCCAACCCTTTCAGACTTTCATCAAGCATCCTCGGAGCCTCACTGCCATTGGCAACAAGGTATTTTTCACCGTCAGCCATAATCAGCAGTGAAGCACCTCCAACATCTTTATTCAGGACTATCTGGTTATTGGCTCTTCCTGCTGTTATCCAGTTTACATTCCTGACCTGTGTAAATAACATACCTCCCAGGTCATTCTCCTGCATCCATTTTTTCAGCATTTCGACTTTTGTATTTATTTCCTCCTTTACCTCCTGATTGGTTAACAGCTGCGATGGCATACTTTTCCAGATTAAATCACTAACCTCATCCCGGTTTTGCCCGGGCTTCTGGCCGTACATAAAAATAACCGTACTCAGTGCGAATAATAAGACATATAATTTTTTCACTGTTATTACTCCTTAAGTTTTGACTTCAGAATTATGACTCTTTCCATTTGAGGGGATTTCACACCCACAGGATTTTCTTATCACCAGTTCGGTTTTTATAGTCAGATTCTCTACGGATTCCTTTTTGTTTTCAATGTGAGCGATTAATTTCCGGGCAGCTGCTTTACCAACTTCGTAAGCAGGCTGTCTTACGGTTGTCAGGGGAGCAGGCATAAGCTCTGCTCGTATATCATCGGAAAATCCGACTATGGCTATATCTTCAGGAATTCTTAATCCTGCTTCTTTTATAGCTTTCATCGCCCCAAAGGCGGCGGGATCATTTACAGCTACAACAGCGCGGGGCCTCTCCTTTTTAGGCAATCCAAGAAGCCTTTGCATAGCGGCAAAGCCACCATCCTCATGGAAACCCGATTCTACAATAAGTTTATCACTATAACTGATCTTATATTTCCTTAATGCTTTCCTGAAGCCGTTTAACCTTTCTTTTGCAATTGATACCGACAACGGACCCCGGAGATGTGCGATCTTTTTGTATCCATGCCTGATTATATGTTCAGTGATCTTGAATGCACTTTCCTCATCATCTATACTGACACAGCTCGCCCCGATATTATAAACACACCGGTCAAAGAAAACCACATGCAGCCCCATATTGATTACCTGCCTGTAAATCTGATATTCAGTATCAGATTCAGCTACTGAAGCCAGGATACCATCCACCCTGCGTGATGCCAGTGTTTCAATGGCAGCGATCTCCCTGTTTGTATTTTCAGCAGAATGGGTCAGCATAATATTGTAGCCCGCCTGGTATACAATCTCTTCAATTCCCTTAATAGCATCAGGAAAGAATGAGTGGGTGATCTCAGGTACTACCACCCCTATTGTCTGGGTCTTCGCAACGACGAGACTCTTAGCAATGTGGTTCGGGAAATAGCCCAGTTCACGTGCTTTATTTAATACCATTTTCCTCGTTGTCTCATCGACATTCGGATTATTGTTTAATGCCCTTGAAACAGTCATCATTGAGATGTTCAGAGTATCGGCAATATTTTTCAGTGTTACCCGTTTAGTCATTTTATTTTTTCTTCACTACAATATTGATATCCTTTTTTACGAAGTCTTTACTTCCTGCATTAAAATTTATTTTTATACGGTTATTCAACAATTCGCCGCCGGTAAGCTTATCGATCAAATCAGGATTTCTGATCCCGATATAATATTCCTTTCCTCCCCGCCCTTCGACATATGTCGTCAGGTTGTTTCCTTCCAGCTTCTGATAAAGAACTTTGAGCGAATTATCAGCGTCGCCTGTACTTGTTTCAAGAGGAAGAAGATACAGCTCAGGCGCAGGATCCAACGAGATTTCCAGACGGGTATTTTTTTCAGGATAAAAATCAGTTTTAAGAACATAAGCCTGGTCGCTTTTTTCAGAAGTAAAATCAATAGTGTCGCCGTTAATCTTAACCTCAGCGGCTTTTGTCCCTAAACCGAATGCAGGGGTGAAGACTATTTTGACTTTGCCGCTGCCGCTGTTTGCGGCAAGCAAACTTAACCTGTCGTCAGTCCTCAAAAGTTTCAAGCTTATAATATTTTTTCCGACTTTTATATTTCCGGCAAAAAGGCTATCCCAGTCTGCAGGAAGACGAGGTGAAAAATAAATTATTTTGTCAGGTGCATCGACGTCAAGTCCTACGAGACCTCTTACAAATGGTTCGGCAAAACCTGAGGCTGAAAATCCCTGGTCATGATACGCTTCTGCTAATTTTGTATTTAAAGTTCCTGAAAAAACTTCTGCAACCTGACCGGGTCCATTGTCAAAAAAATGTTCCGCATTTGCCTGCATCAGTCTATAGGCAGAAAGATTAAAATCAAAATTATATTGTCCTCTTACCATGAGCGTCGATATAAATGGCCAGATAGCCCCATAATTGTAATTAACCGGGTCATAAAGTTCTGATTTATTTGAAAGACTCCTTACTCCCCAATCTGTAACAAGTTCAGAAGAATTCATCTTTTTCAGACTTTCAACAGAGTGATCGTAGTTTAATACTTCGAACTTCATACCTGTTGCAGGCCACGGGGTATTCTCATCAACCTGTTCAGCTTTTTCGGTTGCCCCGTAACTATACATCCCTTTTTGGCCCATCCAGAACTTCTGTTCCATCGCGGACAGGGCTTTTTTCAGCTGTGCCTGAGCCTGTGATTTCAATTCATCATCTTTCATAGCCTCAGACATATTTATTACTGCTTCAATCCCTTTTGTCCATATGGCCGAAGTATAAAAGTCGGCATAGATATGTACATATTTTCCGAACTCAAGCGCACCCAGTCCTGCACCTTTAAGATCCATCAGTCCATCGCCGTCGCTATCTTTCCCGAGACACCAGTTATAAGCCTTTTTAATTGATTCCCAGCTCGCATTTATGAAATCAATATCACCGCTCTGGCGATAATAGTCACCAATAGCCACAAGATACCACGGTGTAGTATCCGCATGGTTATAGCCGTAGTGGTAATCATTCCACCAGTCTACAAGTCCGTCGCTTTGCGAGAGTTCGTGAGCCATTTTACCGATATCCTTATTTACTTCATCAGAATTTTTCTTTCTGATCGGAAAGTTATCCTGTCTCTGCCATTTCTGAGTAAATTTAAGTGCATCCTTTTCGGTTTCGAAATCCTGAAAGCTGTTAAATGATAAAGAATTAATGAAACAGTCACCTCCGAAAAACCATGCAAAACCGGGGCGTCCGCCGTTACCCGATAGACCGTATCCTGCAACCATTCCATAGCCCAGATTCGGGTTTTCAACCATAAGATTATGCAATGCGACTTTGCTCCACTCGTAAGCCAGATTTAATTTTCTTACAGGGGTGATGATGCTGACAGTGGATTCTTTAAGGGTCTTATAATAATTATAATTTTTCTGATAATATTTTTCAGAGTTCTGCCACAGATCATTATAAAGATTTTTTACATCGTCAAATTTTGTATTTATTCCGCCAGCTATTACTATCGGAATGAACGAGTCACTAACCTCATCAGGATTTACTTCAATTTTAAATTGCAAAGGATTATCAGCGAACATATGTGCAGGGGGGGCGGACATCTGTTCTCCCACCGGTGATCCGCATATGAATAATGCCCTTTGACGGCCTTCTGAAATAATATACCCTTTTACCTCATCGTCCCAATAGCTGTATTGTCCCCCGACTCCTGCAGGCCACTGAGGCTGCATAACCGGAAGAAATCCCGGAACTATTTTCAAGGGTGTTGTGGTATTTACTTTAAGGAGTATGATTGCTCCCTTCTCCTCCACGGGGACCATTATGATCTCGTTGACAGTAAAAGATTCGTATGAAAATGTAATCTCAGCAGCTTCCGGGGTAATCGAAATTGTCTTCACTATATCTTCCGGCTGTACAGGAGTAGTTGATGAACCAAGGAAAAATAGAAGCTTAAAATTCCTGAGCGGTTTCCATGGCCAGACCCACATCTCGAACGTTCCATCCTGAAATCCCATAAGCGCCGCTTTTCGGCCTATTCTGTCAAAGTATTCCGAGGATCGTGCGGGAAAGGTCATCTGAATGTTATTACTTCTTATTTCGAATCCCGGTACAAGCCCGCTTCTGCTGCTTTGCCCGTTCAAATTGAAAAGCAGAATTAAGAACAAAAATATGCTTAATATTTTTTTCATAATATACGTTTATCCTTTACTTCGATTTTCCGTATTTGTCAATTAAGACCCTCGCCATTATCGAATCCCATATATAATTAGAAGGGCTGTTCATAATATCATTATCCGGACTATAAGACTCCCAGTAATTATGATTCTTTTTTAATTGTGTAACCACAGCAAGAGTCATTTTATCGGCCAGCTCGTCCGCAATTTTTTTATACCCGTACTGGTTCAGCCCGTCTATCACGAGATAATCCCAGAGCAGCCAGACCGGACCATTCCATTTGCAGCAGTAGTCGACATAGGGACTATAAAACTGATCGTCTGCCGATAATGTAGGAACTCCGTATTTACGCCAGAATTCATCGGGGTTGATAAGGTGCTTCACCAGCCTTTCAGCTCTTTCTTTTGGAGCTGCCCCGGCCCATAATGCAAGTAGTCCTATTATCTCTTTATGTTTAAGATCCCTTGTCAGGAATTTAAATGAATGATTTTTCTTATCAACGTGGTAATAAAAACCTGTTGAGTCATCCCACATATATTTGTTGATCAGACCTGAAATATTTTCTGCCTTTTCCGTCCATTTTTTCATCCCCTTAGCGTCGCCCAGGGCATCAGCCATTTTAGCAAGCGACTTCATTTCTTTTACGACCATCAGTGACAAATCCAGATCCTCCAGTTCATCGGAGATATCCTCTTTGTCTACATCTAAATGTCGCTCCTTTGAAACCTGGAAAACAACATTATACCAATCCCTCACATTTTCAATTATTCCGTATGGTCCCCATTCCAAAAGTCCGTCGTGATCAGTATCCCGGTTTTCTTCAAGCCATTTCACATATTCTGATCCGGATTGGTAAGCATCTTTGAGGAACGCCTTATCACTGCTCACCTTATAGATTTCCCAGTTCTCCCAGGAGAAGAACGGAGCTGATGTAGTTGACATATCTCTGCCAAGCTCCTTGCTGTAGTGAGGATAATCCTGAAGTCCTCTCGGTCCATGACGATAAGCAATTAAGCCGTCTTTCCGCTGCTGATCAATATAGATTCTCTGAGAACCTTCGGCAGATAATGGGTCCAGATAGGCATAAGCAAGCATGCTTAATGATTCATGCAGTACCTGGTGTCCATGCCCCCAGCCCCACAATGGCTGCCGTGAGAAAACATAGAAGTTATGCCTGGCGGAATCAGTCGGGGGAAGCATACATCCCCGTACAAGGTTGAAGGCTCCTATGTAAACGAGTTTCTCATCTTCGTTTTCAAAGTTTATCACAGGGACCTGTGAAAAAAGCTTAACATCCGCATCCACATAAGGCTGAAGGGGTTCATCTTTTAATCGGTTGACCTGGTTAATAAGTTCTTGCGCATCCTCTTTCTGATCCTGCCAGCCCCTGAAATACCGGATATTAATTTCTTCGCCCGGTTTCAGAATAAACTTGTCGTGTAAGGCAATAAAATTAACGTAACCGCTATCCATCAGGTTCAACGAGTCGCTGCGGTTATCAGAATAATAATCTGTTTTGATATTTACATAAAATTGGTCCAAACCCCCTGAGTATCCGCCATAGGAATAAGGCTTAAAGTTTCCGCAGAAAAAGTCCCTTGTTTCTGTAGGATAAGGGGCATTTTTATACAGACTGCTTATCAGTCTGTATTTTGATTCATGATGATTCGTAATATAAGCATCGTGTGCACTGTCGTATTTCTTTATTAGCAGTGAATCATTTCCAAGTTCGAGTATAGGGTATACCTCAATCTCGTGAGCTGTATTGTCAATATTTTTAACCTGCATGCTTACAACTGCAAGAGATGAACTATAAACAAAAAATGTCTCCTGAACGTGAACTCCTTTAAATGGTTCATATTCGAGTATCGCCATATCCGGGAAGGAAGCAGTAACAACAGGCTTCTTATGATAGTTTTCAATACTTGTCACTACTACCTGGTTTACTTTCCAGATGCAGTAGAACTTTCCTGCCTGGTCCCCCGAATAGTTAACAGGGTAGCAATCCGAATAGTAATCCATCTTATATCCTTTGTCGCCGTATAAACGGGATCTTTCCATTGCAGCCGTATAAGTTGTATATAACGGGTCACCCGCACCGGCATGGAGCTTAAGATATTCGTTTCCCGGCTGCACAGATTGGGAGAATAAATTGGCGGTGATTAAAAGTATAAAGGTAATTGTAAACTTCATTTCATGTTTCCAGTTAGATTGATTCATATTTAAACCGGTTAATCATTCATTTACCTGTAAATCGATCATGAACCTTGCTATTATTCCTGCCCAGATATAGGTTTTATTCCAACCTGCCTGGTGATCATCGGGACTATAGAACTCCCAGAACCAATGATCTGTCTTTAGCTGATTGATCATATTTTTCATAACACGTTCAGCAAGCTCCCGGGCCTCTTTTTTGTAGCCGTAATTCATAAGACCTCTGAATACAAGGTAATCCCACTGAACCCATACAGGACCATTCCAATATCCGATAGGATTATAATAACTGTCATCGGCAGACAATGTAGGAACTCCAAATTTCCGCCAGAACTCTGCAGGGTTTGTTAAATGCGTAAGTAATGCATCTGCCTGTCTCTTATCCGCAACCCCGGACCATAATGCAAGGAAGGCAATAATTTCTTTTCGCTTAAGATCATCTTTGGTTTTAAAAGTAAAACTGTGATCTTTTTTATTAACATTGTAATAAAATCCGGTTACGGGATCCCACATATATTTGTTAATAAGATCAGTTCTTTTTTCAGCGTCATAGTTCCAACTCTCAGCCTCATCGCTCATCCCGAGTTCTTTTGCCATTGCTGAAAGAGATTTCGCCTCGCTTACCAGCATCATATTACAATCAGCAGCCTCAAAGTTTGTCGGGTCGCCTACCTCGTCCCACACGGCCACTCTTGCATCTCTCACACATTCGAGTACAGCATTCGCACCCCATTCACAAAGACCATCATTATCCGAATCGCGGTTTCCCGTATAGTAGTTATAAAATTTCTTACCCGATTCATACGCCTGCTTCAGAAAATCCTTATCTCCGGTTACTTTATATATCTCCCAATTCTCCCAGTTAAACCAGGGAGCCGAAGTTGTCAGCTGGCCGTTCTCAGGGATTGTTTCATTCAGATATGGTCCGGTCCTGTAGTTTATATAACCATCAGGCTGCTGCCTTTCCATATAAATCTTTTGTGAGTTCATAGCCCCGGACGGGTCCATAAACACATATGCAAGCATCGTAAGACTTTCATGGAAAACCTGTCCGCCATAACCCCATCCCCATCTTGGTTCGCGCGAAAAAACATAATAATTATAGCCGCACTCTCCCTCGGGTGGAAGCATACACTGTCTTATCAGTGAAAAAGCATTCCAGTAAAGAAGATTCATATCTCTGTTGTTGTTTTTCAGAGGGGGTATTCCGGAGTAAGCCTGTTCATCTTCAGCCAGGTAACGATTCAGATCATCATTCATCAATGTTCTGCACGATGATATGAGTTCCTCCGTTTGCTTGCCCTCTTCAACAACGCCGCGGGTCAGGTTAAATCCGGAGGATTTTCCGGCAGGAATATCAAACTTACAACCCAGAGCGATAATC
Organism: uncultured Ignavibacteria bacterium; assembly: GCA_963811905.1. Lineage (GTDB taxonomy): Bacteria > Bacteroidota > Ignavibacteria > Ignavibacteriales > Ignavibacteriaceae > DATFVA01. Next base: position 48,669 of record CAWETK010000004.1, read on the forward strand.
TCTGATTGTTCTACCGGGATATTCCTATTTAGATTATCCTTTTTAATTGAATTAATTAATATTCCGCTTCCGGTATCTCGCTTTACTTCATATTTATCATACGTACCCCAGCTATCCGGTTTAGTATCAAGCAATAACACGTCTCTTATATCAGATTGAAAGGGGATGTCATGTTCTTTCATCCAGCCATCCGGTAATTCCTTATGCATAAAAGCAACACCTGTACCGTCCCCGGTAATTTTTATATCTGTGAAGCTTTTGTTTTCATTTTGAATGAACGGATAGACATTCAGTTCTATATTAAAAGGACTTTCATTGATTACCTTAACCTGTCGAATAGCAATCCTTGAACTATATACAAGGAAATATTCCTCAACTCTCACATCTTTAAAAGGATAATAATAGAACTTTACCAGGTCGCTGTATGAAGCAGTAATTACGGGTCTGCTATAATATTGCTGCAGCCTGTCTACGACCTGTCCGTCCTTATTAAAAATTAACCCTATATTTCCTGCCTGCCTTGTTTCGAAGCTCAATCCTTTCTGAGGATCAAACCACACAAACTGATAGCCCTCATTCACTACATATTCCGATCTGCTGAGCGCTGCATTGTATGTTGTATAAAGAGGATCCTTTTCTGAAGCAGAAAGATCAGACAGAAAATTCTGTCCGTAAATGCCCGCTGCACCTGCTATCATTAAGACAAGTATTTGATATGTTTTTGCCATAGTTATTTCAGATTAATCTTTATTTCTTTTTCAATGTACTTAAGGTCGGTTTTTTCGAATACGACCCGGATATCGTACACGTTATTGTGGAAACCGTCTAAGGTACCATTATCAACAGAATCAATGTTTTTACCCGGAGCAAATACTTTCAGAATCTCCTCATTACCTGATCGTCCCTGCACTTTAACCTGGTACATATTTCCGTTAAGTCCTGCGGACAGAATCCTGAAACCTTCTGAATATTCACCCACACGGGGATTGGTTTTAACCGGGAGTGCACATATGCCGTTTTTATAAAAGACATCCACCTCAGAATTATTATTCACTGATATGCTAAGGTCAATGTAATCCTGTTGTCTCCCTGTCATTTTTTGAGTATTGATTAACTCACCATCAACGAGAACTTTGCTTATCATAGTCCCCGGAGGCAGGAAAGGTTTGAAATCGATATCCAGTTTTTTATTCCCGGTATGCTTAAAGAAAAAAACTATTTTATCCGAAGTCCTGGTCATTCTGAAATTAAGTGTATGATCCCCGCACTTAATATTTTCAACTTTTATAAAATTCCAATCAGCAGGCAGCCGCGGCGACAAGGTTAACTTGTTGTTAAGGGCGTCCGGTTTCAATCCCAGCATCCCTTCAAGAACGGGCTGAAGTACCATCGTTTCCGACCAGCATTGATGAGGGCATACCCCTGAAGGAAGGTATTGTTCGCCATTCAGAACTTCCTCCACAAATCCAAGTCCCCAGTTTTTATATACATTCAGGTTATCGAGTAAATGATTAAATCCCTGCAGGTAATTCCCATAAGTATATTCTGCAAGTGACGTCCATCCGGTAAACAAAGGCCAGATACTACCGTAGTGATAACCGCGCGGATTGAACATAGGATTGCTCTCACTGATTATCCTAACCCCCCAATCAGCGGTAAACCCGTTTCCGGCGTAGGTATCAAGCACCGGGTAAGCTTTTTCCTTATCAACCAGTCCAAAATACATCGGGACAGCAGGCAGGGCTGTCATTTGTGTATTATAGGTATTATCGGGTAGAAGTCCATAATTATAAAAATTTTCGTCCGAATTCCAGAAATCGTTATTCACGATTTTTTGTACTATCTCAAAATCACTTCTATATTTTTCAGCTTCGTCCGGATGTTTAAGTGCTTCGGCAATATACTGCGCCTCTTTAAGTGTTTCAGCCCAGCATCCAGCAAGGTAGAATGTCGTTTTCGAACCGAATAGCTCTCCTCCTTCTACCCATCCGTGTCCGACATTGGTGTTCTCAATTAAGTGATCACCATCTGTATCGGTCGAATAAAGAAAATCGATAGCTTTTTTAATGTACGGCCAGCTGTTCCGAATATAATTGATGTCCCCGGTCCATTTCAAATATTTTCCTGCGAGTATAATGTAGAGGGGAGTTGCATCTGCTGCATCATAATGAACCACACCGCTTGTAGTGAGTTCATGAAAGATCTTACCGTTTACATCCTGGAACTTCTGATAAGTATCGAGGACATTCCTGATTTTTGAGGCATCACCATAATCAAGCACAGCCATTCCGCTCCATTCACCGTCACGGCCGAAATACCAGGCATATCCGGGACGGCCGCTCACTTCCTGGTTTCCTCCCCAGCCATGTGCGGTCGTTGAATATCCGGCAACCAGGGATTTACCTATACCGGGAGTATTTACAAAAAATCTGTCTGTACCGGTAAGTGCCCACCTGTAGCCATCATTAAAATTTTTATCCGGCGTGGTGATTATCAGTGCGCTTGTCAGAAAATCATTGTAATACTTTGCTGTGTTTTCATAAACGGATTGTGGAGAACTAATTGCCTTTTCAAAATAAAGGGCTGCTGCATCAAATCCTTCATCAGTACCAGCAACAATAAAGTCCAAATTATCATTCATTTTCATATCAAACTTCAAAAGAAAAGCGCTCTGAAGTTTATCGGTAGGGATTCCTTTAAACACTTTGCCGTCAGCAGAGAATCCGTCAAACTGTCCTGATAGTTTGTACACCGGAATTTTATTCTGTCCCACAATTGTATAGAACTCATTACTTTCATTCTTTATCACAAAAGCATTAAGTCCATCATCCCACGTATAGTTTAACGAGCCGAGGGCCTTATGCGAGTAAGGCCACATAAATCTTAAATTACTTTTAAATTTCACAATCAATTCGGCAGAATATACTCCTCTGTACTCATAGTGAATTATTCCGGAAGGATTATGCCGATCGGAAGTTATCACCTCTGTAATGTAAGCGCGGGGGAACTTATAAATCCTGGTGAAAGATCCCGGTCTTACTTCAATCTGCGGTCTCTGATCATTAAACCAATATATTGTATCCCGGTAGGAAAACCTTACGCCGACATCATAATCCCTCAGAGCCATAAACGGATGAGTCCAGATCTCTGTTATTCCCCCTGTTTCCCTACCCATGAGCAATATTCTTTCTCCGCCCATATCCCATTCATTATCCGAAGCAAGTCCTGAGCTGATTATCAAAGAATCATTATTGTCTTTCCATCCCATCGCTGAATCTATTTTGATTTTTGAGGAAGTCTGCTGAAACTCAGTGACAGTGAGAGGTTTATAATTCCAGTAACGGATTTTAACACCATTTTTTACCCCTGCCAAATAATTAAGACAATTTCGCATAAACAATTCGAATTGAAGTCTGTTCTGATTTCCGGGAGCAAAATATGCATACGTTCCGATACTCAGTACTTTTCCTTTTCCCGGAGAGTATTCAAGCATCAGTTTAGAGTTTTCTTTAAGTGTAATGTATGCCCAGTCGACGGCAACAACCTTCCCCTGTGGAACATTTTCCCCGAAATAACCGATCTGCCTTACCGCACCGTCCTTAAGAGGGGCCCATATATAGGCACCCCCGTTTAAGCCCTCAAAGACCGGATGGGTTCTTAGAGAATGGAGTCCGAGTTTCCTTCCATAGCCCTCATCAATAGCCTGGGCATATTCGACACCCGGGTCTTCTCTTTCAAGTCCTATGGGTACAGCCAGCCTGACAGCATCAAGTGACAGCAATAGTCCGCCGCCGTGAAGCACAAATCTGTTTATAATTTTAATGAAATCAGGGTTGTTTTCTTCATTTGACAGGTCGGATGAATCCGGTCTATGGTACCAAACAACCTTCAACTGATTAAGGATATCAGGATTTTTGATTACCTCACTAATGCTCATTTTAACGGCATCATACTGATTCTCAGACAGAAACCTGAATGCAGCATCAGATTCGGTACTGCTCTTTCCGTTGGTCAAAAATCCTATTTTATCAGGTTTATTTTCAGCAGCGCGAGCGAATATGAGAATTGAGAAAAATGCTGCAAACAGGATAAAGTATAAAATCTTCAAATTAATGATCATTTGTTCTCCTCCGCTGGTACTGCATCCTTTACGCACCTGAAACCGATCGTTGAATTTCTTTCAAATCCTGGTGAAACCTGAAGAAGCATCTGTGTGCGGTTCAATGGCTGAGGACCGCCTTTAACGTACCACCAGCTCGATGTAGGATTATAGTAACTGCCGCCACGCACGATTATAAATTTATAACTGCCGTTATCATAAACGTCATTAGTCAACTGCCGTGCATTACCAGTAAGATCAGCCACTCCCCACTTATTATCCCCTCCCGGAAAAGCATTAACCTCAGAAAGTTCATTCCCGGAATAATTGCATTTTGTTGAATCAAAGCTGCTTCCCCATGGCCAGCTTAAAGTATCACCGCACTGTGCTGCATACTGCCACTCTATTTCTGAAGGCAGTCTTTTGCCTGCCCACTCAGCATAAGCTTTTGCGTCACCAATCGATACATATACAACGGGGATATCTGCTGCACCATCGGGGTAATTCCGGTTTCGCCAGTTTTTCAGAAAGTTAGTTGTATCATCGGGCCTATAGTCTGTGGCATCTATAAACTTCTTAAATTCCTTATTGGTAACGGGATATTTATCCATAAAAAACCTTTGCATCACAATACAGAATCAGGATAATGCGGATACGGGATAAATTCATCAGGCGTCTCTACTATATACCTGAATTTTCCTGAGGGAATTTCTATCATTCCCGCAGGAATTTCGGTTGATTTTTCTGTGGGAATAACTTCACCGGCAAGCACCGGCATCCCGGAATCCAGTGCGACTATTCTTTCATCAATGAGTTCACCTTTGGTGAATAATTGTATAACAAATCTGCCTTCAGGAATACCGAACCGTTCCCTGAGTTTTACTACATTTTTACCCGGATTAAATTTTACAGGTTTGTTGCTATATGAAGGACTGCCGGCACTGATCAGGATACTGTCACCGGAATCGGATGAAAATGAAAGCTCATCACCTTTCATTTTGATTTTCAGGAGTTCATTAAACTCTGCAATGCACCCGGCATTCCCCTCTATCCTTGTTCCGAGATATCCCCTGTTAAACGCATCTGTTCTGACAGGAATATAAAATCCATCCTGCAATGTATCAGGTTCTATTTCGTCATGATTCCAAAGATCAACAAAATGATGATTTTCTTCACTCTCCACTTTAAATAACGGACCGTAAAATCCTTCAGGAATAAGAGAAAAAATTGTGTAGACCTTTTTATTATTACCCTTCCATTCATTAACCCAGATACTGTCCTTCAGAGTATTTATAAGCGGGGTCCATTCCCTGTTTGTAAATACAGAAGTATTCTCTCTCAGGATCATCAGTGCTTTCCCGAGATATTTAAATTCCTCTTCCATCCATGGAGGTCTGGCAGGCGCCATCATATTGATTTCTACGCCATACCCATTAAAAAATGACACTGCTGTTTCCCTGTGCAGTCTTCCCTCATCCAGAGTCAGAACTCTGAAAATAGCAAATTCAGGTTTAATTAATTTATTGAGATTTAAGGGAGGCGGCATAAATATAGCATTATGAACACGGCCGGAAACAATTCCGGGCATATCTTTCGGCACTGCCATACCTTCACTATACATTACAACACCTTCTCTCACACTATCGGCAGCATTCTGAAGATCTTCACTCGAACTGCCGTAAGTATCAAGAACAATCCCGTCGGCATCTGTTGACCGGATCAGTCTTGATATTCCTTCGTAAAAATCCTCCTTGCGTGTACTCTGATCCCATGGATTGAAAGAGATAAAGAATTTTGTGCCGGTACTTTTTGAATAATCAGATAAATCTTTAAGTTTTTTCAATCCCCCCGGAAGGTCGGAGTAAAGATCCCACTGATTTCTCGGATCCATTCCCAGTGTGGGGAAAGTCGGCCAAAGACAGAATATATCATACTTGCCGTACAGATCATCAGAAGATCTTAAAAATTCCTTCAGGTGATACTGCCTGTCATCCTGATCGTAGAATTTTCGATCCCACCCGAACAGCAGAGCTATGAGATAGGAATGTCTGACCCATTCAAGATCTTTTCTTTCAAAGAGTTTATTATCAAAGCTTTTCAGATCATACAGGTACCTTTCCTGGAAAACAGTACGGAGTCCGTTCTGCCAGCTGCCTTTATAACAATCTATATATATGTCATAATTAACATTTCCGCCGGGCTTCATTAAAGCTGAATATCTTCTGAATTCGGTATTCTCACCGTTCATTCTCCTCGCCAGGGCAAACACCGACAGTGAATCGTTAATTCTGATTGCGGAATATCCAAGCGACCACGCATTATCCGGTAACACCACACCGATTGAACCAAGTCCTGGTCTGAATATTTTCGAACTTGCTAAATTCCAGGGAGGAGAAGCCGTTATATAAATATGATCGTCTGACTGCCCGAACGGTACAACATTCAGTATCTTAATCCCCGAATCAGATTTATTTGTCAATGTTAAATGAGCCTTCCAGCCGGGAGAAAAATCCTGTTCCGTTTTAAGTATTCCTGTAATGCCGTTGGAGAAAACGAAAGTAATGGAATCATGGTTTGCTGCAGCTTCAGTTGACAGGGTATTGATAAGTTGATCATTTATTTCTAATGAAAGTAACGGAAGAGTATCTCCGAACGAATATGAAAATCCCGCACCGCTGATACCGGTTATGCTTAAACCGGCTGTAACATTGAATTCCACATTTCCCACTTCCTGGGCAAAGGCAGGAAATGAAATCATAATGAATAATATGAGGGCCTGTTTAAATTTCATTTCATCAGAGATAAGTTAAATTCATAATTAGTTTTTCCTGGTCATTTCAGAAAGACCATCCGTTTTGTTAATTGTATTCCGCCGGCATCAACCGAATAAAAATAAACACCTGATGATAGTCCGCCTCTTCCCGTGGGTAGATTATCCGCATCGAATATTATTTTATGCAGTCCCGACTCCATCACGTCATTCAATAAGATTTCAACCCGTCGTCCCAGTATGTCATAAACGGTTACTTTTACATTTTCCATATGAGGTATCCGAAAAACAATATTTGTTGCGGGGTTAAAAGGATTCGGATAATTTTGAAACAACTCAGGTTTTTCGGGAAAAATTAATCCTTTATCCCTGTCCTTTATTCCGGTATAATTAGTATAGTCTATAAGCATCCTCGCAGCAATTCCTGCCCATATATATGTTTTATTCCATCCGGCCCAGTTTTGATCGGGACTATATAATTCCCAGAACCAGTGATCGCTCTTCAACCTGTTTATCATATTTGACAGAACTCTCTCCATTAAATCCCCGGCTTTGTCAATATACCCGTATCTCAGCAGCCCTCTGAATACAAGATAATTCCATTGAACCCAGACGGGACCATTCCAGTAGCCCTGGTCATTGTAGTAAGGGTCGTCGGCAGAAAGTGATGGGACACCATAAGTTCTGTGAAACTCATTCGGATTATCAAGGTGTGCAGCAAGCATTTCTGCCTGCTGGCTGTCAGCCACTCCCGCCCATAACGGAAGGAACCCGATAATCTCCTTTCTTTTCAGATCATCCGGGATATTAAATGTAAAATCGTTATCGGTTTTATCTACGTTGAAATAAAAACCGGTCTGCGGGTCCCACATATATTTATTTATGGAATCTTTCCTGCTTCCCGGCTTCATTTATCCAGTATTGATATTCCTGCTGCTCACCAAGTTCACTTGCCATAAAAGCAAGCGAATTAGCTTCACTGACAAGCATACAATTAAGATCAAGACATTCAAACCCTGATGGCCATCCTACCTGGTCCCATACCGCAGCCTGACCATCGCGCACAGATTCGAGAACGGCATGTCCCTCCCCATTCACACAAACCGTCATTATCCGCATCCCTGTTATTGGTCCAGAAATTATAAAAGTTTTTACCTGAGAGAAAAGCCTCTGATTAAGAAGTCGTCATCCTTACTGATTTTGAAAAGTTCCATGTTCTCCCAGCTGAACCATGGTGCGGATGAGGTAAGCTGGCCGTTAAAAGGAATAGTTTCATTGAGATAGGGACCTGTCCTGTAATTTATGTAACCATTGGCCTGCTGCCTCTCAATATAAACACGCTGCGAATTCATTGCACTCCCGGAATTCATAAAGGCATATGCCAGCATTGAAAGGCTTTCATGAAATACCTGACCTCCATGTCCCCATCCCCACTGCGGCTCTCTTGAAAAAACATAATAGTTATATGAACATTCCCCTTCCGGGGGCATCATACATTGTTTCAATAGGTTGAAACAGTTCCAGTACAGCATTCTGTAATCAGCATTGCCTGAATTGAATTCGGGGATATTGCTGTAGGCAGTTTCATCGGCATTAATAAATTCTGCAGATCCGTCAGTCTCAGATCCCTGCAGCTGCTGATAAGTATACTTATATCTGAAGTATCTGCAGCAGTTCCCCTTATAATCCTGATACCGGATGATTGTCCCGGACCGATCACAAAGTTTTTTTGAAAGGCCGCAATTTTAATACTTCCTGAAGGAATCTCGCCACTTAAACTCTGGTTCTCTATATCCGAAAGAAAATAAGAAGATGAGTGATGAACATTTCCCTGTTCGATTGTATGACCGCTTAGATGTCCGGATGCATCTTTCGATAGAACAACATAACCGTAGGTACTATCAGGATCCAGGTTCTGATCAAGGTATGCATTTCCGTTAATATCAGCGTCAAGCAGATCATATCTCCCCGGTGAGGAAGCTGTTCTTCTATAAATGTTATAAAGGTACCCGGAAATAGCAGTCCAGGTAATGACCGACGATGTGTTACCGGATGAAAAATTCACATGAAAATCCTGCGGGAGAGGCGGAAATAAAGAATCTGCGAGCTGAATATCTGTCCTGACTCCCGTAGGTGCAGGAAGATTCTGTATTACGTTCGAACTTATACCCTGTTCGTTAGAGGCAATGCATGTAAATATAACTTTAAATGAATCACCCACGGCTGCCGGGGGGTTTTGAAAATTACCGAGTTCGCATCCCTGGTACCCGTTGCCGGGAATATTCGGATCGGGATCGCCCCACTTCGGAGCATCTTCAGTAAGAATCTCATTCTCATTTCCGTTATGCAGAATTACCTGCTGTGCTGATGGTGGAATATGAAGACACGGGGTTCCGTTGCTGTGTGTTACTGTCCCCCATTCCACGCAGTAATTTGTTGAAGGCGTTAGATATTTAAAATTAAGTCCGCCCTCTAAATCACTGTACCCCCCATATGAATCGGGAGGAGAATCTATGAGGTAAACATCCGAAAGATCCTCCTGGTAGGGTATATTGTGTTCGATAGTCCAGCTGTCGGGGGGTTCCTGGTGTCTGAATATAAATGCATCAGACTCGGCGGTCAGCGAAACATTATTGATGCTCCCGGTTTTATTAAAGAAGAAGGGATAGACACTCAGTGAGGCAGCTGAATCAGCTTCGTTCACTAATTTAATATCCTGAATCGCAATTCCTGATGAGTAAACCAGGAAAAAAACAGTGGCAAGGATATTATCGAACGGATAAAAACTGTACTTTACCAGATCACTGTATGAAGTCCTAATTACCGGCTGCTGAGAGAAATCCCTGAGAAAATATTTGACTTCATTACCTCGTCTGAATGCCAGGCAGATGCTCCCACCGTTGTCTGTCTCAAAGTTCAAACCATCATTATCATTAAACCAGGAAAATTGATATCCTTCATCTATAATATAAGATGACCGGTCAGAAGCTGCTGCATAAGTGGTATAGACAGGATCCCCACGTTCAGCAGAAAGGTGCGAAAGAAAATTTTGCCCGAAAATATCTGCAAATATTATGGCTTCGATAAACAATATTTTCCGTAGTGAATGCATATTATTTAAGAAGCACAAGTTTCTTTGTCTGAATAAAGTTATCTGTTTCAAGGCAGTAGAAATAGATTCCGCTTGCCAGTTTCTGGCTATGCATATTCTTACCATCCCATAAAATATCGTAGGTGCCTGCTGACTTTACATCATCAAGTAGTTTCACAACGAGCCTACCGAGTATATCGTAAACTTTCAGTCTCACCTTTGCTAATTCGGGAATAGTAAATCGAATATCAGTAGATGGATTGAAGGGATTCGGATAATTCTGGTAAAGTTTAAAATTACCGGGAATACTATTAAATAAATTTTCCTTTACTCCCACCTGGATATCATGGGCAAGTTCGACTGCTTTGTAATAATCAAGAGCATAGTACCACCAGTCGTTTAGAATACTGTCTGTTACTCCGGTGAACCTGGGAACATGACTAAACCACCACCTCATATACCCCAGCTGTCCGCATCCCCATTCACTGCAGTTAACTGTTCTTGTCTGGTTTAACAGGTATGGAAATCTCTTCCAGTTATCAGCATACGTAATTACATTTGTTGAATTGGAGTAATCATAGTCGGAAGTCCCGTTAGGAGGGAAATGAATATTTCCCACATTTGCCTTACCGGGATTATCCCTATTAATCCGGGTAAAGATTTCCCAGTTATTGGGATCATTCGATTGATTGTTCCATCGCCCGAAAGCATGCCAGAGTGCACTTTCAAACCTGTGTCCCACACTATGCATTGCTTCAGCGACCCCCCTTTCATAATTCCAGCCCATAATAGAAAGGATCTTTTCTAACCCGGGATGAGGCAGCGGCGGAGCGTTCCACCAGAATGCCCCCGGTCCGGCAAGGATCGATTCATACATCCCTCCGAACGGGAAGGCATAAACCCAGACTTCATCGATATCCCCGTTATTTCTTTTAGTATCAAGGTCGTAGAAATCGATCATACCGTTATAATCATAATGTACTCTTCCCTCGGTTTCAGCGATATTTTTCAGCTCTGTATAAAGCGTGTAAGAGTTTTGAAAGTAGTAAGCTATGGTATCAAGGCTCATATAAGTACTGTCGATCATTGTAAATATATTCTGATCCTCATGGAATTCGGCAATTTCAAAATCCACAGTACTATCGCTTACATTCATGAATTCCTGCCTGAGCTGGGCAACCATAACATTTGGGTCCGTCCAGTTCCATTTTTGATGAATTCTCATGTTGCCGAACTGGGGAATAACCGGATCCTGAATTATTAATGCAACCTTCACAGTTTTAAGAGGCGCATTCTGCGATTGAAAATCATTCAGGACTTGTACTTCTGATGATCCTGAAAGTGAGCCGCTCTCTGTGGATACCGTTACTTCAGTGCTGCCGATACTTACACCGGTCAGGTTTCCACCGCCGTCAACCGTCGCGATAGAATTATTGCCGGTATACCATACCAGCGGTTCATTAAATTCATAATCAATTATATTATTGTTTTCATCCAATGGTTTCGCAGATAGTTTGAGTGTAGTACCCGGAAGAACTTTAGGAGGATGCGGGGTTATATAAAAAGAGGTAAGTGTAATGTCACGTGATAGTGTCCATTCTCCAAGGTATATAGTGCTATCCTGTGGATTATCGGCGGTTAATCTGAATACTTTTGCAGTGAATTGTTCAGTGGTTACAGAATCCCATTGAAAAGCTCCATAAGATCTTGAATTCGCAAGCAGCCTGTATGAACCGCTTTGATTTTCAAGATCTGAAAGGTTATCCGCTGATTCAAGAGACCATTCACCGGAAGTCCAGAAAAAGACTTTGCTTTTTGAAATCTCTATCAGCGTGTCAAATTCGAGAGTAACAGAAAGTGATATTTCCTGGTTCACACCCGCATCCGTATATGGATTACCATCAAATATTTTATCGATTGTTCCGAAACTCAGGGATGGGTTGGTTGCTGCGGATGCAGTTGAATCATTCAAAGCCGCGAGAATATCAATCGGCCGGTCGATTTCTATCTGCCCGGTCGATATATCCGTAAAGGCTGCTGTAATTATTAAGCTTAATACTGCAATCATAAAAACCCTGGTCATATTTTTTCTTCCTTTCTGTCCATATAATTATTTTGCCTCTGTACAATCATATTTTTAGAAGCAATCTTCTTTAACACTTCAGCACCTGTTTCAGCGGTAAAATCTTTCTGCGGCCCGGCAAGCATTTCGAATCCAACCATAAACTTTTTAATTACTGCCGATCTCAGAAGCGGCGGATAAAAATGATAATGAAAATGCCACCCGTGATATTCTTTATTGTCGGTGGGAGCCTGGTGAATACCGGCCGAGTAAGGGAATGATACATTGAAAACTTTATCATAAATGGAAGTTATTTCTTTCAAAATTTCCGCAAATGATCTTTTTTCTGCCGCGGAAAACTCTGAGATATTTTTAATATGCCTTTTGCTGACTATCATTGTTTCAAAAGGCCAGATACTCCAGAATGGGACTACTGTAATAAAATCATCGTTATCTATAATCAGTCTCTCCCCTAATTCTGTTTCGAGCCTGAGATAATCACAAAGAAGACAGGTGTTCCTTGCCTTCAGAAAATCTTCCTGTCGAATAGTTTCTTTCAGCGGCTCGACTGGAACGGAGCGGGTAGCCCAGATCTGTGAATGAGGATGGGGGTTGCTGCATCCCATTATCTCTCCTTTGTTCTCGAAGATCTGCACATAATTAATTTCAGCCCTCTTTCCAAGTTCTTCAAATTCACTTATCCAGGTATCTACAACGGTATGTATTTTCTCTACTTCCATTTCAGCAAGAGTGAGATTGTGTTTCGGAGAAAAACATACAACTCTGCAGACTCCCGGTTCACTTTCCGAAATAATTATGTCATCAATATTTATATCATTACTGCATTGCTCAATATTCAAAGCACTATAATCGTTCTCAAAGACAAATGTATCTTCATAATCAGGGTTCTTTTTTCCGCCGGCCCTTTCATTGCCCGGACATAAATAACATCCCGGATCATATTCGGGCTTTATTTCTGTGAAAGTCTCTTCAACTTTTCCCTGCCAGGGTCTGTTTGTCCTGTGTGGTGAAACAAGAACCCATTCACCCGTCAGCGGATTAAATCTTCTATGTGATTTGTCATTTAATTCTAATCTCAATTGCTGCCTTTCGTACTATTTCTTAAATGGACTGACTTTAAGTGAGTTATTCAGATCACGCAGCCTTGCATAAAATCCGTATCCTCCAAAATTATTTTCTATTTTTATCAACAGGGAATTCCATCCTTTTTTAAGATCAAGCATAATAATATCCTGGTCAGGTTCTGCAACTCTTACATCAAGAAACCTGTAGACCTCTTCCCCGTTAAGAAATATTTTCGAGCCATCGTCAGTTCCGACAAGCAGCTCGACCTGCTGACCATCAGGTGAGTAAACGAATGTTTGTGCATATGCAACAATTAGTTCATACGGATCAAACTTATTCCACAAACTGAGGTATCCGTTCTTTGAAATATCCATAAGCTTCCATTTAACCTTCTGACTATCGACACCGTAATATGCCTTTACACTATCAAATTCATTTTCAGGGGGATACACCATGTCAATCCCTCTCCTGTCAGTCTCTGATTCACGCGGATTTGGAAACGGTCCGATCACGTACCATTCGGGTATATAGACTCTCTCGGGTTCTATCTTAAAAGCATCAATTCCTGCAGCATACCCTGAAGATTTTGGATCCTTTCCCGATACGTTAAACGTCAGTTTTATTTTCCCCTTTTCCGATTTCAGCCCTTTGACAGTTATTTTACCGCCGGGAAAAACATCATTATTGTATCCTTTTATCTCTCCCGTTTTCTCTCCCTTATAAAATATATCAATATTTCCATAGGCGGGTGCTTTTGTGTAATAAATGTCTATATTATATCTGTCTTCAGTCTCCGCAGGCAGTTCCAGTTCATAACTTTCAGCTTTGTTATTGAAGTCAATCTGAAGCTGTGCATTTCCGCTCCAGTCAGGACCATCATCGGACATATCCATTACTTCAGTTCTTATACTGTTGCCGGTCGCAGATAAGCTTTCTGCTTCTGTAACCCCTCCTGGTACAGCTATCCTCAAGGGTATTCTCAGAGATGCCTTTAGTAACGGCCGGAATTTCTTATGAGGTTCTTTTTGATACCAGAATGCTGTACTGCTGTAATCCGCTGTTTCTTCATTAGCATGTCCATGTTCAATAGTAAAAAGGATTGAACTTTTAAAAGGAATAGCATCACCTACCTGAAAACGGTAAACTGCTATCCGGGCAGAAGAATCGTCTTTAATTATCAATCCATGGTACGGGGCAGAGAACTCTCCCCGGTTAAAATACCACCCGCTTGTGAAATAATCTTCGGTTCCCGTTCCATGAATGGAAGGAAGTGATTCCTTATCTACATATACCATTTCATCACCTTCAAGGTACCACAGGTTTCCATTGTATCCCTGCATGCTCATATTTACACCAACAAACTGACCTTTTCCGGAGGCGTCGAGTATTACATAATTATTTTTATAGTCTGTTCTTATATCGCGATTCCAGTATGCATGAAAATATCCCGCATCCTCACTTAAAGGATTCTCCAATTCCTGATAATCAATCTGGTAATAGAAATTATAGACCTCCTGCCCTGTCTGGTTTTCGACTTCAATACGCGCCGATTTATTAAATGGCATAGGGAAATAGCAATAGTATCCTCCGGACGACATCCCGGTAAACCCGGAGATATATTGTTTATACTGAAATCCCGTACCGAAGAAATCACCGACAGGAACTTCAACTGAAGGGTTTACTTCACCATCCCAGTACATACGCAGCACAATTCTTCTGAGAAAATACGGATCTCTTGAGTCGATAGTGACCCAGATCCTTGTTATAATCCCAGGTCCATTCAGGTCTGCAAGAACAGCAGTTTTACCATCCGGGATAATAATTCTGTCGTTGTTTCCGCCGGTAGTATCATAGCTGGATACCTGAATCATTTTGCTGTTTCTTAGATAAAAGATATCTGAAGGAGCCGGAATTTTATATGGATCCTGCTGTGAAAATCCCATATTGGAAAAAACTGTTATAACGAGAGCCAGGTAATGTAATTTATGAATCAAATTGTTCCTGTTTTTATTTGATGAGCATCATTTTCCGGGATAATAAATCTCCCGCAGATGTTCTTAAAGTATAGAAATAAACTCCGCTGCTCAACCCGGAACCGTCAAACACTAACTCATATGATCCTTGCTTTTGTTCCTCATTCGTTAATGTCTTTACTTCATTCCCCAGTATGTCATAAACCTTGAGAGTTACAAAACAGCTTTCGGCTATTTTATAAGTTATCAGAGTCGAAGGATTAAAAGGATTAGGATAATTCTGAAGCAGTCCGAACCGGGTTACTGAATTCTGTGCAATATCATCAGCGCCTGAAGCTTCGCCAAGAATGAAATAAGCAAAACTGTATTGATCGAAGGTTGCTGCATACTGGTAGGGAATATTGTTTACTTTGTTATAATAGATATTTAATCCTATCGTATCACCAGGCTGGAGATTCAGTCCGGCATAGTCTCTCTTCGCGATTGACATTTCGATCTGCACAACAGGAAAATTCAGCGTTGTTCTGAGTTTTACACTTGAGGGATAAATCACTCTCCTCTGAAACTGGCTCTGGTAGTCAGGATCATCATCCCACATGCCGCCGGGACCGCCATGCTGCAGAGTCCATGCTTTGACTTCCGGACTTGCATCCCACGAATGAAAAGTTGTAAAATTTCCGGTTGATATATTAATTTCCATTTCGGTATTCCCTGCACCCCGCCACCAGCCGTCATTCTGGAAATCAAAGGTCAGTTTCGGAATTCCAATATTGGACAGATATAGGGCCAGGTAAAGAGAATCCTGATTGTAGCTCATATAATACTTTGGAGCATATTTCTGGCTGGAGTACACAACCGTATCATCAACCAGAGGCCAGCCTTCCTCAACAATTCCATCAATCACCGGGTGATAGACAGGGATAATGCCTTCTGCCGCATATCTGGGATAGTTGTCTACGCCATCCTCAATATTGTCACCGTCGGTATCCTGTAAATTTGGATCAGATCCGCTGAAAGTACCGTTAATTGCTTCATCTCTGTCCGGCAGGCCGTCGTCATCAGTATCTGCTGAACCGTTACTGCTTCCGAACCTGGATTCATCGACTGCAGTCAGACCGTCATCATCAGGAAAATCATCGTTATCAGAATCCGCATCCTCATATATATTTCCCCAGGAAGGCAGGAGATCTTCATATGCAGTGAATGTTCTGAACATTTTTGCCTGGAAGTCATACTGCTCTCCGCATGAAACCGGAAATTCCCACGGTATATCCCCATGATACATTTCGGGATGTCCGTTTGCATTATAAAGAGCATCAATTGCATGCTGAACCTCATGAACAAATACCCAGGTAAGTCCATAATAAACATCATTATCATTGCCGGGATAAATTACTCCCGAACCTGCCGGCCAATGGACGTGTGAAAAGCCGGTCTGTCTTGAAGGGCCGGGGAGCGGGAGGTTCTGAACACCATACGACCAATAACCGTTAACAGCTGTAGTTACCCTGAATATTATATCATATTGTGTATTCATAACACCGAGTTCAGCAAGGTCCGAAGCAGTTTTCATCATACTCCCCCAGGTGTCATCAGGGTTCGGGAAGACTTCAAGGCTGTCAATTACATAGTAAAAGAATTGAACGTTTAATTTGAGTTTCGAATTACGCCAGTAGAAAAGCTGTCCCGTCTTAAGAGAATTTTTGATTTTCGGTACATCGGAACCGGGTATGGTTCCGTTATTTGTATTTTTATAAATAACAACTGCAATCTTCAGATTTGCATAAGTATAAAAACCATCCGTTGAACCGGCAGTTGAGATTTGTTCTTCTGATGATGAAGCTATTTCTATCTGGGAAAAATCTCTTGCTTTAACCTCATAATAGTATTGTGTACCTGGCTCCAGTCTTGTATCAATGAATGTTGTGTCAGTACCTGTATATCCGACAGGCAGACCATATGGTTCGCCGGATATACGTCTGTAAATATTGTAACCGGCAATACCGGTTGTGTCAATGTACGCATTCCAACTCAGAGAGACATTGGTTGCCGTGGCTGACAGAGTCAGATTTTCTATTATACCCGTCGGCTTTTTTATTTCCACGGAATGTATGTTTACCATTCCCATACTGCAGACTGTGCATAAAGAGATAAACAAAAGAAATAAATATTTTACTGAAGATATTTTCATTACCCGGTAAAAGTCTTCCAGCTGTTATTATTTTAGCATAATCATTTTCCTGTTGAGTATTATACTGCCCGCTTTCAGCCTGTAAAAATATATTCCTGACGAAACAGAAGTATTTTCGTTATTCCGGCCGTTCCACGTTACATTATATCTGCCCGGATGCTGCACCTGATCTACCAGTGTTTTCACTTCCCTGCCGAGAAGATCGTACACAGTCAACGTTACAGGAGTTTGTTCAGCAATCTGATAGCTTATATTAGTCTCAGGATTAAACGGGTTCGGATAATTCTGGTCAAGTTTATAACTATAAGGAATATTGCCATCAGTATTGACACCTGAGGGATTGATCAGGTTCATAGTCATGTCATAATTCGCAGTAAGTGTATCTCCTGACCAGTATTTCAAATTGAAAGAAGAAACCGGCAGAAAGTTATATCCAACAAGCCCGCCATACTCAACCCTGACAATTGCAATAGAGTTTGAAAAACCGTAATCATGAGTAATGGTACCGCTCGTACTGAATGGACATCTGCCTGCATTGATCCTCCCCAATGAGTCTGTCGTGAACTGAAGATCGGGTGTATTATCATAATATTTGCCGTACCAGACTCCCGCTTGAGGACCCGCCTGATAAATTTTGACATCTGCAAAAGGCAGGATATTCCCCGCATTGTTTTTAAATGTAATGATATTATTCTGAGGCAGATCCTGCATAAATACCCCAATGTTATTCGGTGCATTGTAGTTTCCGTATGTTGCCCTGTGACCAGCTATTAAATTCAGTGCGGGTGCGCTGTAATGATCTATATACGTATATTGCCCGTTCATTAATCCATGAATGGGAGTAGAATAGACAGTAGATCCGGTTAAGGGCATAAGCGGTGTACCTGCAACAAGCTCACCATTTTCCATTATCCCTACTGTACCGCCGTTTCCGTCATCATTAACGTCAAATCCGTAAACATCAATGAGGTACCGGGCATGACCCAGTTCATGAAAATAAAGACCCTTCAAAGTAGAAAGGATTACCGTCGGAAATAGAATGATGATTTGCATAAAAAGTACCTTCAAGCAGGTTTATGGGGAAACCCCACTGAAGATCAACTGTTCTGTCATTTATGTTTGGTGTATTTGTAGCAAGTCCGCCGGCCAGTGGAAGCGCGCTGTCGGGGACAACAACAATTTCATCTATCCTTACTCTGTCAAGTACTCCCTGCGGTGATTCAGGGTAGGCAGCAGTATCCAGCATAAGATTCCATCTTTTCACATGGCGGGTGGCCCAGTCTTCCCAGCAGTTCGAATGTACTCCAAGTTCTTTCTGATACTGATGGAAATAATCATATACGCTTTGTTCCACATAAAAACCTGCACCAATTGCATTGGTATATATCAAAAGCGAATTGTTCCCTTCTTCTTCTTCATTAATCAGGTTCTGCGGATCGATATCTATCCGGAGCTGATGCCGGTCAAATGTCCAGACCCATGGATAATCTACGTTTGCAATACTGTCAGAGGGGATATAAACCGTTCCTGTATCTACTATTACACTGTCCATAAGCCAGCGGTACTGAACGTTGAGATTCTGATCAGTCCAGTTTTTCACTTTCGCTTCCCAGGTAACATTATCTCCTGCAGCCGGCCAGCCATCGGATTCCGGATGAGGACTGCCCCAGATATAATCAATTTTCGGCAGCCTGGTTATATATCCTATAGTCAGGTCAAATCCTGCAGGTGCGCCTTCATTTACATCTACTGAATGTGAACTCAATATTCCCCCGGAAGATTTTGCATAAACTATATAACCGTAATGCTCCGTAAGTACCGCTGTCTGGTCTGTAAAAGTACCGGAATTTATTCCATCGCCGACGAGGTGATACAACATCCTCTCCCTGCCGTCCGGCAGTATATCACTGAAACTTCTCCTGTAAACCGTATATGTCATTCCGCTTATCTGGTCCCATGAAATAATCCTGTAGCCGGTGGAACTATCGACTGAAAGGGTAAGATTCTGGGGAGCCTGCGGAAGACTGACCTGGGATAAATTAAGATTAAGCGGAAAACGTGTCCACGGAATGGCTGTAACTGAATCCTCTAAGGTACCCTGCTGCATTGTCTGATTACAGGTGAACCTGATATATGCTTTATCGCCGGTCTGCAAAGAAGGATCTGCAAAGTTGCCAAGCTCAACACCGAATGTGCCCTGCCCTGTAATATTGGGAACTCCCCCTACATCCCACCTTGGTGCATTTTCAATCAGAATAAGCGACTGATCATCATTCAGATATGCTGTGAATGAAGCTGCAGGCGGTACGTGAGTACATAAAATACCGTTTTCGTGGTATACAAAATTCCTGAAATAAACCGACTCACCATTCTGAGCCGCAAGAGGTACAAAATAGAGAATACTGAGTAATGCAGTTAAAAATTTTTTCATTAATATCCTTCTATTTAATATTAACACCGATTCCAACCCTGTGAGCATTGCCAAGGAGACCAAACTTGCTGAAAGAATAATCTACCCTTGTACTGATTCCGGTAACATCCAGTTTTACTCCGGCACCAAATGAAAAAGTAGCAACATCATAATTTATTTTATATCCACCGCGGGCAAAGAAAATATCCTGAAAACTGTATTCACCGCCAAGCTGTGTAAGAGGTTGACCATCATTGGGTTTCGTAGCTGCAAAACTGATCATTACTTTCTGCTCCTCGCCGTCAATGGCGTTTATGCTGGCTCCGAAAGTAAAGGCTGTGGGCAGCGGATAACTTTCATTGACATATTTTACCTGTGAACCGAAATTCGATATCTGCATAGCAAATTTAAAATCCCGGAATCCTGATGTGTACATAGCAGCAATATCAACCGAATATGCATCGGCGGAAAAGTCTTTATAAAGAGTCATATTAATAAAGTTGAATGTGAGTCCCACCGTTACCTGTTCCGTAAAGAACCTTGAATATGAAAGTCCGAATTTGTAATTCCCGGCTGAAAAGGTTTCACCGGTACCGTCAGGCTGCAGGGGCGTCCTTACCTTCATCATATCAGTATAAAGAGCGGTAACGGCGGCGGCAAATGTACCTATATCCTCAAAGGTCTGTGCGGCTGCGGCATAATCATGATTGATACCCGCAAACCAGAAGTTGTGGTTGAATACAATATCAGTTCCTTGCACCCAGGCAAGTGCGGCTGAATTATAGAATGTACCTTCAGCTCCCTCAACTGCAGAAATGTAAGCATCACCAAGTGCAGTACCGCGTGGACTAATACCGATTTTCAGGAACTGTGCGTCTGTACTTCCGGGCCGCTGAAATTGGGCAAACAGAACCGGTGAAAAAATTAAGACTGCTGTTATAAATTTCTTAATCATATTACAAACCTATTTTGGTTTCAGCTGTTGAAACTTCACTTATTTTATGATCACAAACTTTCCAACCTGCACCTGGTTGTTTGTTTTATCTTCACAAGTAAACAGGTAGATTCCGCTGGAAACCGCCTGACCGACATAACTTGTCAGGTTCCAGTCTTCGTAACCCCTGGTGGGATTATTATGATCCAATGTATAAACAAGATCTCCGGCAAGAGTATATATTTTAATTTGGCAGGCGGCAGGAAGGTTTATAAACTGTATCCTCCTGTCCTGTTCCATCCAGTTTTCGCGTGTGCCGGTGGGTTTCTCCCAGGGAGGATCATAATTCTGATATGCGATATCACCCCTGTATGGATTAGGGACAACGGCAACTTCACCAACACCCGATGGAGGCTGAGTACCGGGTACTGCCTGCTGAGCATTTGTATAAATACTTGATTCCTGTGCAGGGAAATCCGCAACCGTATCTTCCTTTGAAAATGCAGTTACCGAGTAATAGTAGTCAAAATTATTCAGCAGTCCCCTGTCGGTATAGGTCCTCTCCAGACCGGTGTTGTATCCGTATTTATCACCCGGAACATCGAATTCAGCAAGAAGAGTCCATGGCCCGGCGGCACTTCTTGTGCTTTTATAAACCTTATAACCCTCAAATGGCTGCTGACTGCTGTCTGCCCTGTATGGGTCTATATATGTTTCGGGGTCAATATCTCCCTGTTGAGGTTCCCAGTTTAACACTACCTCATGGTTCTTCATAACCATCCTTAAAGGAGGTTTGGGCGGAGGTGACGGTACCTTGAAATTCTGACCTATCAGCCAGTCCAGCCTGTCGAGATTTTGTAATGTGCCTTCCATACCTTCTCCAAGGATTTCACCGATTGTAAAGGACAGTGTATCCCCGACATTTATATCGAAGGGACCGAAGCTGATTATAAACTGTGAGCCAATCGGATCCTGCTGATTTTCCATTATCAGGTTGGCAGCCATTTGTTTATACCTGAGAGGATCCTGTGGAGGAGGAGCACCAAGTCCCTGCCCGGGATACCAGTTGAATGTCCATCTTATGGAATCTTCAGGTATATTTTCAGGAGGATAAACTTTAATACCTATCGGACTATACGCATTACCATCCACTCCTCCGGGCGCATCAACCGACATTCCGAAATGCTTATCAGGATAATAAACCGAATAATCATCCAGTGCAAAATCCCATCCGCTTCCCCTGTATCCTACATTACCATCCAGCCAGTAGGCTATGTAAACTTTCTTCAGATTATATCTTGTCGATATCACCTTAAAATTGTAGATAATTTCCTGGTCGAGCGGTGGAGAACCCCACGCGTAACTATTTTGAATGACATCAAGGTAGAGAGGCGTATGTTCGGCTATTGTTCTGACATTGTAATCACTATATCTGCAGACCAGATCCTCGTCCGATACTCCTATATAGTTATTCCAGTATGGAATATTCGCAGTATCACCCTTATGCACAACCCAGATTGTATCCCACGGCTGGTCAGTAGGATAAAATTCGAAACTTGAATTCCAGCCTGATGCCACTGATACAAGTGTGTCATTTCCAAGAATCGCGCCCACCCATATACCGCCCTCACCAACATGTTCCTCATGACTCTGCCTTGGGAATTCGCAATAGATCAATCCGGGATAATCGGTTACCCCCGTCCATAATGCACCGGTATTGGTAACAAGCTGTCTTACTTCTCCAACATCATGGAGTTTCCAGTCTAAGGTTGCTCTCTGTGCAGAAGCTGAAGAAATGAGAAAAAATGAACTCAGCAAAAAGGTTTTATAAAATTTAGTGTATATCATAATTTTCCATTTTACCTTTTACTTTATAATTACAAATTTGCCTACCTGTACTTTGCCGTTATTTTTATCCTCACAGGTGAACAGATAAATGCCGCTTGATATAGCCTGTCCTATATGAGAGGTCAGATTCCAGTCAGCATATCCTTTTTCAGGGTCATCGTGACTAAGTTTTTCTACTATATCCCCTGACAGCGTATATATGGTAATTTCGCATCGTGCGGGAAGATTAATAAACTGTATCCGCCGATCCTGCTCCATCCATTGGGTTCTTGAACCGTTCGGTTTCTCCCAGGGAGGATTATATGACTGATAAGCCAGATCGCCACGGTACGGATTGGGTACTGCGGCTACTTCACCAACGGTACCGGGAGGAGCAGTGCCGGGAACAGCAACAACTGCGTTTTTTGAAACACTGGATTCCAGGGGTGGAAACGCAATTACCTGATCAGGTTTTGAAAATGAAGTAACAGCATAGTAATAATCAAGGTTGTTCAGCAGCCCGTAATCTGTGAATTCGTATTGGATCCCGGTATTTGATCCATAATCGTCTCCGGGCAAATCGAACTCTGCTAAAAGGGTCCATGGTCCGTCCTTGCTCTGAGTGCTTTTATATACTTTGTAACCTTCAAATGGTTTTGAAATGGTATCAGCCCGGTATGGATCAGTAAATTCTTCAGGATTAGGTCTGCCCTGCTGTGGTTCCCAGTTGAGGATAATTTTTTTATTTTCAGCTGATATCCTCAAAGGAGGAGATGGCGGAGCTGAAGGAACTTTAAAGTCCTTATCTTTTACTATATTTAATATGTCCTCTTTCTGATTCAGATCGTCAATACTTTCACCCAATATTAAGGCAACACTGAATTCAAGAGTATCGTTCTTAGATATTGTATAAGGTCCCAGTGATACTATGTGCTTGGTACCGTCACCCGTACTTACCTGGTTTTCCATAACGAGTCCTTTCGACATATCGTTATATTTGTCAGCATTAGTATAAGGGATGCCCTGCTGCTGACCATTGTACCAGATAAAGGTAAGTACACTGTCACCCTGAGTTATTTCAGGGAAGTAACTTTTCTGTCCGATCATTCCTAATGAAGTTCCATCCGGCCCGCCGGGAAGATCACGGCATATAGCCATTGTTCTGCTGCGTTCGAAGTAAGTTTCATCATCAAGTCCGTATCCCCCGGCTAGTACATAACCGATATTTCCATTCATCCAGTTTGTAAGGTAGACCTGCTGGAGGTCATACCGGGTTGATATTACTTTATAATTGACAACTATTATCTGATCAAGCGGCGGTGATTCCCATGAATAACAGGTCTGGATAACATCAAGATAGAGAGGAACATGATCAGCCTTTTTCAGACTCGCAGGTCCGTAATCATTATACCTGCAGACAAAATCCTCGTCGGAGATACCGACGTACCCGGGCCAGTAAGGATTTTCAGGGTCGCCTATATCAACTGTATCACCCCTGTTTACTACCCATATTGTATCCCAGGGCTCGTTTGAAGCAAAAAATTCTCCTTCCTCTCCACGGATAACTGAAACGAGTTTCTGTCCATTTACAATCGCTCCAATCCAGGGTCCTGCTTCGGTAATGTGTTCTTCGCCGCTTCCTGGCGGGTATTCACAATTTGTTAATCTTACATAATCGAATGTCTTGTCAGGATCATTCGCAGCATTCAGCCAGCCGGTATTTGTAATTACCTGTCTCACTTTTCCTATATTTGTAAGTTTCCAGTCAAGTGTAACTTGTTGTGCCGATGAAGTGTATGAACAGAAAATAATCAGCATGAATAGAGAATTTATATACTCAGTATTAAATTTCATAAATCGATCTGCTACCAATCTATCCTTAATCCTAATTTGAAATACCTTCCGGTAGAAAACTGACGGGGATCTCTGAGTCTGTACATTGTGTACCAGTCGTAATACTGATTGGTAGCTTCCTGAAGATCACCATATGCGTAAGGTTTACCTGTTTCCCGGTTAAAACCATAGGCAATCTGAACGTTATTCTGATCAAAAATATTATAGACATCCATTTCAGCAGTAACGGTCACTGCTCCGATATCGAAACCCTTGCTGATCTTCAGATCAGTCGATGAAATAGCTGGACCGGTAGCCGTGTTATCGAGCTTCTGTGCTTCTGCCGGATCAAGTGTAAATGGAGTATAGGGCTGTCCCGTCTGATATGTTGATAAAATTGTGAAAGTCAGATTATCAGGTAGCGGGACTCCGAATACTTCGAGTTCACCATCACGCGGGATAATAAAACTCCCCTGGAAAATAACCTGATGCCGTACATCCCAGTCTGCTCTTCGTTCTCTTATGGGATAGGGAAAATCATTAAGTGAGCGAATATAATCTTCGAATGCTGAAGATGAATAAGCATCGGCCCATTGAAGGGTGTAAGTGATCTGTCCCGATGTAAAGTTTGAATATCTTTTATCCAGTTCAACTTCGATTCCGCGTGCCCGGCCGTAACTTTTATTATCGAATAACTGTACAGGAATTCCAAGATTACCTTTAAGCTGAGTAGTACCTACCTGCTGCGAAATATCTTTGGTATAACTCTTAATATCTACTGCAAGGTCATCAAAAAATTGATGAGTCAGCCCGAATTCATAAAGGATAGTCCTCTCATAGTCAAGGTGAGGATTACCGGTTGTTCCGCCGCTGTAGGGATCGCGGTAAAAATACTGAAGTTCCGGCAGCTGATAAAAATGCCCGTATGAAAAGAATACAACTGTCCTTTCAGTAATGGGGAAGGATATACCGAAACGCGGACTGAATTTATACTTAAATAAATTCCAGTCGGATTTCAATCCTGTGGCAGCCTCCCACTGATTTTTCCAGTCTCTGCTGTCTACAGTTTTTCCGAGATATACCCAGTCAAATCTTAACCCGGCATTTATGATCAAAAATTCTTTTTCAAATTTATCCTGGATATACCCGCTTCCGATTGTCGGGTAAACATGGAAGACCCACCTGTTCTGACTGAATTCGGGAAAGGGTCCGGGAGGCTCTATTGGAGCAGGGATAGTTGTATCCCTGTTGAAAGCCCATTCGCCATAGTTTGAAAGCTGAACGCCGCCGAACTGGATATCGGTGTACTGGATATCGTTGTATTGATATTCAAATCCGAACTTTACAAGATTTTCCTGGTTCATTTGAGAAGTCAGGTCTCCTTTAAGCGTCCAGGTACCCGTATTATCATCTCTCCATATGCTTTGTATACCGGCGCCGTCATAAAACCCTGTAAGCGGATCCGGCTGGGGAACTCTGGTCATTGACATGAATGAATCCGGCACAACACTATAGTTATGTGAATATGCTTTCCACGAGTTGTAATCAAATGACTGACCGTCTTTGAAAAATGACCAGTAGCTTGACGGATTGTATCCGTTCCAGTCGCCATGATATTGAACTCCAAGATACCCCAGATTGATATTATAATAGGTAGACTTCGATAGTACATGATTGAAAGAAAGAGCAAGATTCTTATTATCCCTTAAATAAGCAGGAAGATGGTCAGAATTATTTATCCATAGCCAATCGAAATCACTCCAGTCGTTGAACGAGCCGATATAGCTGAAGGTAGTTTTAAAGTTACTGGTTATTTCCCAGCCGAGTTTTCCTGTTATGTTCCTTAAATTATTCTCTCTTTCTGTAACTTTGAATCCGAACAGGTCAATCTTGTTTCTGGTTCTGAAATTATTGTACGCAGTATTGGTGAGCTCTGCATTTAATGATAAAAAGTAATAAAGTTTACCGGGTATATTCAGCCCCGCCATTGGGAAAAGATAACGGGTAAATGGTTCGGGTCCTCCAAGAAATAAAGTGCCGTAATCGGTGTTGTAAGATGTCCCTAAAAACTTAAATTGATCTGTTTTGTATTCGAGGCCTCCTTTGAACTCATCGGTACCGGAACGTGTTGTAATATTGACAACACCCGACTGTGCCTGTCCATACTCCGCACTGAACGCACCGGTAAGAAGTTCAACCTGATCAACCGAATTCACATCCAGATCAAAAGCACTTCTTCCGCCGTATATCGGATGTGTAACCGGCACTCCGTCTATCAGGAATAATATCTCGCCGCCTCTGCCCCCCCTTATATGCACATCTTTTACACTTTCATCTCTCAGCTGAAGCTGCTCTCCCGAATTAAGCTGCAGTGTCTGAGGTATGTTCATTAAAACCGTCCCCCCCTGCAGTTTGAAAATATCTGCAGTGGATTCCATACCCGGGGTATCCTGCATCTTATCCCTGGATACAGTCCGCCTTGTGGAAGTAATATCCTTCTGAACCATTTTCTGCTCAGCGGTTACAACTACAGTAGGAGTTTCAATTATAGATGATTCCAGTTCAATGTTGATCTCTGTCGTCAGGTCAATATGAACAACCACCGACTGAATAGTGATTTTATGGTACCCGATAGCCGATGCCTGCAGAGTATAAGTACCCGGAGGAACATTAATTATATAATATTTTCCTTCTTCATCAGTAGCAGCCCCCATAGTCGTACCTTTAATTATAACGTTTACACCCAGTAACGGTTCACCTGACTGCTTGTCTTTAACCACACCGGCAATCTTTCCTGTTTCACCGGCAAAGATCTGCATTGACATTGTTAAAAAGAATATTGCTATAGAGAATAATATTTTAACCGTCTTTCTACTTATACTATTATAATCCATAGTGCTTTACCTTAAGTTAAGATTTTGAAGTATCTGGTTAACCATTAGCTGAGCATCATCTTCAACCAAAAAGAAAACGGGAAATCCCAAAATGACGGCATCGAAAGAGCTTCCGTAATACCTTAATCCGCAGGCTTTTCCCCTGTATTGGGGAAACTGGCTATTTATATTATTGCTGTATGAATAGATTATATCTGTAAAACCTGCCGGCTGTACAATTAGATTAATGTTTGTCAGGCCCCAGGAAGAACCCGGTACTATAAAAGGAAAATCAACAAGCTTGGTAGAATCAATCCTTATATCATCGAAGGAACTGCCGACACCTGCAAATCCTGTACAATCACCCGTATAACCGAAAGTTTCATCTACACTGATTATATGGAGATAATCATGAACAAACGTTCCATCCTCAAAGTTAAGCGGGAAGGGTTTGTCCCAGGCGAATGACTTTAATATTCTCCAGCCGCTCATAAAGAACTTCCCGCCCACATCTAGATAATCTTCAAGAATATCGGTGTGATTGACTATTTTATGAGGCTGGGACGAAGGATAGTCATCTGCATGCCAGACTACAAGCTTATATTGTCCCAGTGTGTCTTTAGGGGGAATACCTTTCGTTTTAAAATCCCACTGATAAGGCGTATCGAAAATTTCAGAGTAAAACTGGTCAACCTGCTGATCTGATGGATGGACTGTTCCAAACGGGAAATTGCTTTCATCAGTTTCGTCAATAATTAATATATCCCTGGAAAATGTAGGCTTAACAAGTGTTATAGTAACTGAATCACCAACCGGGTCCACAAGATTTGTATTATCCCGGGATGTTGCCCTTATTACGTGCTGCCCTGTAAGCGGCTGGCTGAATTCGGATGGCGGGATAAAGATCAATGTATCCTGCGTCCAGTGCCATTGACCATTATCAACTGACCAGGCATATTCTACTATTCCTCCTTCTTCATCAGGATCGCGCGCTGAATAGATCAGCTTAATTCCCTCCCACCAGTCACTTGTCTGATCCTGGGCAAAATACTTTTCATTGTTCGAAGGAGTCTCAACAGTAGTTATAGGAAAATATGTCCTCTGAGTATAAAAAACTTTTACTGCCGGAGAAGGATCAACTGCACCTGTATTGTCGACTGCCCTGACCTCAAATTCCTGTTTATTTAAATCATCATCTGACAGGAATGCTACTGTCAGCTTCGTCTGTTCGGTATATTTCCATTCCTGGACTACCGAATCACCCTGGATCAGGCGGTGAGTTATGTACCTGTACTGGTAACCTTTAACGTATCCATCATTATCCTCGCCGTCCCAATATAATGTCTGAAGAGCGAACAGTGTGTCACCGTCACCCGGAATATTCGCTACGGTAGTATTGGGCAGGTCATTCGGATTGGGATCAGTCGGTTTTTCACAGGAATTCCATATCAACAGGAATAAGATCAGAACAAAAATTTTCAGGATTACCTGGCGATTAAGATGGTACAATTTTATCTTCATATTTCATTGCCGGTTTAATTATAATTTACATCGGTTATTTTCATAACCCTGTATAACCTGTAAACATCCCTGTACCGTTTGACCGATTCAAAAGGACTTATTTGAACATCGATCTCGGTAACTTTATTTTCGTTTATTGTAAAATCCTGGTCAAAGTGATAGAGTAAATTTTCCCCGGGAGGAAGTTCAACCGGGTTTTCAAAAGTCTTACCAGAATTGGCCACAATTCTTAAAGGCACGCCGCTAGCCGGGGTAACACCGAATTCTATACTGTTATAATTTCCCGGCGGGACATAGGATTCGAAAACTTTATAGTTTTTATAAATTCCGCTGCTGTCAAGGGCAATGATATTAACAAACTCATCCTCCTGCCTGTAACTTCCGATTGTGGGATACAGTACAGCAAAGTCGGAATCTTTGTAGACTCTTCCCTGGAAAACTTTCAGCATAAAAATAGCGTCATACCTCGTCGATACTGAGAAAGTATCGCTTTTTTCGATCAGTAATGTGTCAGCAGGATCAGAGCTGAACATTACTCTTACAATACCATGCTTCGGGGAATCCTCTACACTGGTACAGCCGGATGCCAGTAACGCTGTAAATATTAATAGAACCGAAAAGAATATGGTTGGTTTATTACTTCTCATATTACCCATTCCTGATAATTTTTATCATATTGCAGGAACCGGATTTTCAACCCGATTCCTGCCAAATAGCCGGATTTACTTAAGCAGGATCATCTTATGCGTGAGCTGTATAGATTCTGCTTTCAATTGATAAAAATATAATCCTGTTGCAACCTTGCTGCCATACTCATTAGTTCCATCCCATTCAGCAGTATGGAAACCTACATGAGTATTTTCGTTGAATAGGGTTTTTACTTTCCTGCCAAGCAGATCATATACAACCAGCGATACCTGCCCGGCTTTTGCTACGCCGAATTTAATGGTTGTTGTAGGATTGAAAGGATTGGGATAATTCTGAAGAAGCTCGAATCTTTTTGGTATTTCTGCGGTCTCGTCTTTTACACCGGTAGTGTTCTGGCCCTCAAAATTATTATAAATCAATACCTGGTCAATTTTGCCTGAGAATCCTCTTGTTCCGTTCAAATTTCCGCCGTTGCCTATTCTTAATGGAGCAGTTGCATTTACAGGTGGATTATCTGCCACGGTGGAATCGTTCGTCACTTCATCTATCATATTGTTATTCTCATCAAATAACTGGAAAACAGCATGCGTCGAATCGCGCTTGAATACAACTCTGTACCAGGTATCCGTTGTAATTGTCTGTGTAGTCGTTAGTTCAACATAGTAGTCAGGCTGAATTATTGCAGGATCAGCATAATACCTTGCCCTTAATAAATTCCCGGGTTCAGTCCTGATCTCGTAATTATTCTGATACCAGTTGCCGTCCGCAATTGGTCTGTTTAGAATACGTGTGTACTCATTCAGAGAATCAGCTTTGAACCACATGCTGACGTTAAAGTCCGATGAAGTTAGAAAAGGTGAATTAACTCTCATAAAACTCGAATCCGTTCCATCGGGATCGGGAGCCTGTACAATAGAATAACTTCCTTCTGCTGCATCAGTCGAATAAACAAAAGGCCGGGGTGAGCTGACCGGATTATGAAAAAAGGAATGATCAACAGGAGTGCCTGAGCCGCCTTCAAAATCAAGATTGAGTACAAGCGCCATCGGCTGATAAATGGCAAAAGTCAGATAGCCGTTTCCTTCTGATGGATATTGGGCTGTTCTGTTCTGATCATCAGTGGCTTCAACATAATAGTTTATAACCGATCCAAGCGGCTGCTGGGGAATGTAGCCTGTATAGTCATTATTTCCCATATCCGATAGAGCTGCAGTCTGCCATGTAGTTCCATCATCAGTACTGTATTTAATGTCAGCAGAGGTAATCGAACCCGTTGAAGCAAATGCCATTATATTGGCATCTACCTCGTACTGCGATTGTCCGGAGGTCTGGTTCTGAAGTTCTGTAACATCGGTGATTATCGGGGGTACCGGGAAATCCCTGACATTATCGCTGATCCTTATTTCATCAACAAATCCATCCAGGAATGAATCATCTCCGCCCCCGGCAAAACCGATATGCACCGGCTGGTTTGTAGTGATCGGCGGATCATCAAGTACAGGATCATAGGCTGCTGTTGTAAAAGATACAAGCTGTCTCTGTGAATCATGAACCATTTGAATAAGTATGTGACGGTTTGTGTCTCTTATAAAAGTCAGATGATACCACTGCCCGACCTGCAGAATATTGTTAGGTGAATTAACCTGGGGCCATCTGTCCGCTCCTGCTACATTATATCCCGTTGAGAAGAACCTGTTGTCCCCCCACATTTCGACAAAGTAATTCGGACGCCAGAAAACATCGTCGCCGGTTTTAATAACAAGGCGCGGTACCCATCTCCAGTCACCAGAAGTCTGACCGAACGTAAATATATTAATCCAGCCTTCAATGGTCCAGTCGCCGGTGAGATCGAGATAGGATGTATCCGCAACTGTAACGTAGGAGGAATCGGACTGTGCGTCATTTGTTAACCCCAGAACCTGTCCAAGGTTAGTATCGAAAGAATTATTCAGATAGAACAACCCGTTCGCTGCATTGGTATGTCCAACCCCATCTGCAGAAAATGAGGAGGCATTGGTTAAATCTCCGTTGAAGTGAAGGAGCATCATTGTGTGGCTGTCAGGAGTATAGGGACCGCCGATAGGCTCTTGAGCATATAGATTTAATACACCCAGGAAAAAAAACGTAGAAAAGATAACAGGAAGTCTAAAACGTATAAGATATTTCATATACATCTCCTTTTATGTTAAATGATCCGGTTAATTAATATTCCTTTACTAATTCTCACGTGTCATTCAAAATGAATTTTCCATGTATATATTTTCAAAGAGCGGAGGGAAAATTTCTGATAAAAATGTTAGCGCTAACATTTTCGAAGCAATATTACTATTTAGAATTTATAAAGTCAAGCTTTAATTTGGAACGTGCCGGTTTCATCATATCTCATTTCAAATTTCGGTGAATCCGCTATATTCTGCAGCAGCATTTCAGTCTTTTTCCACCAGGTATCCTGTGACTATTTTTAATCTTCGTTTTTATTGGGCAGATTTTGATCAAAGTGTAAGAATTTCTGCGGGATAATAATATTGGTTATTTCAGATTTGTCCCGGTAATGGGATTTTAATGAGCAGGGGATGACACACCGGGTGCCATCCCCGTTTAAACTTTAAGCTGTCTTCGACTTAATTATTTTTCCTGCTTCTTCAAATTATTCGCCGCCCGGATTAGAAGCCATGTAGTTAACCCGGACAGTGTATCTCTTTCTACCATTCATCTCCGTCCCTTCCTCATACTGAATACGCTCTGAAAACGCTTTGAAAACGCTCTGAATGCGCTGTGAATACGCTGTGAATACGCTCAAAATACGTCCTAACTTCTCCCCTAACGGGTTATTTTAATTCTGTTTTGCGGCTTCAGGAAATTCCTGCCCTACCATATCTCTTTCTTTTGTTATCGACCATCCGGTTTTCAACCCCACCACAAAATATCCCATAACAAGAATACCGAATGCAAAGATTGTATCGCCTATTACCCTCAGCCACCTTAGGGTGTCCACTACAGGCGACTGATTAAATTCAGCTGAACGTGCGTACCAGTATCCCTTTTCGACGCTTGCCCAGGTCTGCATAAGTCCTACAGGAAGAATACTTATGAGTATCATAAGAGCAAGACCTATGTTAATCGACCAGAAAGCAAGTCCTATGATTTTTGTTTTCCATACATAACGCTGAGTTAAACCACGGAGACAAAACAGCATAAATCCGAGCCCCAGCATTCCATAAACTCCGAATAATGCAGCGTGGCCATGAACAGGAGTTGTTTCCAGTCCCTGCATATAATACAGGGCGATTGGAGGATTAATCAGGAAGCCGAACAGCCCTGCACCAACAAGGTTCCAGAAAGCTACAGCAATAAAGAAATATATCGGCCACTTATATGACGCCACCCATTTACGTGCGCGGCTTAAGGTAAGATTCTCATAGGCTTCAAACCCTATGAGAACAAGGGGTACGACTTCAAGTGCACTGAAGGTTGCTCCCAATGCCATAACTGAAGTTGGCGTTCCCGTAAAGTATAAATGATGGAATGTACCGATTATTCCGCCTGAAAGGAATATTGAAGTTGAGAACAGCACGGCTGTCGTTGCTGAACGAATGCCCAGCAGTCCCATCCTTGTGAACAGGAATGCAATAGCAACTGTTGCAAATACTTCGAAGAATCCTTCAACCCAGAGATGAACTACCCACCATCTCCAGTACTCGGCAATGGCGAGGTTGGTATGCTGACCCCACATAAACCCGGCAGCATAAAATACTGCGATTGCTACTGATGAAATAAGAAAAAGCCCAAGGAGATGTTTATTTTCATCCTTTTTCTGCAGCGCAGGTTTCATTGCGCGGATCATAATGAAAAGCCACAGGAATAATCCGACTAATAAAAATGACTGCCAGAACCTGCCAAGATCTACGTACTCATATCCCTGGTGCCCGAACCAGAAATTTGTTTTGAAGCTTAGCAATTGATGAACTCCGAGATATTCACCAGCCATTGAGCCGCCAACTATTATTATCAGGGCGATAAATAAAAAGTTTACAAGTCCTTTCTGGTACTTCGGTTCATAACCGGAAACTGCCGGTGCTATAAAAATACCCGTTGCCAGCCAGGCTGTTGCGATCCAGAAAATTCCAAGCTGCTGATGCCACGTTCTTGTTAAAGAATATGGAATAATCTCTGATATTTTAATTCCGTAGAAACCGGCACCTTCAACACCGTAATGAGCTGTGATTGCACCGAAGAGAACCTGTGCGACCACCAGCGCACCTACTATCCAGAAGTACTTCAGCGTTGCTTTCATAGATGGTGTCGGCTGCAGTGCCAAGCAATGGATCCCATTCCGGCGCTTCGTGATGATCTTCCTCCTGTTTTCTCTTTGAGGCAGCATAGTACCAGGCTAAGGCACCGATTCCACCAAGCAGCAGTACAAAACTTATAACCGACCAAACCACAACCATACCAGCAGGTCTATTCCCGACAAGGTCATCAGCAGGCCAGTTGCTGGTGTAGGTAAGATCGGAACCGGGACGATTAGTAATGCAGGCCCATGAAGCCCACCAGAAAAACGCATTAAGTTCGGCAAGTCTTTGAGGATCCTTGACTGCATTTTTCGGAATTGCGTATACTTCTCTTAAATGATCCAGAGCCGGATCGTCTGAAAACAAGGAGGTAAAATGTTTTCCGACATTTGAAACTGCTTCAGCTGTTTCTGATGAAATGGTAATTGTCCCTGAAGCTGCATCATATGTATTTTTTCTCAGCTCATCTTTCATACTCTCTTTTAGTTCTGCCTGGTAAGGGGAACTCAGATCATCAAATTTCTTTCCGTACTTCTGCTGTGCACGGTCATTTAAAATCCATAGTGCTTCACGGTGAATCCAATCGGCTGTCCAGTCAGGAGCAATGTATGCACCATGCCCCCAAACAGTTCCCATTTCCTGGCCTCCCATCGACTGCCATACATTCTGCCCGTTCTGGATATCTTCCTTAGTGAAAACTATAGTCCCGTCCGTACTGATAACTTTTTCCGGTATCGGGGGCGCTTTCCTGTATATTTCCGTACCGAAATATCCAAGGACGAGAAAAGAAAGTACTATTACCAGTCCTAACCCAATCCATAGTTTTTTATAATTCATATTATTACCTGTGTTTATTTCTTAAGAATATTTTTACTTCAAACCTTTACGATCATAAGAAGCATATTGAATTCACCGCACTCCAAAATAAAATTGATCCTGACAGAAATCGTGAGCTATGTCCCAATCCGGAATATTTGCCGGGATTAAAATTTCTCCCCCTTCGCCTCTCTTATATGACTGCCTACCGGTCTTATCCTTCCCCATATTGCATAGAAGAAATAAATAATTGCTCCAACCTGGAATAATGAGTAGAGCGAGATCAGCCAGGCTATAAGTTCCGAATTGAAAAATGATGCGGTAACCTGGGAAATAAAACGCAGCGCAGTGGATACCGTCATCAGCCAGTAAGCAATAAGTATTTTATCAGGATTGTATTTTATGTCTTCTTTCTGAGGCCTTGGAAAAAACCATAATGCTACCCCCATAATCATCATCATTATGGAACCCACAAGGATTATATGGGTGTGGGCCGACCTGAGTTCGCTTCCATAACCAATATGAAAAACATTCTGCGCAAGCGACATATAAACTCCGGTTAATATTCCTGCTATCAGGAATATTATACTCGTTTTAATAAAATATCTTACTGTGGTGAACATTACCTTATTCTCTTCAAACGATTTTCTTAATGTTTACTCTCCATACCTCGGGTCCTGGTTCAAGATATTCCCAGCTGGACTGACCGCTTCTCTCAGCAGACATCTCATAAAATAACGGCTTGGGATCATGATCATTTATAAGCTGCAGAATCCCGCCTTTCGAAAGCGAATCAAAATTTATATAAATTGTGCGGTGTTTTTCTTTAGGTATAATGGGTCTTACATCAAGAATTTTAGTATCCCTGCTATCATTCATTTTGTTCTCCGTATTAAATTCATAAATAAACTGTGAAAATTTAAGATGTACTCTGAAGGGATTCCTTGACTTAAGTCAGTTTCATGTCCATTTAAAGTAATTCTATGAGGAGAGTTCTTTCAGTTTTTTTATATTATTAACGAAAATCTTTTTCCCCTGCACCCTGATAATTTCATCATCCTGAAGTTTTTTTAATGAACGGCTGAGAGTTTCAGTGATGGTTCCAATGTAGCCTGCTATCACATTTTTTGATACTGAGAGCTTAACAAAAGGCTCCGGAAGCTCCTCCGTACCGCTGCTTTTGATCTCCTGCATCAGGAACCTGGCGAGTCGTGAAGTTACTTCCTTTGATGAAAGCTCTTCAATCTTCTGTGTCAGAGATTTCATCCGCTTGGCAAATCCTCCCAGCATTTTAAGGCTGATCAGAGGATTTTTTTCAAGCAGCCTGATAAATTTTCCCCCGTTGAAGAACAGCAGCACAGAATCCTCAAGGGCTTCTGCCGAAACCGGGTAATCCGTTCCTTCAAAAAGAGGTATGTCCGCAAATGCCTGATTTGGCGTTACGAGGTGAATAATAGTTTCCTTCCCTTCTCTGGATACACGAAAAACCTTTATTCTGCCTTCCAATAGAATATAAAATCCCTGGTATCTTTCCCCTTCCATAAAAAGAAATTGATGCTTTATTACCTTCAGCTGTGAACTTGAAGAAGTTATCTCCCTTAATTGATCTTCCGATAGTTCGGAAAACATAGGAATCTCACGTAGGATATCCTTTTCGGGGTCTGTTTGTGTCATTCTCTTATTCACTTTTCACAAAGATAATAAATCATTCGTACTAAAATACTTGTTGAATTACTTTACGGTTGTAAAATAATACTATCCGGATTGCATTTCCTGAATCCCCCCTTTTACGCCGCACTTTTTGTTTTCTTTTCTATCGAATGCTTAAATTTGCTGATCACAATCGGGCTGAAGATGAATAAAGAAGATCTGAAAAAACTGGTGAGGAACCTGCCGGATGTCCCGGGCATACTTCGTAAGGATGAATTTTTTAACTCTGCAGTTGTTGTTCCGTTTGTCTTTATTGACGGAGAATATCACTTGCTATTTGAAAAGCGGGCAGCAGATATCCGGCAGGGCGGAGAGATCTGTTTTCCCGGCGGAGAATACGATCCGGTACTTGATAAAGATTTTACTGAAACAGCTGTCAGAGAAACAATAGAAGAACTCGGGATCGGAATTGAAAAAATTAAAGTGCTTGGTATACTGGATACATTGCTGGGTCCGATGGGCGTGACGGTCGATTCCTCGGTGGCAGAGCTGGACATAAATAGCATTGAAGAACTTAATATCGATAACACAGAAGTCGAGAAAGCTTTTTTCGTCCCGGTTTCCTGGTTTATAAATAATCCTCCTGAAGAATATTTCGTTCAGCTCTTCGTTCATCCTCATTACACGGATGAAAAGGGCCAAACTGTTCACCTGCTCCCCTCGAAAGAACTTGAATTACCTGAAAGGTATAACCAGCCATGGCACGCAGGCAAAAGAAAGATCTATGTGTATAAATTGAAAGAAGGAGTGCTATGGGGTTTAACAGCAGCACTCGTCAGGGAAGTTATCAATAGATTGAAATAAAGAAAGGCTGCCGTTAAGCAGCCTTTTTATTCTATGCTCTTCTTGCAGTAGCTGTGAATATTATTCCTATGAGAAATACAACTCCTGCCACAATGAGAGGAGCTATATTGCCCTGGCTGACAGTGACATTCAGTCCGAGAAAATTAAACTTATCAGTTTGATTAGCATAATTTATCCCGGTTACAATCAGGGCAATTCCGCCCAGCACTGCCAGGATTATTCCTACTGCTTTCATATTATTCTCCTTCTCCTGTGGAACATATATTTCAGCAGAAGGATAGGAAAAAAATATCCCGGTTTATGTATCACCCTTCAATCGGGTGATCAATGTAACATTAAAAAAGAACTAATTTTGCAGGGTTTCCGCCGTTTCCCACATACCGGTTGTAAGATAATCATTAATAGCTTTTGCAGCAGTACGTCCTGCACCCATCGCAAGTATCACGGTAGCTCCGCCCGTTACAATATCACCGCCTGCAAAGACTCCTTTTTTTGAAGTCTTCATTGTCTTTTCATTGACCAGTATATTTCCCCACTTATTGTACCCTAAATCGGGTGTGGTTTTCTGAATGATCGGGTTTGAACCATTGCCGATCGCTACTACTGTCATATCTATATCAAGTGTATATTCAGATCCTTTGATCGGTACAGGTCTTCTTCTTCCTGAGGCGTCGGGTTCACCGAGTTCCATTCTCTGGAGTCTGACTGCTTTCAGCCATCCTTTTTCATCGCCTATAAACTCAAGCGGATTTGAGAGAAATATGAATTCGATCCCTTCTTCTTTTGCATGATGAATTTCTTCTTTCCTTGCCGGCAGCTCAGCATCGGAACGGCGGTATATTATATATGCATTCTTAGCACCGAGGCGTTTGCTGGTTCTTACAGCATCCATTGCAGTGTTTCCGCCGCCGAATACAGCTACATTCTTATCTTTCACGTGGAAGACGGGTGTATCGTATTCTGGAAAACGGTATGCTTTCATCAGGTTCACTCGTGTAAGGAATTCATTTGCAGAATATACTCCGTTAAGATTCTCACCCGGAATATTGAGGAAATATGGAAGTCCTGCCCCAACCGCAACAAAACAGGCATCATATCCATCTGAAAGAAGTTCATCGATTGTATCACTGAATCCTATTACTGTATTCGGCTGGAAATCAACACCAAGGTTTTTTAATGCATCAACTTCAGCTTTGACTATTTCCTTGGGAAGACGGAACTGCGGAATACCGTATACCAGAACGCCGCCCAACTCGTGGAGAGCTTCGAAGACTGTAACTTCGTGCCCCATCTGAACAAGATCACCTGCACAGCTTAATCCGGCGGGACCACTGCCGATGATTGCAACTTTCTTTCCGGTTTTAGCTTTCAGCTGCGGTGTCTTTATGCCGAAGTTATTTCTTTCATAATCGGCAACGAACCTTTCAAGTCTTCCAATCGCAACCGGTTCATTCTTTTTGCCTACTACACATTTGGCTTCGCATTGCTCTTCCTGCGGGCAGACTCTGCCGCATACCGCAGGCAGAAGGTTATCTTCTTTTAATTTGGCTGCAGCTCCCTCCATATCTCCCTCCGCAACCAGTGCGATGAAATCACCGATCTTTACACTGACAGGACATCCGTCAACGCAGACAGGCTTGGGACATTGCAGACAGCGGAGAGCTTCCATTCTTGCAAGTTCTTCTGTAAAGCCAAGATTAACTTCTTCAAAATTATTTCTCCTCTGGTGCGGGATCCTGTTCAGGCATTGCCTGCCTCTGGATCTTCATTCTGTCTTTTCTTGATATTTCAGCCATATTATATCTCCGTTCTGCTTTCTGCCAGTTCAGCTTTTTTTACTCCTTCATTAAAGGCTTTGTCATAATTACACAAATGATCAAGCGCCGCCTTCTCATCTTCGGCGTAGGTTCTGTTCCTCCTGGTGAGCGTTTCGAAATCAACCAGGTGCGCATCGAATTCAGGACCGTCAACACATACAAAGACAGTTTTATTATCTACAGTGGCCCTGCATCCTCCGCACATTCCTGTGCCGTCAACCATTACCGGGTTCAGACTTACAATCGTTTTTATTCCGTATGGCCTTGTGGTCTCAGCAACTGCTTTCATCATAGGGATGGGACCAATTGCCAGCACAAAGTCAATCTTCTTTCCTGAATCAATTAGTTCTTTCAGCTTCTGTGTTACAAATCCATGATATCCGTAGCTTCCGTCATCAGTTGTAGGATAAACTTCGTCACATACTTTTTTCATTTCATCTTCGAGTATCACGAATTCTCTGGATCGTCCGCCGATAATAGAAATAGTATGGTTCCCTGAATTCTTCAGAGCTACTGCAGTCGGGTATGCAATTGCGGTTCCAACTCCGCCGCCGATGCTTACAGCTGTGCCGAAGTTTTCTATATGGGAGGGCTTACCAAGAGGACCAACAACATCCTGCACATATTCACCTGCTTCAAGTGAGTTGAGCAGCTTTGTTGTTTTACCTATTCCCTGGACAATAATTGTAATCGTTCCCTTTTCAGTATCGGAATCAGCTATGGTGAGGGGTATCCTCTCACCGCCGTCCCTTACCCTGATGATAACAAACTGCCCTGCTTTTCTTTTAGCGGCAATTTTAGGAGCTTCTATTTCGAATCTCTTTATTTCCGGAGCAATAAATCCGGCAGAAATTATTTTGTGCATCTTTCTCTCTTTATTCTATTATAAAATATCAAATTCTTTTTAGTAGCTGTGCTCACCTATCTGAACTTTACCTTTGAACGCCCTGTATATGAAGATGGTATATCCGATTACAAGAGGCATTCCGATAAGAGCTATTATAAGCATTGTAAATAGGGTTCTCTCAGTTGATGAAGCATTGTATATGGTCAGGCTGTTCGTCAGGTCCGTAAGGGAAGGTACCAGCCTGGGAAATAGACTTATTGCCATCAATCCTATCATACAGGCAATAGTGAATGACGAAGCAAAGAATGCCCTTCCTGGTTTCTCCGATTTCAATCCCACCGGGATATATATGATAGCTGCCAGCATCGGGATGAATAAAATCCAGAATAGCGGATTGCTCAGCATCGATTCAAAAAGATAACCCGACTCAAATATCGAGTACATCGTAACAATTACATAAACAGAAACGAAAGCTATCCATAGCCTGGGAGCCATATTTTTCATCCTCTGGTACTGGTTGCCTTCTGACTTCATCGTCATATAGATCGATCCATGCATCGTAAACAGTACAAGGCTCAGCACACCCAACAAGAATCGAATAAGGATTAAGAAGTGTAAAAAAGTTCCCGGTAAAAATACCGTTTCCGTCAATGGGTATTCCTCTTAGGATGTTGCCGACTGCAACGCCAAATAATACAGCAGGCAGAAGACTGCCTATTCCGAATGCTGCATCCCAGGTTTTCTTCCACTTCACACTTTCAACTTTTCCTCTGAATTCAAATGATACCGCCCGGAAAATAAGTGCGAAAAGCAGCAGCATTAATGCGATATAAAATCCGCTGAATACTGTAGCATATACAATTGGGAAAGCAGCAAATAATGCACCTCCGCCGGTCAGCAGCCATACTTCATTTCCGTCCCAGACGGGACCTATGGCATTCATATTAATCCTTTTTTCTTCTTCATTTCTTGTGAAGAGATGGAGTACACCTACTCCGAGGTCAAACCCGTCAAGGATTGCATATCCTATTATTAAAACTGCTACGAGAAGAAACCAGATTGTATTAAGATCCATTATACAACCACCTCCATTTCTTCTTTATTTTTTGAAGTTAAAATGACCGGCCCATGTTTAACTTCCCTTACAACCAGGTAAACGTATAATGTCCCGAGTATGATATATATTAGTCCGAACATGATTATTGAGAAGAGTATATTTCCTGCAGGGACTGTTACCGAAACTGCTTCACTTGTTCTAAGTAATTTATAAACTATCCATGGCTGTCTTCCAACTTCTGCTGAAATCCAGCCAAGCTGACACGCAAGAAGCGGAAAAGGAATTGCCCATAATAAAACCTTCAGGAGCTTTTTATTCTCCCAGATCGACTTCCTGTAAAGTGAATAAACAGCCCATAACATAATCAGGATAAACAGAATGCCGAGCACAACCATATTGTGGAACGAGACAAAAGTCAGCCATAGCGGAGGTAAATTCTCTTTTGGGAATTCGTTTATTCCGGGTATCCTTGCATTAACATCGCCGAAAGCCATCCAGCTCAACATTCCCGGAATCTCAATAGTACCATGAAGCTGCGGCGGCGGAGTAGACGGAACAGCAAACATTACCAGCGGTGCGCCTTCTGCTGAGGTGTAAAGACCTTCAATAGCCGCAAATTTCTCGGGCTGAGTATGCGCTACCTGTTTTGCATGCTCATGACCTAATGGGAAAAGTTCAAGAACGGAAACTACTAGTCCAAAGATTACTGCAGTCTTTAATGACGCGCTGAAGATTTCTGTATTTCTCTTCTTCAATAAATACCAGGCGGATATTCCTGCCATAAAAAAAGCGCCAGCTATTAAGGCAGCATCAAACGTGTGAAAAAATCTGATTAGCGTTGATGGATTAAATACTGCATCGGCAAAACTTGTAAGTTCGGCTCTGCCGTTCTGAACGATGAACCCTGCAGGTGTCTGCTGCCAGGAGTTGGCTACGATAATCCAGAAAGCCGAAATGGTTGAACCAACAGCGACCATCAAAGCTGAGAACCAGTGAACTCCTTTTGAAACCCTGTTCCTGCCGAATAAATAAAGACCTAAAAAACCTGACTCGAGGAAGAAAGCAAAAACGCCTTCCGCTGCAAGCGGAGCACCGAAGATATCCCCTACGAACTTCGAGTATTCTGACCAGTTGGTGCCGAACTGAAACTCCATTACAATTCCAGTGGCAACACCCACAGCGAATGTTATTGCAAGAAGCTTTGCGAAAAATTTCCCTATTTGCTGATAAATCTCGTTCTTTCTTTTCCAGCCGATTGTCTCAACAATGACGAGGAGCCATGATAATCCGATGGTTATTGGCGGAAATAAGAAGTGAAACCCCACAGTAAGAGCAAACTGCAGACGCGCAAGCAGAACTGCATCCATTAAATAATTGCCTCCGGGATTTTTATTTAACTTAGTTTAATAATAGATTATACTACTTCAGGGTGTTGCATTATTCAACATACCCTGGCTAAACCACAAAAACTGTTTAGCTTAAAGACTTTATCAATGATTGTGCCCTTCAGAACAGCTTAAAATCGCCTGATTTCCATTGATTTAAATGCCTTTATAGATTGAAATTTTCAGAACTGGGAAAGCTTTTTTATGAAATGAAACTCAATTCTGCTCATTAAGCAGGGCTGTCAGTTTAAGTATTGCAGAGGCAGAACTGATATTTTTTAAGGGAGGAAGATCAAGATAATTCTTTCCTGATCCGGTTTATTAAAACCAGCTGATCTTTTGCTCTATATTCGTCAAAAGTGCTGAATAATATTGCCGACTTAAGAGTAGTTGACCTTACCCTTACAGTATGAGGGGAATAACGCGACGGATGAATATGTACATATTTTGTTTTCTTTTCACCCAAACGAAGAGTCCATTGAGACCGGTCTGCAAGCTTAATGATCTTAAAATCTTTATCCTCCAGATTCAGCCAATTTTTATATTCCACCGGTCCTGATATGCTTTCATTTGTGAGGTGATTTGCAACTGCATTGGCTATTTCCTGAGGAGTCAGTTCTCCTATATATAAATCCATCAGAGACTCGCCGATTGATAGCATTTCATTAACAAGTTCCCGGATATTACTTTCAGGATTTTTTTTATACTGAGCAATTTTAGATTTTATAAACCCGGAATGATGCTTCCAGCAGTTCAACAATACCGGCTCGATAGTTTCACAGACAACTTCAGAGGATTTCATCGATTTGAATATCTTTAAGACTATTATAAACGGGAACCTGGCAGTCTTCAAGCTTCTTCTTCTCCTGGTGCCCGTCGGCAATTAGAATACAATCTGCACCAATTTCCATAGCAACATCAAAGTCATGCACTGTATCCCCTATAAAAAGAGTTTCTCCTTTTCCATTTCCAAGCTTTTTCATAAGTTCTTTCCCGTTTTCTGCTTTGCTTGCGGCATAAATATTATCGAGTCCTGCCATATGAGAAAAGTATTTATCCAGCCCGAAGTGATTTACAATTTCCTCAAGGGTATGTTGTGAATATGCAGATAAGATGGACTGACCTATCCCCCGTACTGATATTTTCTCAAGCAGCCCTGCAGCTCCATCATGAAGTCCGCATTCTTTTTTTCTCATTTCATATTCATCCATCCACTCCCTGCCAAGTATTTCGAAAGGATATTTTTCAAAATCCAGTCCTGCCTTTTTGTAATAATCCTTCACCGGGAAAGTAAATATATTCCTGTATGCTGCTAACGAAAGTTCACCAAGACTTCTTCTTTTAAGCACGCCATTTATAATTTCCCTGCAGAGTTCAACATCATTAAAAAGGGTTCCATTCCAGTCCCAGATAATATGTTTTATTCGGTCCATAGCCTTTATTTGTTTTTACCGGCAAAGATATTAAGAATTAACGGATTTGCCGAATTCTCTTTCGCATTTACCATCAACAAATTATACTAAATGAAATGAGGAAAGTATTGAGATGGCCCAACCTCATCTTAAGGAAATACACGAGGTCTGAAGCTTATTTACATACAGTACTGGTGACGGTATTTCACCGGAGTTATCCCGTAGTTGAAGGCCGACAGATAGCCGAAAGAAGGCCGAGAGATGGCCGAGAGAATTCAGGTAAATTAAAGATGAAAAACCCCAATACATACAAATTTAGCATAATTACGCTTAAATAAAAACGTGAATCAAACGGGGGCTGAAGGAAAAGCTCTGATGCGGGGTGTATAGAATCGTCCGGCAGCAGCCGGATTTGGTATCATTAGAAGTTGGAAGGGCGAGACTCATGCAAGATAAAAGATAAAAGTAAGAAGGAAGAAGTAGGACGAAACCGCCTGATGTCGAGGCAGGTAACAGAGTCGGGGATGTGCGGATTTTGCTTTAAGTCTGCCGCAAAAGCGTAAAGGAGAAAGAGAGGGAGGGAGAAATGGTGAGTAAATCGTCACCTTGTTCCTGGATGCTCTCCCTCACAATCCCTATTTAAATTACTTGCCAATTATTAAATATTTGTTTAAGTTTTCGACCATTCAAGTAAATTAGTCGAATAAAATGAATGAAAATAACCCGAAAGAGAAGGAAATCCTGGAAGCAGCCCGCAACCGGTTTGCGCATTACGGATTTTCTAAAGTAACAATGGATGAAATTGCTTCTGATGTGGGGATGGGAAAAGCATCGCTTTATTATTATTTCCCTACAAAGGAAGAGCTCTTTAAATCAGTTATTAATAAGGAACAGAACCTTTTTGTTGAAGAGATAGAAAAATTATTCTGCAGGAAGATAACTGCTGAGAATAAACTCAGAAATTATGTGATAAAAAGACTGGAATATTTTCACGAACTGGTTAACCTCGGCACCCTGAATGTACACACTTTCGTAGAAATCAAGCTGATGTTTAAAGAATTATTTGAAGACTTTGAACACCAGGAGATGGCACTTCTGCAGAAGATCCTGGATGAAGGTAAAGCCAATGGCGAGTTTGATAAGAAACTTAAGCCTGAGACAACCAGGACTTTCCTTCACCTCCTCC
This sequence comes from uncultured Ignavibacteria bacterium, assembly GCA_963811905.1. Lineage (GTDB taxonomy): Bacteria > Bacteroidota > Ignavibacteria > Ignavibacteriales > Ignavibacteriaceae > DATFVA01. Next base: position 93,313 of record CAWETK010000004.1, read on the forward strand.
AGGGAATCCGCCTGAGAATGATAAAGTTTATTAAAGATAACAGGATGGAAAAAGAAAATTATGATGAACTGAAGGAAGAGATGCTGATCTTTACGGAAATCTTCCTTAAAGGAATTAAAGTATAAAATGAATTTAATTAAGGAGCATAAAATTAATGGCAGTACACACCGAAACAGAACAAGAATTAAAAACAGGATCAGGTAAAGTGCCTATGAACGGAGAAGATGTTAACGGAAATAAAAAGAAATCCGGTTCACTGCTGAAGCAGAAAAGGATCTGGATACCCTTTTTTATAATCGTCATTGCAGGGATTATTTTCTGGTTCTGGTATAAAGGACAACTGGGTTATGTATCCACGGATGATGCATATATCGATGGGAATAAATTATCGCTGGCTTCGAAAATGCTGGGAAGGATCACATCCCTCTCAGCAGATGAAGGAGATAATGTAACTAAGGGTGAACTCCTTGTGAAGATTGATTCTACGGACTTAATAGCCCAGAGGGAACAGTCTTTATCGGCGCTTACCCTAACAAAGAATAATATTCAGCTTGCCAGGGTTAATTTAAATAAGGCTGAGCAGGATTTTGAAAGGGCAAAACAGCAGTATGAAAGTAAGATAATTCCCAAAGAGCAGTACGAACATTCACAAAGCGCTCTTGCTGCTGCACAGGCTGAATATAACATTGCCCAAACAAAAATCGGAACGGCAAATGCCCAGTTGAATGTGATAAGCACGCAGCTTTCAAATACAGAGATATATTCGCCTATGAACGGAGTCGTTGCAAAAAGATGGGTTATGGCTGGTGATATTGTTCAGCCGGGTCAGCCGATCTTTTCAATTTATAATCTTGACAGCTTATGGGTAACATCCGATCTCCAGGAAACCGATCTTGCCTCCATTAAAGAAGGCGAGGACGTAGAGATAGATGTCGACTCCTATCCTGATCATAAATTTTCAGGCAAAGTTATGCAGATAGGCACCAATACCGCCTCGCAATTTGCACTTATTCCGCCTTCAAATGCAGCAGGAAATTTTACCAAAATTACACAGCGGATTCCTATTAAAATATCGATTCATACAGAAACGGCTAACGATAATTCATTAAAACTTCTGCCGGGGATGTCTGTTGAGGTTAAGATTAAGGTCGAAAAGTAATGGCCGGAATATTTGATAATAAACTTCAGGATCATCCGTCATACCGCTGGTTCGTCCTTGCAAATATTATGATCGGCACCTTTATGGCTGTACTTGATGCAACCATAGTAAATGTCGGCTTGACTAAAATGATGTCGGCGTTCGGGACCAGCGTAGATAAAATAGAATGGGTGCTGACTGCATACCTGCTTGTGTTCGCGGTAGTTCTGCCTTCTTCGGGGTGGATTGCAGATCACTGGGGTCACAAGCGTTCATATTTATTAGGGCTGTTCCTTTTTACTTTCGGCTCTTTGTTCTGCAGTCTTTCGTCAAATGAGAATATGCTGATACTTTTCAGGGTAATCCAGGGTGCGGGTGCCGGCTTTATTATGCCTGTAGGAATGTCTATAATCACCCACGAATTTCCCCCTGAAAAAAGAGGGATGGCTCTTGGTTTCTGGGGCATCGCATCATCTTCTTCAGTATCTCTTGGTCCCCTGCTCGGCGGATATCTTATAGATACTTTCAGCTGGCATGCAATGTTTGATGTGAATGTCCCTATCGGAATTTTTGCAATGCTTGCAACGCTTGTTATTCTAAGAGAATATAAAACAGAAAGCGCCCGTTCGTTTGATTTTACCGGTTTTATTTCTATGACCACCTTTCTCGTGTTCCTTTTGCTGGCTTTATCAGATGGAAATGCTTCGTGGAATACGGGGGGATGGACTTCCGGTTTTATACTTACCTGTTTCGGGATTGCCTTTGTAAGTTTTGTGATCTTTCTTGCAGCAGAACTTACTGTTCAGCATCCGATTATCGACCTGCGTATTCTCAAGAACAGGAATTTCGGAATGGCAAATATTATGCTGTTTATCTTCGGCCTGGCTTTCTTTGGGAATTCTTTTCTTCTACCTCTTTATCTTCAGAATTCACTTGGTTATACTGCATTGCAGACAGGCATATTATTCCTTCCTGTCGGTATTATCATGGCTTTTATGTCGCCTGTAGCCGGATGGATGACAGATAAATTAAATCCCAAGATCCCGATTTTTATCGGCATCGTGCTTACGTTCCTCAGCATGTATCTCTACAAGGATCTGTCGCTCGACACTGAGAGCTGGACACTTATGGTTCCTTTAATTATCCGGGGATTCGGTCTCGGGTTTATGTTTATACCACTAAGCACCATAGCTATAAATGATATCTCCCGGGATAAAATGGCACAGGCCACAGGGCTTTTCAATACGATACGCCAGGTAGGAGGAAGTTTCGGCGTGGCGATTTTAGGAACGCTGCTGACAAGGAGAGTGATCTTTCATTCCGCAATGTTCAGCCAGGCGGCCGATCAGTCGTCAATTGCTTTCCAGCATACAGTATACGGTCTTGAGAAATTTTGTTCAGCAGACAACAGGAGGCTCGGGAACAGAATTAATGGCAAAGAGCAAAAGGCTTGATCCTGCAGAATATTTCCTGCGCAGGCTTTTGTCAGAGGAATTGATGATGACTTTTTCATCGGCGCCCTGATAACCCTCCTGATTCTTATCCCCCTCTTTTTCCTCAAATATAATAAGAAGAAAAAGGGACAGAAAATTGAGATTACAGAATAAATATGAAAACAGGAAATTCAATGTCTAAAAATAAATTTAATAAAATAATTCTGATTTTAACTGCAGTAGTCCTCCTAATGCCATATAATGGTTATCCCCAGTCAGACCGGAATGAGCTGACACTGGAGAAGGCTATTCAGATGACGATAAATAATTATCCCTTGATAAAGCAGCAGCAGGAAAAACTAAAGGCGGTTGATTATAAGATTGAGCAGCAGAAAAGTTTTTTCTATCCGGATATTGAAGGTCAGGCAAGTTATTCAAGAATAGGTCCTCTCCCTTCTTTTAATTTCGGAGGAGAGGCACTTGTGCTTGCCCCCGCAAATAATTATAACCTCAATGTTGTATTAAATGAACAGCTGTACGATTTCGGTCGCCGGAATGCTTCGGTTGACCTGGTAAGTTCTTACAAACAAACAGCTGCCGACAACGTTGACTTTGTAAAATCTAATCTTTCCTATCGGACACTGCAGACTTTCTATTCAATTTTATTTATTAAGAAAGCTATTGCTGTAAAGGATACACAGGTTGCAGCATTAAATGCTCATCTTAATGTGACCAATAAAAAAGTGGAAAGCGGATCAGCTACAGATTACGACGCTTTAAGCACACAGGTGAGGATCTCACAGGCACAAAGTGAAAAAATTGAACTGCTTAATCAGCTTAAACAGCAGCAGATAGCCCTTAAAGAGCTGCTTGGGATTGAACAGGATACCTCAGTAGCAGTTACGGGCGATTTTTCTGCGCCTCCCGCCGTAACAAACACTGATTCACTTGTTAAAATTGCTTTCCAAAAAAGATCCGAGCTGAAACTCGCTGAAGATGAACTTAATACCTCGCACCTGCAGGAACATCTTGCCGGCCTCGGCGATACACCAAGCCTGAATGCCATGTTAGCTTATGGTTTAAAAAACGGATATGAACCGAACCTGGAAGTGCTGAGAGGAAACTGGGTTGCGGCAGTATCAGTAAAAGTTCCGATCTTCAATGGATTTCTAACGAAGTACAAAGAAGGTGAGGCAAAAGTTAATAGCAGTGTATCGGAGCTTAACATTTCAACGCTGAAAAGGAATATCATCTCCGATGTCAGACAGGCTTCATCAAATTTGAACTCCAGCCTTGAAAAACTTAATTCAACCCTCACACAGGTAAATTTTGCACAGCAGACTGTGCAGCGCGCCGAAAGCCGTTATGACAGCGGCGTTGGTACAAACCTCGATTTACTTGATGCAGAAACTTCTCTTGCAGAGGCAAAATTCTTTTACCTGCAGGATTTATACAAAAGTATTTTGAGCTCCTACCAGCTGCGGAAGGCAGTCGGAGATGTAATTTATTAGGTCGTCGTCAGGCAAAACTTTTATTTATTTCAAGATGACTATGGAGTGAAGCCTTGACATAGGCTTCCTTCATAACTTTTATCGCCTTCTGCAGACCAAGTTTTAATTCATCACAGGCTTCCCGTCCTGATACCCTCAGCTCCGCCATTCTCATTTCCACCAGCCTGACTTCCGGATGAATTATTTCCGGCATCTCAGCCAGGCCTGTTTTTAATGCTGAATTTGTTTCGAGAAGTCTCGATTCGAGCTCACTGAATCTATCATTCCATTCAATTAATTGTCTCTGCAGATCTTCGAAAATAATTTGTTGTTTATCCATAACGCCTCCCCGGTTATTTAATGGATAATGACACTACAGCAGGAAGTTTATTTGCTTATAACAAGAATTTATCTTGTTCTGAATTAAAAATCAAATTGTTAATGTTATTATATTTGAATTGTTAAAAATATTCATTTATAGACCCCGGGAGAATAATGGACGCATTAGAAGTATTAAAGACACGCAGAAGCATCAGAAAATATCAAAATAGAACAATTTCGGATGAATTAATAAAAGAAATCATCAATTGTGCGATGTATTCACCTTCAGCTTTCGACTACCAGCCGTGGCATTTTATAGTAGCCGATAAAAAAGACATTTTTGAGGATATCCTTAAAGCCGCCTCACATGCAGAAATGATTAAAGAAGCCTCTCATGCAATCATTATATGCGGCGACAAAAGGCTTGAGGAGAATACCGGATTAATGATACAGGATATCTCAGCCGCAACCGAAAATTTATTGCTAGCCGCTCATTCCTGCGGTTTGGGAGCTGTTTGGGTAGGTATTTACCCATTTGAAGAGATAGTTGACGGTATAAAGGAACTCTTTAAATTACCGGAAAATATAATACCCGTTTCAATGGTAGTGCTCGGCTACCCGGCTGAATCTCCCGCACCGCCCGAAAGGTACAAAAAAGAGAGAATTCATTTTAATAAGTGGTAGGGATGAATTACAAGATTGAATTGCACCTATGAGCTTCCTTACACCTTGAACCGGACAAGACAGGAAAAGTGTTCACCACAGTCGCAACCCTATCCTGGAAAAGGTCATTCAAAAAGGCTGTCTCAAAAGTAATTTTTATTATAAAAATAATGAGACAGCCTCTTTTGCATCTTTTATCCGACTCTTATTTCAACAATAGCATCTTGTTGACCTTAACAAAACCTTTTGCTTCCATTCTGCACAAATAAATTCCTGAAGCAAGATTGGAACCGTCGAATTTCAATGTATAAGTCCCTGCATTCTGGTAGCCGTCTACAAGTACTTCCACCTGTTTGCCAAGTGCATCATAAATGGTAACCTTAACGTTCGAAGCTTCAGGAACTTTGTACTCTATGTTTGTAGCCGGATTAAATGGATTCGGATAATTCTGTGAAAGGTCGAATTCGTGAGGAAGATTATTCTGGTCGTTTCCGACAGCTACTACACCGCCAAGTGCTTCAATAGAAGCTTTCAGTATCCCGTAAACGAATGAAGGGTTATGAATTCCCAGACTCCTGTCTTCTTCAACCATTAGATAATCATAAGCTGCCTGGGCCTGGGTCAAGGTGACTGATGAATCTGTGATGGCAACATTTCCGTTTGCGTCCTGAGGGAGATGAGACTTCAACTGGTTTAATAATCCCTGAACTTCTATTTGCAGACCGTTTGCAACACCGTCACCATCAAGATCGGCATTCCCGTTGACGTAATACTTCTTATCCGAAAATTCGTTACCTATATTTCCATGACACGGTGAGCAGGCTGCAACATTATCTACACTATCATGCGACATACTGAAAGTGTGGGAACCCACGAGAATTACATCACCATACGGATCAACTGTCCCGGGATACATATGACATGTAACGCAGGCATCCCCGGTTTCTGCAAGGTGAGGAGATGAGGGAATATTCAGTCCGTATGTCACTGCATTTTTACCGGAGAGTATATCTGCCTGAGGACCATGGTGAGGACCGTAATGGGTGCTTAGATTATTGAGGTAATCATTAGTATACTCCACAGCATCCTCGCGCGCCTTATGGCAATTCATACATATGGTTCCATTGCCGCCCCCCTCTACAGTTTCGCCATCAGTCAGTGTAACGTCCATCGTTCTTAACTGGTGCGGATTTTCTACGCTGTGAGGATCATGGCAGACTGCACAGGTAATGGAAACCACACTGGAAAGGTTCTGGGTAATAGGCTGCTTCCCTGATTCAATATATTCAACAAAACCCGCTCCGTTATGGCACTGGGCGCAGGCTGCCCTGGTCATACCATGTTCGAAAGTAGCATGTGCAGAAATTCTCCATTGGGATGGAAAAACATGATGTCCGCCGTCATGACACCATGCACAGTTTTCAGCAGCAAGGGTAACTGCCATTACATTGGCAGCCCCGTAATTATGTTCGCTTCCGGGACCATGACAGCTTTCGCATTGAACACGTCCGCGCTGCATTGCCAGCGGATACTGAGCAACCATCTGGTCATAAACTCCCGGATAAAGTGAATCGGGAAATACGAATGGGAAATCATCAAACCCATTGTTTGCGGCCGAAGTATCATAACCTGTTGTGTGGCAGTTAATGCAGCTTGGACCATAATGATTGCTTAATGTGCCGTTCAATCCTTCTTCAAAAATGCATGTAATGACCCGTCTGCTGCCACTCATCTACTTTATCACCATGGCACGTTCCGCAGGGAATCTGTCCGCCTGCGTAACCTAAATATAAACCTGCAATAATTTTTAAAGTATCGGAAATTACAGAACCGTCTGTAAAATTAATTTTATACGTCCCCGCAGAATCCGGCTTGAATATTACCACCTGGTTTGAATCTGTAAGATTGGTTGTAGTATAAAAATGGGCATTTGAACCGGGAGGTTTCTGAATCACATTCCATGTGGGATTTGTTAACGCAGCACCTGTCAGGCTTGCCTCAATATACATGGTAGTATTAATACCCACGTTGGTTAGTCCGTTATAAGGAATAATGAACATATCCGTTGAATCAGCTTCTACCTGCCGGGGGGAAAGTCCATAAGTTTCAATGTGGGCAGATTGAGGATAGCTGCTAATTGTGCAGAAAGTAAGGATAAACAGTATCAAATTTTTTTTCATACTTCTCTCCCAAACGACATTTAAATCAGTCGGTTTGATTAATGCCCCATCAATTAAAGTAAATTGAAAATTCTGAGAGTATTTTAATTCTTCTCTTCGTCCTTTGGAATTTTGTTAAAAATTATTGAAGGTAGTGTGATCTGTACAACTATTATGAAACCAAAACATAAAAAAAGGCTGCTCAAATAGAGCAGCCTTAACATGCTTAGTTCAGAGGTAGATTAACAAGTCCGAATTACTTGAGTAATAACATCTTGTTAACTTTTACGAAACTTCCTGCTTCCATCCTGCAGAAATAGATTCCGGATGCAAGGTTTGAAGCATTGAAGTTAGTTGAATAAGTACCGGCATTCTGATATCTGATTAACAAGAACCGCTACTTGTTTTCCGAGAGCATCATACACAACAACTTTTACATTAGAACCTGCAGGAAGCTGGTACTGAATTGTAGTTGTCGGGTTGAATGGGTTAGGATAGTTCTGTGATAGAACAAAATCCTCAGGCATATTGTCTTTTGCATAATCAACAGCAACAACTCCGCCTAAAGCTTCAATAGAAGCTTTCAGTATTCCAAATACGAATCTTGGATTGTGAACTCCCATACTTCTGTCGTCTTCAACCATAAAGTAGTTGTAAGCAGCCTGGGCCTCGGTTAATGTTACAGAAGAATCTGTAATTGCAACATTACCATCAGCATCCTGGGGAAGTCTTGCTTTTAACTGTTCAAGCAATCCTTCGATTTCTATCTGGAGACCATTGGCAACACCATCGCCGTCGAGATCAGCTGTATTGTTGATATAGCATTTCTTATCAGAGAAGTTCGGTCCGAAATTACCGTGGCAGTCTGCACAGGCTGCTACGTTATCAACTCCGTCTTCCGACATTCTGAAAGAGTGTGAACCGACAAGAATAACGTTTCCGTCAGGATCAGTTGTTCCGGGGGACATATGGCATCTTACGCAGGCATCAACTGTAGCAGCTAAGTGTCCGGAGCTTTCAATATTCTGTCCGAATGTAATAGCATTTTTACCTGAAAGTATATCACCCTGGGGACCATGATGAGGTCCGTAGTGTGTACTTAAATTTTCAGGTAATTGTTTGTATAGTCAACTGCGTTCTGACGTGCTTTGTGGCAGTTCATACAGATTGCGCCGTTCCCGGCTCCTGTTACTTCTTCGCCATTGACTTAATGTGACAGTCCATTGTCCTTAACTGATGAGAATTCCCTACACTGTGAGGATCGTGGCATACAGCGCAGGTAATTGAAACTTTTTCAGTAAGATCCTGGGTTGCAGGAGTTTTACCGCTTTTTATGTAGTTAACAAAACCTGCACCATTATGGCACTGAACGCAGCCGGCTCTTGTCTGTACTGTGCTCATTGTTGCATGGTTTGATACTCTCCATTGTGCAGGGAAGACATGGTGTCCGCCGTCGTGGCAGATAGCGCAGTTTTCTGCAGCAAGAGTAACCGACATAACATTAGCAGCACCTACGTGCATGCTTCCTGGTCCATGGCAGCTTTCGCACTGAATACGCGCACGCATCATTGCATCAGGAAACTGAGCAACCATGTTATCATACTGTCCCGGGAATAAAGTATCCGGGAATACAAAACCGAAATCATCAAATCCATTATTAGCAGCATTTGCATCATATCCGGTTGTATGGCAGCCTATACAGCTGGGGCCGTAATGGTTGCTTAAAGTACCGTTCAAACCTTCTTCAAAGATCATATAGTGACCGGTCTGCTCCCACTGAGCAACTTTATCACTATGGCAATCTTCGCAGGCATGATTGGGTAGTACAGGATATGAATACTGATATCCCAGGTATAATCCGACTTTAATGACGATCGGGTCAGATGAGACTGAGCCATCTGAAAATACTATTTTGTAGGTACCTGCTTTATCAGGTGTAAATTTAACAACCTGTTCCTGGTCGGTTAAGTTAACACTTTCACCGAATGCAGGATCAGATTCACTTGGTTGTTCTACCACGGTCCATGTTGGACTGGTAATCGTAGCATCTGTTAATATTGCTTCCAGGTACATTTGGGTATTTTCACCTACATTGGTTAAACCATTATAGGCACGATCAAACATATCAGTGGAATCAGCATCAACCTGACGCGGAGATAAACCATAAGTCACAACTTTGGCAGACTGTGAATAGAGTAATACTGTGCTGAAGGCTATCATAAACAGTATCAAGGTCTTTTTCATCACTTTTCTCCCATTGGTTTAATATTGAGTTATAGTAGTTTTTAGTTTGGTTATCGAACGAATCGAATCTTCTATTTCATTTTCACTTAACGGCTTTAAGCCATAAAATGATATACCTACCTGGCTTACTTCTTTTCCCAGTTCGATACCAGGATTGGAAGTGATAAAAATGATCGCCAGATCGGGATTAAATTTCTTTACATTTTTAAGCAGATGTGCTGTGTCGGGTTTGAGGAAATCATCATCAACAATCAGTATTGAAGGATGATTGGTATGAATAAATGATACTACATCAAGCAGGTCGTTGCTTTTGTTGTACACTATAAGCTGATTCTGTCCTTTTACATCAGGTTTGTCAATCAACTCTAAGAGGCTGGTATCGCTGCTTATTGTAATAATTTTCATCAACCCAGCAATATCAATGTGTATGCCATTTCAACAGTCAAAAACACTACAAGAGAACCCCCTGTTTTTTGAAGATTTGGCTATTATTGAGGGATTTTTAATCAAAATTAATTATTTGGTTTGCGAAATACCTTCTCTTTACTGAGAAAGAAATATCCCGCTGGGACATCAATGTCCCTATAAAACAGACTAAAAAAGCACTTTTCTTTTTTGGCACAGTTTATCATTTATATCTTAAAACCACACCTATGTTGAATTTTTAACTAGATAATCGATTACCATTGTATGATAATTAAACAAGTATTTCCCCTTTCAACTGAAAGAAGAATTTACGCAGATTCGACCCTGAAGGGGAGCTTTTTATGAAATCCATCAAGACTAAATTTATTTTCTTTGCATTGGTTTTAATTATTCTCAGCCTTGTCATTCCGCTCTATTTTCTAATTTCGCAGTTCAGAGAGAATTTCAATCAGCGTTCTGTTATTATGCTTGAGGCTACTCTCGATCTCCTGAACTATACCGTTAATAATGCAATGCTGCAGGGAAATCAGAAGAATGTTCAGCAGATAGTTTATGAATTGGGTAAGAGGAAAGGGATAGATCATATCAGGATAATTACTCCTGAAGGAATCGTGAAATACGCCTCCAGCAGGGACGAGATAGGAACAGGATTGCATGATATTCACGATAATCTAAACCCCGATTCACTTTCGAATGATAAAATAAGTCTTCTGAATGAAAATGAGTATCACGCATTCGCTCCGATTTTGAACGGGGAAAAGTGCAGAACCTGTCATACCCAGAAAAATATAATTGCCTATCTGGATGTGGGAGCGAATCTTACTCCCGCCGAAACAAAATTCTATACGGGAACACGGCACATGGTTTTTCTGGGTATTGCTATACTCCTGATAATCGCTGTCGGTTTTTACTTTATCTTTCAATCGTTTATCAATAAACCGCTGCACAATCTGATTCATGCAATGCGGGAGGTGAAAGGCGGGAACCTTTCAGCACATCTTGCGGTTCAGAGAGATGATGAATTCGGAACGGTAAACCGCAATTTCAACCTGATGGTGGACAGGCTGCATGATTCACAGGAGGAAATCAGCAAGCTTCACTTCCAGCAGCTTCAGCACGCTGACAGGCTGATTACATTGGGTGAACTGACTTCAGAGACAGCTCACGAAATTAATAATCATACAGCTATCATAATGTCCCGTGCAGATTACCTCTCTTTCGAAGCCGGTGAGGGGAGCGGTATTTCATCTTATTCCGAAGATATAAATGTAATATTAAGCCAGACAGAAAAAATATCGGAAATAACAAGGAATGTTTTAAAACACAGTAAGAAAACAGAAAAGAATTTTGAGGATGTGAATCTTGCAGAAGTGGTTGAAAACACTCTCAGAACCCTTCAGCCGATATTACGGAAGAGAAAAATAGAACTGTCGAAATCGATTCTTCCAGGCAGCGCCGTTATAAAGGGTGACTCCCTTCAGCTGGAGCAGGCATTAACCAACCTGGTGATAAATTCCCTTGATGCGATGGAAGCGGAAGGAAATCTGCGGATCTCGCTTGCTGCTGAGGGTGATTCATTTATAATCACGGTTTCCGATAATGGAAGCGGAATTGATGATTCCATTAAAGACCAGGTCTTTTCTCCTTTCTTCACTACTAAAACCGGCGGAAAAGGGTCGGGATTAGGTCTCTATATAGTAAAGAATATATGCAAAAACCATAATGCCGATATCAGTATGGACAGTAAGGAAGATGGAACAACCTTCAAAATATCGTTTAATAGAAAGAGCCAGTGATATGAAAAAGATATTAATAATCGATGATGAACAGGAAATGCTCACCAGCCTTAATAAGCTGCTTTCAAGGAACCCCGGTTATGAAATCACTCTTATTGATGATTACGGAACGGCTCTTAAAACAGTTTCTGAAGAATATTTCAATCTTATAATTACCGATCTGAAAATGAAAGAGAATTCCGGCTTAGATATCCTCAAGTCGGCCCTCGAAAATTTTCCTGAGTCGAAAGTTATTATGATTTCCGGTTATGGAACAATTGAAACGAGTGTGGAAGCGATGAGGAGTGGTGCATTCGACTTCCTTGAAAAACCATTTACTTCCAGAAAGCTTTTTGACTCTGTTGAACGTGCTCTGGCAGACGGGGCGGCCCTTGAACCGGAAGATAAGGATGAAATTGAAGAGATTCCCGGACTGCTTTACAAAAGCGAAACGATGCGTAAAGTTATAGGCTACATAAAGAAAATTGCACCGGGGAATATGAATGTTTTAATTACAGGCGAAAGCGGCACGGGGAAGGAACTTATAGCAAGAGCAATTCACACAATGAGCAGAAGAAGTAAGAATGCCTTCGTTCCGGTTAACTGCGGGGCATTGCCGGAACACCTTTTTGAAAGTGAGTTATTCGGACACGAAAGGGGGGCTTTTACGGGTGCCGTAAAAACCAAACCGGGACTCCTGGAATTCGCCAATCAGGGAACTTTCTTTTTTGATGAAATTGGCGATATGAGCCTATCGCTCCAGATCAAATTATTGCGGATGCTTGAAGAAAGAAAAATAAGGCGTGTAGGAGCGCAGAGTGAGATTGGTATTGACGTGCGCATAATAGCAGCCACCAATAAGAACCTTGAGAAAGAAGTTGCCGAAAAGAGATTCAGGGAGGACCTTTATTACCGGCTGAATACGATCAGAATCGATGTACCTCCGTTACGGGAAAGGAAAGATGATATTATGCTGCTGGCGAAATATTTTATCAATGATCTCTGTTCGAGAGATGATAAACCCGTACCTGTATTCTCCAGGGAAGCAGAAACAGCTCTCAAGAATTATTTCTGGCCGGGCAATGTGAGAGAAGTGCAGAATATGATAGGCCGGGCTTATTTCCTTAGTACCAATGGTATAGTCGACAGGTCCGATTTACCTATCCCTTCAACAGAAGAGGAAAATAACACCGACCGCTCATATCTGAATCCCCCGTATAAAGAAGCAAAAGAAATGACTATAGAAAAATTTGAAGTTGAATATCTTACTCATCACCTTAAAATAAATAAAGGAAATATTACTAAAACTGCTGAAGTATGCGGTCTTGACAGGAGATCGATACACAGGCTGATAAATAAATACAATATTATCTACCAGGACGAGGGAAATAATAATTGAATTGGAAGTTCAGGCGCATCAATGGTGAGTCAAGCGAGTTAATTAAATAATAAACTATTCCGTCCCTCTGGTAATATCTGCTTATCCTGCATATTGAACGTTCATTCGCTAAATCTTCAAATCCCTCAATCAACCCCGCAATTCAAATTTAGCAAAATTCACAAATATTCAGAACGTTTTGAGAGAGTATTTGAAAGGGGGAGGTTATTTCTTAAATTTAATTAAGACATAATCTTTTCATTGAATAATTCTGGGGAGTTATATGAAAACAAGGTTACTTTTTTTATTCGTCGTATTTTTTTCTTTTCAATCTCACTTCTTTCCGCAGAACTCAATTATCCAGCAGATTATTAACAATACTAATAGTGATTCTCTTATGCATTTTGTTGCTCAGCTTTCGGGCGAGGCTCCTGTGATTGTGAATGGAACATCACAGACTATCCTCTCGAGAAATAAGAACCAGCCGGGAAATAACATTGCCGCAGATTTCATTAAAGGAAAATTCCAGAGCTATGGGATTGCCGCTTATGATCAGCAATTCAGTTCAACCGGAAGAAATGTGTACGCTGTAAAAACCGGCACAGATTATCCCAATAAGAAATTTATCATCTGCGCTCATTATGATGATATGCCATCCGGGACAATTGCACCCGGCGCTGACGATAACGGCAGCGGGACGGCTGCAGTGATTGAAGCTGCAAGGATCCTTTCCCAATATAATTTTCCCTATACACTTATTTTTGCTGTATGGGATGAAGAAGAACAGGGTTTGATCGGAAGCGATTATTATGCTTCCCAGGCAGCTGCTTCTGGAGATTCTATCCTGGGCGTGGTTAATATGGATATGATCGCATGGGATTCGAATAATGATAATATATGCAACATCCACACTGCTGATGTCGGCATAACTCACGAGATTTACGATAAAATGGTTGAGTTAAATTCTCAATATAATGTCGGACTCAACATAGTGGAAGTATACCCTCAGGAGCCTTATAGTGATCATGCATCCTTTATAGAGAACGGATATGCAGCTGTCCTCCTTATTGAAGATGATAATGATTTTAATGCTTATTACCATACTACAAATGATTTACTCGCGCACTATAATATTCCTTATTTCAAAAAATCGGCACAGCTCGCTTTTGCAGCTATTGCATCTTATGCATTGAACCTGAACCTACAGATCATTCATACGCCTTTTGCTTCTGTAGATTATACCGGCGACCTTGTCCTTACAGCAGCTTTCAGCACAGGACTTACCCTGGGAACCGGTGCTATTGGTCCAAGACTTTATTACCGGACCAGTACAGGCAGCGGCTTTACAAATTTCTTTGAGATTGCCGGTTATCAATCACGGGGAGATTACACCTATAGTTTTACAATCCCTGGTCAGCAGCTTGGTACAATAGTACAATATTATATTGCGGCACAGGATGAAGATGCATCTATTGTTTCAACATTGCCTGCCGGCGGAAGCGGCTTTAACCCTCCGGGTAATATTCCTCCGGATAATTTCTTCCAATTCTTTGTTGCACCCCAGACCATTGCATTTTCCGATACAGTTATTAATATGAATAACTGGTCCGCTACAGGTACATGGGGTACAACCGGATCCAAATTTGTGTCGCCTCCATACTCAATAACCGATTCACCTTCAGGCAGCTACCTGAGCAACTCAAACTCCGGGATATCTCTTAGTTAATTCACTCGATTTATCGGATGTACTCGGGGCTACTCTTGAATTCGATACTCAGTGGGATATCGAAGCCGACTGGGATTATGCCCAGGTATTGATTTCTACAAATAACGGGACCAGCTGGATACCGATGCAGGGACAGTATACAAATCCCGGGACAGGTACATTTCAGCCGACCGGAGAGCCTCTTTATGACGGCACAAATACTACCTGGGTTCACGAAACCATCGATATTAGTGAATACACCAGCAATCAGCTAAAAATCAGGTTCCACCTGATTTCTGATCAGTCATTAACAGGAGATGGATTCTATGTAGATAATATCGTTCTGAAAGCCTTTAATGCAGTTCCTGTCGAGCTTGCTTCATTCTATGCATCGGTATCAGGAAATACAGTGAATCTAAACTGGAGTACCGCCTCCGAACTGAATAACAGAGGATTCGAAATACAGAAAAAAGATGAGTCTGCGAGTGAATGGAATACGCTGGGATTCGTTAACTGGGAATGGAACTTCTACAGAAACAATCGCTTATTCATTTGCAGATAATAATCCTTCTGCAGGCAAGTCATACTACAGGCTGAAACAAATAGATTTCAACGGCACTTATAAAATTTATCCTGCGGTTGAGGTAAACTTTGCTCCGGTCTTCAATTATACTCTTGAGCAGAACTATCCTAATCCGTTTAATCCTGATACGAAAATAAAATACAGTATACCGCAGACTGAACAGGTTACATTAAAAGTTTATGATGTGCTTGGAAGCGAAGTGGCAGTACTTGTAAATGAAGTTAAAGAACCGGGAAATTATACGGTATCATTTAACGGGAATAAATTATCGAGCGGAATTTATATATATAAAATCGTATCGGGAACTTATACTGCAATTAAAAAAATGATACTTACAAAATAACAATTCACTGCACCGGAGATAGTATTCAGAACAGGATACAATCTCCGGTTATTCTTTTCATAAACGTCACTATAGTTTCTATCTCTTTTTATTAAATTTCCCATAGTTTTCAAAAGATAAAATATAAAGATTGAGAAATATATTTAAATCGGAGAGATCGCTTAAGACCATCGCAGTCTTTGAGTTCTCCAAAGGCATACTTGTATTATTAGGCGGGTTTGGAGTGCTCAGTCTGCTGAATGATAATATTCAGAACAAATTTGAAGATTTTGTAAGCCAGTTTAATTATTCCCCCCGGGGAAAGATCACCAGCAGCATTTACGGGGCAATTACACATCCCCAGGATTCTCTGCTGATAATCATTGCTTCATTCGCAATACTTTATTCATCGTTGAGATTTGCAGAAGGATACGGCTTATGGCATCAAGCCAATTGGGCTAAATGGATTGGGCTGATCTCATCTCTCATTTATCTCCCTTATGAAATTTATGACCTTGTAAAACACCCTGGTATCTTACCGGTAATATTTATAATTATTAACCTGGCAGTCATATACATCCTATATACTACAATTACTATAAAGCATAAACCGGTTCCCGGATCTGAAGAATATGAAAGACAAAAAAGAGAATGAAAATGCCTGCGGGAACTATGCAATTCCGTCGAGGTTTTCAGGTTTAACTGAATAAAGCAATTTTATTTCGGCAGTAATGCCTGATTCAGATTCTATAAACAAAACTTCTTCAGCACCTTCATCGGTTTTTTAACTGAAATATTTTTTACTCTTTCCACAAAATGGTTCAATTCATCACCCTCACGTTCCCCTACAATAAAGAACCTGTTATTGTTCTCTCCCTCCTCCATATCAAGGGCTACTTCTTTCAATTTCAGATTATTATAGAAATTTTTCTTTGATCCGTCTACTTCAATTTCCTCAAGCGTGAATAACCATTTCTTGTGAATCCTGTTAAAACGGTCAATATAATCCTGCCAGCTCTGAAAAGGGATTTTTTCGATTGACATACATTTATCCTTTAATAAATGGACCACTTCTTCTTCGCGCATTTGCATCTTTGCTTCAAGCTCTGCAACTCTCTTTTTCATATCAAGGACACTATCAGGATTTAATGAGATTGAATCGATCCCCATCTTAACAAGGAAATCGACTACCTCAGGGTAATCACTTGGAGCCTGTCCGCATATACTTACTTTAGTATTATTTTCGTGGGCTTTTTTTATCAGCATTTCAATCATCAGCTTAACGGCTTCCTCTCTCTCATCAAATAAACCTGAGAGAATTGAAGAATCCCTGTCAACTCCAAGAGTCAGCTGTGTCAGATCGTTGCTCCCTATCGAAAATCCATCAAACCGTTTTGCGAATTTATCGGCAAGAACAATATTCGAAGGAACTTCAGCCATAACATATACTTTCAGTCCGTTTTGACCCCTTACCAGTCCATTATCAGCCAGCTCCTGAAGTACTTTATCCGCTTCATTTAATGTCCGGCAGAAAGGGATCATAATAATTATATTTTTTAAGCCTATCTCTTCCCTCGCTTTTTTTATGGCTCTGCATTCCAGTGCAAATCCTTCCCTGTATTTTTCATTGTAGTATCTTGAAGCACCCCTGAAACCGAGCATAGGGTTTTCTTCATCCGGTTCGAATTCTTTACCGCCGATTAACTGGGCATATTCATTGGTTTTAAAGTCGCTCATCCTCACTACTACCGGATAAGGATATTGAGGCGCTGCTATCTTGGCTATGCCTCTTGAAAGATTTTCAACAAAATAATCTTCTTTATTTTCAAATCCCTTCGTTAATTCTCGGATTTGTTTCTTTGCTTCTTTATCATTAATCTTATCATAACGCACAAGGGCCATCGGATGTATTTTTATTATATTATTGATGATAAATTCCATCCGAGCTAATCCGATACCTTCATTCGGCAGTTTCCACCATCGGAAGGATGCAGCAGGACTTGCGATATTCATCTGTATGCTTGTACTCGTTTCAGGTATTTTGCCGAATTCAAGATCTTCTACTTCATAATCGAGGATGCCTTCGTATACAAACCCGTTCTCACCCTCTGCACACGACATTGTAACTTCCTGCCCGTCTTTCAGAGTTTCAGTTGCCTTACCGGTACCGACAATTGCCGGGATCCCGAGCTCCCGGCTTACGATCGCTGCATGTGAAGTGCGCCCTCCGTAATCGGTTATTATTCCGGAAGCCCGTTTCATTACCGGTACCCAGTCCGGATCGGTCATCCCTGTTACCAGTATTGCATCGTCTTCAAAACGATCTATCTCATCAGCACTCTGCAGAACAAGGACTTTGCCGTCCGCAATTGCGCCTCCTATGCTCCTTCCTGTTATGACAGGTTCTTTTTTCTCTTTCAGCTTATAAGATTTCATCGTCTGTGCAGTTTTCTGTGATTGAACCGTTTCAGGCCGTGCCTGCACTATAAATAATTCTTTTTGTTTGCTGTCCTTCGCCCATTCTATATCCATAGGGGTTTTGTAATGTTTTTCTATGATGTCCGCCCATCTTGCAAGCTTTATTATCTCATCATCAGTTAGTACAAAACTTTGCTGCTCCTTTTTTGATGTCTCCACATTCCTGGTATTGCCCGAATTATTCCTGGCATAAATCATCTTTTTTTCTTTTTCACCAAGGTTTTTTTCAATAATAGGGATTGCATTTTTATCATCGAGAAGTTTTTTATAAACCTGGTATTCATCAGGGTTAACAGCACCCTGAACAACATTCTCTCCAAGTCCCCATGCAGCATTTATGACAACAACATCTCTGAAACCAGTTTCGGTATCCAGGGTAAACATTACTCCCGAACCTGCTTTATCAGACCTGATCATTTTCTGAATACCGACAGAAAGCGCAACCTTCATATGATCGAAACCTTTCTCCTGCCTGTAGCTTATTGCCCTGTCGGTAAAAAGCGATGCATAACATTTTTTACAGGCATCTGTAAGCTCATCTTCACCCGATACATTCAGGAAGCTTTCCTGCTGTCCTGCAAAACTTGCATCCGGGAGATCTTCTGCTGTTGCACTGCTTCGTACTGCCACATCGACATTTTTATTTTCATATAGATCGCTAAGATCACGGTAAGCTTTTGCGATAGCTTCTTTAATTTCACCGGGAAAATCATTTTTATGAAACAGTTTTCTTATCTTTCTGCCTGTTTCCTCCAGGTTGGAATTATCCCCTTTTAATTTTTTCAGTATCGCTCTTATCTCAACTTCAATTTTATTTTGTTTCAAGAATTCCTGGTAGGCCTCAGCAGTAGTTGCAAAGCCGTTAGGGATCTTAATTCCTTCAGGTTTCAGCGATGAGATCATTTCACCCAAGGAAGCATTTTTTCCGCCGACAATTTTCACATCCTCATTACTAAGATCCTCAAACCAGCGGATATATTTTTTATCATCTGCCATACTTATTTCTTCCA
This sequence comes from uncultured Ignavibacteria bacterium, assembly GCA_963811905.1. GTDB lineage: Bacteria > Bacteroidota > Ignavibacteria > Ignavibacteriales > Ignavibacteriaceae > DATFVA01. Next base: position 112,438 of record CAWETK010000004.1, read on the forward strand.
TTTATGAATATAATTTCGTCTGGATTGCCTGGTACTCCGCCCCTATTTTATTGTCGATGTCATTTATCTCTTCTTTTATTTTTTCAAAATTAACCCTGCCCGGGTTTTTGAGCTCCTCAACCTTTATTTTCATTTCATCAAGGCTGAGAAGAAGATTTTCAAACCGTTCCGGGATATTATCCATAGTATTGTCAAGCTTCCCTTGCAGGCTAACAAACTTCGACTGCCATTCCCTGATCCTTTTTTCCCCTTTCATTATTTCTTCATCCTGAAATGCTAACATCATAGCCTCCTTACAATAAATTACTTGTCAAATCTCTGTAATCCTGCAATGCGGCTGAAAGTTTCCTTCCGGCATCATATCTGTCGTTAAATAAAGCAATATTTCTTTCCTTTAGTTATCAATAAACAAAGAAAAGATTAACAGTTTGTGATAAGTGAAACAGAAATACAGGATGGACGCCAGAGTAGTGAGTATTGTTAACCGGATCAGATCAGGTTGAAGATATAGAAGTAGTTAGAAACGAGGTTTTTGTCGATAAGTACAATTCTTTCATCCCCGGGGTTCTTTATAAGTTTGGGCTCAATTTCACCCGTCGTGAATATAAAAATCTTTTCAGTATTAGTAACAAGTGAATCAATAAAGTCCTTTACCATCTTCCTGGTTACTATTTTCGTAGTCAGGCATTGAACGGCAGCTTTGATTTCAGTAGAGTTTTTTATTGCAGATGCATATAAGCGCATCTCATCAGGATTAAAAGCTGTCTTAAAGCTTACGTTCTTGTAGCCTATTCTTCCTAATAATGCCTTCACCTTATGAGCAAAGTTATCAGTTGTCAAATTAACCGTGTAGTCAAGGTGTTCCTCCTTCATTTTCTTTATCGATGCCGGATCTTTTGGTTCAACGAGTTCAAGGACCTCAAGCCAGTCTTCATTGGTCATAAGAGAATACATACCTTCCGAACTTAACAGGTCAAATAGTAGTTTACTGTCCAAAGCTTTTTCTGCCAACTTTAAACGTATCTTTTCATCGATACTGTTTTTAACATAGTAATTATATGTATTAAGTTTCCTGTTAACAGGCTTATCAGTCGAACCGTTTATTCTTTCTTCAGCCTGCCAAGTTGTAACAGGGCTCCACCACTGATCGAAATGGATCAGGTATGGAACATTTGCCAGGTTTATTTTTGCGTTAGCTGCTTTCATCCCTGCAAGAAAAACTGTGATGCCTTTATTCTTTGCAAAATTCTTAACGGCATCTTCAGTCTCTTTCAACGACATACCTGTCTGATAAACAACGTACTTTATCCCGTTCTTTGCAAATAATTTTTCGAGTCTTTGAGTTCCCTGTCTGTCATATTGAGAGTAAACAAAAACTTTTTTGCCGCTTTTCTGGATGCTTTTTACATGGTGCAGGAGGAGCGCTGATTTACTACTGGATTCTTTGTTCCCATGAAAGTTGCCTATCTGAGTCAGCTGATGAATCAGTGTGAAGACATTTGACTGAACCAGGAATGGGTTGCCTGCCTGAACAAGATCGTAAATTTTTTCTCTTCCTGATTCAAGCGCTTTTTCATATTCAAGCTTCTGCTGGGGATCCATCTCTATCCAGTAATCCTGCTTCAATTTAAAAGGCATGGAGTCAGCTAATTCGTCTTTGGTTCTGCCGAAAATTTCCGGAAGTTCATCTGAATTTGTGATAACAGCGATTTTGTCTTTTAGATCATCAGATGGCCGTCCGCTCAGCATCCACAAATATTTTGGTAAAGGATTTACACTTAAATCGGGGAAATCCTCAATTTCATCAATGATCAGGCACCCTCTATGATTCAGATCATTCAATGAGATGAAATTCTTTTCCAGTGCATCACCGAACTGCTCATAGGTAATAATCTTAACAGCCGCCGGATTTTTCCATTCATGTTCTGCATTATCATAGATGACTGCGGCCGTCATTGCAGGAGAATATTTCTGCAGATGATCATACCAGCCGGAAAGAGATTCATCACTTAATAACGGGTTCCTTTTCGGCCAGCCTGTCTCTTCCTTGCGGCAGACTATCACAGCATTTGAGATATCTTTTCTTCTGAATAATATCTTCAGAGCACCAATGACCTCCAGCGTCTTACCTGTACCCGTTTCATCGTTCAGCAATGCTGTCTGGTTTTCAGACAAGAAGTCAGCAGCAGGTTTTTGATAATCGTGAAGGAAATCGTATATCCTTTCCTTTTCAGCTTTGGTGAAATTTATTACGGGCTGCAGTATTACTTCCAGATCCCTTGAGAGTATATCGGTGTTTTCGTCCGTTATTTCATGCTGTTTATTTTTGAAGGAATAACTATTTATCCCGGTTAATATCTGATCATCTATTTTGACGCCCTGTTTTATTTTTGCAGCGGCAATCCTGATATTCTTAACCGATAAGATCTTCAGCTTATTTTTGACTGTGGAAGGGATCTTAAATTCCGAAGGTACTCCGGGTTTTGGAAGCTGTTCGAAGTTGATTTTGCTTACAAGTTTCTTCTGTTCCTGTATTGAATGAAGGAGTGTTTCCAGCTGCATAACTTCAACCTTTTTTACCGCAGATGGGTTTTGAAGAGGCTGGAATTTTATCTCTGTGCTGTTTGATATCATTCAAAGGTTTAATAAAGTTTTCCGAATTCAGCAATTCTACATTTATAACTTCGGTTTTCAGGTTTGACAGAAGATCAAGGATCTCAACTTTATCATTAAGGCTTACATCAACGGAGTATACCTTTTCAGACGGCAAAAGCATCGGGAAATTAAAGAGTCCCGGAGCCATCAGGTAAAATTCCCGGATAAGAACCTCTGTCGATATTTCGGAGGTCTTCTTTTTATTTCCTTCACTTAATCTGAATATTGCACCTTTGCCTGAAGAAGAAACTGACAGTGAATAATCAATTTGTGCCTGCGAGAGAATTTCCTTTATTTCCCTTAAGCCTGGTTTTGGGAAGCTGAAGAAGATTTTGCTGGTCTTCTCTTTTTTAATATTAAGCTGCTTGAATGCTTTGGAAAGTTTTATTTTAGGAAGATCAAATGTATAGTCCCTGGTTGAAGGCAGCGTCGGCCAGACATTAATATCATCAGTGTCAAGAACCGTTGTTGATAATGAGTCTATATAGTACTCATCCGAGTCGGGTTCTCTCAGCCATTTGTTCCAGTCATAATGCTCGGGTGAATCAAGCTTACTGACTGATTCTGCGACCTTCTTCCTGACGGATCTATACATCAGTCGCTTGTCTTTTGCAGATGAACCTGTTCACAAGCCTGTTTCAGTCTATCAAAAGGTTCCAAAAGGTTCCTGTTCTCTGCAACTTCATTTAACAGGTCTTTTATCTGTCCTAGTTCAGACTCATATTTTTTGGAAGTTTCCACAAACATTTTCCCGTTGCCGTTAAAGCTTTTAAGTTCCTGGCCGTTTTTTGATTTTGATGAAGTATCATCGCCTGAAACTCTTACTACTCTGACGCCCTGCTTGTTATTAGCACCGAGAAAGAGATTATCCTTGACAATTATGATGTCGATCTCTTCATTCAGGGCATTAATCAAAGGTACTGAGATTAGTTCAACCAGAATATGTTCAAGTAAAACGTCTCCGTATAAAGTTTTCTGGAAATTGGTAGTTTTTATCGGTGCCGTTACTCTGAATTCCAGTGGTTTTGTGTCTGCATCGGTGACAAGAATTGCACCCATTATACCGCCATTGTCATCCGGTGCGTAGGTTTCGAGGAAACCAATTTTGCCTATTGACATTGCTGCTGCCTCTCATTGTTTATAATTATAACTATTTATTTAATTAACTGTATTAATCGTATACAGTAAGTTTGTCCGACAATTATGACGTCAGAAAATACCAAATACCTTTTTCCATCTGAAAATTGGATATTTGCAGTTGAAAAAGTACAATTAATATGCCGGGAGAAAATCAGGCTGTCTTATTAAAAAAACAACTATATTAAAATGAAACAGTCTGTCCCCTGCTGGTAAAAATTCAGATTGCAGTAAAATTGTCTGTTATCTTTCAAGATTGTTAGATATTTTACCGGTGTGAAAAGAACATTTTAACTTGCCGATGAAGAAACTTTACTTTTTAGTTTATTTTCAGCTGATTTTTTGTTTCGCTGCTTATGCTCAGTATCCTTTGCCGACGGAAAATTCTATCATTTTTTCGGGATCGGGAAACTGCGCAGACTGCCATACCGGCAATGGTGATGTCCTTTCTTTGAACGGAGTCGATATTTCCCCTCCCACCTACTGGCGCTCTACAATGATGGCCAATTCCAGTAAAGATCCTTTATGGAGGGCTATGGTTTCTGAGGAAGTGAATGAATTCCCCGCACTAAAAGATACTATTGAAACACTCTGTACAAAATGCCATGCCCCGATGGGATATACCGAAGCTGTTTATGAAGGACATAGTTTCTATTCGATTGCCGAATTAAGAGCTGATCCCCTTGCTAATGACGGCGTCAGCTGTTCTGTCTGCCACCAGATAAACCCTGTAAATTTCGGCATGCAGTCATCCTATTCCGGCAATTATGTTATAACTGATGACAGCCTTATTTACGGACCCTATCAATATCCGGATACTTTTTTTATGCAGCAGTTCATAGGCTATACACCAACTTATGAACCTCGCTCAAAAACTTCCGCTATGTGTGCAACCTGTCATACTCTTTTCACTCCCACTCTTGATGATTTGGGTAATATTGTGGGAGATTTTCCTGAACAGACACCCTACCTTGAATGGAAAAACAGTATCTATCCTGTGCAGCAGATAAACTGCCAGGACTGCCATTCGCCTAAAATATTTGATCCGATCGATATTGCAACTATTCCTGAATCGGATACTACACATCGTACTCCCTTCTGGAAAGAGACTTTCGCCGGAGGAAACACTTTAATTTTAAGGATGCTGCGTGATTACCCGGATACTCTTCAGGTTACCGCAGAAACGAGCCATTTCGATACTACACTTTCAATAGCTGAAAAAAATCTGAAGGACCTTTCACTTAATCTCTACCTCGATGCTGTCCAGGAGAATGATTCCCTCACTGTAAATGTAAAAATTCAGAATATTACCGGACATAAATTACCAACCGGTATTCCGCTCAGAAGGATGTGGATTCATCTGAAAGCCGAGGACGCAGATAATCAATACTATATTTGAATCCGGCAGCTGGGATGATAATGGTAAGATAAGGGGAATGGATCTTCCCTTTGAACAGCATTATTTGCAGATCAATAAGCAGGATGAGATACAAATTTATGAAGCAGTCCCTGTTGATATTAATGGAAATGTAACTTATACACTCCTTAAAGCCTCTACATTTGTAAAGGATAACCGGATTCCCCCTATAGGGTTTAAGACTGCACACAGTAGTTATGATTCTACTGCTATTTTCGGTAATGCGTTAAACGACCCCGATTTTAACAAATCGGCCGGATACGAGGGAACCGGCACAGATATTACTACTTTTAGAATCCCTGTAACCGGACTAACTGCAGTCAGAATTACAGCAGAAGTTTGTTACCAGACATTAAAACCTGAAATTGCAGAATATTTATCGGGAATGAATTCCCTGGACATCAATCGGTTTCAACTGGATGTATGCTGCTGCTGATAAAAATCCAGTGATAATGAAATCTGAGGAGATGACCTATCAAATCACAGGAACCCTGGACCATAAGATTTCCAGTGTAGATTTTAAATTAGAACAGAATTATCCTAATCCCTTCAACCCTTCAACAAAAATCCGCTTCTCAATTCCCTCCGAAGCAAAAACTTCATTAATTGTCTATGATATTCTCGGGAAGGAAATAACTGTCCTTCTCAATAGAGATCTGAGTATTGGAGATTATGAAGTTGAGTTTAACGGGGCAAACCTTCCCAGCGGAATTTATTTCTATAAACTCACCTCCGGCAAATACACAGAGATCCGTAAAATGTTATTAGTAAAATAGTGCCAAATGACAACATCCGGATTTCACAATAATATTTTGTTTTTTAATTATTAATCATTAACATTGAGCAATAGATGATTAAACTTTGCTAAACGGCTGAATTCTGCTTTTTTCCTTCCATAATTTCTCAGCAAAGATTATAGATTTTGTAATTTATCCGGGCACTTCCGATAACTTAGATAATAGATCCGACCTGATAATTATAATGTATGTTCAGTAATCCTGATTTATACATATTTCTTTATGTATAAATCAGCTATACGACAGGATTATTTCGTTTCACCATAACAATAACAGGAGAAAGAATGAAGAGAATGGCACTATACAGCGCCGCAGCAGGGTTTATAGTACTGCTGGCGATGATGGGGATTTTATACCTGCAGCCGGTCAAAGTTGATCAGGCACAAGAAACAAAGGAAAAATCTTTTATCAAAGAGACAGCTAATACATCTGAGGCTGATGCTGAAAAAGGGCCGGAACTTGAAAGATGGTATTTTAAGCAATGGCATCAGCCGTTTGGGGCAGTACTTTCCCCGGAACTGCTGCATCAAATGCGTACAGAAGCGGCAGCTTTGCCTGATGAATCGGAATTACATAACTCACCTGAACTAACCGGCTGGCAGGCAATTGGTCCTGACAGAATGAGTGTTCCGGGTTCCAATGCCTATTATACCGGAAGAATTCTGGATATACAGATAACAAATGACGGGAATCTCTTAATTGCTGCCGCAAGCGGCGGATTATGGAAAGTTACCGGATCAAGTGCAACTCCTTTATCAGACGGAATACAGGACCTTGCAGTTTCGACAGTAGCGGCTGATCCGGGTAATAATGACAAAATTTATATCGGAACAGGAGAGCCTTATGTACGCGGAGGTTCAGGTCTTTACGTTACAAATAACGGAGGATCCATCGTGGTCAAATGTTTCAGGATTTTCGCCAACCCCATCGGGAGTCTATAAGATCAGATACTGGCCCGGCTACCCCAATGAGATTCATGCAGCTACTACAGATGGTTATTACAGATCAGCTGACGGAGGCGCTACCTGGTCTAAAAATCTTACAGGAAACATATGTGATTTTACATTTACAGATGACAACACGCAGGGCTGGATGTTTTGCGCCAGCTATGGAGTAAATAAGATCTACTGGTCCTCATTATTCGGCGCCCTGTGGAACGAAATTACATTACCTTTCACAAATGTAGGAAGAGTAGCCTTAGCCTACCAGTCAGGTACTTTATATGCGGCAATCGCAAGATACGACAATTACAATCTGCATGGAGTTTACAAAAGTACAGACTATGGGTCAACCTGGACAGACATATCACCTCCGGAAAATTACATGGGAAACCAGGGATGGTATGATAATATAATTCAAAGTCCATCACCCAATACGATTTTCGTCGGCGGGGTGGATCTATGGAAAACTACAGACGACGGAAGTTCATGGACAAAATTAAGCGGACCAAATGTACACTCTGACCAGCATGCTATTGCCCACAACTGGAATTCAGAACTTTTTATTGGAAACGACGGCGGTCTTTCAAAATCACCGGATGAGGGTGCTACCTGGTCGACCAGTCTCAACAAAATCCCCATCACGCAATATGTTAACATTGATGTTTTTTCAGGAAGCGTTGCATATATCGCCGGAGGCTCACAGGATAACGGGATATCGGTTACTACTAACCTTGGTGCTACCTGGACGTATGCTTTAGGCGGAGACGGCGGAGGTGTTGCATTTGATCCCGACGATCGGGCTAAGATGTTTGTGACCAATGGTGTATATGGAGGAGACTGGACATTCCGCAGGCACAGAACGGCAGACGAAGGCAGCAACTGGCAAGATATCAACAATGGTATTGATCCCTCTGATCAATGGTATAACAGAATACGTAACGATCAGGTTAGTCCCATCTACCTGTTTAGTAATTCAGGACCATATGTTTACCAGTCTAATGACAATGGCGATAACTGGACCAAACTCAATCCGACACCTTTTGCTTCTGATATTTCTGATATCACGGCAGTAAAATGGAGTTCAGCCGGCGGGACTACGGTTTATGCCACTATGCCGGCAACTACGGGAACCAGACTGTGGGTTTACAATAACGGAACCTGGTACAATGACCATGTACCCGCTGATCTTCCGACAGATGTTCAGATCAGGAAAGTTACCCCTCATCCTGAGGATCCTTTCACCGCTTTTATGATAATGAACGGAATTTCCCAGACCGGACCCTCAAAAAAGATTTACAAGACAACCGATCTCGGTGCTACCTGGACGAATATAACAGGCAACCTTCCCAATATCCCATTTTCAGATGTAGTTGCACATCCTACAAACAGCTCAATACTTATTGCTTCAAGCGAACTGGGCTGCTACAAAACTACAGACGGGGGAGCCTCGTGGGTAAGGTGGAACGATGGTATGCCTTATGCTACAATCATTACCGAACTGCGATACGTGAATGAAATTAACACCACAGGAAAACTCTACCTGGTTGCAGGAACCTACGGGAGAGGAATTTATGTCAGAGAGCTGAATGATGGAACTATAAATGATGTTAAAAAGGATCAGAATATTCCGGCAGACTATAGTTTGACGCAGAACTATCCAAACCCGTTCAATCCTTCCACTTCGATTAGTTTTTCACTTCCCGTAAGAGATAAAGTAAATATAAAAGTTTATGATATACGCGGAAGAGAAGTTGCAACTCTGGTTAACAATACACTTGATGCAGGCAAGCACATAATTCAATTCAATGCTAAGGACCTGGCTTCGGGAGTGTATATTTACAGGATCCAGACTTCCAGCTTCAGTCAGTCCAAAAAGATGACACTATTGAAATAGGAACACTTTACCGAATGGAAATATTCATTTATAAACAATCAACGAATTTTAATAAGGTGCAGCTTTGACGAAAAAATCTATATTATTTTTGACAATTCTATTTAGTATTTCATTACTCAACTGCAGCAACCGGATGACCGGTGCAGCAGATGACAGTGTACAGTTTTATTCAAAAGGTTACCAAATTCCTTTTGAAGTCAAAATTGTTGTAACAGATAATAATATGGAGCTGTTCTATACCGGAAACGAAATGCAGGCTCCCTTCAATAAAACGTATTCTATAACCGATAAAGAAAAGGACGAACTGTTCGGTTATTTAAAGGATATAGATTTTATGAAAATGGAAGTACCTGAACCGGAAATGAAAAGGGATGCCCCCGTGACAAAATTAACGGCAAAACTTAACGGGGATTCAAGAGAAATCGATATCGGACAAATGTCATCTGTTCCCGATCCCCTGGCGGATTTGAAGACAAAGATGTTCAATCTTGCTTCAAGTTATAAACCCGGGTGGAAAAAGGAAGTAGGGTTTGAGTAAATTATAATTTAATGTCAGGCCGTCGGAAGACGGCCTGACAGATTTTACAAATTGAAATACATTTTATATTCGAAAGGGTGAGGCATTGTACCGATTGAATGAATTTCTTCCAGCTTTATTTTGGTCCATTGTTCAAGGAGTTCATCAGTAAAGATTTCCCCGCGTCTCAGAAAATCATTATCTGCAGCAAGTGCATCAAGAGCCTCTGCAAGGTTCCTTGGAAGAAACTGAAATCTGCTGCTTCCGGGATCTTCGAGGAAATTCTTATCATAGGGACCGAAGCCTTCTTTTACAGGATCAATTTTATTAACAACGCCATCCACACCTGCAAGCAGCATTGCTATTAGACATAAATAAGGATTCGCAGTCGCGTCCGGCGGTCTATACTCAAAGCGGGTTTCCTGAGGATTTGAAACATATTTGGGAATCCTTATTGCGGATGCCCTGTTTCCCTGTCCGTACGTCAATGCAACAGGAGCTTCAAAGCCGGGTACCAGCCTTTTATAAGAATTTGTACTGGGATTTGTAAATGCGGATAAAGCAGCGCCATGTTTCAGCATACCTCCAATAAAAAATCTTCCCAGTTCATTCATATTTCCATATTCCCCTTTTTTATAGAAGGCATTCTTACCATTCCTTGTAAGGTAAAAATGCAGATGCATTCCGTTTCCGGCCTGGTGATACATCGGTTTCGGCATAAAGGTGATAAAAAGATTTTTCTGCCGGGCAAAGTTAAACAATATGTATTTGGCAGTAATAATATTATCAGCAGTAGTAAGTAAGTCGGAGAAGTAAGTTTCAATTTCCTGCTGTCCCCTTTCACCCACTTCGTGGTGATGATATTTCACTTTTATACCGAATTTCTGAAGAAGTCTGCTGGCTTCATCTCTGAAATCATCATATTCATCCCACGGATTTGCAGCGTGATAAGCTTTCTTATAAAATTCTTCTACGTGCTCAACTTTATAATATGATGAAGAAGTTCTTGTATCATACTCTACATTCGAAAAGATATAAAATTCAAACTCAGTGCTCCACCAGGAGGAATCCGTCCCGGTTGTTTTTTTGAGCAGATCCTTCACCTGCTTGGCAAGGTATCTGCCGTCCTGTTTAAAAGGACTCCGCTTGTCGTCAGTTAATGCTATATGAGCATAAAAGCTTAATGTGGGGGCTTCACGGAAAGGATCGATCACTGCTGTTTTCAAATCCGGGATGAGAACCATATCGCTGTTTTCAACTTTCCTGAAACCATAGCTCGAGCCGTCAAAGCCGACCCCTTCTTTAATCATTTTATCGAGAATTTTATCATAAACAGGAAGAGATATATGGTGAAGTCTTCCGGTTAAATCAATAGCTTTCAGATCGATTACTTCAATCTTATTTTGTTTTATAAGGTTATTACATTTTTGAAGATCATTTACAGGCATTTTACTCCCCGGCAGTTTTAGAGAGCCGGAATTCACCGGCTCCTTGTGAAAAAATTATTCAGTATAGTTTAATGCGGATAATCCCGGGAACAATGCTACAGTATCCAGTTCCTCTTCTATCCTTAATAACTGATTATATTTTGCAATCCTGTCTGTCCTTGACAGCGAACCGGTTTTAATCTGGCCGGCATTGGTTGCAACAGCAATATCAGCAATAGTTGTATCTTCAGTTTCACCCGAACGGTGACTTATTACATTGGTATAGCCCGCCTTCTTTGCCATCTCAATTGCATCGAGGGTTTCAGTCAGTGTTCCTATCTGGTTAACTTTAATGAGGATGGAATTTGCGATTCCTTTTTCAATACCTTCAGCAAGTCTTTCCGTATTCGTTACAAAAAGGTCATCGCCGACAAGCTGAATTTTATTTCCCAGCTTTTCAGTAAGGATCTGCCAGCCGTCCCAATCATCTTCTGCGAGACCGTCTTCAAGTGAAACGATGGGATATTTTTTAGCCCAGTCAGCCCAGAAGTCAACCATCTTTTCGATCGGGATTTCTTTATTTGGTGCGGTCTTAAAAAGATGATAGGCATTTTTTTCTTTCAGGTAAAATTCACTTGCAGCGGGATCAAGAGCAATCCCTATTTCACTACCCGCCTTGTAGCCTGCCTTTTCTATTGCTTCAAGAATCACTTCTATTGCTTCTTCATTTGATTTCAAGATTAGGGGCGAAACCGCCTTCATCTCCAACTGCTGTATTATAACCTTTTTTCGATAACACTGATTTCAATGAATGAAATGTTTCAACACCCATTCTTAATGCTTCGGAGAAATTGGGAGCACCATAAGGCATAATCATAAATTCCTGGAAATCAACATTATTATCGGCATGCTTACCGCCGTTCAGGATATTCATCATCGGAACCGGAAGAGTGCGCGCATTAGTTCCGCCGATATACCTGTACAACGGCAAACCCAGAGTTTCAGCTACAGCCTTTGCACAGGCCAGTGACACGCCGAGTATCGCATTCGCTCCAAGTGATGATTTATTTTCTGTTCCATCCATTGTGATCAGCATATTATCGATTTCAGCCTGGTCCGCAGCATCAAAGTCTATCAGCTCTTCTGCAATCCTGTCATTTACATTCGCTACTGCTTTCAAAACACCTTTACCATTATAGCGGGATTTATCACCATCTCTTAATTCAACTGCTTCATGTTCACCAGTAGACGCCCCGCTTGGTACAGCTGCACGACCGATTATTCCAGATTCCAGTTGTACTTCCACTTCGACGGTAGGATTTCCTCTTGAGTCAAGTATTTCTCTTCCAAGTATATCAACTATAGTTGTCATTTCTTCTCCTGATTTTTCAATTGTAAATCTTAATCTTTTTGAATTACCATACAAAATTAGAGAAAGGGGTGTGAAAATAAAAGGGGAACAAGCAGGAAATGGAGGAATGAGTACCTGGAGAAATGAGAAAATGGAACTGCGGAGCGTGAAACGGAAGCCCAGGGGCTTACCATTAAGGCTCATAGACACGAAGGGATTGAGAGACTGCTTGTGTCATTGGTGAATCGATTTCTTTTTATCGATATAAATGCCGAATAAGGAGGTCTCTTGAGTGAGGAAAAGGGACAGCATTTGTGTTCTGCTGTCCCATAATTCTTTTAGACTACACAGCTTTTGTTTTAAATCCTTTTATCATCCATTTTCTGGAAAGCCATAGTCCTATAGGACTTATCATTGCAATGAGGCCATAAATAAACCACATAGTTTCAGTATCCATCTGCGCCGGAGGTACTCCTTCCGGACAATATTTCATGAGGAACCAGCCTGCATACATTGCTGTTATAACCTTTGTAAGGAACCAGGGGAATTGACCGATACCCATATATATTCCTGTCATTCCTTTTGGAGCAATTTCAGCTACCCACTGCAGGAAGCGGGGCTGCCACATTGCTTCACCAATAGTCATGATAATTATGAAAGCAAAAAGTGTAAAGATATTCGGACCCAGAGCAAGGATAAATGTGGGTGAAGCCATTACCAGAGTTCCGAGGATTGTCATCTTATAAGCATCTTTTTTTGCTGTGAGTGCAGCTATCATTGGGGTAAGGATAAAGATAAGGATCGGGTTGAAGTTTACGAAAAACTCAAAGTTGTCCTGCACGAATCCTGTGAAGGCACGGCTTGTATACTGCGGAAGAGTCAGCCAGTTATGTGCAAAAAGTGTCTGAACCGGGATAAGAATAAAGATAAAATACATAAATCGAAGATCCTTCAAAGGGAAATTCTGTATATAATATTTCATTTTTTCCTTAAATGGTTTTTCAGTTTCTTCAGCAACTTCCTGTTTCTGTGCGTCTGACAACTGTTCTGTTGCCCGCTTGATGGTTTTTTTGCTAAGAACAATGGCGACCACGATTATACCGGCAAGGGTGAGACCGTCGTATACCCAGAAAACTCCGGTTATACCGAAAGCTTTTCTGACCGGGGGAGAAATAAGTCCCGGCATAAACCCGCCCAGGTTCATCAATGCATAGAGCATAGCATAACCCATTGCAGCATTTTTTTCCGTGGTGAATCGCTTTACAGCGGCATAAGCTGCAGGCTGATAAATTCCATAGCCCAAAACGATCCACAAAATACCGAACATCGCCATACTATGAACACCGGACCACATTCCTGTAGCGGAAAAAATATCCGGACTAAGAGTGATCAGCACTCTGCCGACCAGCATCAGGCTCAGAGAAATAATGAATGATTTTCTTACACCAATTATATCAACTGTTGCACCCAGGAAAAGCATGCTTAAGGTGATACCGGCCGTCAGTATACCGACCATCTGGTCAGCCTGAATATCATTCAGACCCGCATAATTATTGAAGTAGAGTGCAAGCAGACCCAGCATTCCAAAATAGACCAATCCTTCAAGGAAATAGGATATATTTACGCCCCACAATAATCTTGAGGCACGAACAAGGTCTTTAAAGGGCTGGGTGATTTCTTTTATTGTTTGTTTGAGTACAGTATCTTCTTCTTTTTCAGGTGTGATTAGTTCTTCCGGCATATATGTCCTCAAAAGGTATATTTTTTAATTGGGTATAAAAATAAAGAAATATTCTGCATATAACGAAGATTTATTTTTTCTCTGATTGAATCTTTAGGCAGCTGATATCATTTCTTTTGAGGATTGATATGAATTATATATAAATCTAGTATTTTTACCCGCGACTTCCCAGAAAACTATATTTAACCGGACTTTTTTAATATGAATACTGGAAATATCAGAGCTTACGCTGCGTGGATTGCTGTTTGTATTGTCTGGGGAACTACATACCTGGCCATAAGAATCGGTGTAGAACATATTCCCCCAATGCTGTTTGCAGGCTTACGATGGATAATTGCAGGAACTGTTCTTATCTCATTTCTCAGGCTGAAGGGTCAAAAGCTTCCAGGGAGAAAGGACCTTATACATATTGCAGTCGTAGGGATAGCCTTAATAGGAATAGGAAACGGATTGGTAGTGACCGGCGAGCAGTTTATAGGCAGCGGTCTGGCTGCACTATTGATTACGACTGTTCCTTTCTGGGTGGTTGGTATGGAGGCTTTTATTCCAACCGGTCCTAAAATTAATTTCACTATCATCTCAGGACTTACTCTCGGATTGCTGGGAGTGGCGCTGATTTTTAACGGAGAATGGTCAAACCTACTGAATTCTTCGTACTTATCAGGAGTGCTCTGCATACTTGGCGCCGTATTTGCCTGGTCATTCGGAACTGTTTACTCAAAGTATAAAAAGGTTTCTGCACACCCCTTGATGAGTGCAGCTATACAGATGCTGATAGCGGGAGCGGCGCAGACCATACTTGGATTTTCTATAGGTGAAGGTGCACGGATCTCTTTGCATGCAGACGGAGTGCTTTCATTTTTTTACCTGGTATTCATCGGTTCAATGTTCGGTTACGGATCGTATATATATGCAATTGAACATCTTCCGCTTTCGCTTGTTTCGACCTACGCTTATATCAATCCCATAATTGCACTTTTTCTCGGATGGATGATACTTGATGAGAAAATGAACCTGACAATTATTATTGCAGCTGTTGTTATAATCTCCGGCGTTATAGTGGTTAAGAACGGTGCGAGAAAACAAAAATTAATCACTAACAATAATACAGAATGATTTTTAATATCATACCGGAATTTGTTTAATTTTTTTAACTTGCAGCATTTATTTTTCAGGCAGACCGGGTTGGTATGAATAATTTAATCGCAGAAATTTCTGATTATGTCAAACAAATATTTGAAAAGTTTCCTGCTTTATTTTTATATCATAACCTTCAGCATACCGTGGATGTTGTGAACATTGTAAAAGATATTTCGGAAAATTCAGGAACAAACGAAGAGGAAAAAGAGCTTCTGCTGATAGCTGCCTGGTTCCATGATACAGGGTATCCTCAAAATATCTCACATCACGAAGAAAAGAGTACAGAAATTGCACGGGAATATCTGGAAAAGCTAAATTTTCCCGAGGTCAAAATTAACACTGTGGAAAAATTAATCCTTTCTACCAGGATGCCTCAGAATCCTATTACCATGCCAGAAAAAATTATTTGTGATGCCGACATCTCCTATATAGGTCATAACGATTTCATCAGCAGAATAGCGAGCCTTAGGAATGAATGGGCGCAGAGCATCAAAAAAACATTTACAGATGAGGAATGGATAAAACAGAATATAGAGTTTATAGAATCAAATTCTTTCTACACGGATTATGCCCGGCAGAAATTCGATGAAACACGAAAGAAGAACCTTGCACGGCTAAAACAAATAGCCGATCAGCATATGAACAAACAGAATTAAAATTGAAAAGAATTTACCTGGTAAGGCACGCAAAATCGAGCTGGAGCAACGCGGATCTCAGAGATTTCGACAGACCTCTGAATAAAAGAGGAAAGCACGATGCATCGTTTATGGCTGAATTAATGAGAGAGAAAGGAATTCATCCCGAAATAATTATTTCAAGTACTGCCAAAAGAGCATTCACTACAGCAGAAATTTTTGCTACCAGATTGGATTACCCGGCAGATAAAATTATTCAAAATAGCGATTTATATGAAGCTGGAGTAAATGATATCCTGAAAGTCATTTCAATGTTAAATGAAGATATTTCAAAGATAATGATATTCGGGCACAACCCCGGATTAACCGATGCAGCAAATTTTATTACAGGCAGTTATATAGAGAATATCTCCACATCAGGTGTAGTTTCGTGTATTTCAGAACTGGACCGCTGGAATAAAATAGGTGAGAAAACATGCACCCTGGAATTCTTCGAATATCCCAAAAAATACTATGAAGAAGGATAACAGTGCCGGAATTTGAATGGAACGCAGGTGAGTATGCAAAGTATTCATCAGCCCAGAAAACTTGGGCTGCAGAATTGCTGGGAAAACTAAATCTAAAAGGAAACGAACAGGTATTAGATCTTGGCTGCGGGGATGGGAAGGTATCTGCAGAAATAGCACGCCTTGTTCCGAAAGGAGCTGTTACAGGTGTCGACAATTCAGAAGATATGATAAAGCTTGCGAGAGAAATCTACTCTGACAGGAACCTGACATTCAGAGTAATGGATGCCAAAGAGATAATTTACAATGGTCAATTTGATCTTGTGTTTTCCAATGCCGCCCTTCACTGGGTAGATGATCACAGGAAGGTGTTTGAGGGAATACACCGCTGTCTGAAACCCGGCGGGAGATTTCTCATCCAGACAGGCGGCAAGGGAAACGCTGCAGCTGCCTTTGAGATAGTTAATGAGATGACTTTAATGAGTGAGTGGCTGCCCTATCTGAAGGATGTGCAATCGCCCTATAATTTCTTAAGTGAGAAAGACTATGAGGTATTGATTCCAGAGACAGGATTCAAACCTGTAAGGATTGAGCTTCTTCAGAAAGATATGATTCACGATGGGGTCGAAGGATTTAAAGGATTTATCAGAACAACCTGGCTTCCATATACGCTGCGAATTCCTGAAGAAAAACGTGAACAATTTATATCAGAGGCTGCCAGTTTGTTTGTGGGGAAACATCCTGCAGATAGGGACGGCAAAGTCCATATAGGCATGGTAAGGCTTGAAGCTGAAGCCATAAAAATCTAACTGCTTTAAAATAAAAAAGCCCGGCATAAGACCGGGCTTATAACTAACTAAGAAACAATCATTTTAAGAGGATCATCTTTTTTATTGAAATATACTTTAAACTTTCCATACGGTAATAATAAACACCGCTGGCAAGTTTAGACGCATCAAACACAATCTCGTATCTACCCGCTTTCTGAATATTATTTACCAGAGTCATTACTTCCTGTCCAAGCAAATTATATACTCTGATCTTAACCATACCATCTTCAGGTATTGAATATTTGATTGTGGTATTCGGATTAAAAGGATTCGGATAATTTTGTTCAAGGGTATACTGTATAGGGGAAGTTACATTAATATTAACTTCTTTTGAATATGTGAAACTGCCGTTAAAATCAAGCTGCTTCAGCCTGTAGGTATAATTACCTGAGCCTACATTCTTATCTGAATAACTATACGACTGCGGACCCGAGGCAGTTCCGAACCCTGCAGTAAATCCTATATTCAGAAATTCACCATCAGCTGATTTACGTTCAATCCCGAAGCCCCGGTTATTTGTTTCAGTAGCGGTCGACCAGTTTAAGGTAACATTACCATCCTTCGATTCGGCAGTAAATGAACTGAGTTCAACCGGGGTAACATATTCATAATTAACTACCAGGTATGGAGGATTCGGTTCATTCCAGCCATCGAAGTTAATATAGTATGTAGCGGAACCATCCCTGTCATCGATGCCGACGGAAAACCATCCCTGACCTATTACATTCTGAAGGTCTGATACAGCCCCGTTTCCCAAAGGATATGAGTGCCATCCTGTTGAAAATGAAGAATTTTCATCTGAATAAATATACGCGGTTCCCTGGCTGGTATTATTAGTAACCTGGTTATATATCGCAGATGCAGAAGCTGCAACCGGATCTATAGTTCCCATTGGGGTAGCACTCCAATAAGGATAATTCGTGTCATTCACATAACCATTGAAATTAATGGATAAGATAGCCGCGTTTTCCGGAATTGAGCTTATATCAAAAGTCATCCATCCAATTTCGGGAGAAACAGTTCTGATCTCACTGTTATCTGTCTTCGTAGTGGTATTACATGTTCCTGTCCAGTAATCCACACTTTGAGGATAAAGAGTATCAGTTACAGTTATAAGATTAGGATCCTGCACGGTTTTGAAGTTAAAGGTTACTGCTGAACTGCATGTATCCCCTATCTCAACAATCTTCCAGTAGTATGTGGTAAAATAATCAAGAGGAAGATAGGAGGGATCAATTGTCCATGATGTAGACAAATCTGCCTGACTGAACTAAAGTTAAGGAGGAAGGATTTGTTCCAAAATATGTCTCATTAGAAACTGCATCAGCCCCGTTCGTCCAGGTCAGTTCAGAAAGATTTATTGAAACATCTGATTCATCATCAGCCGGAGAAGGATTACCTGCTTCCTGAACCGGGCATGGAGGAAGAGTTTCAACAACCGGTAATGAGGGATCTCCCAGCAGGTTATACATTTCCATATATCTCAGGGTAGTACTGTTAATCCCTCCGAAATGATCAACGAAATAAATCATACCCTGGACGAACATCGGGGTAATGCGGGTAAGTTCGTCTTCAAACATTGCTTTAATAACATTTCTTTCAAGGATATCATCCTCATCCCAGTATGAGGTAACCGAAGATCCATAAAAGGAGGAAGCACCATGAGCAGTTCTAAGCCAGGTTTCACCAAAACATTCAGCAGTTGCGAATGAGCCGGTTAAGCAGGCAAATGAATAGACGTATGGATACCAGGTATTGGTGAGAGCATGACACCTGCGACTGATTCAGCGGAGGACCATCCGCCCAGGAAGTTTCTGAGCCATGACCTGAATAAATTGCAAAAACCTGGTTATCATTCAATGCAGCTATAAGCTGGGTGGTTGTTGCACCGAATGTATGTGTATAGAGTTTCAGGTTTTCATAACCGGCAGGATGGAAATATGTGTTAATAACATAGTTATGAGTACCTTCTGTAATTGCATAATTATCGCTTGATGCCATAAATACATTTTTCATATCAAGCGAGCCGATGTAGGATTCCATAAATGACGTTTTGTTGATTGCATTATCAAGCTGAGCGCCGCTTGGCACCGAAAATCTTCCGATGAAAGCATCGGGGAAATTATCACCGCCTTCGAGCTGAACATATTTTAGGTCTGTAGTCGGGTTATCTCCGCCCGAACCTGTCCAGGCAGGAATATTAGCAACATCACCAACGAGTAGATATATAATCAGGCCTTGTTGCAGTATTATCATATCTCTGCTGAATAAAAGTTTTAATTGCAGAATTAGTTGTCCCGGTAGTAGTTGTATTAAAAACATCTACCGTGAATCCTGAAGCAGATTTAAGATCAACGAAAGGAGCAAGGTTTGCCTCATAAGCAGGGGCTGTAATAATCAAGATAATTCCCGCCGCTTCTCTGGCCCGCATACTCATAATTGACAAAAATATCTTTGAAGAAATTATTAAAGATGACGGATTTGCCGGTTACCGGAGCGACATAACCATGCAGATTCAGTCTGAATTCTGCAGAGTTTATAAGAGTAAGTTTATTTTCTAACGGATTATAGTTAAAAGGATGAATGGTTACAATTATTCCCTTAACTCCGTTCATGATAAAGGGTTCTGAAATTTCTACGGGTGAATAAGATTTCCCCTGAGAATTGTAATAATTCCTGTCAATTGTAAATGGTCTTTCCGAGATCGGATTATTCTTTTCCCATGGAGGCTGAAAAGGATAAACTTTCAATTTCAGTTCTTTTATTTCCGACCTGGTACTTTCAACATTTACCGAAGGGTTATCCTCTGCATAAGGAATGAACATATTAAAAGAAAGCTGAGGAAGCGCCGGAAGTCCCGCTTCATTTATCACTCCATAACCAGGAATTTCTATAGTATAATAATCCTCATTATTAACAGTTATAGTTTTCAGCTGATACGAAGGAAGGCTGAAATTGATTGAATATCCATCAGAATTCTTAACGAGAGATATTCCATCAGGAACGAATGCCGATGACACACCAATGAAGCATATAGAAAAGATGAAGACAAAAAGGATGTAGAATTTTTTCATAATCTCCCCGGAAATTAATGAATGATTAGGTATTACAATATCGTGGCGGGATCTGACTTATAAAATGGCTGTTTATTATATATATGTAATATTTGCTTATATCAAATATAAAAAAATCATAACTAAAATTATGGTGCTGTACTTGACCATGTGCGATTCAGCGAATCGCTTTACATTGGTTTGATCGTATACGTTATATTTCAATTGCTTTAACGTTCTCTGAGGATTCATAACTTTTTCGAGAGCCTGTTCAAGATCTGCTATAAGGTCGTCAACGTTTTCAATTCCCACTGATAACCTTACAAGTCCATCCGTAATTTCAGCCGCTTCCCTGGCTTCCTTGCCCATAGAGAAATGGGTCATACTTGCGGGATGCTGGATAAGAGATTCAACACCGCCGAGACTTACAGCGAGCTGACATAGTTGTACGGAATTCATTAAAACCCTGCCGGCTTCAAAACCTCCTTTAAGCTCGAAGGTAATCATTCCGCCGGGACCTTTATGCTGTTTTTGTCCTGTTTCATACTGCGGATGGCTTTTCAGACCGGGATACTTAATCCATTTAATTGCCGGATGCGTCTCAAGCCACTCAGCAATTTTCTGAGCGCTGCTGCAGTGTCTTTCCATTCTTATGGATAGTGTTTTTAGTCCCCTGTGAACAAGAAACGAGTTAAACGGATCTATTACGCCGCCAAGCTGGTTTAATGTTTTGCGGAAGTGTTTATAAGTTTCTTCATCTTTTACGACAATTATTCCTCCCACGACATCGGCATGACCGTTTAAGAATTTAGTAAGACTATGCATTACGACATCAGCTCCAAGAGCAAGAGGATTCTGCAGTGCGGGACTCATAAATGTATTATCTACAACAACTTTTGCATTATGATTATGAGCAATTTCTGAAATTGCTTTTATATCGGATATACAGAGAGTCGGGTTACCAGGAGTTTCGATATAAACAACTTTGTATTTTTCTTCATTGCATTTAACACATTCATAGGATCTGAGGTATCCACAAAAGTAGTTTCAACTCCGAATTTCTTCATTATAGTATTCAGAAGTGTGGTAGTGGGTCCGTATACAGAAGAAGAAGAAACAACATGGTCGCCGGCCCGGTAAGACTGGCAAATATTGTATGGACAGCTGCCATACCGCTTCCGCAGCCGAGAGCTTTATGACCCCCTTCCAGTTCGGCTACGGCATTTTCCATAGCTTCAATAGTTGGGTTAAGCATCCTTGTATAGATATATCCTTTTTGTTCTCCTGCAAATAAAGAAGCACCGTGTTCAGCTGATTCAAATTTAAAAGTTGATGTCTGATAAATCGGCGGAACGACCGAACCAAATTCATATTCATCAATGCCTGCGTGAACGCATTTGGTCTGGAAGTCAAGTTTTGAATGGTTTTTCATTTTATCTCTCCCTGAATAACTCCGAACGGAGGGGTTTATTACATTAAATTCAATAATTAGACCATTAAAATTACGTTTATTGCCCGAGAAAATGAAATTTTATGAACGGGCTTGTAAACCAATTCTTTTGAGGAGCAGAAAGTGAAATTTTTAGGGAAGAATGCCACAAGGGAGGGTATATGACCGGGGAGGGACGGGGTAGTCCCGGTGTTGGAGGCCGACTGATGGCCGAAAGAAGGCCGAAAGATGGTTGATGGTTGATGGTTGATGGATGATGGATGATGGAAAAGAACCCAGGGTCAGATTTCAAAATAATTCTGACCCTGTAAGATACAAAAAAATTAGTTTTCTTCAGGCTGAAGATCTGCAGGGACGGGAATTTCCCGGATGTTTTTATTTCTTTTAAAAAGTTTCCTGAAGAATGAAGAAATATTCTCCTTCCACAGTTCGGCTCTCATATAGATAACAGGTACAAGAACAAGGGTAAGGAACATCGAACTAATTAAACCTCCGATAATTGCCCAGGCAAGACCCGATTTCCATTCAGAACCGGAATCAGTGGCAATTGCGAGAGGAAGCATACCTATTACCATAGCTGTGGTAGTCATCAGGATTGGCCGTATCCTGCTTTTACCTGCTTCAATAAGGGCATCATAAGCGTTCATACCGTCTTCCCTTCGTTTCTGGTTCGCGCGGTCTACCAGCAGGATAGCGTTTTTACCAACAAGACCGATAAGCATAATTATTCCGAGTATGGAAAAAATGCTTAGTGATTTCATTGTCAGTGCAAGTGCCAGCAATGCACCAACCATAGCCACAGGTATCGAGAATAGGACAACAAACGGGTAGAGGTATGAATCATATAAAGCAATCATAACCATGTAAACGAAAAGAATTGCTGCAAGCATTGCGAGTCCGAGATCGCCAAAAGAATCAGCCTGATTTTTAAGATCACCATCGTAAGCTACATCCACGCCTGCAGGGAGGATCCCTTTATCAATGGCGCTTTTTATATCCTGACCTATACTTCCGCTGGGTCTTCCGTTTGCCTGAGAATAAACGATAATTGAGTTTATCCTGTTTCTTCTCTGAAGTTTTGTAGGACCTGTAGTCTGATAAACATCTGCAAACTGCTGCAGTTCTATCAGCTCGCCTTTATTATTCATAAAGGTGAGGTTACTTACATCTGAAATCCTGGAGCGGTCGAATTTATCAAGTGCTATTCTTAAATCATAGTCATCATTGCCATCCCTGAATTTCGAGTCATCATCGCCGCTGAGAGCAACCCTTAAAGCGGATCCGACTTCTGCAACATTAAGTCCTAGTTCTGCCATTTTAGCCCTATCAATGTCGATCCTTGTTTCAGGTTTTCCCTCTTCAGAGGATAATCTTACATCTGCAGTCCCAGGAATTTTCTTGAGGGTGGATACAAGAATATCCGCACCTTGCTGAACAACTTCCCTGTTAGGGCCGGATACGATTAACTGGATAGGAGTCTGGTTAGCTGTTCCGAAAATTCCAATAGGGTTTACCCTGGCTTTTACACCGGGTATCTTCATCGCCTCCCGTTTAATTATATCACCAATGTCGTCAGTGGATTTTTTCCGCTGATCTTTTGGAATTAAAGCAACATCTATTTCGGATGCGTTATTGGACGACTGTCCCAGGAGTCCTTCATTCGATGCACCTACTGTAACGAAAGTGTTTTTAACTTCGGGCAGACTGTTTATATATTTTTCAACTTTTTGAGTAAGGTAGTTAGTATTCTCAATGGACGACCCCGATGGCATTTCAAGAATAACGGCAAACTCACCGCGGTCGGACTGAGTAATAAATTCACTCCCGATAAAACCTGCCGGGATAAGCATGAATGAAGAGATAAAAAGTACAATAGTAATCACAATAACTTTCCATCTGTTATTGAGAGCCCATCTTAAAACACCGAGGTAATGATCTACTACTTTATTAAAAGTATTCTCAAACCAGACTGCAAACTTTCCGATAATAGTCTTCTTTGTCAGCCTTTCAAGTTTCCCGATCCTTGATGCAAGAAGAGGGGTAACCGTGAATGAAACAAAAAGAGAAATAAGAGTTGAAATAACAACTACGACTGCAAACTGGCGGATAATGTTGCCAACCAGTCCGCCTGTTAAGGCGAGAGGAACGAATACCACCACGTCAACCATTGTAATAGCAAGGGCTGCAAACCCTATTTCATTCCTTCCTTTTAGGGCTGCAACTTTTTTATTCTCGCCATTTTCAAGGTGATGATGGATATTCTCAAGGACCACTATAGAATCATCAACAAGGATACCAACTACCAGCGAGAGTCCGAGCAGCGTCATAAGGTTCAGAGTAAATCCGAATGCATACATGACTATAAAAGTAGATACCATCGAGGCAGGGATGGCAAGCATTACTATGAATGAATCACGCAAGCTATGCAGGAAGAGGAGCATTACAATTGCTACAAGCACAACAGCGAGCATCAGATCAAACTTGACTCCGTTGGCAGCATCTATCGTGAACTGGGAGCCGTCCTGTGCAATATTAAAGACAACATTCTGCGTTTTATAGTCGGATTCCATTTTAGCAACTTCGGCGCGGACAAGTTTACTGACTTCTACGGCATTTGCATCAGTCTGTTTCTGGACCAGAACTCCCACGGAAGGAACATTATTAGTTCTGTTAAGCATCGCCATATCCTTAGTTCCGTCATAAACTTCCGCAACATCATCGAGATGGATATCGCTTCCGTCTCTTGTACGTGCAACTACAAGATTTTTCAATGCATCAATAGAACTGAATTTACCTGCAATTCGGACGATCAGCTGCTCCCTGCTATCTTCTACCTTTCCTGTGGGAAAATCAAGGTTAGAAGATTTAATTGCCTGAGTAACCTGAAGGATCGATAAACCGTATCCTTTAAGCTTATCTGCATTAAGGTTAACCCTTATTTCTCTTTCATCGCCGCCGACGAGGGTAATTTGTCCCACACCCGGAATCTTTGCCAGCCGGGGCTGTATTCTATCTTTTATGAACTGATAGAATTCCGTTGAAGGCATGCTGCTGGTTACTCCCATTCTAAGAACCGGGATCTCATCAAGTGCAAACTTAGAGATCGTCGGAGGCTTGGCGTCATCAGGAAGCAGGGGAAGTATTTCATTTACTTTCCTCTGTGCATTCTGCAGTGCGATATCAACGTCTGCCGACTGCTTGAACTGGATCATGACAAAGGAGATACCTTCAGAGGAAGTTGAATTTACGTTGTCGATCTCATCCAGGGTAGAGATTGCATCTTCTACAGGCTTGGTTACAGAAGTTTCAACCTCATTAGGAGAAGCACCGGGATACACCGTTGCAATAGTAATAACAGGCGGTGTTATTTTAGGCAGCAGTTCATAATCAAGCTGGGTATAACTATAAATGCCGAGTACTGTAAGAGCGGCAAATATAACAACTATCAGCGTTGGTCTTTTTATAGCGAGTTCAGTTATTGTCATCTTAATCTCCTAATCCTTATTTACAACATAAACAGCGGTATTCTCTTCAAGATTGTTCTGTCCGTTAACCACCACTTCGTCCCCGGCTTTCAGTCCATTGATAACTTCAAGACTTGTATCGTAAGTACTGCCGACAGTCACCTTCTTTAAATGTACAACCCCGTTTTCCACAACAAATACGCGCGGATCCTTGATACTGCCGAGCAATGCATCGCGGGAAACCACCAATCTTGGTTCACTGGTTTTTGAAAGAAAGGTTACCTTTCCGAACATCCCTGATTTTAAAGGATGTTCACGGCTATTGACAAGCGAAATTTCAACGGCATAATTATGCGCCTGGTCTCCCTTATCGCTAATAGTTGCAACCTTTCCCGCAAACTTTACTCCAGGATATACATCTGTAGTTACAGTAACTTTATCACCTTTCTCAAGAGAGAAAACATCTTTCTCCGCCACACCAATTTTAACTTTAAGCTTTGATATATCGACTATATTTGCCACCGGTGTATTTTTATTCACATAGGTTCCCATATCAACATTGCGTGCTGTTACAACACCCGAGATCGGAGCAGTTATTTTTGTATTCTCATATTCCTTTTTAGCGGCAACATACTGGGACTGAGCATTATAAAAGGCGAGTTTTGCCTGTTCGTACTGAACATCGGAAACAGATTTATTTTTATAAAGAACACCATACCTCTCAAAATCTTTTTTCGATTTTTCAAAGTTGACCTGAGCAGTTTCATAAGCACTCTTTTTAAGCTCATCATCGAGCTGGGCAATAAGAGCGCCGGCAGGTTTATAATCCCCTACGTTTGCAAAAATCCCGGTTACCTTTCCCTGGGCTTCAGAGATAACCTGGACATCATTCTCACCCACTATCGTTCCCACAAGTTCTATAGCATGAGATACTTCCTTTTTTTCAACTGTAGTTACCGTAACAGGAAAAGTACTGATTTTATCATTCCTTGCTTTTGCTTCAAGCTGAGAACGATTATTCAGCAGCACAAGAATAAGTGCTGCAAAAAGAACGAACGAAATCACGTAATATTTTAGCTTTTTCATATATGCCCTCCGTTTATTTACCAATTGATTTTTCTAAATTTGCTTTAGCCAGCTCATAATCCGCTATTGCCTGAATATAGTTCGTCTTTGCCTGGAGCAAGGCGAACTCTGCATCCAGCAGATCTGAATTTAATGCCAGCCCATTCTTAAATGTTTCATTTGTTACGCGGTAATTTTCTTCCGACTGGTGTACACTCTGATCTGAAGCGGAAATTTTTTCCTTCGCTTTCAGGAGATTCAGATAATTCTGAGTTACCTCGAGAGAAATTCCATCCTTCAGACTCTTATATCCATCTTTAACCTGTTCGTACTGTGCTTCCGCCTGCTGCGTCTGATCGCTTGTTGCGAGCCAGTTCCATATATCCCACGAGAGGCCGACACTTACATCCCAGGTGTCGTTGAACTTATCTTCAGCGGGGAATATCCTCTGGTTAGGCCTGGAGTAATAATAATTGCCGGCAAGGTATATCTGAGGATACCAGCCGGATTCGGCGAGAGTTACACCGCTTTCCCCGGCTTTAAGACGGAAGTCCATCGCTTTCAGTTCAGGCCGGTTCTCCATTGCCTGATCTGTCAGCTGACCGAGATCAGGAACAATCTCATCTTCAATAGTAACGTCAGACTGCACTTCAGTATCTGTTGAGAGAGGCAGTCCAATAATGTTATTCAAATTGCTTCTTGCGAGTTTAACGCCGTTATCTGCATCTATCTGGCGAAGCTGAGCTTCAGCAAGCTGTACCTGTACTTTCAGTACATCATTCTTTGTAGAAATACCATTATCAAAGAAGTTTTTTACATCCGTAAGATGAGCTTTAATCAGATCAATATTCTCATCAACAACACTCTTAACCCTGGTTACTTTGAAAAGATTCCAATAGGCATTTTTAATATCGAGAATGAGCTGCTGTTCATCTTTTGTGTATTCCTGTTTTTGTGCTTCGTAAGAATACTCTGCCATATTTGAGCTGCTTGATAATTTAAAGCCGGTGAATATGGGCTGCTGAAGGGAAAGCTTTATATTATAGTTGTTTACTATCGACGGTGAAATATTAAAATTTCCGAATGGCGTATTCAGAATGAACGGATCAATCTCACTCAGTCTTGTATACGAAGCATTTAATTTCAATGATGGAAGCCGGTAAGTATTAACTTCGCTCCATTTCGCTTCAGAATAAGCGACTTTCATTTTTGATGAATGGATAAGTTCACTGTTTTCAAGTCCGATTTGAATACTCTCTTCCAGAGAAAGTTTACGGGTTTCCTGTGCAAACAAGGTACTGGATAAAATTCCTGTTAAGAGAAATATAATCATCCCTGTAAATGCGGATCTCATATCTGGTTTTCTCCTTTAATAATTTCTTCATTGTCATATGATAAATACTCCTTACGTCCCTCTTCCGATAAAATTCCCTCAAATATTATCCTGATGATAGCGTCAAACACCTGGTTAGCTGAATATGGAAGCTGACTTAATGTTTCAGGATTTATCAACCCCTGGATTGCATGTAAATAAAAAAGAACGATTAGCTGCCTGTCAATATCTTTTCTGAAAACACCTCTTTCAACGCCCTCATTAATGAACACAGTAAATCTTTTCACAGCGTTCGCTTTACGGAAATCGTGTATCTCCTGCCAGACTTCAGGAATATTTTTATGCAGGTCCTCAAGCAGCGGTCCGTGCAGTTTTGTGGTCTGTTTCCCGATAAAATTCATCACCGATTTTAGCTTATCCATAAAATCCATTTCTTGATTACTCCATACAGATTCTATGTGGTCATCTATGGAACACTTCATAGAGGTAATCATTTCTTTTACCAGTGCTTCTTTGCCAGGGAAAAATTTATACAGCGTCTTTTTGCTCATTCCGAGGCTGGCTGCAATTTCATCCATCGTGACTTTAGAATAGCCAAACTGAATAAACATGAGTTCGGCCTGGCTCAATATCCTCTCCTTAATTTCTTTTTCTTCGTGCATCTAAATTATCTCCTTTTTCCTGCAGAACACTGAATTAGTTTATTGAGTTTCCATTTAGTCTTAAAAAAAACAGATATTTTATCTGTTTTGTCCCGAAGGAAACTCATATTGTTTTTTCGGTTTCCAAATGTATACTTTTTCGGGATATTCCGCAAATTAATTCTTATGAACGGCGATTTTTATGTGATTTTGTTCACAATAAAGGATAATAGGATTTTAGGTGAGATGGAGTTTATTCATTCTCAAGGGTAGACTCGTAGAACTTTTTATAGGTTTTGATGGCATTAAAGATGGACTCAGCAATTTTCTCCTGTCCTTTTTTACCGGAAATATAATTGGCATCGTGCCTATTGGAAATAAAACCGGTTTCCACCAGAACGCTGGGCATTGAGGCACCGACAAGGACGTAAAACCCTGCCTGTTTTACCCCCCGGGACGGGATATCTGTCTGAAGTGAATAAGTTTTATCAACAAGTTCCGAGAATTTTTCCGAATAGCGCATATAAGCCGAATGAGCCATGCTTACAAGTATAAAATTCTCATCGGTAAGTTTCTCATATCTTTTGGGATTTTCTTCATACTGAATTACACTGTTCTCTCTCTCGGCTATTGAAATTGCTTCTTTCGTTCTTCCGGGGCGCAGCAAATACACCTCAAATCCTGTTGCATCGGTTGGTTTCTTTGGCGTGGAGTTGCAATGAATAGAAATAAACAACTTGCCGTCATTTTCGTTAGCTATCTGTCCGCGTCTGTACAACTCTACGAATGTATCTGTTTTACGTGTATACACAACTTTGACATCCTTCATTTCTTTCGCGATCAATCTGCCAAGGGCGAGTGTAATACCGAGATTAACATCCTTTTCTTTAACACCGTTTATGCCGATAGCTCCGGCATCTTTTCCACCGTGGCCGGCATCCAGAACTATAACATCAAACTTCCATTTCTCCTTATTCTTATCATTGTCAGCCGCATTCGAAAAAGCCTTATTATGGATAGCTATCAGAATATCTTTGCTGCCGTCTACATTCAGTACTTCACTTGTTGTGTAATCTTTACTGACAGAAAATTCAAATTGAGTATCGGGACCTGCATTTTTAACATTGATATTCTTGATTAGTCCCCGGGTATCGATAGAAGCAAGCTTATTCACATCAGCATTTACCCTCCTGAAGATTATAGTAAGGATTCCGTTTTTATAGCTGCTGTAATATGACGGAATGCGTTTATTAGTTTTGACCCTAATCAATGTGCCATTCGCCTTCTTATCAATCTTCAGATCCGTTATATTTACTTTAGCAGAGGTCTCATCGGGTATATCATTCGGCAGTTTACCCCTTACAGCCACTCTCCTGTCGCTCTCAATCACTATATCCTGTCCCGAGGCCTTCCTCAGCATATCAATTGAATATCGAAGAGGAATATAAATCTTATTATTTAAGATGTAAGTTGATGTAGGAAGCTGATAGATCTGTTCTGTTTTGTTATCCTTTGAAGTCAGGATAAGGAAAGGATTCTGTCCGGTAATCTTCAGATTATGCGCAGGATACTTCAACTCGATTTTCTTAGTCTCATCATTTATATAATATGATGATGAAAGAGCATCTGCGAAATCATTTATCGAAAAGTATACAATTCCCTGCCGTTTGTACACGGGGATATAGCTGGTTCCCTTAGAGGTATTAAGAACAATTTCATCAGCATTCTGTGCGCTGATAATTCCCTGAAGAAATAATAACAAAATAATCGTTAAAAAAGTAAGCTTCCGCATAATCCGAAACCTGGTCTAACCGATGAAAGGGATAATAAATCCGCTTTTCTTTTTATAAGCTGTAAAATCGTCCTTAAAATATTTTGCGAGAAGTCTCTCTTCCATCATAGCCCGCATAATCAAAAAAGGAATCTCTATTATTGCGATGGGTAAAACAATATAGCTGAGCAATGCTGCGCCCGCCCCAAGGTCCATCAATATCTGGGAAAGGTATTGAGGATGTCTCACTATCCTGAAGATCCCGGTGGTAACGAGTTTATGATTTTTCTGGATTAATATTTCCTGTGAATAACTCTCACCAAGTTCTTTAACAGTAAAGACCTGGATCCAGGAGAACACGAGGTAAAATGCCAGTCCTATTATTCTGGTACCCTCATATGAAGGGAGATATTCAAAGGTACCAACCTGGAAGACGCCAAGAATAGCAGCTACCAGGGTCAATGTCGAAAGGTACACAGGTACGGTCTGCAGCGCGGTTTTCGGTTTTTCCTTTGCTGCTCCGACAGCGGAGCGGAAACCTTTTTTTGCACCGGAGTAATGTGCACCGAAAGTTGCGATTATATTCAATCCTAATAAAATATTAATTGGATCCATTTTAGCGGGGTTTAGTGAAAAGAAATTGTGTCATATTTATTTACAGAAACAGGAATTATTCAATTTTCCTACCTTGCCTCTTCATAATTTCCTGCCATTCTTCGACACTCAGTTGTTCGGATTCATCAATAAGCATAATCGGGATATCGTCTTCAATCCTGTAGCGCCTTCTTGTATTTTTATCCGTAGAGACGAGTGTTTCGCCGTCAAGCACAAGGTCGGCTTTAGTTTCCGGACAGCACAGTATATCGAGAAGTTCTTTGCTAATCATATATAAATCTCCTGTTTATAGAAAATGTGAAAAATCATCTGATGGAATACCACGGTCTCACATCAATCGGGCGAGATACCGTTTTGATTACAATTTCACACGGTCTGTTTACTTCTAAATTAAAATTAAAAAAGGTATTCTACAAATAACAATTAACTGCACCGGATTTAATTGGGAGACGGGAGAAGAATAGTCATTTAATGTCACCCGATGGTAGTAGGAATGGAGAGGTTGTGTGAAAACTCCCGATGCTTAATAATATTCACATAGGCTCTGGAGTAATGGAGGGTGGAATAATGGAGAGTTGGAGCGAACAGCGCATCGCAGATTGCCGGAATGGGTGTTAGTTAATGGTCATTCAATAGTCACTCAATGTCATTCAATGTCATTCAATGGTCATTTGGGAAGCGGCAATATTTTTAAGCAGGGTATTGATTAAATCTATTTTGAGTCTTAGATTCCATTCCGATTCCCAAAAATTTATGTACAAACTTTTCTATAAAAGCAGGAAAGACACTCATTTCTGTTTGCTGCTTAATCCTGGCTGAGCTGTTAAACGTAACATTTTATCTGGAATACTTCCGGTTTTTTTAATTTCAAATAATAACTAATAGAGAGGTTCATTATGAAAAAGTTCTTCAAAATTGCCGGTTACATCTTAGGTGGTATTGTACTACTGATCATAGCAGGCTTCGTATATTTTAATTCCAAATATCCGGATGTCGGAAAGCCAAAGGATATCAAGGTTGAGATTACACCGGAAAGGATCAAAAGAGGAGAATATCTTGCTATGCATGTCGCGGGTTGTATTGACTGCCACTCGGAGAGAGATTGGTCTAAATTCGGAGCTCCACTCGTTGCCGGGACTGAAGGAAAGGGCGGAGAAAAATTCGGTAAGGAAATCGGTTTTCCGGGCGACATTTATGTAAGAAATATTACTCCTGCCGGGGTCGGACATTGGACCGATGGTGAGCTCATCAGGGCTATTACGCAAGGCGTAAGCAAAGATAATCATGCATTGTTTCCTTTGATGCCGTATCTTGGATTTAATCATATGAACCGGGAGGATTTATATTCGGTTGTGGCCTATATACGCTCCCTGCAGCCGCTCGAAAATAAGATCCCGGATACTGAACTTGATTTTCCAATGAACATGATTGTTAAAACTATTCCTCCCGGATCATTTAATCCTGTTGAAATCGATAAAAAAAATTCTGCAAAATATGGCGAATACCTTGTAACTATTGCATCCTGTACAGATTGCCATACACAGGCCGAGAAAGGTGAGCCCAGACCCGGAATGTATCTTGCCGGAGGTATGGAATTTAACCTTCCTTGGGGTAAAATAAGGAGTGCGAATATAACTCCTGATAACATAACAGGGATAGGCAGCTGGACAAAAGAGGAATTCATTGCCAGGTTCAAATCATTTGACAGTGATTCCGCAAGGAATATCAGCGTTAAACCTGGTTCTTATAATACTATAATGCCCTGGGTTTTTCTGGCGGGTATGACCGAAGAAGACCTGGGAGCAATTTATGATTACCTGAGAACAATTAAGCCTGTTAATAATAGTGTTATACATTTTACCCCTGCAAAACTATAGGAAATATCACGGAGGCTGTGTGAAAACGTAGAGCAGCTTGTCCCGACGAGACTCGTCGACGAGGGCCCGGGAAAACGCTGTTCCCCTTTCCTGCATTGTAAAAATGTGATTATTTTTCGATATAAGTTACTCTTTTTTGTCTCCCTGGTTGAATTTTTACGCAGCCTCCATAACACCGGATTTGTTATTTTGGTTACTATATATCCCTTGTGCCTGGAGGACAGGTCCGGATAACAGTTTAGAGACAGCCTCTTCTTTTATTGAAATTTATTCTTTCGGGATATAAATATTTTCCTTAGGTTTATCCTATTCTTTATTCCAATTTATATATCCGGTAGAATCAAATGAGCAAAAGAAGGAGCGGGAAGAGATTACTGAAGTTCCTTAAATATCTTTTTCTGAGCATCATCGGTCTGATTATCGGGGGGTACATCTATTTTAATTTAACGTATCCCAAAACCCTCCCTGCTGCGGAAGTCGAAATTTATCCCACGCAAGCCAGAATTGAAAGAGGAGATTATCTTGTTAATCATGTTACCGGCTGCTTAACCTGTCATTCACAGAGGGACTGGTCGATATTCTCCGGACCTGTAATCCCGGGAACTGAAGGTATGGGAGGTCAGAAATTTGACGAAGGTCTTCCAGGTACTTTCTATGCATCCAACATTACCCCCTCCGGTATAGGCGAATGGACAAATGGCGAAGTTCTGAGAGCGATTACTACAGGAGTGACAAGGGATAACAGGGTTCTTTTTCCTTTGATGCCCTACCCCGAATATCATAACCTTACAATGGAAGATCTTTATTCAATAATTTCCTACATAAGGAGCCTGGCTGCTATAGTACATGAAGTACCAAACAGTTCCATTGATTTTCCAATGAGCCTGATTGTTAAAACCATTCCGCCGGAATCATACAAACCTATTGCTTCAATTAACGAAGAAAATTCAATAGAGTACGGCAAATACCTTGTCGCAATAGCCGGATGCAGAAATTGTCATACTCCTATGGAAAGAGGAGAATTCATAGATGACCTGAACTATGCAGGCGGAACACAAATTTCAATTGAAGGGAAAAGTGTATATTCAGCGAATATAACTCCGGATATCGAAACCGGGATAGGCAGATGGACGAAAGACGATTTCCTGAGCCGTTTTCAACAATATAAGAATAAAGTAATAAAGGTTAAGCCGGGAGAATTCAATACTCCGATGCCGTGGACATCATATGCCGGTATGAATGACAAAGATTTAAGTGCAATTTATGATTATCTAAAAACCGTACCCCCGGTACATCATAAAGTTGATAAAGAAGAGCAAAAATGAACAGGAAAGATTTTCAGGTAAAACCTGACGCAGGTATTTCGCTTAATGAATTCAGTACATCGGATACCGGAAGTTTTAAATCCAAAGATGATGCAAAAGAAATTCTGAACGAAAACATTAATAAAATGTTCTCGCTTCAGAATATGCTGTATGCTTACGATAAGTATTCTATGCTGATAATATTCCAGGCAATGGACGCTGCCGGAAAAGACGGAACTATTAAGCATGTTATGTCGGGACTTAATCCCCAGGGCACACAGGTATTCAGTTTTAAGCAGCCTTCAATTGAAGAAATCGATCATGACTATCTCTGGAGAATTCACAAACATGTACCGGAGAGGGGCAGGATAGGAATTTTTAACCGCTCGCACTATGAAGAGGTACTGGTGGTCAGAGTCCATAATCTTATTAAGGACCAGAGAATACCGCCGGAATCAATAAACAAAGATATATGGAATACCCGTTACCGGGAAATAAATGATTTTGAGAAATACTTATATGAGAACGGCACAATTATCCTTAAGTTCTTCCTGCATGTTTCAAAAGAGGAGCAGAAAAAGAGGTTCCTTAAACGAATAGATACGCCTGAAAAGAACTGGAAGTTTTCCGCATCAGACATTGATGAAAGGAAGTACTGGGATAAGTATCAGCAAGCTTACGCAGAAGCTATTTCTGCAACAAGTAAAAAGCATTCGCCCTGGTTTATAATTCCGGCAGACCACAAATGGTTTATGCGCTATGCAGTATCGCAGGTTATAGTTGAGACGCTGGAGGGGATAAAGATGTCGTACCCGGTTTTATCTGACGATCAGAAAGCAAACCTGGAGAAGTGCAAAAAGCAGTTGCTTGGGGAAAAATGATTACTGATGAATTGTAAATTATAAATTGTTACTCCTTAATTATTTCACTGAATAATATCGTGCTTCTCCTGCCACTTATTATACCACTGAATAGCCGGCAATGAAAGAGGAACAGCCGGAATCTTACCTCCGAATCCCAGCACCTGTAAAACACAGCATAAAGAATTTTTTTTGTCTTGATATTTGTGATTTGACGCACGGCAAAAGTAAATAATTTTTTATAAAATTTATAATATTGAGAATATAAGTAATAGGTAAAACTCTATACATACGGGTTTTAAAATAGAGGTGTTCTCGTTCCCCATTTGTCCGTTTCGCTATAATCTAATTATCAGATCTTTTAAATGCAAAATATCTGTTATCATATCTACATAATAATTAAAGACCGCGCTCCCCCTATTCTATCTTTCGTGTATTAAAATTATCGAACCATTAAAAAAATTGATTAAAAGAGGTCACAATGAATATCTCAACTACAAAAGTCAGCATTACACTCTTCCTTTTGATTTTTCTTTCTAGTTTTATTTATTCTCAAAGTCTTCAACCCTGGGTTTATGATCAAAACAATATTTATAATAATAATCCGGGAAATGTGGGAATTGGTTTAACGAATCCAACAGAAAAACTAACTTTATTAGGCAAAATGAAAATTAAATATAATTATTCTTCATCCGGTGAAGATGTACTTTTGATCGAATCAAATACCGGAACAGGAATATATCCCATAATTAAAATCGGTTATAGCGGGGGTGCTCCGGGAGGAACGGGATATTTATCGATTGGCAATTGGAATGGTGATACCAAAATAATGTTAAATGGGGCAGGAAGTACTTGGATTAATCCTACAGGAAATGTCGGAATTAGTCCTACTGGAAATGTATTGTTTGCTGGATCGGGAAACGTTGGGATAGGAACTTCAAATCCCACTCAAAAACTTTCTGTCAATGGAACTATACAAGCCAAAGAAATAATCATAGAAACGAATTGGTCAGATTTTGTATTCAATGAAAATTATAAGCTAATGGATTTAACAGAATTAAAATCATATATAGATAAAAATAAACATTTGCCTGATATACCTTCCGATTTAGAAGTGACGAATAATGGAATCCAAGTTGGAAAAATCGAATCCAAACTTCTCCAAAAAGTTGAAGAGTTAACATTATATGTCATCAAATTAAATAAAGAAAACCAGGACTTAAAGAAACAACTTGATGATATGCAAGAAACAAGAAACTAAACAATTGGGGTTAAAAATGAATAAAATACTAAAAATATTTTTTATGGTTTTATGCGCAGGTTTTATTATCGAATGTTTCCCACAGATAGAACCTACCATTGAATGGCGTGGTGCAGCTTGGCTAACTAAACGAATGACCCCTTTTTATGATTCGTTATATGCTTCTGGGATCGATGCAGATGGATCTGGGGAGGATTGGATATATGGTTTTAATCTAAGTTATGATATAAATGAATATTTCGATGGTTATATCTGTGCTGGATATAGCTCTTTTCTAAATCATTTTCAAACTGAATTTGTAAATTCATGTTATACAGGTATCCCTAGTCCGAAATGTGAAGAACTAGAAAGTGATGATTTTATAAGAGGTGTTCCATTTGCGAAAACAATAAAATTTGATGATTCAGGAAATATGTTATGGTACAGATATTATGGGGAAGACAAAGGGATTTTCCAAGGAATTATACAATCTTCAGATAAAAATTATCTGGCATT
Source organism: uncultured Ignavibacteria bacterium (assembly GCA_963811905.1). Classification (GTDB taxonomy): domain Bacteria; phylum Bacteroidota; class Ignavibacteria; order Ignavibacteriales; family Ignavibacteriaceae; genus DATFVA01. The sequence goes on from CAWETK010000004.1 coordinate 148,615, forward strand.
CGGAGAATCAAATTGGAAATCTAGTATTGATTACTATTACAAAATAAATAATACCATCGGCGTGAAGAACTTACCTTGTAATTCCATTAAAGGATCAAACATTTACGTGGCTAAAATTGATCATTCCACTGGAGATCCAATTTGGCAATACACGTATGGGATCTGGACAGATGGAAATCCTTACACAGAGGCTGTAGCATATGACGCCGTCGAGACAGCAAATGGAGGGTTTATTTTATGCGGATGGTTACCTATTGGTGAGGTTCCAGGTACCCGAAATAATTTACCATATAGAAGATTATTTATAATGAAAATCAATAACCAAGGAACCCTCCTTTGGATAACATATTTTGGAGTGACACCATTTGATAGACGATGTGAAGCCTATTCCATAGCTAGAAATTCTTCAACCAATCAATATGTGATTACTGGTAGAATTGAAAGTTATTTAGATTTTTATACTTCTGCTGCTTTTGTTGGAAGGTTTGATGAACCTAATGATATTGCACCACCAAATCCAGTATTTACGTTCGTCACAAACACCATAGCAAATTCCCAAAACAGGGTACTGGCTTACGATGTGTGTTATAATAATAATGGTGACATTCTGGTTCCAATATTATACAATCTTTATGATGGGCTCGGGGGGAGTGCAGAAGGTGAAGGGAAAGTTTATAAATTTCTATCTAATTTCTCTGAAAAAACCCCACCTTCAGCAATTTATAATGTTGTCGGAGATCTTAAAGCTTATGACTTAAAAATGGGAATTGAGCCAACTAATGATGGGGGATTCGCAATCGTGACATCTGTCCCATCAACGAATAATCCACGTCTACCTCCAACTGGTTGTGATGATTGGTATGATGTTTATGAATGGTGGGAAACAGATGCTTATATAGCAAAGTTTTCCTCTAGTGGGATGAAAGATTGGGAAAAAAGATTCGATTCACATATACCTAGAGCGCCCGATGCAAATTATAATTATCCTGCCGATGTTAAAAAAGAAGAATGTCTCTATCAAATAAGAGAAAATCCGGATCATAATCTAGTCATTGTAGGAAATAATAGTAATAATTTCGATGATGATTATATAGTTAAATTTTCTTCACATACCGATCTCATTTTACATGATATTGTTACTGACAAGGATTGTGGTTCTTTTATGGAATATAAAGCTACTAATTCAATAACTGCAGGAGCGAATTTTGTTATTCAACAGATTGGGGGGACTAATTTTGTAGCGGGTAATCGAATTACGTTAAGTCCAGGTTTTCATGTAAAAAGCGGGAGTACTTTTAAAGCAACAATTTCTAATAATATAATTGAGGATAATGAAATACATCCTGCAAGAATATTATATAAAAACATATCTGGTGAGAGGGAAAATGTTGAAGAAAATAATAAAGATGTACCTTCAGTCTATTACCTGGAACAAAATTATCCCAATCCTTTCAATCCAACAACAACCATTAGATATGGTGTACCAAAATCTGCAAAGATTACTATTAAGATCTACGATATACTTGGCTCAGAAGTTATGACACTCATTGATAATTTGCAACATTCCCCCGGTAAATATGAAAAAGTCTTCAATGCTTCGTACTTGGGAAGTGGTATTTATATTTATAAAATTGTAGCCGGTAGTTATGTGAAGCTTCGTAAAATGATTTTGCTAAAGTAATTCGCTCGCAAAAAAGGCCGGTTTATCTGGCCTCTTTTCGATTAAATAAATTTATTGTATCGATTCACTACTGTCCGATTGTTTAGACTGAGAATAGCTGTATGTCAAGTAAATAAAATACATTACAGAGAATTTTCATTGTTTTCGATTTGAAGTTAATATTGTCGCAACAAATTAATAAATTGGAGCGACAAAGTGAATTCAGTCAAACAATATTTGCTCAAATTATGAATCATATACCAAAATATAATTTTGATTGTTACGTAAAGAAATATCGGGGCAACTATAATGTTCAATCATTTAGTTGCTGGGAACAATTTCTGGTTATGCACAATTAACCTATCGTGAAAGTTTAAGAGACATTGAAACTTGTTTAAGAGCAATGCAATCTAAACTTTATCATATGGGATAAAAAGCAAAGTATCAAAAAGTACCCTGGCAGATGCAAATGAAAAAAGGGATTGGCATATCTATGCTGACTTTGCTCAAATACTTATTGCTCAAGCAAGAGAGCTATATGCCCCTGAAGAACTTTACACTTTTCTACAGATTTTAAGTATATCAATTTTTGAAAAAAGTCCTATTTTACAGCTATATTCTAAAAGCTAGATCGCTCTAACCAATTGAATTTATTTGACTTATAACCGGACAGTAGTGATATCGATTATCAAATGATACGGCAAGATCAATCTATGGGAGGACATCCTTTTTATCATCCAGATACTTTACCCAATTTTCACGCGGATATAATGCCGGTGCTGCCATTATTTTACCACCGAAACCTATATATCTGAAAGTCATCATTTGAATAGGAGTCACATCCACTTTCTCAAGCCTTGATTCGAAAATTTTTACATTTTGTTCAGTACTCAGTTCGGCTAGATATTTATTCAACAATTCGTTCCTTTTTCTTCTCAATAATAGATCTTTTGCTGCCTGGATGCTATTTTCAATTTCATTTTGAGTCACATCAGATTCTTTTTCCAAAATTTTAAAAATTGTATACTTCCCATTCATTACTAAAGGTCCATAAATCGTCCCATTATCAAAACCCGATAAAACGGCACCAATCTCCCCAAGCTGGGAAGCCTTCAACCATACAGCTCCGGTTGTATCCGGCATTTGTTTTTGCTTATTCAATTTATTTAATATTTCTGCGGCTTCATCCATATTATCAAGTGAGAAAATTTGTAGCCTCAACCTGATATCTCTTAATACCTCATCCTGATGTGATTTGTAAAATTTGTTTAGCTCAAAATCAGTAATACCGACTGTGTCCATAATTCCATTCACGAATTTAAAAGAACGGTAAGCATTAAGAAATGTCCGGGTATTGTAAATTACTTCCGGAACATTTTCCAGGCCCATTTCTTCAGCTTTCTTTGTCAGGAAATAGTTTTGCACAATGAATTTCATTGCCTTATGAAGGGAAAAAGTGATTTCCCGAACTGAAGTATCGATTGGGGCGAAACCGGCCAGAGATAAGTTATCAAAAATATAACCCAGTGATAATTCACCATTACCGAATTTCAGCAATGGTGCCCGCGGATCGAAAGCAAAATTGTCTTTTAAATTAATTAATTCCCGGCGGCTTAAATAATATCCTCCTTCAAAATTTGCCGGCCGATGTGCGGATAAAATACTTTTTATTTTATACACTAAGGGATTAAATATTCTGTAATTTACCTTGACCTCAATTCCCTTCATCACGGAAAGGATATAATCCCGCCCTGATATAAAGCTTTTCCTGTACGATATTATATCGTGAACCATCGAATTTTCTTCGGAAGATACAGAAGAAAATCTGGTATCAGGTTTTTTATCAATAATTCTAAATACAATCCATCCATCAATAGTATTTACCGGCTTTGAGTTATAATTAATATCATGATCGAAAAATGCATTTTCGATAGTTTCATCAGATTCCCCATATCCTATCGCAAGGGTATCATGACATAAGTTAAGGCTATCGGCAGTATAATATATATATGGGTTGCTCTTTTTATCAATTTTTTGATAAAAATTAATTGCCCAAATACTATCTGGAAAATAAAATGTATCAACTATATAATTGTATTTTGAATACCGGATTCCCTTGTCTAAGTCAGCATCCGTTATTTTGATTTTTGACAATATCTCATGCCGGAACAAGGCATCTCTTAAAAAAAGGGCTTTGACTTCTTCTTTTAAGTAATTTTCATTTATGTCGTCAGGCGAAGAAATTTGCGACTGAATTGAAAGCAACTTTTCAGCCACTAATGAATATAAAAATTTTTTCTTTGTTTCAGCTAGGTTATCATTTAATCCTTTACCGGGATAGACAGTTAATTCAAAACGGGTAATAAACTCATCACTCATAATTGGTTCCCCATTCACAAGTGCGAGAGTATCAGTCTGAGCAAAGGAAAGATGACTAACAAAACAGGAGAAGATCAAAAATAAGAGTACGAAGTAAAAAAACTTTATGATATTCATGCGGAACTTCCAATATTACAACTCTCAAAATAATCACAATTCAGATTCTGTTCAATTCATTTTAATAAGTTCGGTGATTCAACGAATGAAAAAGGGTCGTATTTTTCAACGACCCTTTCAAATGAGTTTACGGGGTGAGTTTACTTCATTAGTAACATTTTTTTACTAAGACTTGTACTTCCTGCTTCCAGGCGATAAATATAAACACCGCTTGCTAATTTTGAAGCATCAAAGGTAGCATTATATTTTCCGGAATTCTGATATCCCTTAAATATTGTCGTTACCTCCTGTCCCAGAATGTTGTAAACCTTAAGTGTAACCAAACTACTCTTCGGTATGGTATAAGTTATTCGAGTCGTTGGATTGAAAGGATTAGGATAATTCTGGCCCATAGTATATGCTTCCGGAATATTATTAGAAGGGATCTCTTCAATACCTGTAGCCTGATCACCGTACATATTAAATCTATAGACGGTTCCGCCGGCAATTATTAGACTCAGAAAATGATTTTGGCTGAAACCTGCCTCATTATCCAGATAGCTGGCACCGGAATTTAAAGTATCGACTCCATCAAATATTGCCCCATATTTGAACTCAACAGTAGCGGGGGTACCAACAGGAAAATCCACTGAAGCAGAAAATATTTTATCGCCAGCAGTTGAATCTGTATGAGTTCCGTCATCATACATCTTAATTAAAGTGCTTGCGGTATCTGCGAATACCCAGTTAGACGGCCATTGCAATGGAAGTGCACTGCCACCCAGCCATACGCTTTCCAGACCAGTGATCAAGGTGTTATGGAATCTTTCATGAGCATCATTCATATCAACTCTGAATAATACTGTATTGATTCCTGTGGTTGGTGTAGCAACATGAACCACCGGGACAACCGGATCTAAGGTAGTATCAGCGTAAGGAAAAGTAAGGATTCTGTTATCGATGCTTTCCCAACCGCCATTGGTAAAACTGTTTGCAGGATCACAATGGAGTTTCCATTGAACCGTACTTCCCGGGACTCCTGTGAAAGAAAGAGTAACAGTAAAGATTTCTGGATTTATCAGATCCTGCCCCATTAGTACACCAGGGCCCCAATCCAGAGGATAAGTATCACCCCTGACTTCTATAGAATCTGAACCAGGAACGAATCCTTCATTCAGCAGATTCGTCATATCCGCCTGAAATGTTATGTTAACTGTTACCCCAAGAGTTGACACATTATTAAAATAAACCGCAGGGATGGTCTGGTTTGGATCAGCAGTTATATCATATGTCCTGTTATCAACGCTTTCCCACGTGTCGGTACCATTATGGGTCTTCACATATTTATATTGTATAGTATGTGAAGCAGCTGTATCCGGGAAACTGACAGTAATTTCATAAATCGAGTCATTTGAAACCGAAGGCGTCATTAAGAACATATATCCGCCCCAGTCGGCAGTATCACCTGCCATTACCTGAAAATCACCACGTACGACAACAGAGTCGGTAGCGGGATCGAAAGTGCCTAATTGCATTTGAATACCCATATTCACCTGAAATTTGACATTTAAGGCTGCAAAGGCATTACTGGTATAACCATACAATAGTATGAGTATTGAAATGGTTAGTAACCTTTTAATCATAGAGCTCTCCTTTCTGAATGTAACAATGAAATAATACTTTAGAACACGAATTTTAACATATCAAAATAAACAGCAATTATATTGATAAACTCCACAAAAATTCTTACACTCTTAAAATTTCACAGATACTGCGAATTTCTGGATCTCATTAAGTATTCCATAATTCTCATAAGCATAGTCCAATTTAAAAGTGAGATTTGCAATGATTTCATATGCAAGACCAAAACCCAATGTCAACCCTTCCTCACTATCAGGAATTCCCAATGATTTATATCCAACTCTTGCAAAAATCATTTCATTCCATTCGTACTGACCTCCCACATTTACACTTTGAGCATTATCATTTGGGTGCAATGCATCAACCGCCAGCGTTACTGTATTATCTTCGGATTTAATAACATCCATAGAAAGTCCTATGCGGAATAAAAGCGGTAATGGATATGTCGCCGTATAATATTCTGCCGGTATCTTACTATTATTGCCTGCTATTGACTGGTTTGGATCATGAGTTATATAAAGATCTTCACCTGCCATTCTCATATCGGTACCAAAATTTGAAATATCCATACCAATCTTCAAGTCATTGAAGGGGGTAATATACAGCAGCCCTGCATCCAGGGCCCATCCTGTAGCGGATTCATGCCAGATCTGCTGAAGAACCATTTTTGCCGTACCAGCAATTGAAAAACGATCAGTCAAATTTCTGGAATAACTTAAGCCAAGTGATAAATCTTTAGCTGACCATGTCTCTCCGGTACCATCCGGAAGTTCAATAGTAGTAACCATGTCGCTTCCATAATCCAGGTAGGTAACACTTATCCCTATGGCATTTTCATCATCTAATGCTATAACGCCGGCAAAATAATTATAGCTAGTCCCAATCAGGTAATTTGTATGTTCAAATAAAAATTCATTCCGGCCGTTTCGCGATATTCCCGATGGATTCCAATACAAAGCAGATGCATCATTGGCTACTGCCACAAAGGCTCCCCCCATTCCTATTGCAGTAGGACCCGCACCGATTCCCAGAAACGGTGCAGCTGTGGTTCCGACTTTATCCTGCCCGTTAAGGATTCCTATCATAAAAAGAGACAGAATTAGTATAAATTTCTTCATATATAACCTCTTACTTTATAATAGCTATTTTCCCGGTTTTTTTACCCACGTGAGGTGCATCTACCAGGTAAAAATATACTCCATAGGCAATTTCAATATTCTCCCTGCTGCGTAAATCCCAGTCGACCGAACCGTCATTGATGCTTTGACCAGGCGGCATCTCAAGCGTTCTTAGCAGCTCGCCTCTTGCTGTAAATATATATATTTTGGAATCCTTCGGTAGATGTATAAAAGATATTTTCCTTTCACCTCTTCCGCTGGTGATTGTTGGGGGAAGGGGTGATTCCTGAGCTGTTGCAGCAACATAAGGATTTGGAACTACGCGTATTTTATCAAGCTGTGAGGCAGCAAGCTGGTTATTTACATCAGCAGCAGTGGTTGTAATTTCAAGCTGATCCAGGGAGGAAAATGGTTTCGTCATTCTGATTTTCAAAGTGTCGCCGCTGGTTGGATGATATCTTGCTGTATCGGCTCCGGATACCTGTAATAACCAGGTTATAATAGTGGTATCCTGACCGGTATTTGTTTTGGTTTTCTGTAAAAATATAATCCTGTCAAGTGAAGAGAATTTATTATTACTGCCTGCGTCAAGGTAAGCATAGCTGACAGGATCACCTGTTAGAGCATCATCTATGCGAAAATTTGAGTTTACTTTTGGAACAGTATATGGCTGGTTATTATAAGTTAATGTAATCGAAGTAGATGTATCAGCCGGAGTATGTGTTTCATCAAATATCAAATTATAATCTTTTGGATAAGCTAGCCCTTTGTCTTTAACATTGGCAAGTGAAAATGGTGATACTGATATACCGTAATCTTTTTTAGGATGCATCGTATTCCACTTTGACCGTGAAGTATCATATTTTATTTTCCAATCATTATTTACGACAAGATAAACACCATCAAAAATATATTTATCAAAATCTCCTCTCAGAGTATCTGAGCGGGAAAGCGGCACTTTCAGGAGTGTATCCTGAGCATTTTCACTTGCGTAATTTATAACATAATAGTATTGTGTAACCGGGACATAATTTACAATTTGATCGGAAAACGTAACGTGGTAAGTTCTGTTCTTTATTGATGTAGGATCAACCACATTCAGATAAACTTTCCCTGTTCCAAAAGGAATTGTGCCTGGAACATTTCCGAGCAGACTTGGAACTCCGGGTCCCTGGTAACCTGCAACAGATGATCTGGGGATGACAGATCCGGAATTGATGTCGACATTCACGCTTCCATCACTATTTACCGTAATATATTTCGGATCCTCAGCAGGATAAAAATTATTAGCCGGATCACCGGAAGTATAGGCGGTAACCGCGTAGAAATACCGCTGGCCATTAAGTAAATCCGTATCTACAAAATTGTGAACCAGTCCGGAATTATTTCCAAGGTAAAATCTCGGAAGTTCCGCAAGTTCCTGAGAACCAGGGACAAAATAGCCGCTAACCGAATCTTTTACATCAAATGTTGCTATTGGTTCTCCCCCTCCTTCGGTAAATCCGGGGTCCGTGGATCGATAAATTTTATATCCCTGAAATCCGATGTAATTTTCTGCATTTGTATTCCATATTAATGAAACCTTTTTATCTCCGGGTACAATAGTTAATTTAGGTTTAGGGGGAGGTTTCAAGAAGTCATAATTGGAATTATAAATTTTCTGAGCAATCCTCTTATTCTTAAAAATATGCGAACTATCAGCACCGAATACTAACGCTAAAGAAAATCTTTCCGTTTTGTTTGAAAGAAGTGGGAAATATCCTGATGAATAGATAAAATCGCCATCCTGAGGTTGGAGAGGAATAACATCAAAATAACCTGGTTTCATTCTGTTCCACAATACTTCATTATTATTCATTGCCGGAGAGGCAGTTTGATTAAAGAAATTAAAACTCGTTAACCCAATCTGATCAGATTCATTTACATCAGTTTTATCAAAGTGAGGCTCGCCGGGAGTCGGCATTCCATCACCCTCTCCCAAATCATTTGTCCCGGCAAGTCCATCTGTACCTATATCGTCCTTTAAAGGATTCCAGTCACCGTTTTCGTCTCCCGCCCAATGCGATTTGACGACTCCAGGATATTTACCAGTGATCGGATCAGGATCCTGTGAATAATCCGGTACATAACCGGATACTACGTTGCCGGGTCCGCTGTCTCTTTTTTCATCAATTAAAGTATTATTTTCTCCCTGATTGATAAGATAATTTCTGTATGCCAGGGGTCTTACTTCAGTTTTTATAATATTGCCGTTGTTATCTTTAAATACTCTTTTATAATGCAAGTCATGGTTTTCATCTATTAAACCATTCAGATTATCATCAATCCCATTATTAATAATTTCGCCCAGAACTACTCCATCGTAAATTCGAAATTGCCTTCCCTGAGAATTCACAATGACAGTATCAGATATATTTTGCAATAGAACGTCCAGGTTTGCTACAGTCCTTTCATAAGTAGAAGGATCAATCAAAACAATTTTATTTGCGGGCCAGTTTGGATTAGGACCGGGATCATTTCTGCGCAGGGTACGGACAGCCTGATAACCATTTACACTTGAATTAAATTGAAAGTCATTTTCCTGAAAGACAGGGTTATTTGGTTCAACGGCATCATTATCATTATCTATGGCGTCATATCCGTTACCAGGACTTTCAAGGTATGCATATCCGGCAAATCCTGTATTCCTCCTTACACCTGAAAGTACCTGGTTTACAGGAATCCACAATGGATCTGAAGTCGCATCATCACTATCCCAATTATAAGTCAGATTATTATTCAAATCAAAATACCCCAAATCATCTCCGCAATCGACATAAACCTGTCCCACATCTCCAACACAGCCTCCTAAAACCTCACCAAAACACACTTTGGTATAATCAGAAGTACCAATATTGGTAATATCATAAAGCCAGAACACGACATCCTGGGCTTGAATTTGGGACCATTGCATTCCTCTGACGCTGACTAATAGTCCCATACCATTCCTGGTTGTATCCGTTGAATCCGGATGGAATTTAAAATTAGTTCTGTACTGAGGATTATTATCAGGAGCATCGTCCATAACAAAAAATGTTTCCTGGTCAGCTCGTTCAACACCTTTTCCGAAGTAACCGTCCCAGACCGGGACACCCGTGGAATCAAGCCATGTTGGATTATCAGGCCAGAATGGCGGCCACGAATTTGGGACAGTATTTTTGGCAACTGTATCCTGATTGGCATTTACATATCCCGGTTCAGGGGCAAATCCCTGGAAATGGCCATCGACAGGATCCGTCTTTGCCGCCTGCCCTGTGCGCGGACCGGTTGTGATTGTCACAGAATGCAATGTGTCCGGAATCCCATCCCCATTATAATCTTTTATAGGAAGCTCTATTCCAACAAGAGGTGTAACGTCACCTATATACCCGTTCTGCGTTGAGGGATAAGGCCAATATCCTCTAAGATCAGAAGGATTTGTGCCTGCTATAGAACCGTCATTACTATACGTTATTGCAGTTCTGTTGCCATTGAGCAAACCGAATCTCGTATATAGACTAGTCCCACGATGGGATCTTGCCCATTGAATATAATCTGCATTCTGCTGAGCTATTATCGATATGGTTGAGATCATGAGAATAATGATGACAAAATATTTACGCATTTTAAACCTATCGCTTAAAATAAAAATGTTGTGCCCAATTCAACTCTTCTTGGTTCAGAATAATAGTTTGGCCGGGTAAACCAATCTACTACAGAGGAAACCTGCCGTGGACCGCCTATTCTCAGTTGCTGCTGTTCATCCAGTGACCAATCCGGCTGACCAGTATCTGCAAACACCTGAGAAGGATTTTTTGAATCAAATAAATTATTGATCCTTAGAAACAACGTGATTACAGACGCGCTCGCTATCCTGAAGTCCTTATAAAGACGAACATCAACATCAGTACTCGAAGGTATATTTTGCGAGTTGTACACCAGAGTTCCGACGTTGGTTATACCTTGAGGAGTATACGGCTGTCCGGTACTGAATCTGAATATCAGACTTCCACCCCAATCCGTGGTTTTATCAACATAATTGAAGGTGGCATTTACAGTATGGGTCTGGTCCCAATCGAGTGGAATTAACTGGCTCTCAGGCTGAACACCGCTATTTCTCAGATTGAATGAAGCAGCTGGATCAGAAGCATTCCCTTTGGCTGTTTGAAATGTATAATCCACGGTAGCAGATATACCTTCAGAAAACCTTTTGTTGAGTGATACAACTATTCCTCTGACAAAACCAAAATCGGTATTAACATATTTGCTGTATATTTTTGTACCTCCAAAAACATACTGGATTTCATTGAGCGTTCCAGCCAGATTTCGGATATCTCTGAAGTAGCCGGTAATATCAATTGCAATATCATCAGTTAACTGTTGTTGTACACCTAATTCTCCACTTGTTGTTTGTTCCGGTTTTAAATCCGGATTCCCAATGATTCCAAGGTTAGTGCTGCCGCCTGTCACTCCAAGTTTATACATTGGGTTTTCATATAATCTTTCAAAAGATGGAATCTGGAAAAATAAGCCATATGAGAAATGGATGATACCCTTGTCGGTTATCGGGAAAGAGACTCCAAGCCTTGGACTAACCTGCCATTTATCTGAAGCTTCTTTGTACCAATAGGTCAACCTTTTTGCAACTGCTTGAGCATGCGTTCCTCCCGGTGCAACTACACTGTCCTGATTTTGCGGTCTTACTGGAAGGTAAACATTAGGATCCGAGGGGTCGGCCAAAATTTTACCATCAGGATGGAAATAATCAAACCTGAGTCCAAAATTCACTATTAAAGATTGAAATTCCATTTTATCCTGGACATAAAATGATGCCTGCCAGGGTTTATGCTGGTAATATTGATTATCCTGGCTCTCGATTGATGGTATAACTGGCGGTTCCTCTAGAAATGGTTTACCATCTGATACCGGATCCCGGTTATTATCAGCCTGGGACATGTGTAAGTTTATATTATGTAAAAACAAAGTATAGTAATTGAATAACGTTCCTGTTTTGAATTCATGATTATTTGAGATCTGACTGGTCAGATCAATTTTTGCTACATATGTATTGGTACTTCTTACATTGTGAGCCATATTTGTACCACCAGTAAAATATGTTGCTTCAGGGGCCGAAAGAAGTTTGGTATGAACATAATTTTGATCAAAAGGGTCTCTTCTTGTGAACAGTTCAGATAATGAAAAAGATGATTGATCCAGGTATTCTCTGTAATCCGTAAAATAATTTGATAATCCCACAGTATAAAAGGTACTACTCCCTACAGCATGCGTGATAGTTAGTGAATTAAGGTAGCCTTTTTTAAAATTGCTTAAGAGTCCGTCAGGATTATATTTATAGGCAAAATCATAATCTTTCCCGGATGTATTATCCAGAATATAATCATAAGCAATAGTGAATGAGGGTGTAACTTTTAGGGTTAATTTTCCCTGGGCATAAGCCTCTCTGAAGGGAGCCATAGAAACAACTGAACCATCACCTGTCTGCTGTATGTTCCAATTTACCGGGCTGGGATCTGTTATATTTGCTATATCAAAAGTATTATATTTACGCTGACCAAACAGATAACCCCCCGTAGAATAATAACGGGCATTGATAAAGTATGTAAGAAAATCGCTCATTATAGGACCACTCAAGGAACCTTCCATCCAGCTTATTTTATTTTCATTTCCTCCTGAAAGCGGATTAAGTCTTTGTGTTCCGTAAAAAACATCAGAGTTTTGAGTTATATATGCCCCCTGGTATGCAGTTATGCTGCCATGCGTATCATTACCGCCCGATTTTGTAGCAATATTTACAATCCCGCTCATGGCTTGTCCGTATTCGGCGTTAAATGCCCCTGTTATGAGCTGCATTTCCTGAATTGAATTTTTGTTAACGTCCACAACTGTACCACCGCTATATGCATCTGTTACCGGAACACCATCAATCCAATAAGATACTTCACCCTTTCTTCCGCCGCGGAAATGAAAATCGCCGTTTTTATCTTTGACAATTCCCGCCTGAAGCTGCATCACATCCTGAAAACTGGTTATCGGTAATGCCTGGATATCCTGGGAATTAATAATCGCCGTTGAAGATGTTAGATCTTTTTGGACCAGAGGTTTTGAGGCAGTTACAATTACTTCTTCCCCCAGCTCAACACTTGTCGGGGTTAATGCAAAGTCAACTTTGGTAGTAAAATCAATCTGGATTTTTACATTCTGAATTACAATATTGTTATAACCTATTGCTGATGCTTTAACAGAGTAAGTGCCGGGAGGTATATTGAGAATTGTATAAATACCATCGATGTCACTGGCAGCTCCTATAGATGTTCCTGTGATTATCACATTAACAAAGGGCATGGCTTCTCCAGTGGATTTATCAGTTACCTTACCTGTTAATTTGCCTGTGGATCCCGCTAAGATAATTGCAGATGTTGAAAAAATGTAAAATAATATCAGTAAAAGTTTTTTCATAAAAGTTCTCCTTCATTGCAGACGACTTTAAAAGAGAAATCAATTACAACTGAATTGGAAACAGGAATTATAGAGGCAACATATTTTTATATCCAGTTTTAAGGAATCTAAAGTATAAATTTTTAGTTTTTACAATATTCATTTCCTTCGTAGAAAACCAATACATATACCTTCGCAGTATTTTCCACACATTAATCCTTATCGAATAAAATTTATTAAAAGTGATGTCACAAGGAATTGTGTAGCTAACTTTCTATATATAATCCTATTATTTTTTTTTATTTAACACTAAAATACCTAATCTGTGAATAAAAACAACTAATATGGGACGATTTGGACGGTTATAATTTAGGGGGTTGAAATTTGTCCTCTATTCTGTTATCGTGAGTTGTAACAACACTTAAACAGATAAGATTATTGCTGATTAAATCAATTAATTGGAGGACAATTATGGCAAAAGCTATGTGGAATGGCGAGGTTATTGCTGAGAGTAAAAAAGCTAAAGAAGTGAATGGTTATATCTATTTTCCGCCGAATTCGGTAAAAAAAGAATATCTGCAAAAAAGCTATACAAAGCATACTGATGCTGAGATAGGGACAGCAAACTTTTATAATATAAGAGTAGGTGATTCTATAAACTGGAACGGGGCATGGTATTACCCTGCCGTTAAAAACAATGAATTAAATATTGCCGGCTTTATAGCTTTTTCCCCCGGTATAGAAATACAACAGCGATAAGGTGTAAAATCACATTGTGCTGTATCTCAGCACAGTTTATTTTGATTATAACTGCAGAGGAAATATCTTTTCAGAAATTAAAAAAAATTTCCGGGAGGATGAAATGGATTCGAGAGAAAGAGATGAAAGAGCAAAAAAAGGGAGAAGTGAAAGAGGGGAAAAAATCCGTGAGGACAAGAATAAAAAGTCTGAAGAAGATATACCCTATGAAAAAAAGGAAAGTGAAGATAAAGGGACTTTAACCCTTGCTGACAAATATGATCCGTCTGATGACAGCGAGTATGATCCGGAACCCGATGATGTAAATGATCAGGTATTCGACCCTGAAGGCGATGAAGATGATGAAGACGACGAGGATGATTTCGAAGATGAAGATGAAGATGAAAACTTATAACAGTTAATAAGGTATTTCTCAATTTAAAGCGGGATTTATTCCCGCTTTTTTATTTCTCCCGAAAGCCAGAATAGTACCACCGTAGTATCTTACCTTAGCGCGGCAAGCCGGCAGCCAAAAACATCCTTAGATAAGCGGAGTAACGTTTAGTAGTGCCTGATTATCCCGACGGAACTTAATTGGTCGGGACCTGTCCCGGCTCTTGTCAAAATCAGCTCGGGAGTGCCCCGCTTTACCTGCCAAAACGAATGTTTAGGCAGGCCCTGCTATTTAACATTTGGGCGGGGCGTTGAGTCCGGCAGCTTCCGGACGAAATCCCGCGCACATTCTTATAAGTTTTCAACACGGGATATCAAAGACACCGAAAATATTCGAATCAATCCGCATAATCCCTGCTCCCGCCTTTTCGTCTCTCCCCCGTCCTTATTACGTCCAAACCCCGTAGTGAATACGCTCTGAATACGCAGTGAATACGCTCTGAAAACGCTTTGAATACGCAGTGAATACGCTTTAAATACCGCCTTAATAGGGTTTTCATTCAATTTCCGTATGAACCTTTTATCCCGGACAGATTTGCAGTACATAATTATTTTATTTCAAATTTTCGTTTTAGAGTGTTTATATTTAGAAGCGGCAGTTCATTCATCATGATTCGGAAACATTAACATATATATCTGCGCAATGTGCCTGTTATTAATCGCTTATAATATTCACCCCCAGTATCCGCTGATTGTTGCGGCAAACAGGGACGAATTCTACCACCGTCCTGCTGAAAAAGCACATTTCTGGGATGATCATCCTGAACTGCTTGCCGGGAAAGATATAGAAGCAGGAGGTACCTGGCTGGGGATTACAAAATCCGGCAGGTTTGCTGCAATAACCAATTACAGGGATATGAAATTGATAAAGGAAAAAGCGCCGTCGAGAGGCGCCTTAACACTGAACTTTCTTGTTTCTGAGATCTCACCTGTTAAATACGGTTATGCACTATCAGAGAATGCAGGCGATTACAATGGGTATAATCTTATTTTTTCCGATATGGATACTTTATACTATTTTTCGAATCAGACAAAAGAATTGAGACAGCTTCCTTCGGGTGTATATGGACTAAGTAATCACCTTCTGGATACTCCCTGGCCGAAGGTTGTTATAAGCAAAGCAGCTTTCCTGGATGAAATTTCGAAGAAAAATATTTCGGCTGATAATTTATTCGGGATACTATCGGATGACAGAGAAGCTCCCGACAGTCAGCTTCCTGATACAGGATTAAGTATTGAACTGGAAAGAGCAGTGTCACCTGTTTTTATTAAAAGTGAGAGATATGGGACCAGATCATCCACAGTCGTACTTGTAAACAATCTTAATGAAGTGTTATTTATAGAGAAGTCACTTGAAACTTCAACAGGAAAATGGAAAGATTCAAGGTTCAGCTTCCAATACAGGAAATATTGATTCACACAGAGTTCCGCAAAAATAGGGTAATAAGGTTGGGATTCACTTAGATTAAGTTTGGGTTACTAAAGTCATAAGAAATAAATAAGGTTTATAAATAATTCTTCGGAAGGAAAACCTTATTCGCAAACTTTACCTTAGTAACACACAATCAATCCTGAATAAAATGGCCAGGGTTAAACTATAGGTGTGTCGACACCGGTTTCCAGAGGGAGAAAGTTTATTCTTCAAGCATGAAATTAACACCGGTTTCCAGAGGGAGAAAGTTTATTCCTCAAGCATGAAATTAACACCGGGTTTCCAACCCGGTGAAGGAAACCAAATAGCATAATTTGGAAACCGTTTTAACGGTTTACCACAATATTGTGTCCTCGATACACCTCGCCAAATATTAAACAAAGGCGAGGCACTCCCACCCTGATGAAGGCAAGGGACGGGACAGCTCGGACACCGCGAAAGATTTAATAATTATAGCGGTTATCGAGTGTTCCGAATGAAGCGAGATTCGTAAAAATATAGCGAGCGGAATGAGGAACGTATCGAGATAACCGGTCTTAATAGAAAATTAATTACTAGAGAACATTTTACAATTACCGTGTCCTCGATTTCGCTGTACTCAACATCCCGACTTGAAGGAAACGAAGGCCTGCCTATAAAAAAGTTCCAGCAGGTTAATTAAATATCCAAAGCACTTTTCAAACAGCCCGAAGTAATATTCACGCAGGGCTCATAAAGGCTCATTGAAGAGGCTTGTTACAGGCCGGGTGAAGGTCTGGGACAGATGCTGGGAAACAAACTAACAACAGATTATACGGATTTGGCTTCATTCCGCCGGCTGAAGTTTCCAATTCACCGGAATAAAATTATATATAATCTGTACGATTAAACTCTGAATCACTCCGAACAAAGCATAATCCAGCATCTCAACCCATTCAAGTGAAAAACGGGACAGCACAATAAAATAAAAAAGGCACCCGCCTGTTAATCCGCCTATAATCGCCACTGAATATATCCCGTATTTATCAAGTTCTATATTAAGGAAATCAGCTCCGACCAGCATCAGCCTGAAGGGCAGAATAAAAAGCGACAGTAGGATCAATAGCAGAAAAGTAATCATTAATGGGGTCAGGCCTGAGGTATCCGCAAAAAAATTCGTAAATGAAAGGAATACAGTCAGGGGAATGGATACGGCTATTATTCCGCCAATATCGGGGATTATTAAACCAAGTGCGATTTTTATTTTTCTCATATGTGAAACCTGTTTGAGTCAATCTAAATCATATTTTATACCGCCTTCTTTATCTAATTCAGAGGCTGGATTCGAATAATCTTTTGCGTCAAATATGACATAAACGTCAAACTTTGAAGCAGGATACTTTTTATTTAGCGGGTAATACGGGAAAATCCCATTGGCATTTCGATTGCACTTTAAGGAGAAAAAATGAGAGGCGGCAGCTATGTATTTTGATGAAGAAGACAAAGAAATAATTCAGAAAATTTCTGATGGTAAAATAACAGACATAGAAACTTTTATTACTGAGTGCTGCTCGTACATAAGAGTTCATTATAAGATTAATCATTTCTGGTACTTTAACGTAGTATTCAACACCGATGAGATTATTGTTCCTGTTGATGAAAACAGGTTCTTCGACAAGATTAAAAAGTTCACTAATCTATTAGATTATTTAGAGACTAAAAATTTCGTTCAGGTACAAAAAGAAGTTGTCCCGTTAAATAATATACTCCCTATCTTCAAAGACGACGGTTCGCCGTTCGATGAAACACTCGTTCTCGTGTACAAATACCAGGGAAAGAGAATAATCGCTTCCAGAGATCTTTCCCTGCTTATTCGTATGAAACCCAGAAATATCGCCGTTTAAAAGTCAACTCACGCTGGCGCTAATGGGAGTTGGAGCTTGTAAAGCGACTTGCCTCGACGACAGTCGGGCCTGCCCCGACGATAGTCGGGTTCGCCTGAATCGCTTTTGAAGGTCCACCTGAATCCCTTTTGACGAGTTCGCCTGAATCGCTTTCATAATCCAGCAAGCAAGTTCGCCTATACTTAACAAAACCATTCTAAGCCAAACAGTCCGGCTCTGCACGGCGATCTCACTTTACAATTTAAACCCATTCACTCATCGCTCCTTCCGGCTTCCGCTGCCGCTAACGGGAGTTGGAGCCTGTAAAGCGATTCGCCTGAATCGCCTGTCGAAGGTTTACCTGAATCGCTTATAATCCTTGGCAAGTTCGCCTTTAATCCCTTGTGATCTAACTATCACGCTCTAACCTATCTTTATACTTAATTTTCATTCTGACTAAACCAGGATGAACTATGAAAAGATCCAATAGCTTAATATTCTTAACTATCAGCGCAATTATATTCATTGCTATGATTTTTTCCTGTGTATAAAACTGCGGCCGCACAAACAAAAGAAAACAAGGAGATAAAAGTGCAGAAAGAAAACGGTAAAATGATTAAATATATCAGCGGCGAAGATACCGTATCAGCTTATCTTTCTGTTCCTGATGGTAATGGTCCTTTCCCTGCCCTTATAGTAATACACGAATGGTGGGGACTGAATGACTGGGTAAAGGAATCGGCTGATAAATTCGCAGACAGCGGGTATATCGCACTGGCAATAGATCTTTATCACGGCAAGTCAGCATCTTCATCTGATGAGGCCCGTAAACTTTCCGCAAGTGTCCCACGGGAAAGAGCAGCAGCAGACCTGAGATCAGCTTTCGATTATCTCAGGAATATGAAGAATGTTGAGGCAGGGAGTATCGGCTCAATCGGATGGTGTTTCGGCGGAGGATATTCTCTTATGGCAGCACTTCACCTTAATGAACTCTCGGCTTGTGTAATAAATTACGGCAGTCTTGTTATGGATACTTCAGCACTAAAACAAATAAACTGTCCCGTGCTAGGAATATTTGGTGAAAAAGATCAGAATATTACTCCGGCAAAGGTAAATGAATTTGAGAAGGCACTTAACGAGGCCGGTGTTAAAAACAAAATCACAATTTACCCGGCTGCTGAGCACGCATTTATGAACCCGAACAATCCTGACCGGTATAATGAATCAGCAGCACAGAAAGCCTGGAACGAAACTTTCACTTTTCTGAATAACAATTTGAAAAGGGATAATAAATAGCTTTCAAATGGCTATTCATTCCGTTAATTATAAATATGCAAAAAAATAAAATGAAGAAAACGCTGGTTTCTTTCATTATGCTTCTCCTGCCCCTCTGTTCCCTTTACCCGGAAAATACGGCTGAGTTTATTCAAAAAGGAGATGAGTATTATGCAAAGTTTGATAATAAATCCGCCCTGGATTATTACCTTAAAGCTTATAAAATTGCGCCGGATGAGTATGATGTTCTGTTCAGACTGGCCAGGACGTATAATGATCTTGGTGAGGAATACTACGAATATAAAGAAAAGGATAGTTCTGAAATAATGATTAAGAAGGCGATACGAAATTTCAGAGAAGATGAAGGAACAACTTTCCGGATTCTGCTGCTGCTTATGCATATCTTGCTATGTCATATGGCAACCAGGCTCTTTATGAAGGGGGTAAAGGCAAAATAAAACTGGCATATAAAATTGAAGATAATGCCAAAAAATCCCTTCAGTTAAACCCCGATCAGTATCTCTCATATGTTATACTTGGCATTTATTACAGGCAGATAGCTGATCTGAGCTGGTTTGAACGAATGTTTGCTAATACTTTTTTCGGCGATGTGCCTGAAGGTACTTTTGAGCAATCAGTTGATATGTTCAAAAAGGCTCTTAAAGTCAGACCGCAGACTATTGTTGCCTCCTACCAGCTTGCACTGACTTATGAAGCAATGGGTGAAAAGTCTAAAGAAGAAAAACTCCTTAAAGAATTAATAGATTATCCCCGAAAGAATTTCAGGGATAAGTTCGCAATTAAAAAAGCCAGGAAAAGGTTAAGTAATCTTGATTAAGGACGCCGGCGGACTAACAATGAGCTTTGTTTACTTTTCTCTGTAGGCAGTCATCCCGCCTTCTACATTTTCAACATTTGTAAACCCATGCTTTATCAGTATTTTCGTGCCTATGCTGGAACGATGACCTGTTCTGCAGATGACAGCTATTTCCCTGTCTTTGTACTTATTCAGTTCATCAACCCTGTCTTCAAGCTCCTGCACAGGAATATTTATAACACCATCGATTTTTCCGAGAGGCCCCTTCAATTCATCGGGGGTACGGACATCAAGAATTACAAGATCAGGATTTTCTTTTATCTGTTTCTTAAGTTCTGTAACGCTGATATCTTTTTGCGGCACAGAAGTCTGTGCGCAGGCCGTAAAATTTGATAAGATCAATGCAAGGACAAATAAACCTATTATTCTTTTCATATGTTCTCCTTATTTCTGCTTATCCTGGTCTAAATGATTTATTTAAACTTTGATTTTAATGTCGGGACTAAGTATAATTTTAGTCTTCATAGAATTGGATATCAAGCACATTTTCTCTGACTTTTCAATTATCCTTCCGGCCTTTTCACTGTACTTCTCATCAGGTATTATGATCGTGGGTTTAAGTTCTATTTCTGAAATCATAAAGTTCCCATCTACTTTTTCCATTTTTCCGGCTGCATCGCAGTCAAATGAACTGAAAGGCAGTCCGGAATTCTCTGCAATAGACAGAAATGTTGTCATAAGACATATTACGGCTGAAGAAACATACAGGTGTTCGGGCGACCAGATACCGGCAACACCTTTAGGGAATTCAGGCGGAGTTGCTACTTTTATATCGGGAAGTTTATCAGATGATAAAGTTCCTATCCTTCCCTCATCCCAATTTACACTTACATTATAATAATGAATATTTTCCATATCACGTTTTTACTTTAAAGATTCTGATTTAAATAAATTTTTGCGGGCAAATGTCAATTTTCAACATCAGGCCTTATCATCTTCATCCAGATCAAGAAATGACATCAGGCGGTTGTGAGCACTCTTAGGCAGATCCACATTATATTTCTTATAATAATCAATGGTCATCTCAACCGACTTAAAATAATTTGTACATTCGGGACATTGCTCAAGATGCAGCTTAATATCCCTGCATCTTTCTGAATTCAGGTCTTCACCAAGACTATCGCAAATATGGCTCATCACCTCAAGACAGGTAACTTTTATTTCTTTACTCATTTCTTAAATGCCTCATCTATTTCTTTTCTTAAAAATGCTCTTGCCCGGTGAAGTCTCGATTTAACAGCAGGAACCGAAATATTTGCAGCATCTGCAGTTTCCTCTGTCGATAAACCTTCAACATCCCTGAGCAGAAACACTATCCTGTAATCGGGTGAAAGTTTTTTTATTGCCCGGTCAAGTATAGATCTGAGCTCATCATTTTCTGTGCTTTTATACGGTAAAGATGCCCAGTCGGCAACGTGTCTTTCCGAATAAAGGTCCTCGTCATTCTCCAGTGAAATATAGCTCCGGTTTTTTTCTTTCCTCGCCTGCATCAGACAGTGATTAGCAACTATCCGGTAAAGCCAGGTAGAAAGTTTTGAATTTCCGTCAAACTGGCTCAGGGATTTAACCATGCTGAAAAATGTTTCCTGCATGATGTTTTCGGCCTTTTCACGATCCCGGCAGATCTTGAAAGAAAAATTATAAATAGTCTGTTCGTATTTCTTAACTATTTCAGCCAGAGCTTTTTTATTGCCCTTTTTGGCTTCTTCTATTAATTCAGTTTCATCCATAATGTGAGATGCAATTCATTTATTGAGGTTTCATATGTAATAAAAATTTATCAAAGTTCCAGCACCGCCCATAAGTACCAGCTGGCAATGCTGTTATAGGGAGCCCATTTGTTCCTTGCAGCGATCCTTAAAAGCTTTTTCTCATCAGGTATCGATTTCAGACCATAAACGATCTTCGCTCCCCTCTTAATTCCCTGATCTTTTAAGGGAAGAACGTTTAACCTGCAAAGGTTGAAAATCAGGAACATCTGTACCGTCCATTCGCCTATTCCTTTAACGCGGGAGAATTCTTCAATAATTTCAGGATCTGATTTCCTGCTAAGCCCCCTGAAATGGATATCGCCATTTATGATTTTTTCGGAAAAATCCTTAATATATCGTACTTTTGCATTAGATAATCCTGCTTTTCTCAGATCAATGTCCGGAGTAATTATTATATTTTGGGGCAACGGTTTATTATCATAGTAAGACAGGAATCTTCTATAGATAGAGGCAGCGGCTTTTGCGGAAAGCTGCTGACCAATTATGGAGCGAAGGAAAGTAAGATAATGGTTCCTTTTAGGCCTGAGACTGCAGGGAGAACAGAGATCTATTATGCCTGCAAGTGAAGGATCATTCTTATAAATATGCATTATGCCTTTTTGTATTTCAGCGGAATTCATTATTATTATATATGTTTTTAATCAAGGGATAGAACAAAAGTAATTTTTATGTCTGATAATAACTATCAAGAAGTAATTAAAAATAATAAATTGTTCGATGGAATCCCTCCTCAAAATCTGAAATTTGGGTTCAGAAGTGAACAGCTGATCAGAAAAAAAGAAGGAGAGATCATTTTTCAGAAGGGAGATGAAAGCAAAAATACCTACCTCGTTATCGCCGGAAGAGTTAAAATCAAGGTCTATATCGAAAATAAATCTGTCAAGCTTAATAAAACTCTGAATGATTTCTTCGGTGAAATTGAGGTTCTGGAGGATACTTACCGCCGTTCTGCTGCTGTTGCAAATACCGACTGTATTTTATACTCATTGTCGAAAGGCGACCTCAGGACCTTTCTTGCAGAATATCCCGAAATTAATGACAACATAATAGCCTACAACAAAGTGGAAATTCCCGAACTTCAGATTACAATACATCCCGGATTATTAAAATCTGACACAGATAAATTATATGTTACTCCTGTTCCTGAAGACATCGAAGCGACTGAAGCACAGGAGGATACCGTTTCTCCCGAGGATGAGGAATTTCACGAGAAGAAAAAAGAGATAGACGAGACAGCAAGAAAAATTTCAGAAATAAATGATGAGCCGGATGAAGATGATGAGGAATATGATTTTAATGATGAGTCATTCCCGCCTGATACAGCAAAAAATAGTAACACAATCGAAACTGCAGATTCTCCTGAAGCTGAATTAGCTGAGAAAGAAAAACTCACGGAAGTTATTACTGAAGAAGAATTTATTCCTTCCGGGAATCATTCTCCCGACGCTGAGGCTGACGAAAATTTGAATGGGGAGGAAGAATCCGAGTCAGCGGATGAAGAGGAGTATATACACACGGAGGAGATAAAAGCAGATGCGTCTGAAAATCAAGCTGAATCTCCCTCAGATGCGGAACCGGAAGAAGAACCCATTGAGGATATTCAAAAGGATACAGAGGAAATGCATACTGAAACAGTGTCGCCATCTGCTGATAACTCCGACAGGGAAAATCACAGTGATGATTACAGTACAACCTGGATTAACCTGAATGAAACTGAAAATAAGGAAGAGATCACGAAAGAAATTTTAAATGAGGAACAATTACGTTACGAAGCTGAATATGAAAAGCTGAAATATGACGATACTGAAATTGACGGCGCAAAAATTCTTAATGCGCTAAAAAAGATTAATTCCTCTCTTGATAAACGAACGGTTTATGGAAATATAGTCCGGGAGGCTGTTAAGCTTACGGAAGCGCAGACAGGGATCCTCTACAGGGTTGATCCTGTAAAAAACCAGCTGCTGACCGAACAGGAAACAGAGGATGGATTTGTTGATGCAGGTTACCCGATATCCGACGGATTGACCGGTCTGGCTGCCGAAACAGGCGAAATAATTAATGTAAGGGAACCTGTAAAGGATTTTCGTTTTTCCGAGGAGATAGACAGCATCAGGGGAATTGCGGGTACCAGTATATTGTGTGTCCCTGTTAAAGATGATGAAAATAATACAATTGCGGTTATCAGCCTTGCGAACAGCAGTTCCGGTAAGTTTTCCATATCGGATGAGGAGAAAATATCCCAGCTTGTTCCGCACGTATCGCAGACGCTGCAGTACCTGGCAGGTATTGACAGGCTGCTTGAGGAAAACAAAAATGATTATTTATCTACACTGACGAAGTTTATTACCGATAATATTCAGACTCCTGTTTTAACAATGAAATACTATGCGGCGCAGATCAAGAAAAAAAGCGTCCCGCAGGATGTCAGAACTGTATTAAATGTATTGATGGATCAGGCAGACTCTGTTGTTGATTTTCTGCACTCAACCCTTGCCTTTACAGAAAACAGGAATCCCCTCCACATTGAAACCTGCAGCCTTCAGGAGGTTATGGATGACACCCTGGGATTGCTTGCTGAATATGTAGAATCACGCAATGTCGGGCTGTATAAAAAAGTTGAGAGCAATATAAATGTGAAACTGGATAAAAAGGCTTTTTACCAGGCCTGCCACCAGATCGCGAAGAATGCATGCGATGCGATGGGCGAAAGCGGCAACATTTATATTACCGCAAAACAATCCGGCGACCTGGTAAATATCGAATTCCGTGATACAGGACCGGGAATTCCTGATGATATCAAACCGATGATTTTCAAGCCGTTCAAATCATTCAAAAAGGAAAATGGAACGGGATTGGGATTAACAATTGCCCAGAGGATTGTAAGGGATCACGGCGGTGAGCTGACCGTAGAAAGCAGTCCTGAACAGGGTGCAACTTTCATAATTTCACTCCCGGTTTTTGATGAAATATAAACCGGATGTCAGCTAACCTTATCACTATACTCGGTCCTACAGCTTCCGGAAAAACGAGAATGGCAGTAAAGCTCGCCCTGGAATTCAACGGAGAAATTATATCAGCAGATTCCCGCCAGGTTTACCGCAGAATGAATATTGGAACCGGAAAGGATCTCGGGGATTATTCGGTTGAGGGATCAGAAGTTGAATATCATTTAATCGATATTACCGATCCCGAAAATGAATTTAATCTTTTTGAGTTCCAGCAAAAATTCTACCAGGCTTTTAATCTCATAAAAAATAAAGGAAAATTACCTTTCCTTGTCGGCGGCACCGGGTTATACCTCAGTTCTGTAATTCAGCACTATAAATTAAAGGAAGCTGATTTCTTTTCCGGCCGCGCAGAAGAATTGCGTGGTTTTAACCAGGATAAATTGAAGGATATACTGGTTTCACTTAAACCTGATATCCATAATAAAACAGATCTTACCGACAAAGAAAGATTGATAAAAGCGATACTTGTTGCCGAGGCCGGGACCATGGATTATGAAAACATACCTTCAATTGATTCAGTTGTAATAGGAATTAAAGCTGAAAGGGCAATTACAAAAAGCAGAATCACCGAAAGATTGAAAAAAAGGCTGGAGGCCGGAATGATTGAGGAAGTAGAGGGTCTGCTAAGGTCAGGGATCTCCTTCGAAAGGTTAGAATCTTTCGGACTTGAATACAGGTTCGTAAGTCTTTATTTGAAAGGCAGCTTGAATTACGAAGATATGTTTCAGAAATTAAATATTGCTATTGGCAGGTTTGCGAAACGGCAAATGACCTGGTTCAGAAAGATGGAGCGTGAGGGAGTAAATATCAGCTGGATTGAAGCAGAAGATTTTTTCAAGGCCGGGCAGCTCATAAGGGATAGAATAAATGTATAGTATACCAAAGACAGTTGAAGATTATCTAAAGAAATACGGACTGAATCACTGGGCCGTAGAAACTCCCCTGATTTCCGGCATCACTAATGTGGTCGTTGTACCCGCAATTGCTGAGTTTGAGAACTTAAAAAGATTCCTGAAGTCATTTATAAAACAGGACCCGGTTTATTTCGATTCTACACTTCTGATCTTTGTTATAAATAATACAAATTCATCGGGAGATGACTGTTAAGCTGGATAACCAGCAGACTCTTATGTATCTGCGTAATATTATGACCGGCAGTCCTGAAGATGCTCTCGGCAGAGAGGTCCTTGAGAGCGACATAAATTTTGGTATTATAGACGCTGCTTCTCCCCGGAAGACCATGCCTGAAAAGGATGGGGGTGTTGGATTAGCCAGGAAAATCGGGATGGATGCCGCCCTGAATATTATTGATTTCAATTCAAAAGGCAAAAAACTCATACTTACTACAGATGCGGATTGTACACTGGATCCGAACTATCTGAAAGAAGTTGTGAACCGCTTTAATAAACAGAATTTACCGGCGGCTGTTGTGAATTTTAAGCATGACACTGCAGGAAATGACATACTTACTGATGCTATAATTTGCTATGAAATATTTTTAAGGTATTATGTACTCGGATTAAAATATGCCGGCTCGCCCTATGCATTTCATACGATCGGTTCTACAATGATTTGCGATTACGAGAGTTATATTAAAGTTGAGGGGATGAATAAACGTAAGGCTGCCGAGGATTTTTATTTTCTTGAGAAGCTGGCAAAGAATGTAAAGATAGAAACTATTGATTCAACAACAGTGTATCCTTCGGGCAGAGGCTCATGGCGCGTACCATTCGGTACTGGTCAGCGCATAAACCGTTTTCTTTCGAAGATCCAGGCTGAATATATGCTTTATAATCCCGAATCTTTCAATATTCTGAAGCATTGGCATGAGGTATTTTATTCGCCGGGTAAAACAGAAATTACTTATTATCTTAATAGTGCAAAAGAGATACATCCTGAACTTATCCGCTTTTTATATTATCAGAATTTTGAACCTGATATGATGAACATATTAAAAAATTCAAAATCTGAGGAACAGCTTCAGATTCAGAAATCCAGATGGTTTGACGGATTCCTTACGTTGAAATTTATACATTATCTGAGAGATAACGGGCTGCCGGAAATAAATATGTTTGATGCTCTTGATAAATTATACGGATATCTGAATATGCCGTGGACACCTGAACGCAATGGTAAGGATATACCTGATATAAATGTCCGCCGCGATTACCTTGATATCCTAAGGCATTCCTGAACCTGAAACGTTTAAGGCTTTTAAATGATATAAGGCAATGAGATGTAAGATAAACCGTTGAAACGGTTAACCGGATATTTCAGGAGGCTGGTAATCCCCGGGCTAAAGCCGCTGTGTGAATATTATTAACCAACACTTTTAAGTGTTGGATTACGAGGTAAAATCTAATAATCAATAACCGTTTCAACGGTTTATCGGGAGTTTTCACACAGCCTCTACAGCCGCGGGGTTAACCTGTCGATCGGCGAACAGGCTTGATCTTACATCTAAACTTAATAATATGATAATAAAAACATCTTTCGACGAAATACAAAATTATCTCACCGATGCCTCCAACTTTAAAGGAAGCTGCGAAGCTGTCTACATTCCTGAATCAATAGAAGAAATTGCGGGACTACTGAAAGAGGCTGATGGAAGCAAGACACCGGTTACTATCGCCGGAAACGGCACAGGACTAACAGGTGCGCGTGTTCCTCTCGGCGGGATAATGATCTCTACTGAAAAGCTTAACAGGATAATAGAAATTAATACGGAAGAAAAGTATATAATAACCGAGCCCGGAGTAATCCTTGACACCCTCCAGAAAGAAGTAAACGGATTGCATCTTCTTTATCCTCCCGATCCCACTGAATGGAATTGCTTTATAGGCGGAACCATTGCAACAAATGCTTCGGGTGAGAAGACCTTCAAATATGGACCTACCAGGAATTTCGTAGAAGAGCTGCAGGTAGTTCTTGCATCAGGGGAAATTATTGAACTTAAAAGAGGAATGCAGAAAGCTAAAGATTATGAACTTGAGCTCACAACGAGATCAGGACGGACCATTAAAATTCAGATTCCTGACATTCATATGCCTGCTGTAAAAAATGCTTCGGGATATTTCTTAAAAAAAGATATGGACGCAATCGACCTTTTTATAGGATCTGAGGGAACGCTGGGAATTATCACAAATATAAAACTCAGCCTGGTCGATTTACCCGAAAACATTCTCTCTTCAGTCATTTTCTTTAACTCGGAGGATAACGCCGTTTCGTTCATTGAGGAAGCAAGAGAGATTTCTTTCAGGACAAGGCATGAACATTCAGATTCAATTGATGCTCTTGCTCTTGAATTTATGGATGAAAATTGTCTGAAATTTCTTAAAGAGGATTATCCTCAGATCCCTTCTGATGCAAAGGCTTCCGTCTGGTTTGAACAGGAAACCACCGAACAGAACGATGAAAAATTGTTTAATGACTGGGCTGATTTGATTGCCCGTCATAATGGAAACACCGAGACTGCCTGGTTTGCTTTTTCTGCACAGGACAAAATAAAACTCGAAGAGTTCCGCCATTCAGTTTCAGCCAAAGCAAATGAATTCATAGCCAGGAAAAAGGTAAAAAAGCTGGGGACCGACGTTGCCGTTCCCGATAATAAATTCAGAAAATTCTATAAAGAGTGCAAAACCTTAGTAAATAATTCCGGGTTAAAATTTATTTCATACGGTCATTTCGGAAATTCCCATCTTCACCTGAACATGCTTCCCTCGAATGAAGAAGAATACAACCGTGGAAAAGAAATCTACAGGCAGATTTGTGAGGATGCGGTCAGGCTTGGAGGAACAATTTCAGCAGAGCATGGTGTGGGTAAGTTAAAAACTGATTATCTGAAGATGATGTACGGTGAAGAGAATATAACAAGGATGGCAGAAATTAAAAAGATCCTCGATCCCAACCTCATTCTCGGCCGGGGAACGTTGTTCAATTATGAATGATTGAGTGATTGACTGATTGAATGGTTGAATGACGATCAATCAGTCTTAGTGCAGAAAGCCGACAACCAAATTTTGCATCATTAACATTATTCCATTTCAACTATTCCAATCCTCCAACATTCCATCACTCCAAAATTCGAGTCTCCTTAAATTTATAGAACTCATTAAATATATTGACCAATCCATTCTTCCTATACCGGCAGTTTTCACTCCGTTGTTGGTTGATTGGCTGATTGGCGAACCACGGAGTGCCGGATTATTAAATATTTATCTGTGTGAATCTATTTGATCCGTTAAATCTGTGTGCCATTAACTTACTCAGGGCTGAGCTTTTAGTTCACGTTTTAACATTTTATAATCCGGAACTATTTCCTCCACAAGCTTCCAGAATTGCTGCGAGTGGTTCATCTGTTTCAGATGACAGAGTTCGTGAATGATCACGTAATCTATCAGTTCCTTCCTGTATTTCAGCAGCCTGTAATTAAGAGAAATATTTCCCGAGGTTGAGCAGCTTCCCCATCTTGTTTTTTGACTTCTTATGCTCACCCGCCTGAAGGAGAAATCATATTTCCGGGCAAGGATAACTGTCCTTTCCGGCAGCCATGATTTTGCATAATGCTTAATCCAGGTATTATAAATTGCTCGTGAGTTCAGAGTTGAACCCGACGGACTTTCAATAAAAAGCACATTATTTTTGAAGTTTATCTTATGCGCATCAAGGAACAGATCATATTTCTGTTTCACCTCTATCTTTTCACCGAAAAATAAAAATTCTTCTTTAACCTGTACAGAACTCAGGTGCTTTAATATCCAGTCCTTCTTTTTTAATATGAACTTTTCAGCATCTTCAGTTTTGCACCGGTAAGGAATTACAACCTCCAGTCCGGTTGAAGGGTTTATCTGCAGCCGGAGGTATTTTGCTTTCCGGCTGTACGTTACCCGGTAGGTTAACTCCGTTTCATCTATAAACAGCTTAGCGTAACTAACTTTCTTCTTCATCGTGCAGCTTTCTGAACTTTACGACTTTCTCAATACCCATGATATCAGGATGAAGAATACTTAAATAGTTTTTCCGGATTATTTCCACAGCTTCAAACTTTTCACTCACAGAAGCTTTCAACCAATATTCATTCTCAAAATCATCTGCTTCCTTAAAAGTCTTAAACTTACGTACTACTTTTTCCACGATTCATTAATCTCCTTAAAGCTTCTTTATCTTTTTCTCTATTCGATTTGTCTTTATTGATTATTAAATCATTGTAAGAAACAAAATGAATTTTGCCGATACCGCTGATTTCCCGGGACATTTTGTTTTTGTAGGATTTGCTAAAGTTCAACCCTGTAACTCCGGTTATTATATCAATCCGGTTGGGAGAGTAACCTAACTGAACAATAAAATCTTCCTTCAGCAGATCACTCACTTTAATGTTTAAATTTCCGAAACCGAATTCTACCAGCACATCTAAAACCTTGCCTGCATTTTCCTCACTTATTTCAATCCAGATATCTATATCACCGGTATTGACCGGATATGAGTAAACTGAGACAGCGTATCCTCCAACAATCAGGTATTTAACCTTATGCTTATTTAATAAAATTAAAAACTCTTTGAAATCCGAGCTGTAAATCATAGAGATTACTTAATTACTTTATAGGTTGTTTTATCCTTGCTGTCCTGTAGCTGTATGCCAAGATCCTTTAATTCGTCCCGTATAGAATCGGCAAGCTTAAAGTTTTTATTATTCTTGGCGTCCTGTCTTACTTTAATTAAGAGTTCAATCAGCTCACTCTCAAGTCTGCCGTCGCTTCCGGATTTCAGCGAATCAAAATCGATAATGCCCAGTACTTCAACAGCAGTCTTCTGAAGAAAATTCTTTACCTCAGAATAAAATTCTTTCCCGATTGTCTCATTCTCAGCAATTACCCGGTTTACTTCTTTGGTAAAATCGAATATTACTGCTACAGCCTGGGGAGTATTGAAATCATCATCCATCGCATTTTCAAACGCCTTAAAGAACTTAGGAAAGTCGAACGCAGGGATATTTGTCCCTTCAGCTGATATCAATTCCTGCTCAATTTTCTCAGCGAGATTATTCAGCTTCTCAAGTCCCTTTTGCGCACCTGCCAGCAATTCTTCAGTAAAGTTTAAAGGACCGCCGTAATGAGCCTGCGCATACAGCATTCTCAGTGCTTCAGCAGGATATTTATCAAGCACGTCTCTCGCGGTGAAGAAATTGCCGAGTGACTTCGACATCTTCTCTTCATTTATGTTCAGGAATCCGAAATGTATCCAGTAATTAACGAACTTCTTTCCGTTCGCACCTTCACTCTGTGCAATTTCATTCTCATGATGCGGGAATATAAGGTCATTACCGCCTGCATGGATATCGAAATTTTCGCCAAGATGCCTGCAGCTCATTGCAGAGCATTCTATATGCCAGCCGGGACGGCCGTTACCCCAGGGACTTTCCCAGTAGGGCTCGCCTTCCTTTGCCTTTTTCCATAACGAGAAATCGAGAGGATTCTTTTTCTCTTCGTTTATCTCAATCCTTGAACCTGATTCAAGTTCATCAGTCTTCTTCCCGCTCAGCTTTCCATATCCCTTAAATTTAGAAACATCATAAAAGACATTTCCATTTACATTATACGCAATACCCTTCTCCTCAAGCTTTTTAATCATTGATATAATGTCATTCATATGTGCGGTAGCTTTAGGATATATATCTGCTCTTTTTATCTTCAGTCTGTCAATATCCTCAAAGAATGAATTGATATACTGCTCTGCTACTTCGGATGAATCTTTCTTCTGTTCAATCGACTTCTTAATGATCTTGTCATCAACATCGGTAAGGTTCATCGCATACGTTACATTATAGCCCTTATAGAGAAGGTACTTTCGTATAATATCAGCCATAACAAATGAACGCGCATTCCCTATGTGGAAATAATCATATACAGTGGGTCCGCACACATACATTTTAACGTTCGGCGGATCGATCGGTTTAAATTCTTCTTTTTTTCTTGACAGGGTGTTATAAATAAGCATATAGTTTTCTTTTTAAATCGGTATTTAAAAGATAACTATTTTATAAAACAAAATTAAAAGGCTGCTTATCTTCTCCGGGATGGATTAAATCCCTGCCACATATTAGACCGGCAAAATGCCGCTTATCAATTGATTTAAGGGGAGCGAAAGCTCCCTTTTTTATTGAGATAATAAAAGGCTCACTGTTAAATCCTGATTAAAAAACTTATAAGCATTTGTAATATTATCATTTATCTAGGCTGAATTGTTTCCTGACGAGAGGACTGTTTATTGGGAGGGCCTCGCTTTTTGACTTCCTGTTATCGCAACTTCTCACTTTGTTATTTCCAATAAGTCATCTTTGTCCGCCAATAACTTAAATTGTCAGAATGTTGCAGATAGTAATAGTTGATATGGAATAAAAATATGAATTAAAAATTCATCGGAATGATTTCTGTTACTGATTAAACAGAAAGTCATTTTATCACACGGCGATTTTTACTAATAAAGATTTAATTTGACTTTAATGATAAATAGGATAATTATTGTAACAGTTCTTTAGGGCTCTTTTACAGCGGGTACCTGAACTACTTCTAATCCTGTAACCCGATAACTTTGTTTATTAAAATATTTTGGGGATAGAATGAAATTATCATTATTTGTTACTGCAGCATTACTTTCAACCGTAATTTTAATTTCCTGCAATAAAGATAACCCGGTTCCACCGGGAGAGCAGCCGCAAATAAACCTTACCCTTGAAGATGTAAGCTGTACCGAAGCCTGGCTTAAATTAACAACTGCAAATATTACTTTGCCGGCAGATGTTGAATTATTGAAAGACGACATCCATTCAGAAACAATCAGTTTGACCTCAGCAGATACGATCCTCTATATTGATTCACTCCTTCCAAATAAAACATACACCTTAAGTTCAATCATTCAATCAAACAACCCGCCTGCCGGCGAGGCAGGTCAATCAATCAAAGTTTCTGTCCCTGTTTCAACTATGGACACCACCTCCCACAACT
>CAWETK010000005.1:0-18580 GCA_963811905.1 uncultured Ignavibacteria bacterium
AATCAAACATTCATTCGACTTTCAATCATTCAACTTGCCCCCCAACCCGGCTGATAAAACGGCGAGGCGGGTCATCATTCATCATTCAACCATTCATTTGTACCCCTATTAAATAGTGCGTTCACGCACGGGAAATAATGCGTTCACCCTCATTCATCTGACTGGCAGCTATTCTATTTTAACTGCCGGTATTCGGAAAAACAAGCCTAAATAAATTTCATCTTCGTGAGAGTAAAATATTTTCCGAATAATGTCTTTTTCCGGATATTTATTAATATCTGTGAACTATGGCGATAAATTAGAATTATTATTATTGAGGGACTAAACTTTTATTCAAGAGGAGCCGGTGAATCTTACTATGCATCGCGACTTGCCATAAACATATACCTCATAAGAATTTTTTAGAGAGATCTGTTGAAAGGAGGTCTCTGATCTCGTTTTAAAGGAGGTTATGTCCAAAAAAGTGTTGCCCTCTGTTTTCAAACAAAAAAAAGGATGGAGGATCAGTATTATGAAAAAGCTTCTTTTGTTGATTCCGGTATTGCTTATTTTCGGGATAATCTATAACGGCTGCCAGGAACAGCCGGTTAACGTTCCGAATAATTCAGGATCACTTGCACTCATAAATATCGATAATTCGGGACAGGGATGTACTCCAATTTATGCAGGGCAGAATATTGAAGTTGGAAGTATATGCCTTGAAGATGATTTCAATACTAATACATTGACCATTACTTATCTGATCAGTGTTCCGGGTTGGGAAATAACAGATATTCACTTTGTTGTTGCTGAGCATACCAGCGATATTCCGCAAACTAAAAAAGGAAATCTCATACCAGGTCAATTCCCATACACCCAATCTTTTGCAAGTGGTGTAACTACCTACACTATAACTGTTCCTTTCGATGACTTTGGAGCAATCGGCTGCGACAACTTGAAAGACTTTTTTGCTGCAGCACACTGCGTTGTTCAATTGGTAGATAACGGAATAGTAGTTCAAACTGAAAGCGGCTGGGGTAATGGATCAATTACACCTGGAAATAGCTGGGGTGAAATATTCTCATTCAGAATGGAATGTGATCCCAATGAGGAAGAGCAAAATACCGAAACTGCTTTCGCATATGGATGTAATAATGCAACGTGCTTTTTGGATATTCCGAACGAGGATTTTAATAGATGGGGATGGACAAACGGTCCACTAACAGATTATGGGACTTATTATTTTGATATATATGCAGGTGCCGGTCAGTGCAATTTAACTTCAGGAACCCGTGTTGGTGAACTCATTGTCGAATACGATGGATCGACAGCAGATGTAACATTCACAACGTGTGGTAATTACACTATGGATGAAACACATTTATATGTTGGATGTGATATTTTACCAATGAATAATGGTGAATATACGATTGCACCGGGACAATTCGGAAATTTACACGAAGATTTAGATGAAGGAACGCAGACAGATTCCTATACAATTTCAGGCTTAGATTGTCCTGATGGTATATATGTGGTTGCTCATGCAGTTGTTAAAGGTAACTATACTTCCGGTGATTGCGGAACTGAAGGTTGTGAATTTGTTCCTCCTCCTTGCGATGAATGGGTTGTTTATGGGAGTAACCTTGGGAGTAACGATAAAATTTATTCAGTTGATTTGAAATCGAATCCAATAACAGTTGATGAGATCTTTGATCCGGGAATTCTTGACAGTGACACAAAGTGGCCAAATGGAAATGCGTATGATCCGGATAATCACAGAATTTATCTTTCTGACCATAGCGGAACAATTTATTATTATGACTTAGATGATAATGCTCTAACTACGGTTGGATCCGGATACGGCACAATTGCCAGCGGGGCATGGTATGACGGATACTACTATTTTGTGCCTGATAATTCAAACAAACTTTATAAATTAGTTGGAACAACAAAAACTTTTGTGCACGATGTCCCCGCAGGTGCCTATTATGGAGATATAATTATTAATTCAGATGGGTTGCTCATAGGAAGTGCATTTGGTAATGTCTGGTATACCTATGATATAACAAGTAATACAATCACTAATTTAGTTAAATCAGGTGATGGCGGTACAACAGGAGCATGGCAACTTGCATATGCTTCTAATGGCGAACTCATTGCTCATGATGCAACCACGGGTGATTGGTTCAGAGTAACAATTACAGGAAACGATGCACACTTAAGTCTTATTGGTAATACTGCGATTAAACTTACTGACCTGGCCAGTGGACCTGCTTGCCAATAAAAAAATATATTCTCTCAAAGCCGGATTAACCATCCGGCTTTTTTATTGTCATATTCAAAAATCCTCCGATCAGGCGGCTGAATACCCCGCAATTATTTTTTTCATCAATTTTTCATTCAATTATTCCGCTATATCTTTATTTTCATTATCTTACGGTTGAGGCCTGATTCTCATATTAGCAGAGGGAGATGCTATATTTAGGTATTCGGTCATATTACCAATAATCATTTCTTTTTTCACATTTCCGCTGAGTGCTGAACGAACGGGAGATAACAGCGGAGCGGGCAAACCAAATGATGTCAGCCGGCTGAACACAGGTGAAGGGAAAGAAAATGTTGTTTTTCTGCAGGATTGGCTCATGCTTAGGGAACCCCCGTCAAAAAGCAGTCAGCCTGTCACACAGATAAACAATGCATTGGCTTCCAAAAACTGGGTAAAAGTAAAATCTCTGGCATCCGCTTTTAAAGGAGCTAAAAATCAATCTGTTTGGGTCAGAACAAAGCTGCCCGCCCTGGAGGCTGCAGACCCTGCTTTATATATAAGTCAGGTTGATTATTTCATGCAGGTTTTTCTGAACGATAGTTTGATCTACAGGCTGGGAAGAGGCAGCTCTAAAAATGTTTTTCTGGGGAGGAACCAGAATCTTATCCCGCTCCATTTTTTTAACCCTGGCGATGAATTGACTCTTCATATATGGGCCGGCAGAGGTTCGGTGGAAAATGGCCGCAGCGTTACTCTTGGTTCGGCTGTATACCTGATGAAAGATATTTTCCGTTCTGATATAACCAATTTGATTTTTGCCGTGCTGTTTTTCTCATCCGGGATCGTGGTTTTCCTTTTTATGTTTCTATTCAGGGACAGGAAATTGCTGTTCGGGCTGGGCATATACCTGGGACTTCTGGGTGTATTCGCGTTCGCTAATTCTTCTTTCCTTCAGCTTGTCATTAAAGCCCCCTCCTTTTATTTCCACGCAGGCTATCTCTCGATGATCGGTTCTTCCGTCGGGGGTTTTTATATCATTGAACAGATCGTGGCCGGTCAATACAAAAAAATTGTAGGCATCACCTGGAAATTACTTCTGCTTTACCTGGTTTTCTCAACGGTTTACAGCCTGATGACTGACAGCAGGTTTTTAGATATAATCGATTATTACCTCCTGCTGATAATAATAAGTGTGATATTCACTTTTATCTATCTCCTTAAAAGTTTAAAGAGTAGTCAGTACGAGGTAAAAATAATAATCGGAGGAATCGCAGCGATTTTCCTGGCAACTTTAATTGAGATAGCTTTATATCTTTATTATGGTTTTGAGACCAGGTACGGGTATGGATTGAAAGCTTTATACTTCGGGGCCACAATTTTCGTCATTACTATTGTATGGGCCGCTGTTGATAAATATCTCAGGGCAAACAAAGAAAGGGCGGAACTTCAGAGGGCAGAGCTTGAAGCAATTAAGAATGAAAACAGGGCGAGGGGATATTTCGCGGCAAAATTGATTGAGTCGCAGGAGAATGAACGCAACAGGATAGCGCTGGGACTGCATGATAGTCTGGGCCAGAAACTTCTTCTGATCAGGAATCAGCTTTTATCAAGATTGAACAATCCTGAAGAAGATAGTTCTTCGCAGTCGCTTGGAAGCATCAGTGATCTGGCCGGCGAATCTATTAACGAGGTCAGGGATATAATTTATGATCTTCGTCCCAAGTACCTGGATCAGCTGGGATTAAAAATTGCTATCGAGTCAATAGTGGAAAAGGCTGCGGGACCTGCAAAAATCAATTTCCATGTAAGCATAGACGAAATTTGCGATACATTCTCTAAGAGGGATGAAATAAATTTTTTCAGGATAGTTCAGGAGAGCATTAACAATATCATCAGGCATTCCGGGGCGGAGCAGGCATCCATTGATATAACCGTCGGCACCGGTCTGGTTACAATGAAAATATCTGATGATGGTAAAGGCTTCGATGCGTCCGTGAGCAGCAGAGAAATCGGTTTCGGCATTACGGGAATGCATGAACGGGCTCGAATGATGGGTGCGAAGCTGGATATTATAAGCTGTCCCTCCGGCGGAACTACGGTGTTTCTGGAGTACCCTAAGGATCATAAATGAAACAGTACAATAAAATGAATAAAATCAGAATATTGATAGCGGATGATCACCCGCTTTTCCGCCTGGGCGTAAAGCATGAGCTTGAGAGCTGTCCGGATTTTGAGGTTGTCGGTGAGACGGATAATGGCAGCCAGGCCCTTGATCTTATAATGAAATTAAATCCTGATGCCGCAGTGCTGGATTTTCAAATGCCCGGCCTTAATGGAATTGAGGTAGCCGGCCGGCTGCGTGAACGGAAGTCGGTGACCCGTGTAATCCTTCTTACGATGCATAATGAACAGAAAATATTTCTTAAAGCACTGGCTGAGGGCGTAAACGGTTATGTTTTGAAGGATGACGCGGTTCCCGATATTATTGATGCGGTACACGAAGTAGCTTCAGGCGGGACTTTTATAAGCAATAGTCTTTCCGGGGTTCTTGTGGAGAATTTCACTAAGCACTCCGGGAATAACAAAACAGCCGGATTACTAAATAGCCTTACTGAATTAGAAAGGCAGATACTGCTTCTTGTAGCTGAATTAAAATCTAATAACGAGATAGCAGAAGAGCTCTTCCTTTCGAAAAGAACAATTGAAAACCATAAAGTCATTATTTCGCACAAACTCCAGCTGGGAGGTTCAAAAGATCTGCTAAAGTTTGCTCTGCAGAATAAAGAAAAATTAACTTAAATATTTCCTCACTATCTGACGTTTAAATAGTGAGTTCACGCACTGATAATAGTGCGTCTTTACTCATTCATTCCGCCCCCTCATCCCCTATTTTAGCTCCCGGCATTATCTTTATAATTAACTCTCCCGCGGGAAACTTTATAATATCCGGCTTAATAGTTCTCAGTCCGGGTGGCGTTTTTCACGGGACATGTTACAGATTATAAAGATAACCAGTCAGGAGAAGGACTTGTAATAGAGATAAGCAGATCCGAATAATTTTGATGAAGACACGATTTCATCCGGCAGGCGGTAAATCTGGTTCGGGATATAATATTCAGAATTTTTGTTAGAGCAAAGTCTATGAGATTCCTTGTAGTTGAAGAGAATAAGGACTTCAGAGAATACTTAAGAGAAATGATCTGTAATCATGGTGATGAATATTTTGATCATAGTGAAGGAATCAGTCTTAACAGGGATTATAAAATCTGCCTGCCGGATATAGTGGTGATAGACCTTCAGCTGAAAAACATGCACGGGTGCAGTGCCGCGAAAGAGCTGATGAAGGAGTTTCCCGAAGCAGCAATTGTATTCTTAACGAATTTTGAAGATAAATTTTTCTCTGAAGCAGCAGAAAGTTTAGGAATAAAAAGAGTTATTATGAAGGGGTCATTGTACGAATTTTATGACAGGATTTGGAACAGGATAAAAGATGAAAGTAACAAGTAACAAGGGCAGGTGTCAAGATAAAAGATAAAAGTAACAAGGAATAAGTCAGATTTCTCACCCCGGATTAAAGTTGGAGCAAAGATTTCCGGGATTCGAAATGACATTGTAATCTCTTCGCGCCATTGCGTCTTGGCGGCAATAAACCTTTAATGAAAAATCCGGGAAGCATCCGCTGCGTAGTTCGCCAATCATTCAATCATTCCCCGCAAAGCGGGGTTTCGTCCGGCAGCTGCCGGACTCAACAATCATTCAATCAAACATTCATTCGACTTTCAATCATTCAACTTGCCCGCCAACCCCGGCTGATAAAACGGCGAGGCGGGTCATTCATTCAATCATTCAATCTCATTCAATCATTCAATCACTTGTGGTTCATTCATTCATTCGTCATTCAACCATTCAACCATTCGTTCATTCACTACCTTTCGATCTGCGTTCCGTTAAAGCAGGTATGTCATACCCTTGCGTCTTAGCGGTGATAATCTCTTAATGAAAAATCCCGGTGGCATCCGCTGCCCGGCTCGTCATTCAATCATTCAATCTCATTCAATCATTCAATCACTCGTGATTCAGCCATTCATTCATTTGTCATTCAACCATTCAACCATTCGTTCATTCAATATTTTATCCTTCAATCTGCGTTCCTTTTGCGGGAAGGCTGGAGATTGGGGGCGGAAGTTTTTTGCCTGTTGATTCGTGATAATTTACATTTTTAAAGTTTTTCCATTTGCTATAATCAATTCAATTAATTTAAAATTTTGGAGGACTTATGACTGTTTTATCGGCAACAACGATGATAGGGGACGACGTAACAAATTCAGCTGGTGAGGATCTGGGAAAAATAGAGGAGATTATGCTTGATGCAGATAAAGGAAGGATAGCATACGCTGTTGTTTCTTTCGGCGGATTTTTAGGAATGGGCGGAAAATATTTTGCGGTACCATGGGAAAAATTGAAGCTGGATACCGTGAATGAACAATTTCTGCTTAATGTATCTAAGGGAACCCTGGAAAATGCACCGGGTTTTGATAAGGACAATTGGCCTAAGAGTCCTGATTATAATTACATGACTGATATTTATAATCATTATAATGCAAAAATATACTGGTAAATAAGATTAAGGTGGTACAATGCGCCAATACCCCTGTAGTTATTGCAGGGGTATTGTTTTATGGGGGCAGGAGGGGGAGGGACGGAGGGACTGAGGGAGGGGAGAGAGAAGGTGAGAAGATAAGAAGGTGAGAAGGTAAGAAGGTATTGAGAAGATTGACTTGCCACGACTTTTAGAGCCTGTGTTAAAATCAGCTGTCCATAGTTATTATACATCTAATTATTTCTCTAAAGTCGTTGGATTTTTTGTTTTTTTTTTTATTAAAAAAGAAAATAGCCCTTACTTTTAGGCGGTTTTCCATTCATAATTCGATATCTTTTCTATTAAGTAGTCATAGGGTTCTATATTGGTCAATCGCTTAAGATTATAAGCTGTTGTATATAAATTGATTTCTGTGCTTACCTTCTTCACCCCCCTTAACAATAACGGTATTTTTCCCATCAGATATTTTATAGTTCCAAATGGATGTTCAACTATTGTTTTCCTTATTGACGTTTTTTCTCTGCCTAATTTACTCTGCATTCTGGCCTTATATTGATCACGCCATTTCTGGTTTAAGTAACGGTGTACTATCCTTCCTTTTTTTGATTTTGTGCACTTGTTCCTTATCGGGCAATTGTCACACTCGATTCCTTGATAGACATTTGCAAATGAGTTCCGTCTTTTTTTATTCCTTACCACAATGACCAATCTTTTTCCTTCCGAGCACTCATACTCATCTTTTTGTTCATCATACTTAAATGTGATTTCTTCTTTATCCCGGATTGTCTTTTCTTGTGATGTAAATATTTTTATCTCTCCGCCTTCGGCTGATATTTTCTTCTCTACTGCTTCTATTAAATCCGGATTGTTATATCCTCTATCTCCGATTGCTTCTTCGGGCACTTCTCCTAATTCTTCTTTTATTGATTCTATCATTTTGGGCATCATCTTTAAGTCGGTCTCATCTGTTACTACTTCGCTGTCGGCTATCATTTTATTTTCTGCATCTACCGCTATCTGTGCATTATATGCGGGTATCTTCCCATCCCTGCTTTTCATCAACCTTGCTTCCGGGTCTGAAGAACTTATGTATTTTCTCCCCTCTTTTTCTAATCTCTCTTTATGTTTCTGCAGTTCTTCTACCTGCTTTTGCAACTGGACTATCTTATCCAAATACTTACTTATTTCTCCTGTTTGATCAGTGTCTTCTATTTCCTCTATTACCTCATCTCTTCGGTCGCTTTCGGCTATCTTGCTCAAATACTCTTCTATTTTTTTATCTATCCCCTCGAGTTTTGTATCTATGTTTTCTATTGTAAGCATTTCCCGATTTGTATAGGCTTTTACTTTACTGCCATCTATAGCTACTGTTTTTAGTTTTATATACCCTTTATCCCTTAAAAATTCCCTGAACTTCTTTGTTACAAATTTTATATCATCTGCCTGTTCTTTTCGATAGTTTGATATTGTCCAGTGATCAGGGCTTAAACCACCTAAAAGCCAGATTACTTCTTTGTTCCTTTGTGTCTCTACTTCCAACTTTCTTGAACTGCTTATTCCGTTAAAATATCCATACAAGAAAAGCTTTAGTTTAACAGAATCGTGGTATTTTGGTCTGCCAACCTCTGTTTGCCTTTCTTTTTCAAATCGCTCTTTGTTAGATGATACGATTGAATCTACTATCTTATCGATTATTCTAACCGGATGATTTGCAGAAACCAGATCATCTAAACAGCTCATTAGCTGATACTGATTTCTATTTTGCTGTTCAATGTAATTCATTTTATTATCATAATGTTTTTTCAAAGTTATTAATTCTTTTGATCTATTCATATTAATTTTAGATAACTTGATATATAATTTTCACACAGCCTCTTTAAGTCGTGGGTATAGTAAAACCGAAAAGAGAAGGGCTTTAGCCAAAGAGATAGAAGCGGAAAGAAATCTTATAAAAATGTGGCTAAAGCCGGGATTCTATACAGCCAGGTGATATTATTGAGGTGATGGTGTTCGAACCGTGAAGAGGAAAGAAGGTTAGAAGATAAGAAGGTAAGAAGATGGATGATGGGGTTATGGGAAATGACGATTTAAGTACTTATTGTCATTTCGACATCCGACGTAAGGAGGATGGAGAAATCTTTAGCGCGTAACTTTATCCATGTACACATATTCAATCTGCGATCAATTAAAGCATACAATCATAATGATTGAATGTTAGTGTGAATTATTATATTATTATGGACAACTTTTGGAAAGGGAGCGGGAAATGAAATCTGTCTTTACTCTTCTGGTATTATTATCGATCAGCCTGTCTGTTTTTGCTCAATCCGGTACAAATGCTTTTCACCCGATGACTGCCAATGGTGCGATCGGGATAACCGGAACGGGACATATTCTTTACTGGGAGAATCCCGATAGTGTTTACTTTAATGAGATATTTTTCGGAGAGGATTCGGCGCTCGTCGCGAACCTGGATCCTTCTGCATTGCTGTTATCGGGGGAACCATCAACGGTTTATGATTCAGTTCAGCTCAATTCCCCTCTGAGTCCGAATACTAAATATTTCTGGTGCGTTGCGGAATGGTACCTGCTTAATGATAAATTATCGCGGGACTTGCTGAGGCCGGTTTGGTATTTTTACACTGATCCGGGAGTTAATTACGACTTTTATGAATTTACAAATGATCTTGAGGGATGGCAGGCAGCCGGACCTCAGGGAACAGGAAACTGGTACTGGTCGAATACGGCTCATACTTCATCTTATCCCGGCGAGGCGGCATTCAGCGGCAGTCCCTCCTTTACGGGTACTTCATACCTGATCTCTCCGGAAATTGCTGAGCCTGCAGGACTGGGTATAAGCTACCAGTTTCAATATTACCTGGATTTTAATTCGGATACAGCAACTGTTGGACTGGGAATTACCACAGATAACGGTGTTACCTGGGATTCTCTCTGGGAGGTGAATGCTACCGGAGATGTGGGACCGGAAACAGGCTGGTGCTCGTTCATGGCTGAAGGGAATTATCGTATTGGTTTTTATTACAAGGGAAATTCGGATAATATAAATTATTTCTATGTTGATGAGGTGTGGGCTATTATTCCTTTAACAATAACGGCGTATCCTCCTTCACAGCTTGAGGCAAGAGCAAGCTATACGGTCAGACAGGTTGTGCTGAACTGGGACCCGGGCTGGGCGCTTGATCCGATATCGGGATATTGGATTCAAAGGCAGGACGGACTTCCGGAAGATAATAATCCTTATACTACCATAGGACAGACCAATGTGAATACACGAATATTTATTGATACTACCGTTTACCTGAATGAAAATTATACTTACAGGGTTAGTACTTTTACCGGGGGTTATCATAGTTACTTCAGTAATGAGGCATCAGGATATGTGCCGGAGGTGACTCCTGTTGAGCTTGTGAGTTTTACAGCAAGTGCCAATGGAAATAATGTAACGCTGAACTGGGGTACGGCGACAGAAACAAACAACAGAGGGTTTGAGATATACAGGCAGAGCGCTGAGAATAAATCGAATGGCGACGGGGGGAGGTGGGAAAAGGCCGGATATGTTCAGGGATTCGGGACAACAACGGAACCGCACAGCTATACTTTTACGGATAATATTCAGGATAGGCAGTCAAGTCTTTCCTACAGGCTGAAGCAGATCGATTTTGACGGGAGTTATGAATACAGCAAGGCAGTTGAGGTGAATATTAATACACCGGATAAATTTTTATTGGAACAGAATTATCCAAACCCGTTTAATCCCGCAACAAGCATCAGCTATTCTGTACCTAAAGATGGTTTTGTTCATCTGGTTGTTTATAATGTACTCGGGCAGAAGGTAACAGAACTTGTAAATGAGAATGTCAGAGCAGGAAGTCATCAGGTTACTTTCAATGCCGCTAACCTGAGCAGCGGAGTGTATTATTACAGGATAGAGGCGGGCGGATTTACTGCAACGAGGAAGATGATATTATTGAGGTGATGGAGGCGAATTTAGAGACTTAGAGACTGAGGGACTGAGAGAGGGAGGGACGGAGTAGATAGTAAATAGTAGGGAGTAGGTAGAGAAATTGCATGGATGAAAAGCAAGATAAAAGATAAAAGTAACAAGGAAGAAGTAGGGCGAACAGCGGAGTGTCGGGTGCGCGGATTTTGTATTGGGGGTTTGATTGGAAGATGAGAAGATAAGAAGATGAGAAGATAAGAAGTCTACTGGCGTAGCGGACACGTCAGGGATTCTTCATTGGATTTGAGAAATTTTAAGCAGGCAAGCGTGTAAAGCGAAACGCTGTTTCGCTTAAGCGATTCAGTCCTGCAGCTGCCGGATAATTTCCGGAAATTGTCATTTCGACATCCGACGTAAGGAGGATGGAGAAATCTTAATTTATTAATTGATTTAAGATTTACATACTTCAGATTTCTCAGAAATGACAAACTCAGTTAGATGAAATATCCGGTAACCATATGTTGCGCTGCCTGCCTCGACGGTTTACCAGCCGTAACGAAGTGAAGGATGGTAGGCGGGTTTACCATTCCCCGCAAAGTGGGG
This sequence comes from uncultured Ignavibacteria bacterium, assembly GCA_963811905.1. Taxonomy (GTDB): domain Bacteria; phylum Bacteroidota; class Ignavibacteria; order Ignavibacteriales; family Ignavibacteriaceae; genus DATFVA01. Next base: position 11,410 of record CAWETK010000005.1, read on the forward strand.
TTTAGCCTTGAGGCTCAACATTCATTCACTCATTCGACCATTCATTCGTAATTCACTCAATCACTCAATCTTTCAATCTTCTTTCAATCTTTCAATCTTCAATCTTTCACTTGCCCGCCAACCCGGCTGATAAAACGGCGAGGCGGGTCATTCAATCACTCGTGATTCAGCCATTCCCCGCAAAGCGGGGTTTCGCCTTGAGGCTCAACATTCATTCGTCATTCAACCATTCGTTCATTCACTACCTTTCGATCTGCGTTCAATTAAACCAGGTTCGCCATACAATCATCCAGCCATACATCCATACAAAAGTTGGTTATGTATTTGAGACAAGGAATAAGTCAGATTTCTCATGGGTCATTCAGTCATCCGATAGTCATTTTAGTTTTATTCGTTATTTGATGAGCGGGGGTTCGCGCTATAGATGTTCAATAAAATCGGGAATATCATTTATGCTTTTTATGCTGATATCTTTTATCCGCATAGAATTTTCACCTGCATAAATTAATATTTTTTCAAATTCCTGAGTTTGATCATCAGGAAAACGTAAAAGGTTCTTAAGGTATTCCTTGTTAAATGTCTCCCCTCCCTTGCATTCAATCAACATCGGCTTTCCGGCCTGATTCTCTACAACGCAGTCTATTTCCGTACCATTACTTTCCCTCCAATAGTAAACTGCCGGCTGACGGCCTTGATGGTTAATGCTTTTAATTATTTCGCTTATTACAAGGTTCTCAAAAAGTGCTCCATAGGCATAATGAGTTTTGAGTGAATTCGGCTCAGAAAGATTTAATAATGATGCCGCCACCCCGGTATCATAAAAATATAATTTTGGAGCTTTAATAAGGCGTTTATTAAAATTATTGTAATAAGGTTTGAGGAGATAAATGACAAAACTTGTCTCGAGTAATGAGAGCCATGCTTTAGCTGTATTGACAGAAATTCCGGCATCATTTGCGATAGAGCTGATGTTCAGAATCTGTCCTATTCTGCCGGCACATAATCCTAAAAACCTGGTAAAAGTATTCAGGTTTTCTATAGACTTCAGAGTTCGGATATCCCGTTCAATATATGTCTGCAGATAAGAAGGATAAAAATCCTGAGGTTTGATCTGCATGTCATAAATCCTCGGATAAAAACCTTTCAGGATTGTTTCATTTAAACTTTGATTGTGAAGGATGTCTATTTCAGTTATATCAAAGGGAAACAGATGGTTAATATTCACACGGCCAGCAAGGGACTGGGAAATTTTTTCATTTAATAAAAAACTTTGGGAACCCGAAAGGATAAAATTTCCGGCAATATTCCGTTCATCTGATATAACCTGGATGTAACTAAAGAGTTCAGGCAAATTTTGAGCCTCGTCGAAGATTATTTTTGTACCAGCATCCTTTAAGAAACCTACCGGATCTTCTTTGATAATATTCCTGTAATCAATTCGTTCCAGGTTATAATATTTATAGTTCTGAAATTCTGTTTTAAGAAGTGTTGTTTTCCCTGATTGTCTCGGTCCGGTTAAGGATACTACCGGAAATTTTTGTAGAACTTGTTGTAAATGCGAGGTTATTTTTCGTTTAAGATACATATGAAATCTATGTAGATTTGCAATTCAATTGCAAAATTACATATTCAAAGGAACGGAAGCAAGGGTAAGAAGTTAAGAAGATAAGAAGGTAAGGGACAAGATAAAAGATAAAAGTAACAAGGAAGAAGTCAGATTTCTCAGAAATGACAATGCGATCTCTTTGTGCCTTTGCGGCTTAGTGGCAAAAACCTCTTAATGAAAAATCCGGTAACCATATGTTGCGCTGCCTGCCTCGACGGTTTACCAGCCGTAACGAAGTGAAGGATGGTAGGCGGGTTCGTCAATCATTCAATCTCATTCAATCATTCTCTATTAATGAAAAAGTCAAGTAAAAATAGTTCACCAATGACAAATTGTACAATTTGTTTTATTACTTTTGGGCTCGCTTTCCAAACTACTGGTGCAGCTTGTTTTCTGCTTTCTGTTTTTAACAATTTTTACTTTAACCTAGAGGTTTATCCTCTTTTCTAATCGTCTATCTGAATCTTCTGTATTTACTGTATTTGAATTACGTTAAATTTTGTTGAATAACGGGGAGAGTTAACCGAATCAAGTGGCTTTCGAATGAAGCAGAATGATTGCTGAACTTCATCCCCGGAGAATAAAATTGTTCTTCTATATTTCTTCTTTATTAACAAACTCGTCCTAAGTAGTCTTTAATTGCCATTATATTATTAGCTTTATCTTAGTTTATTTTGTTTTCTCTCCAGTTGTATAGTTTATACTCTGTGCCGTGTTTCATCATTGCCAGGGTCGATGTTGCTATATATCTGCATACCTTATTCCTAGCCAGTTTTCCCGGCACCCCTTCCTTTAACAAGCTATCGTAATATTCACGGATATCATTTTTACCTCTTAAAGCTGCCATAACCGCTGTTTTATAAGCTTCCTTTAATACTCGTGAATATTGTGTGTTTCTTTTACCATAGTACTTCTGGCCGCTTTCCATTCTGTATTTTGTCAATCCGCAGTACGACCAATAACGATATTTTGTCTGAAACCTGGTTGCATCTATTACTATTGAAAATATCTTTACCGCATTTATTAAACCTATTCCTTTGATAGCTTTTAGATTCTTTATGGTTTTATTACTCTTCATTATTTCTCTGAAAAATTTTATGTATATCTTTTTTTCTTCTTTGTAGAGAGCTATTGCTTTGAGTTTCTCCTCAATTATAAAATCAATATACGGGTCATCCTTTATGTTTAACTTGTCTTTCTTATGGTTTTGTCCATATGACCTGTATATTGCAGAGAGTTGATTTTGTGTCCTTACTCCTGCTTTAACCAGGTCATTATATGCACTAAAGAATTTTCTGATTTTGTAGTTTTCATCTGTACTATGGTATACTTCTTTTATCATTCCTGCTCTTAATAACCTGCATAGATCTTTTGCATCCTTTGCATCATTCTTGGGACCCTCTTTCAGAAGAGCATTCCTGTATGTATTGCAGATAATTATTTTATCTACATAGTCTTTCAACTCTACATATAACCACTGGGCTCCCGTTGTCTCCTCTATAGTCAATATTTTTTTTCCCGATAAGTCTTTAATATAGTCCTTTATTACACTTAACTTTGCCGGCAGATTATTTTTGACTACAGGATTAGTACTATTACTTCTCATCCAGGCTATTGCCATTACTGTGCTGGACCAGTCTATTGCTATGTAATAATCGTAGAAGTTTGCATCTACATAATTCATAGGATTGTGGCTTGTTGATAGTTTTGTTATTTTCATAACAGGTCTCCTTTCTTTTTAGAAGTTCATTTTTTCTACCTAATTTATAGGTAGTAACTCATAAAGGAAAGCGAGACCTTTTATTAATTTACCGAATCACTTGTGGTTCATTCATTCATTCGTCATTCAACCATTCACCCATTCGTTCATTCAATACCTTTCAATCTGCATTCTGTTAAAGCAGGTTCGCCATACAATCATCCAGTCATACATTTAGAAATATGAGAAGATGATATGCTAAGAAGGTAAGAAGATGAGAAAGTGAGAAGATTAGAAGTTAAGACGGTAAGAAGGTAAGAGAAATCTTAATTTATTAATTGATTTAAGATTTACATACTTCAGATTTCTCAGAAATGACATTTGGATTGAGCAATAATAAAATCAGGTAGGTAAAATTGAGGAATTAAATTGCCGTCCAGCTTTAGCGGACGGGGAAAAGGAATTGGATCAGAGTGCAGGCTTTAGCAGCATTCCAGAGGCAAGAGAGACAAGCGGGATTACGAAAGCGATTCAGGGCGTCCCGGATGACAAAATTCAATATTTTGGCGCTTAACTTCTTACCTTCTTAACCTCTTACCTTCTGCTTTTCCGGGGTTCGAAATGACATTGGAATCTCTTCGCGCCATTGCGTCTTGGCGGTGATAATCTGCGTTCAATCAAACCATATTCGAGCTATAGATCCCTTTGCCTGATTCGTATTTGAAAACTATGGCGCCGCGGAATTCTTTTTTATCCCTGGTCTGTTTCCACAACCATCCGCCGGTATTGCAGAGACTGATGGATGTGCCTGAAGGTGAATTCATTATGATCGGGTTATCCATTGTTATCGGTACGTGGGTGTGACCGAAGATCATTTTGCCGGGTGCCGGGATCTGAATTTCGTGAAATTTTCCCAGCTGCTCTACTTCAGCGAGGCAGGCATTGTAGTACGTGAAAAATCTTTTCTGTACTTCGGGAAGCCGGAAGTATTCTTTGTTGTATCGTACTTTTGTTTCCGGTGTGATCATCGCCAGGATCCGCTTTGTAGCTTTACTGAAGGCAAAGCCGGTTGCCGCTTCGGGGAGGAACTGGTAACCTTTCCTGTTGACAAATACATGATCATCGAGGTAGCTGAAGAGGTTACTAAGGTAATGCCGGACGTTTTTGAGTCTGCTCTCTTTTATTTCATGCTGAACCCGGGAGAGTGTTTCAGACAGGATTCCCGCCTGACCCACCCCTGAGCATGCCAGCTGATTGAAGGGAAAGTTCATTCCCACCATCTCCTTAATATCCATTTGAGTCCCCAGCTTAAGTTCGGTTCCGAAAATGATGGGGGCCCATCGGGACAACAGCGACCAGTAGCTATCGAGGTACTGACCGTGTGTAATCAGGATGGTGCCTTCATCTGATACCAGGTACAGGTTAGGGTAGGCGAATATAAAGTGTGAAGGCTCATCGGTGATATGATCTAAAAATAATCCTCCGTAGGTATATGCACCGCCCCTGGTTTTACCCACTCCGGGAAGAGTGAAGCCTGGGGCAGCGGTGTTTTTTCTGTCGTCCAGAATCCCTGGTACTGCCGTTCTGAACTTCCGCGGGATCTTCTCTTCCCTTGTCTGGAGAATGATATTAACCTCATTCTCAACTATGTTCCAGATATCGTAATCGTGATTTCCGGGAATATAAATGATCTGATCTGCGATGTCATCTTTCTGCAGCAGAGTGAAGAATACTTTAGCTGCCGCGTAAGCGTTCTCATAACCGGCTACGGAGAAATCGAGGATATCACCGGGCAGGATGAGGTAATCGTTCCCGGATCCTGCAGCTTCACAGAAGCCGCGGTATTTCGGTCCCTCTTTATATTCTTCTCCGTTCCATTCAACAAGTGAGCACAAAAGATTTCCAAGGTGCAAGTCTGATGCAATTGCGAGCTTCATTATATCATCCCTAAGTTTTTCGTTTTTTACGGTAAGTTAAAAGAAATGAGGGAATGGTGTGCTGAGAGAGGTTACATTACCGCAGAGGCGCGGAGGGGGGAGGCAAGATAAAAGATAAAAGTAACAAGGAAGAAGTCAGGTGAATAACGGAGTTTACCGCAAGGCGCGGAGGCGCAGAGGGGGGAGGGTGAGAAGGTAGGAGGATGAGAAGATAAGAAGATGAGAAGATAAGAAGGTGAGGGCCAAGATAAAAGATAAAAGTAAGAAGGAAGAATGATATTACCCCTATAGTGTACCAATGGTTAAGATAGTATATTAATAATAAATCATTGGAGGAATAAGATGGAAACAGGAAAACAACGTAGGAGTTATGATACTGAATTTAAGCGAAATTCAGTAAAATTAGTCCTGGAGGGAGGACGAAGAGCCAGGGATGTAGCAAAGGGACTAGGGATAAATGAAAATGTGCTATATCGATGGATAAAACAGTATAGGGAAGATCCGAAGAATTCATTTCCAGGCAACGGGCGATTAAAACCAGAAGAAGAAGAATTGAGGAAAGTAAGGAAAGAATTAATGGATGTAAAAGAGGAGCGCGACATATTAAAAAAAGTAGTAAACATCTTCTCAAAAATACAGCAATGAAATACAGATTTATAATGGAGAATCGAAAGGAATTCAGACTTGGGAAGATGTGTAAAATACTAGAAGTATCAAGGAGCGGATATCATAAATATGTAAGAAGGAAAATGACACAAAAACGACTAGATGACCAATATTTGTTAGAACAAATAGAAAAGATTTATCATAATTATAGAGGAGTATATGGAAGCCCAAGAATATATAAAGAACTCAGGAAACAAGGTTTCAAATGCAATAGGAAAAGAGTAGTAAGAATAATGCGAACGCACGGAATAAGGGCAAAAACAAAACGGAAATACAAGGTAACAACAAATTCCGAGCATAATTACCCGGTAGCAGAAAATATAGTTGGGCAGAATTTTCATTCTACAGAAACAAATAAGATATGGGTTTCCGACATTACGTATATATGGACTAAGGAAGGGTGGCTGTATTTGTGCTGTATACTGGATTTATGCTCCAGGATGATAGTTGGCTGGCACTTAGATGTGACACTGAGAAGTTCTTTGGTTATTGCAGCACTAAAGCAGGCAATAGTTAACCGGGGTGAAAATCAGGGATAATATTCCATTCAGATCGAGGTAGTCAATATGCCTCAGATGAAGTGAGGGAATTTCTGAATGAAGATAAAATGATCCAGAGTATGAGCCGTAAAGGGAATTGTTATGATAATGCAGTTATGGAAAGTTTCTTTCACACATTAAAATCAGAGCTGATCAGTTTTGAACAATTTAACAGCAGACAGGAAGCAAAGATGAAGATATTCGATTACATTGAAATATTTTACAATAGGCAGAGAAGTCATTCTACAATTGGTTATTTATCACCTTTTGAATTTGAAGAGTTGCTAAAAGGACAAATAGTTGCTTAATTACTTGTACACTTTATAGGGTAAATTCCAAAGATAAGAAGATAAGAAGATGAGAAGATGAGAAGATGAGAAGGTGAGAGGGCAACCAGCGCAGCAGACTGACAAAGAAATTATGGATGTTTTGCCTATTTTTGCAGGATAGCCAGCAGAGTGAGACCTTCAGAAGAAGAGCTCGATAAATTGATTTCACTCCAAAAAACAGGTTAAAAGATCAAATTTCAATAATATTATTGTACCGAATTGTGATCCGGGTGGTATATAAGAAGTAGTTGCTCCACTAATAACCTCTATTGGAGTTCACCAAATTAAATAACTTATGAAGAATTATTCTGCTGAATATTTTTATAAAAGGGTTTATATTAATTCCTAAAAAGAAAGAAAAAATGGAAGCCATTAAAATCAAAAGGAAAATAATT
>CAWETK010000006.1:0-316059 GCA_963811905.1 uncultured Ignavibacteria bacterium
GCATTTAGAGCGGCAGCGCCACCAACGCTGCCGTTTTCTACTCTGGAGAATCCCTGGATTTTATCATTTCAGAAATTCAGCTTTCTCATTCTAAGATTTTGCAAAGAAATAGCCCGAGCTGATAGCGGAACAAGGTTTCATTTTTTGTAAATAAAGTATTCGCAGATAAACTGATACCAAAGTTGTTTGTTATTAGAAAGCCGCTGTCAATCTCAACTAGTCCTGCAAATGAAGAATATTTGATCTTTTCATATTCAGGCGATATAGCATTATTAATACCAATGAGTTGTCCTCTTTTTGTACCGAAAGAGTAACCAGCGCCTAATCCCGCGGAAACTACAAACCAGTTATTAATTAAAGGGACATATCTCATCTCCAGGTTAATATCATTAATGTTTTCCACTGGTGTCTCCAGAATATTCATCTCAATATTTGAGTTTGCCCTTGGTCCGATAAGAATATTCTTGCTGACCGGTAAAAAAAAGCCAGCACCTAGATTCAGATATTTGTTTGTACTTCCAACACCTGCATTCAGATAACTTCTTAATACTTTTTCAGAGATAGCTTTATCTGTCTCTACCCTTACTTGAGAAAAAGAATAAAAACAGATAAGCACCAAAAAAGAAATCAATAATTTAAGTCTCATTATATTTAACCTTTAATTTGATTTACCTATTGCAATGAATCCTGAATTATATCTTTGCCCTACTAACACTACTAAGTTTTCCCGGATAGCTACATTATAAAATTCTGTGCCATAAAAGCCAGGGACATCGCTGAAAGTCTTCCAGGTCTTTCCATTGAAGTGAAGAGATTCTCCGTATGATCCGCAAATAAAAATATTATTCAATGATGACCCTCTGATTGCATAGCAATACTTTAGTGTTAAAGATATGAGTGAATCTTCCCAGTTGCTTTGGTCGTCTATATGATTTTTTGTATATATTCCATTTCCAACGACATAATATTTTAACTTTGACTGAAACCATATACCATCGATACTGCCGTCACGAATATTTAAAGTTGATAATTCTTTCACTGAGTTATTTTGGATGGTGAAGATTTTCCTATCCGGACTCTGAAAATGGCGGGCTGCAATCAGGTTAATTTCGTATTCCATTTTACTTTCATTATAATTCCCCCAGATATCGCATATGTCTAAATCAGTCCCGGTTTCCAGTTTACTCCACTGTCCATTCTGGTAATGAACCACCACGCCAATACCCCCGCCTATATATAAATCATTACTTGATTTACCCCAAATTTTATTTATTGGAAAAGACCAGGGTACGCAAAAGCTTTTTATCGGAGTTGTACCTCGTATTATTACTATTTTATTACCAGTTGAGCTAATCCATAATTGGCCATCATCAAATTGATAAATTGCCTGTGTCGGATAAGGAGTTTGATTTGTTGACCCACAAACCGCAGGGAAATAAACTCTTTCGATCCCCCAGCCATTCCCATCCCAGTGAAGAAGATTATAAGCTTTTGGATCCGGTTGACCAAGAGTATCCATCAAATAAATCTCTCCGGTGGCCCAGATATTGTTCTCATTTATTATGGCCACATCATTAATCGAACAACTCCCTGCCTGTCCTCCGAACGTCCAGGTTTGCCAGTTGAAGTTGTGGGAGGTGGTGTCCATAGTTGAAACAGGGACAGAAACTTTGATTGATTGATTGTTTGATTGAATGATTGAACTCAAAATATATGTCTTATTTGGAAGTAGTGAATCAACATATAGGATTGTGTCTGTTGAAGTCAAACTGATTGTTTCTGAATGGATATTGTCCTTAAGTAATTCCACATTTGCAGGTAAGCTAATATTAGCCGTGGTCAGATTTACCCAGGCTTCGGTACAGCTTACATCTTCAAGGGTCAGACTTATCTGTGGCTGCTGTTCAGGCGGAATGGGGTTGCCCTTTTTGCAGGAAAACAGTCCAAAAGAAAATAATGCTAAAACGAACACTAAAACAAATACTCTCATAAATACCCCGGAACTTTATAGTAAATATTTGCTGGGTTTCAGGATTAAAGTAGTTCAGGTACCCGCTTTCAAAGAAACTCCTGTGAGCGCAGAAGTAATTAAATAAAAATATATAACATTGTCAAATTATTTTATTTAAACATTGGTAAAGAGAATTGTTTTTGATATAAATATTTTTTTATAGAAATGAATGATTCAGCGAAGCTGCCTTCCTACGTATTTGGTAAAGAACTTCATAAACCACGCCGAAGTGTCGGGGCAGGTGAAGTTCCCACATTCTCGTTAAGAACTTCATAAAAGAACTTCATAAATGAAGTTCCTACATGATGACCCATAAAAACAGAAATGATAGTTAACTATTCACAGCGGTGATCAGGTTTACTGAGGTGAATCCCGAGGTACTTTTATATTTGAAAACTACAGCTTCGACTAATGGATCATTTTTTACATTTTGATTGTTCAGCCAGCCACCAGTATTGTATAAACTGATATTAGTTCCCGAGGGAATCTGCATTTTGACCGGGCTTTTTGTGGAGATTGGTTCGTGCGTATGGCCGAATATGATTTTATCTGGTTCAGGGATCTGTATGTTATGAAGTTTTCCTAAATCTTCTACTTCAGCCATGCAGGCATTGTAGTAATCAAGAAATCTTTCCTCCACTTCCGGTAGGGCGAAGTATTCTTTGTTGTATCTTACTTTGGTTTGTGATGAGATCATATCGAGGATCAGCTGCTTTGCTTTGTTTGAAGCAAGATCAGAGGCAGCTTCATTAAGGAACTGGTACCATTTCCTGTAATCGAAATACGTGTTCGTCGAGATAGTTGTCGAGGTTATCGAGGTATTGTTTTGTTTTAGTTATCTCTCCCCTCTTTATCTGCTGCTGGAGTTCTGATAACATTTCTGATAGTATTCCTGCCTGTCCTACTCCTGAGCAGGCAAGCTGGTTGAACGGGAAGTTCATTCCTACCATTTCCTGTATATCCATTTTTGTCCCGAGCTTAAGGTCATTCGCCGAAGATGATGGGAGCCCACTTCGAGAGAAGTCGACCAGTAGCTATCCAGATAATGCCCGTGCGTCATCAGTATGGTTCCTTCATCTGTTGCCAGGTAGAGGTTAGGGTAACAGAATATGAAATGAGAGGGTTCGTCTGTTATATGATCCAGGAATAATCCGCCGTAGGTGTAGGTGCCGTCTGATCTCTTCCCTACCCCGGGAAGAGTCAAGCCCGGGGTTTCAGTATTAGTTCTGTCATCCAGTATTCCCGGGACTGCTGTCCTGAACTTCCGGGGGATCTTTCCGTTCTTAATCTGGTGAATGATGTTTACTTCATTCTCCACTATGTTCCAGATATCATAATCGTGGTTGCCGGGTACATAGATAATCTGATCGGCAATTTTATCTTTCTGCACAAGGGTGAAGAATACTTTCCCTGCCCGGTATGCATTCTCATAGCTGGTGACTGAAAAATCCAGGATATCTCCAAGAAGAATGAGGTAATCATTGCCGGTTCCTGCTGCTTCCCTGAACTCTTTATATTTTGGTCCTTCTTTATAGTCATTCCCATTCCATTCAACAAGTGAGCAGAGCGGATCGCCGAGGTGAGTGTCTGATGTAATTGCGAGTTTCATAATAGCTTCCCTTAATTTTTTTTGACTGCAAAGAAAAGGAATTACAAGGTAAGAATCTGCTTTTCAACGGAAACTTTATTCAAAATGATAAAGAATGATAAATTAAGCTAAAGACGGAGGGTTGCGGCGCTTTGATTCACTGGATAATTTCACAATAAAAATTTAATGGAATTTTATTATGAAAAAATATCTTTCAATACTCTCTGTTCCTGCAATAAATGCAGGGGCGCTTATATATGCACAGCTGCCGGCCATCGGAATATTTGAGGAGATGTTCAAGCTGCTGGTGCTGATTGCGACGTTCACCTTCACCGTAATTAGAATAGTGGTTACGGTGAAAGATTATCTTAAAAACAGGGATGACAAACAATAACCGGTCTGAATTGAATAACGATTTTAACCTGGCAAAGTTTATGGCTTCGGATATGTTCCGGCAGACTGCAGTCTATGAATCTGATTGATGAGACTGAATTGCGTAATGTTCAGATACGCAATGATTATGACGCTCTTCGTATCCATCACAATGCTTCCGCTTGTATAGAAATACTAATGCAGAAATATTTCCTCTCCGATTCCGCAATAAATTCTATCGCTCTTCCGCAAATCTCCGCTTAGTAGCCTGGCTTTCACTCCATTGTCGCAGTGCTGCTGAGAAGTGACTCCCAATTTGTCATTTCGAACATCCGCCGAAAGGAGGATGGAGAAATCTATTTTCCAATTCCTAGATCCTCAATATTCTGTACCCTGGTGAAGCCAATTTCCGACCTCATGAACTCCAACCTCCGATTTCTTCTTGATTTGTTGCAGCTGCCTTCTATGACCTGATTGACGAATTGAACTTCGTAATCTTCTAGACCTATCATGAAGCCCTTCGGGTGAACACCACACTTCTGCCTGCATTGAAATCCTTATGGATAAATATCACCTCGCCTGGGATCCACTCAGAAATATAATTTTTCGAAGATAATCTCTTCCTTATTTAGACCTCGTCTTAATTTACTGCTTCAAAATAGACAATGAAATCCCCTGTTTTATGCTATACTATTGTGCTGTCATTTTTTTTCAATAACAAATCAAAGAAAGGAGAAATTAAAATGGCAGTACTAAAAGGTTCGGTAATTGGTGAACTGAGCGGGAAGCTCGGAAACCTTGCAGCACGCTGCATCCAAGGAAGAACAGTCCTGGGCAGGCGTCCTGTAAGTTTCACCGTAAATAACTCACCTGCAATGGTGGAAATCCGTAAGAAGTTCTCGGTAGCCGGTATTTTTGCAAAGAATGTGAAAACACTTTCTGCATTGTACCCGATCTGGAACAAGATAAAAAGCGCGGGACTTTCCGCCTTCAATGAAATCTGCAAACTGAATTATTTTGAATCAGCTGCAGATAAACCATCGGTTGATAATGTATTAACTCCGGAGGGCGGGTTTGCTCTTCCGGTTACTGTTGCTGCAGTTGCTGCAAATAGTGTGACGGCTACGATAGCTGCACTTGACACAGTGATGATAGCATCAGCTGAGGAAAGGAACTTCGTGACGAACGGGTTAATATGTTATTATAATCCTGTTAACCCTGAGGATGCTCCATACGCGATTACCAAGATCGAGACGGCGCCTGACCTGCTCGACACGGTAAATCCGATAGATGTGAACATTCCTCTTAATGTTGTTCAGCAGAACCTGGGTGCTAAGTACCAGAGTTCAATATTGTACCTTGCTCTTGCAACTCTTGATGCAGATGGGAAAGTAGTACAGTATTCGTCTACTTATGCGCAGGATAATCAGTAGACAAGATAAAAGATAAAAGTAACAAGTAAGAAGTAAGAAGTGAACAGCTTCCTCTTTCGGGGGGGAGCTGTTTTTGTATAAACCTGTGAGGAGAATGTTAGAGGATAAGAAGTAAGAAGGTAAGAAGGTAAGAAGGTAAGAAGATAAGAAGATAAGAAGATAAGTAAGGAGCAAGGAGTAGACAAGATAAAAGATAAAAGTAACAAGTAACAAGTAAGAAGTACAGCTTCCTCCTTCGTGGGGGGAGCTGTTTTGTTATAAACCTGTGAGGAGAAGGTGAGAAGGTAAGAAGGTAAGAAGGTTAGAGGATAAGAAGGTAAGAAGATTAGAAGATAAGAAGGTAAGTAAGCAGCAAGGAGTGTGGCGGGGACAAGATAAAAGATAAAAGGAACAAGGAACAAGGGACAAGAAATAAAGGAGGTAAGAGGCAGCTGGAGGATTAGAAGATAAGGCTATTTTGTGATTAGCTATTAAATCCGGATTAATTATCAGTCAAATCAGAAAATCAGCCTGCTATTTTGATTAAGTTCTGATCATACCTTAAGTTTCCGAATCTAATTACGATAAATTTCAAGGAACCAGGCAATAGATGAAGTCCAGAGAAACGCCGGAAGATATTCCTGTTGTAGAGGTAAAGGATGTATACAAATCGTTTAAGACGGTTAAAGCTGTAAACGGAGTAAGTCTTACTATTAAGCAGGGACAGTTTACCGCCCTGCTTGGTCCCAACGGTGCAGGAAAAACTACGCTTGTAGAGATGATAGAAGGGATACAGAAACCGGATAGCGGCGATATTACGATTCTTGGAAAGAAGTGGGAGGGACACCAGAACGAACTTCACAGATCGATAGGTCTTTCCCTGCAGGAAACACGATTTATTGACAAGCTTACGGTTGAAGAAACGATGAAGTTATTTGCCGGTTTCTACCAGCTTGGGGATGAAAGGGTGAGCGAGATTATTTCTGAAATAAATCTGAATGATAAAAGGAAATCCTATACTGTAAATCTTTCAGGCGGGCAGCGCCAGAAGCTTGCGCTCGGATTAGCGCTGCTGAATAACCCGAAACTGCTGCTGCTTGATGAACCTACTACGGGACTTGATCCCAACGCAAGGCGGGAGATCTGGCATATTCTTCTTCAGCTGAAGGCAAAGTCGCACACCTCACTGATACTGACTACTCATTATATGGAGGAAGCCGAGCAGCTGTGCGATTATATAATTATAATTGACAGCGGCAGAATTCTGCTGGAGGGTACGCGGGATGAGATGTTAAACTCCGATAATAAGAAGATCATTGAATTTACTCCCGAAGGTGCGGAGGCTGACCTGAATGAAATAATAAGCGGCAGTTCAGATTTTGATATAAACTGGGATGAGAATACCAGGAAAGGCATTATAACGATTGACGACCTGGAAACTGAGCTGCCCGAGTTCATCAATTACCTTAAGTCGAAAAATATTCAGCTGAAGAACTTCGAGAGCAGGAGAAAGACTCTTGATGATCTGTTTACTACACTAACGGGAAGACACCTGAATGCGTAATGAATCATTAAACCAGTTTTTCACTCTTTTCTCGATGCATTCTAAAACGCTTATGCGGGAACCCGCAGTATTATTCTGGGGGGTTGTGTTTCCGCTGCTGATGGCCTTAGGACTGGGACTGGCATTTACGCAAAAGCTTGACACGGTACACAAGGTTGCTGTAATTAATGCAGGAAAAGCGGCTGACCAGGCAAACAGGTTTGAAGTGTTCCTGAAAACGAGGACAGAAAGTAAACGGGACAGCATTACCAAAAAAGAGCAGTTCAAAATTACCGTGAAGGATGATAAACTCGGGGATAACACTTACATTTTTGAGAGGACATCACGGGCTGAAGCAATGAAGATGCTTAAGAGAGGCGAGATAAACCTGATAATAGAAGAAAAAAATGATAGTACTGAATTTCATTTTGACCCGGTAAATCCTGAGGCTCACCTTACTTATCTTAACTTATCCAGAGTGATAAATAATAATAAAATTATTAGTGAGGACGAATCAGTTGCACCGTTAACTCTTAAGGGAACGCGGTATATAGACTTTTTTGTACCGGGACTTATAGCAATGGGCATGATGATGTCGTCTATTTGGGGACTCGGGTACGGCATAATTGAGAACAGGTCGAAGAAGCTCCTGAGAAGGATGATTGCCACGCCAATGAAAAAATCATATTTCCTGATTTCGCTGATCACGGTAAGATCTATAATGAATTTTTTTGAAGGAGGGCTGTTATTCCTTTTTTCATATCTCGTCTTCGGAATTACTATCCAGGGGAGCATAATAGCGCTGCTGCTGATCTTTATTGCAGGGAATATTGGTTTTGCCGGAATTGCAATAGTAACTTCCTCCAGGACAGCAAATCCTGAAGTCGGGAACGGACTCATCAACGCTATCTCCACACCTATGATAGTCCTTTCGGGAATCTTCTTCAGCTACCACAATTTCCCTGACTGGGCAATAGGTTTCATAAAGATACTTCCATTAACACTGCTTGCAGACGGTATCAGAAGTATTTTTATTGAAGGCGCAGGATTGCCTGAAATAATAGTCCCCTTCTTTGCCCTGCTGGCTACCGGGGTGATTTGTTTTTATGTAGGCTTGAAATTTTTTAAATGGTATTGAGAGAAGGTGAAAGAAATAAAAGATAAAAGGAACAAGGAACAAGTAAGAAGTGAGGAGGAAGGAAATAAGAAGATAAGAAGGTAAGAAGATAAGAAGGTAAGGAAGGTAAGAAGGTGATTAAGTGATTGGTTGATTGAGTGATTGGGTGATTGAGTGATTGAGTGATTGAGTGACCTGCCTACGTTTCACTTCGGCGGGTGAATTGGGTGAATGGAGTGTATCTTTGGCATATTTTTGTACGGCTAAAATCGGAGATCTTCGCTCCGTCTATCGACGGGATCTTCGCTCCGTCTATCGACGGGATCTTCGACTTTGCTGCGATTTTTTTTGGCCAAGTTATTTAAGGATTCTATAAATTATTGAACGTTTACTAATTTCGGTGGCTTCGATACAGCCTGCCCGATTGTTATTTCGCAAAGTGGCGGGCCATTCCCGACCAAGTAAGCCCTGTCGGGATAAATCAGCCACCGCAGCAAGTAACACAACTCGACACAAAGTATATGTCGTGCTTCGATATCCCGCAGAGCAGGTCCGATGTAGAATATAAGGTCAATAAATATGCGGGATTTCGTCCGGTAGCTGCCGGACAACAGCCCGCCGCTAAGGATATATAGCAAGGGCTGAACATTCCCGACCAACTATCCTATGTCGGGACAAGCCAACTACCGCTATATGTTACAACCGGCTACCGCTGTAAAAATGAAGCAAGGAAAGGTTTATGATTTCGGTCAGGCATTCTGGCGGGAGGGTTTCCATTTGCGGAAGTATTCTGCAGATAGATAGGATCCGATGACGAGAAGGGATGCAACTCCCTGGGCAAGAAGTCCCTGGATATTCGGGAAGACTGCAAACCACATTCCTATCCATTCAGGAAAGGAAATTCCAATGGGTGTAGCAGGTATCCACCCGGCCTGCTGCATTTCCTGGACGCTCTCCCCTACCATCACCAGCAAAACTACTCCCAGCATTACACCGGTTAGAATTAACATCTTTTTATACGGAAGTTTTTCATTTGCAATGAATGTAAGTACGGCAACTATACTTGTAAGTATCAGGCCAATTCCTACTCCGGCAATTACCAGTCCGGTCCCGGCTTCAAGTCTGAGCTGCTGAAGAAAAAGAACGACTTCAAATCCTTCCCTGTATATTGCTGTAAAACCAAGCAGAACAAATCCTTTAAGCAGTCTGTTTTTACCAATTTCATCGTCCGAATCTATTAGTTTTCTTCCACGTGTGGTATGATTGGAGATCCAGCCTGTCCAGTATACTTTGTGGAAAAACCAGTTCATTACAAGAAGGAGGACTGCAATAGCCAGAAGCCCGGTGGCGGCCTGCAGATCAAGTTCGGGTAAATTTATGGCTGAAATAGCGGCTACGACTACAAACCAGGTGATAACCGTAGTTATCAATCCCAATCCGGAGCCTATAATAATTCCCCGGTTATAGCTTTTATTATGCGCACGGCCGATGGCAGCAGTTATTGCTGCAAGCACAAGTATTGCTTCAAGCCCTTCCCTGAAAACGAGCAGTCCGCAGCTTAAGATTGCGGCACCGTTGCTTAGACTCCTGTCCTGTGCATCCGGCGCACCCGAAGCTGCAACTCCCTGCCAGATCATAACACTGATTACAATTAATACACCAACTGCTAATAAAAAGTTCTTCCAGTTTAAGAGTCCGGTTCTTTTCCGGAACGAAATATTTTTCGATTTATTTTCATTGATATTCATATTCTAAATAGTAGTTTCATGTATCTCTGTTATTAAGATTCAATATAGATAAGAACCAGGCTTAAAGCAAGGGAGGCAGGGAAGCAAGGGAGGCAAGATAAAAGGAACAAGTAAGAAGATAAGAAGGTAAGAAGGTAAGAAGGTAAGAAGGTAAGTGATTGGTTGATTGAGTGATTGAGTGATTGGTTGATTGAGTGATTGGGTGATTGGGTGATTGAGTGATTGGCTGATTGGGTGATTGAGTGATTTGGTGATTGAGTGATTGGGTGATTGGGTGATTGAGTGATTGAGTGATTGGCTGATTGAGTGATTGGGTGATTGGCTGATTGGGTGATTGAGTGATTGGTTGATTGAGTGATTGGTTGATTGGGTGATTGAGTGATTGGGTGATTGGGTGATTGGGTGATTGGGTGATTGAGTGATTGAGTGATTGGTTGATTGAGTCATTGGGTAAATTGGAGAGTGCTGATTTTAAAGCTGTATGCATCACATTTGAACGGAATGGTAATATTTAAACTTGTTCATAAAAAAGGAATTATTATTAGTGAACAGGCTTATATACATACCAACGGGATTTTTTCTGATGGGATTAATTTTTATCCCTTTTACGCAATTGTCTGCTCACAGGGATGATTATATTGATGAGACGATTGTATATCTTACTCTTGAAAAGCAGGAAATGGAATTGGAATACTGGTTTGATTACGGAAGTGAATCAGACTTAAATTTCATAAACAATAATTTTGCTTCGGAATACGGGATAACAGACCACTGGATGATTGACGGCAGGGTAACTTATAACAGTCCCGGAATTAAAAGTTTCAATTTTCAATCCGGCCGTTTTGAAACAAGGTATAGATTTTTTGAAGAAGGCGAGAAACCTGTTGATATTGCAGTATCTGCTGAGGTAAACTCGGAAAAGACATTTACAGGCGAAAGTGAATCAGGAGTAGAGGGAAGGCTGATATTATCAAAAGATTTTGAAGAAAAGTTAAACCTGACATTAAACCTGGCGGAAGAAACATTGTTTGAATCGGGAAATAGTTCATTTAACCCTTCATTCGGGTTCAGATATGATGCTAACAGTTTATTCCGTTTTGGGTCTGAATTTAAATACAATACAGGTGATAATTGGGGAGCCGTAGTTCCCCAGGTATGGTTTACAATTGAAAAGGCTGTTACAATAAAACTGGGTTATTCTGCAGGTTTTGACAGAAACCCGGTAAATTTCGGACGATTAGCATTTGAAGTAGAACTGTAAGGAGGGACGTCATTGTGAATGGCGGAGCTTGTTTGAGTTATGACAGCCATCATTTAGATATTTTTTCAGGTCCGTGAATTTTTTAATAATCTAAAGAACAATATGGAGATCAGGATGAAGAAGTTTTTAGCTGACAGCAAATTCAAATATATTTTTCTTTTTCAGGTTTTAACCTGTTTACTGATCAACAACAATTTATATTCACAGGACGATCAGCACAAGAAGGATTTACAAAAGGACGATTCCGTTATGATTCACAGGCAGCATATGATACATTCTGACAGTCATATGGTTATGCCCTTCGATATGAATATGGCAACGCATTATTTCATCAAGGGGGACAAAGGAGGCACCTTAATGATCAAGACAAAGAAAACGGATGACTCATCACAAACTGCCTTAATCAGAAATCATCTTAAAAAAGAAGAGGAGTTATTTTCTAATGCCGATTTTAAGGATCCGCAGACTCTTCACGGAAAAGACATGCCCGGCTTAGATGTATTATCCGCCTCAAAAGGAAAATTTGATGTTAAGTATTATGAAATACCTCAGGGAGCAGAGCTTATTTTTGAGTCCCGTGATACTACCGTAATAAGTGCAATTCACAAATGGTTTGATGCACAATTGAAAGACCATGGCAAGGATGCAAAAAGCAAGCTGGATTAAAGAGGATTTGAAGAAATTTCTTTTTATTCCACTTCGTGGAGGCAAGATAAAAGGAACAAGTAAGAAGGAAGAAGATAAGAAGGTAAGAAGATAGGAAGATGAGAAGGTAAGAAGGTAAGAAGATAAGAAGGTAAGTGATTGGTTGATTGAGTGATTGAGTGATTGGGCGATTGAGTGATTGGGTGATTGGGTGATTGAGTGATTGGGCGATTGGGTGATTGGGCGATTGAGTGATTGGGTGATTGGGCGATTGAGTGATTGGGCGATTGAGTGATTGGGTGATTGGGCGATTAAGTGATTGGGCGATTGAGTGATTGAGTGATTGGGTGATTGGGTGATTGAGTGATTGGGTGATTGGGTGATTGGGTGATTGGGTGATTGGGTGATTGGGTGATCTGCCTACGTTTCACTTCGGCAGGTAAACTCGGAGCGGGATCTCCGTTTCACTCCGAATTGGATGATTGATTGATTGACGAACCCCGGCATATATATAGTTGCGTACAGGGTGCTCAAAGTAAATGCAAGACGTGAAAATTATCGGCTAAACATAAACTATGCTGCAGGGGAAAATCATTGTTGTGATAATATGGCAAGAAACAAAAGAATAATTTGTCCCCTGGTTTCACCCCTGTTCGAAACTAAAAGCAGAATTTTGCATCCTACTGCATAGTTTTTATCCCATTTTTGATAATTTTTATTACTGCGGATGGGAATTTTGTTCAGTAATTGCCATATTAACAAACATTTATACCCCCGGCATAGATGTTGCTTTTAAACCGGCGATGCTATATGTTTGACAACAATTGATGAAAAGAAAACTATTCATATTAACTTTACTGGGAGTATTCCTGTTCTCATCGACAGGATTTCCGATTTCTCTTCATATCTGCAGTATGAACGGATTGTCTTCCGCTTCAACCTGTAAAATGCACAAAGTAGTTAAAGAAGATCACAGCTGCTGCAGCAAGGAAGAAGAAACCCCTGTTAAAATAACCGTTAATCATTTTGACGGCTGCTGCCAGTTTAAAGTAGTAGAAAGAAATTTAACCGATCAGATTCTTACCACGGGTAATGATCTGAGTGTCAAATCCGGCGTAAATTCATTAGTAACCGGAATTATTTCTTCCTACCAGTCACCCTCTTTTTCTGATGCTTCTGGTTTCAACAGCAGCAGTTCTCCCCCGGTTTCAAATAACCATCTTTATTTAAATATCTCAGTACTTCTCATTTAATACCCTTACAATCTTTTTAAAGGGACAGGGATACCTGTACCCACAGTTAATTCATAATGATTTAACAGGTTATGGATCAGACTATCTGATCGGAACATTGTAAGAGGATTTTAATGAGAAGAATAAAGCAGGTAATATTTCTGATATGTTTTTTAACAGCGCCGGGACTGACATACAGTCAGTCGCTGGATTCTTTAACCAGCCTGGCCGTTAAAGTAAGCCCCAGATTGAAAATGCTCCAGGCAAAAACTGAAGCTGCGGCGAACAGGATTGAGCAGAATTCCAATCTTCCGGATCCCACATTAACCTTAGGGCTTGCCAATTTACCTGTCAACAGTTTTTCATTCACGCAGGAGCCGATGACAGGAAAAATCATCGGCTTAAGCCAGGGCATCCCATTCCCCGGGAAGCTCGGTGCTGCTGCTGATGCAGCTTCAAAAGATGTTGAGATTGTAAAACAGGAATACGACGACGCAAAAAATGAGATAATTAAAAATGTAAGCCAGTCATATTATGAGCTTTACTATATCCGTAAAGCGATCTCCATTAAAGAAGAAAGCAAAAAGCTGCTGGATGATATTGCCGATGTTGTAAGGACCAAGTATGAGGTCTCAACCGCGAGTCAGCAAAATATTCTTAAGGTTGAGCTTGAATTAACAAACATAAGCGACAACATCGAGGATCTGAAAGGCAAAGAGGCTTCTGCAGCTGCTGAATTGAATTCACTCCTGCTTCTTCCGCCGGAAAACGTAATTGCAACCCGCGAAATTCCTGATATAACATACCGGAAATATACAGTAGAAGAGCTTGATTCACTCGCCGTGCAAAACCGTGCTTATCTAAAAGGTTTCCGCATAGCGCAGGAAAAAGCATCGCTCCAGGAAAACCTGGCAAATTACGAGCGTTATCCAAACTTTAATCTTTCAGTTCAATATTCCCAAAGAGATGAGATAGCCAAAACCAATACTCCCCTGACTGATTTCTTCTCGGTTATGGTAGGCATCAGTCTGCCTTTAAACTATGGCGGAAAGGTAACAGCCAAAATTCAGGAGACAGAATCAATGCAGGAAATGTATGCTCAGCAATATTCACTTGCACTTCAGGTACTGGCCGGAAGTTTCGGTTCTTCAATTGCAAAACTGAATTCGCTTGAAGAACGGATAAGACTGATAAAGGAAGCTGAATATCCGCAGGCACAGCAGACATTTAATTCAGCCCTTTCCAGCTATCAGACAGGACAGATTGATTTTATAAATGTGATTGATTCTCAAAACAAGCTGTACCAGGTAGAGACGAGCCTTTACCGCTTTGAAACGGATTACCTGAAAGAAATTGCCGGTCTTGAATTTTTAACAGGATCGGATTTAACAAAGAATTTGGAACAGGAGAATTAGAAATGAAGAAGAAATATTTAATTATAACGCTTGCAGTAGTAGTTATTGCAGCTCTCGGGCTCATAATTGCAACGACGCTAAACAGCAGTTCAGAAGTTAAGACTGAAAAGCAGCTGTATACCTGCGGAATGCATCCTCAGATAATTGAAGACCATCCCGGCGACTGCCCCATCTGCGGAATGAAGCTCGTGCCTCTGAAGAACAGCACAAGCGGGAAAAGTGAGTCCGGTGAACGCAAAATTCTATACTGGCGCGCTCCTATGGATGCAAATGAAATCTACGATCATCCGGGTAAATCAAAAATGGGAATGGACCTGGTACCGGTTTACGAGGATGGAGGAGGAAACTCAGGAATTGTAAAAATAGATCCTGCAGTTGTTCAGAATATGAATGTCAATATTGCTCCGGTTCAAATGAAAAACCTGTCCTCAATTGTTACAACAAATGGCGTCTTGAAATCAAACGAAAAAACTGACTATATCGTAACAACAAGGGTAGGCGGATGGATTGAAAAGCTCTATGTCAATTATACAGGCGAGAAAGTAACCAGAGGTGAAAAACTAATGGATATTTATTCACCCGAACTTGTATCAGCGCAGCAGGAACTTCTTACAGCGCTGTCATACAATAACAGTGTTAACAAGTCATCCATAACAGAAGTGATGGAAAGCGGGAATGAACTTGTTAAAAATGCAGTAAGGAAACTGCAGCTGCTTGATGTGCCTCAGAGTGATATTGAAAAATTGAAAGAGACCAAAGATATAAAAACATATGTAACCCTTTACGCAAAAAACAGCGGAACTGTAATTTCAAAAGATGTGCTCGAAGGTCAGAAAATAAATGCAGGGATGCCGCTGCTTCAGATCTCTGATCTTTCCAATCTCTGGCTTATTGCCGACGTCTATGAATATGAACTATCAAAAATTGAGGCTGGCTCTCCCGCTAAAATAAAATTCAACTATATGCCGGGAGAAACTTTTGACGGCAAGGTATCTTTTATTTATCCGACGCTGGACCCAAAATCAAGGACAGTAAAGGTACGCATTGATATCAGCAATGGAAACGGCAAACTGAAGCCCGAGATGTTCGCCAGTGTCGTAATAAACGGAAAAGATTTTGGTCCCTCCCCTGTTGTTCCTGAAAATGCAGTTATAAGGAGCGGCGCAAAAGATATTGTGATAATCTCTCTCGGAGACGGAAAATTCAAACCGCAGCCGGTTACACTCGGAGGTTACTCTAATGGTTATTACCAGGTTCTAAAAGGTCTGACGGAAGGGTCGAAAATAGTTACATCGGCTCAATTCTTAATTGATTCAGAAAGCAACCTTAAATCGGCGATAGGTATGATGCAGGATGCACCATCGGATTCCACGGCGGACGGAAATCAGATGGATATGAATGATACAAAAAAGATGACCGAAAAGCCGGTAAAGCTTGAGAAGAATACTGAGCTGAAGCATGAGCCTTCTGCGAGTGCCGACAAAACTCCCGAGAGTATAGTACGCGAGGGAGTGATCGATCTGCAGGCTATAGACAAGAATAACGACGGGAAACTGTTTCAGGATCAGATGGACTGGAATGTAATCTCTGATGAACCCGGCAAATGCCCTCTCTGCGGAATGACATTGAAGGAGCTGCCCATCGCACAGGTCAGGAAGAACCTGGAAGAAAATGGTTTTAAGGTGAAGAAATGACTGCTTCAAATAATCCCGGCAAAGTAAAAGTACTAATTCATTCAGGATTCAGGAGAATCAGATGATATCCAGCGAAAATGAAAAGGAAGGATTGATTCAAAAGCTCATCGAGTGGTCAATCAATAATAAATTTTTAGTTATTCTTTTTACGGCAGCATTGATTATGGGGGGCATATGGGCGGTATTTACAACCAAAGTAGATGCCATACCTGATCTAAGTGATGTTCAGGTAATTATTTATACTGAGTATCCGGGCCAAGGTCCGAGAATTGTGGAAGACCAGGTGACCTACCCTCTTACCACTAAAATGCTGTCAGTTCCGTATGCCAAGGATGTAAGGGGTTATTCATTTTTCGGATTTTCCATGGTGTATATAATATTCGAAGACGGCACCGACCTATACTGGGCAAGGAGCAGAGTACTTGAATATTTAAGCGGGATAAAGTCACAACTGCCTGAAGGTGTCAGTCCTCAGCTTGGTCCTGATGCAACAGGTCTCGGCTGGGTCTACCAATATGTACTTCAGTCGGACAAGAAAGATCTGCAGGAATTAAGATCACTGCAGGATTATTTCCTGAAGTACGAACTGTCATCTATTCCCGGCGTATCTGAAGTTGCTTCAGTAGGCGGCTATGTAAAGCAGTACCAGGTTAATGTAGATCCAAATAAACTTGCCTATTACGGCATTCCGCTTCAGAAAGTTAAGATGGCGATCCAGCGGAGCAATAACGATGTAGGGGGAAGGCTACTTGAGATGGGTGAAGCTGAGTATATGGTACGGGGGCTTGGCTACATTAAAAGTACCGAAGATCTTAAAAATATATCAATAGGCGTTTCAACGAACTCAGGCTCTCCTGTTTATTTAAGTGATGTAGCTGATGTAACAATCGGACCTGAGCTCCGCAGGGGTTTAGCCGACTGGAACGGTGAGGGAGAGACTGTAGGAGGAATAGTAATTATCCGCTATGGGGAAAATGCTTTATCAGTAATTGAAAAAGTAAAGGAAAGGCTTGCGGAACTTAAAAAGTCGCTTCCTGCGGATGTTCAGATTAAGACGGCGTATGACCGCTCAAGTCTGATCGACCGTGCAATAGACAACCTGAAAGACAAGCTGCTTGAAGAAACTATTGTAGTCGCACTGATAATAATCCTCTTCCTGCTGCATTTCAGGAGTTCGCTTGTTGCAATATTCACACTTCCGACGGCAGTTCTTGCTGCATTTCTTGTTATGAAGCTGCAGGGGATCAATGCCAACATTATGTCGCTTGGAGGTATTGCAATCGCGATCGGGGCCATGGTGGATGCCTCCATCATCCTGGTGGAGAATGCTCAGACTCATATGGTGCATAACCAGGCAAGACCCTTAAGTGAAAGACTTCCCCACTGGAACGTAATACTGGAAGCAGCTAAAGAAGTAGGACCTTCAATTTTTTATTCCCTGCTTGTCATCACCATCTCTTTTATCCCGGTATTCACACTTGAACAGCAGGAAGGGAGAATGTTCAAGCCACTTGCATTCACAAAAACTTATTCAATGGCTGCCGCGGCAATACTTACAGTCACAATAGTTCCCATCCTGCTTGGATACTTCGTAAAAGGCAGGATGAGAAGGGAAGATGAAAACCCGATAACGAAGTTCCTGGCAAGGCTCTATCATCCTGTAGTTGATTTTGTAATGAACAGAAGATGGTGGATTATGGGAGCTGCGGTTTTAATCGTAATCGCCACATATATCCCCTATTCAAAACTGGGCTCAGAATTTATGCCGCCGCTTGATGAAGGCGATCTGCTTTATATGCCTACAACACTCCCGGGTATATCCATAACCAAGGCAAAAGAGATACTTCAGCAGACCGATAAAATCATTAAAACATTCCCGGAGGTTGAATCCGTATTCGGAAAAATAGGCAGGGCTGATACACCAACCGACCCGGCACCGCTTTCGATGATTGAGACAACGATAAGGCTGAAGCCGCACGATCAGTGGAGGTCAGGAATGACTACGGATAAACTTATTGATGAAATGAATAATGCTATCCAGATACCGGGACTTACCAATGCATGGACTATGCCGATCAAAACAAGAATTGATATGCTTTCAACAGGGATTAAAACTCCTGTAGGAATAAAAATTGCCGGGCCTGATCTGAATGTCCTTCAGGATATCGGCAAACAGATTGAAGATGCTGCTAAAACCATTCCCGGGACAAGATCAGCTTATGCGGAAAGATCTGTCGGAGGCAATTATGTTGATTTTGATATTGACCGGGAAGCAATTGCCCGTTACGGATTATCGGTAGGCGACGTACAGGATGTATTTATGTCCGCAGTGGGAGGAATGAATATCACAAGAACTATTGAAGGACTCGAAAGGTATCCTGTAAATTTGCGCTACCAGAGAGATTACAGGGAGAATCTTGAGTCGCTGAAGCGTGTTCTGGTACCGACCCCCCAGGGCGGAAACATTCCGCTTGAAGAACTTGGAAGCATAGAGGTTAAGAAGGGTCCCCCGATGATAAAGTCGGAAAATGCAAGACCGAACACCTGGGTATACATTGATATCAAGGATATTGATGTGGGCACCTATGTTGACCGCGCAAAAGAAATAATAAATGAGAAAGTGACGCTGCCCCCGGGTTATTCAATAAAGTGGAGCGGGCAGTTCGAATATATGGAAAGAGCATCAAAGCATTTAATGCTCGTTATCCCGCTTACAATACTTATAGTAATTGTGCTTCTTTATATGAACACAAAGTCGATGCTGAAGACAGGCATAGTACTTCTGGCACTCCCCTTTTCCATGGTTGGCGCGATATGGTATTTATACATAGCGGGTTTCCACCTGAGTGTAGCTGTCTGGGTCGGCATAATAGCGCTGCTGGGCGTAGATGCTGAGACAGGCGTGGTTATGCTGCTGTATCTCGATATCGCTTATGAAAATTTCAAAAAGAAAGGACTTCTGAAAAACATTGCGAGCCTTAAAGAAGCAATATTTGAAGGGGCAGTGAAGAGAGTCCGTCCCAAACTTATGACAGTATTAACAATGTTATTCGGACTTCTGCCGATACTTATAGGAATCGGAACAGGAAGCGATGTAATGAAAAGGATTGCGGCACCGATGGTTGGAGGAATTCTGACAAGCCTGATACTTGAGCTGACAGTTTACCCGGCAATCTTTTACACAATTAAAAAAAGAGAAATGAAGAGAAACAATCTGCTTGCAGAAAACTCAGCCGGAATTTAATAATGAATCAGAAACAAAAAGGAGAAATAAAAATGTTATCAGTTATCTTTAAGCACAGAATATATTTATTCATTGCGGCAGTTATGCTTACAGGGTTTTCCCCGGCGCAGGATAAAAATAACGGCCAGGGTGCGCAGAATATGAATATGAATCATATGGAAATGGATCATAGTCGTATGATGCAGAATTCAGATTCGACATCATTTGATCTGCAGGCTATAGATGAGAATAATGATGGAAAAGTTTATCAGTGTCCGATGGATTATGATGTTTTATCAGACAAACCCGGTAAGTGTTCAAAATGCGGAATGAAATTAAAAGAAGCTTCACTTAAAACAGCCGCTGATCACCTGACCAAAAAGGGTTTCAGTGTGAAAGGTGAGGAGACAAGTTCGACAGTACGTGAAGGGGTAATTGATCTTAATGCAATAGATGCAAACAAAGACGGGATGGTTTACCAGGATATGATGGATTACAATGTCGTCTCTGATGCGCCCGGAACCTGTCCCCTCTGCGGTATGACGCTAAAGGAAGTATCGCTGAAGGAAGCAAAAATGTATCTTGAAAAAACCGGGTATAAGGTAAGTTAAACTATCCGGGAACCCATTTAATCGGAGAAAAACAAATAATGATTGGAAACTTATTAATCACCGCCTCGCTTATAACAGGAATCTTTACTGTTATAATGTACTACTATACTTTCAGAGGATATACGAATACCCTTGCGCTTGCGCGCAGGGGTTATTATGTGATGGCACTATTCGCTGCAGGAGCAAGTGCATTTTTGCTTTATCTTATCCTCACCCACCAGTACCAGTATAATTATGTTTTCGAATACAGCAGTAATGATCTTTCGTTCGGGCTGCTTCTTTCATCTTTCTTTGCAGGGCAGGAAGGAAGCTTTCTGTTATGGCTTTTATTTTCTGCAGTTCTTGGTTTATTCCTTATAAAAAACCTTTCCGGCGATTCAGCACGGGAATCTTCTTTTATGATGGTATATACCCTGATCGCAGTTTTCCTTGCTGTTCTGATCAGTCCTTTTCTAAAAAACCCATTCACCTCAATCTGGGCCGATCCAAATTATATGCAGTTAAAATACTTTAACTCATCATATCTCGGAATGCCGGATCTGCAGCGGTTCATAATGGCTGACAATACCGGGCAGCAGTTCCTGCATACCGGTCCCCAGCTGCAGGCAGTCCTTGCTTCATTAAACATCCCGGTTGAAAAATTTCTTATAGCAGGGAAAGGTTTGAATCCCCTGCTTCAGAACTTCTGGATGCAGATCCATCCCCCGCTCCTGTTTGTGGGTTTCGCGATGACATCCATTCCTTATTCATTTGCGATGTCGGCGATTTTAAGAAAGGATTATAAAACGTGGGTCAGCAAATCACTGCCATGGCTTTCTGTTTCAATGTCGGTGCTGGGACTTGCAATTATGATCGGCGGATACTGGGCTTACGGCGTACTTGGATGGGGAGGTTTCTGGGGATGGGACCCGGTTGAGAATTCAAGTCTTGTTCCCTGGATAATCGGAATTGCTTTATTACATACGCTTATCATACAGAAAAATACGCAGTTAAAAGGCGGAAACGGTAAATACATAAGAACAAATCTTGTTCTTTCTATAATGACATTCGTTTTTGTAATATACAGTACTTTCCTTACAAGAAGCGGTATCCTTTCTGAAGCTTCTGTTCATTCATTTGTGGCACCCGGAATGACCACATATCTTTTACTTCTCGGTTTCATCCTTACTTTTACAATCCTTGGTATCGGCGGAGTAGCAGCCAGATGGAAAGAATTAAAAAGTCTCTCCACCCAGGAAGAAAAATTCCTGAGCAGGGAAACCGGATTATTCTATGGGTCTGCATTAATGCTCGGTTCAGCCCTGATAATTATTCTCGGCACCTCTTCTCCTATTTTCGGCAGCTCTGTAGATATAAGCTACTACACCACAATGAATTTCCCTCTCGCCATTTTGATGATGTTCCTTATCGCATTTACCCTGATACTGCGTTGGCGCTCTACCGATAAAAAAGAACTGATCCGTTTAACAGCGATCCACCTTGTTATTGCCGGAGCTGCAGCAGCAGTGATTGCATTTGCAGCCGGTATGTCATCAATTTATTTTATGATATTTACATTAACAGCCTGCTTTGTAATTTCAACCAACATCAGCACAATTCTGAAGAGTCTGAAAATTAATTACCTGATCACAGGCGGACAGATAGCGCACATTGGTGTGGGTATTTTTCTCCTTGGAGTACTGCTCTCGGGCAACTTTTCCGAGTCAGAGCAGCTGACACTTCCAAAAGGAAAAGAAGTTAAAGCATTAAACCATACTTTTGTATTTACGGGCTACAATAGAATTATGGGCAGCGATAAATATTCTTTTGATGTTCAGATAAAAAGCAAAACAAGAACAGTAAAAGCTTCGCCGGTAATGTTCATATCCGCTTTCAATAATTCGCTTATGAGAGAACCTGATATCCTGCCGGGATGGGGAAAAGATATTTATATATCACCCGTTGGATATGATGAGAACGGAGCAGGAAACGACGGTCAGGGCAACCCGGGTGAAGTGCTGACAGTAGAAGCAAGCATCAAACGAAATATGGACCTGGTATGGTCGGGGGTAATACTGATTACTGCGGGACTAATCATTGCAGCATTCAGACGCAGACGTGAAAATTTATCAGTGCAGTCTTAAATAATTAAATGAATAATAACCTATATAAAGGAAAATAATATGAAATCGTCCTTATTAAAACAATCTTCACTTATTGCATTACTTCTTACATTTCTGCTGACGGCAGGATTATTTGCGCAGGATAAAAAAGATGATGCAAACTGCTGTTCTGCAAAAGGCAAAGTTGAATGTACAGATCATTCCAAGATGGATCATTCGTCAATGATGGGAATAAATGATTCAACTAATGCACATGATGCTGATATAACCGCTAAGGAAGTCGATAGTAAACTTGAAGCCTGGAATGCAGTTTGTCCTGTAAGAGGCGAGGAAATCGATCCGGAAGCTAACAAGGTAGAATACAACGGAAAAATCTATGGATTCTGCTGCAATGGCTGTGACAATAAGTTTATGGCAAATCCGGACAAGTATTCCAAAAATCTGAGTGAAGACGGAAAAACTTTTGTTGGTACGAGATAATATAAAAATCTGCAGCTCAGGACTCCTGTCCTGAGCTTGTTTTTTTAGTGAGATCAAACGGACAATTTTCCCCATCCTTCTTTCTTAATTTCAAAACACCATAGTAATAAGTGAATTTATGTAAGATGGTGCTCAAAAATTCTGTAAAAAATAATCATCAAAATGTAACGGATATTAATTTGCAGAATTTATTTTAGCATTAAGTTTAATTTTATAAAATGAAAATAAAATAATGGATAACAAACACAACACTCATAATCATACGGGCCATAAGGCTGATCATCAGCATCTTCCGGAAAGAAGACAGCTCAATTCTCATCAGCATTCAGGGCATCACGGGCATATGATACAGGACTTTCAGAGGCGATTCTGGATCTCAACTATAGTTACTATTCCCATTTTGTTACTCTCGCCTATGATTCATCAGTTCTTAGGTTTCAAAGGGGAACTGCGTTTTACGGGAGACGTTTTTATACTGTTTGGATTATCAACTTTAGTTTTTTTCTATGGCGGCTGGCCGTTTTTAACAGGATTTATTAATGAATTAAAAAAGAAGCAGCCGGGTATGATGACACTGATAGCTCTGGCAATTTCTGTTGCTTATTTCTATAGTGCTGCTGTCGTATCCGGCGTACAGGGTGAAGTATTCTTCTGGGAGTTAGCAACCCTGATTGATATTATGCTTCTTGGTCACTGGATTGAAATGAAATCTGTAATGGGGGCATCTAAAGCACTCGAAGAGCTTGCTAAACTTATGCCTGATGAAGCGCATAAAATTAATACGGATGAAGAGATCATTGAGACTCCTGTTTCTGCACTTAAGCAAAATGATAAACTTCTTATTAAACCGGGTGAAAAAATTCCTGCTGACGGAACTATCGTAGAAGGAAAAACTACTTTGAATGAATCAATGATTACAGGTGAATCAAAACCTGTTCCTAAAGCTGTCGGAGATACTGTTATAGGAGGATCAATAAACGGTTCAGGTTCAATAAAAATCAGAGTTGAAAAAACAGGTGACGAAACCTTTATTTCACAGGTTCTTAAAATGGTTCGTGAGGCACAGGAAAGTAAATCGAAAACTCAGAATTTCGCCAACAAAGCAGCTTTCTGGTTAACCATCGCGGCAATTTCTGCGGGTCTCATTACAATGTTTGTCTGGCTCGTATTTACAGGCGAGAGCTTCAATTTTGCTCTATCGAGAACAGTGACGGTCATGGTTATCACCTGCCCTCATGCTCTGGGACTAGCAATACCTCTCGTAGTTGCGGTATCTACTGCTCTTTCAGCAAAAACCGGTTTGCTCATAAGGAACAGAACAGCTTTCGAACAGGCAAGAAATCTCCAGGCGATTATTTTTGATAAGACAGGAACATTAACAAAAGGACATTTCGGAGTAACCGATGTAATTCCTTTTGATAATCGTTATGCTGAAAATGATATTCTGAATTTTGCAGCGGCCGTTGAATCAGAATCGGAACATCCTATTGCAGAGGCAATATCGAAGTCTGCGGATTCGAAATATACTGTTAAAGATTTTAATTCGCTACCCGGCAAAGGTGCTGAAGGAAAAGTAGATGATAAAAACGTCAGAGTAGTAAGTCCGGGATATCTTTCTGAAAATAATATTGAGATAAAGGATAAAGAAATACTGCAAAGGCTGTCCTCTGAAGGTAAAACTGTAGTTTTTGTTTTAATAAATGAAACTTTAGCCGGTGCGATCGGGCTTGCAGATATAATCAGAGAGGAATCCAGAGATGCGATTGAACAGTTAAATGCCCTGGGCATAAAGACAATGATGCTGACCGGGGACAATAAGCAGGTTGCCGGCTGGGTTGCAAAAGAACTTGGTCTTAGTGATTACTTTGCCGAAGTTCTCCCCGATCAGAAAGCTGCTAAAGTTAAAGAGGTTCAGAACAGAGGGTTAATTGTAGCAATGGTTGGTGATGGAGTAAATGACGCACCTGCACTTGCGCAGGCAGATGTGGGAATTGCAATAGGAGCCGGAACCGATGTTGCCGTAGAAACAGCAGATATTATTCTTGTAAAAAGCAACCCTGAAGATGTTGTTTCATTAATAAAATTTGCAAAGGCGACTTACAAAAAGATGGTTCAGAATTTATTTTGGGCAACAGGTTATAATATTATAGCCATTCCGCTTGCGGCAGGAGTTTTATATTCTGCAGGTATTGTTTTAAGTCCTGCAATGGGAGCCGTTTTGATGTCACTAAGCACTGTTATAGTTGCGGTGAATGCAAAGATGCTTAAGATTGAATAACCGGAGGAGTAAAATGAAATTAAGATTTATATCACACTCTGAAATCAATATAGATCGTTTTTCGATTCGATAAGTCTAAATTTAAACGAAAGAAAGATAAATAAAATGTTTCATAACTGGATGTGGGGCGGCGGTATGTGGTTCGGATGGATATTCTGGCTTATAATAATAGTCGTTATAGTATGGCTGCTTATAAATCAGTCAGGCAGGTACAGGAATCAGAACCAGGTAAATCCGCACATTGATTCACCGCTTGATATCTTAAAGAAGAGATATGCTAAAGGTGAAATTACTAAAGAACAATTTGATCAGATGAAAAAAGATCTGCAGTAGATAAAAGACATTAGGCGAATGGTTCTCTGGCTGTACATAAACCTGAATGAGCTTCCGGAATATACAGAATAGAAGCATAACGTTTTTAACCGTTTAACATCAACAGATTACATTTCAGACTTCCAATCTCAGATCTTTTCCTTCAGCCGAAGAGCGATTCCTGTTTTTATTTTACTCACAATTATGTTATATTTGTTCGAAAATTAAACGGGTTCAGGGTCTTTCCTCCTTAATTTACCCAAATTCTTTCGGCCATCTGTCGGCCTTCTTTCGGCCATCTCCCGGCCTCAAACAACGGTCTAACTCCGATGAAACGCCGGGGATAAATAAGCTTCTGACAGGCCGCGCGTAGATTTCAGATTAGATATTACTTTTTATTCAGCCCCCTGCGTGATGCTTGCAGAGGTTATCGAATGACTGCAGATTGTATCGCAGAATTTATCAGAGGTGTGAGCCGGAAGCAGAGCGGATTGAGCGGATTGAGCGGACTTAACGGGTTTTTAGGAATTGAGCGAATTGGGCGGATTGAGCGGACTTTACGAAGTTCAGCCATCACAGAAAGTGTCCCCTGATTTAGGATATATTGCCGGTAAAGATTAGAAAGAATCGATTATATGAGTTCTAAAATCAATAAGTTATTCGACAAGTTTTCATTCTTTATTTCACGCTTTGCCGGCAGCAGTTTTGCATTTGGCGCGGCATTTTCCCTGATAATCCTTTGGCTTCTATCCGGACCGGTATTTCATTACTCGGATACATGGCAGCTTATAATAAATACAGGGACAACAATAATCACATTCCTTATGGTCTTTCTTATCCAGCGAACGCAGAATAAAGACTCGACTGCACTCCAGCTGAAGCTGAACGAATTAATCGCTGCAACAAAAGGCGCGAGTGATACTCTCATTGATATTGAAAGTCTGACGGAAGAGCAGCTTGACGCAATACACAAGTACTATTCTGTCCTTGCAGAACAGACAAAAAAACAATCAAGTGTAAAAAGAAGTCATTCTGTAGCTAAAGCCAAGCAGATATCAGAAAAATAGAAAATCAGCAGGGGTTTCAGAAAGCACATCCCGGGGCACAATTAACTTAAAACTTCATTATGTTAATCCTGATATTTTTATCATTCTATTCAAGAGGAAAAAAATTGAGCGTTCTTTTTTCACCGCTTAAGATCAGAGATACTGTACTGAAGAACAGAATCGCGGTTTCTCCTATGTGTCAGTACTCCAGTGAGAACGGGATGCCAACCGACTGGCATTTCATTCATCTCGGCTCGCGTGCTGTAGGAGGAGCTGCCCTGGTAATGATGGAAGCAACAGCAGTTTCCCCTGAAGGGAGAATTTCTCCCGATGACGCAGGGATATGGAGTGATGAACACGCTGATGCCTATAAAAGGATCACTGATTTCATATCCTCCCGGAATGTCTGTCCCCGGCATTCAGCTTGCGCATGCAGGAAGAAAGGCTTCAACTTATTCGCCATGGAAAGGAAAAGGAGAAGTCAGTCCGGAAGAAGGAGGATGGCAGACAATCGGCCCGTCGGCAGTTCCATTTGCGGATGATTACCCTCTTCCTGTTGAAATGTCGGGTGATGATATTCGTTTGGTAATCCGTCAGTTTAAAGCGGCAGCCGAAAGAAGTATGAGAGCAGGCTTCAGGTTAATTGAGCTTCATATGGCTCACGGATACCTTGTACACGAATTTCTATCTCCCCTTTCCAACCTCCGCAAAGATGAATACGGAGGCAGTCTTGAGAACAGGTGCAGACTTGCCCTGGAAATTTCTGAAACGGTGAGAAACACTATTCCTCAGAATTTCCCGCTATTTGTCCGTATTTCTGCAAGCGACTGGGTTGAAGGCGGCTGGGATATTGACCAGTCTGTTCAGCTTGCAAAATGGTTAAAAGAAAAAGGTGCGGATTTGATTGACTGCTCCAGCGGGGGAAATGCTGCTGAAGCAAAAATTCCTGTAGGACCCGGCTACCAGGTTCCTTTCTGCTGAGAGGATTAAAAAAGAAGCAGGAATAATAACCGGCGCAGTGGGGGCTATTACTTCACCTGTACAGGCCGAGACTATTATAAGAACAGGGCAGGCGGATATAGTTCTGCTTGCCAAAGAAATGCTGCGGAATCCATACTGGCCGCTTTATGCTGCAAAGCTCCTTAATGCTGAAGCCGACTGGCCTGATCAGTACCTGAGAGCCAGGTAGAATAATCCTTACTACGAGGATCGGGTAATATATGACAACTCGTCTTCTGATTCCCCTGCCGGAATCCTGAAATATATTCTGACCTCAGTTCCACCTGTTCTCCTGTATTCTACTTGTCCATCGATCTGTGTTAACAAAGTTTTGACAATTGAAAGTCCGAGAGTTTGCGCATTTTCAATATTAAAATTTTCAGGCAGCCCGATCCCGTTATCTTTAATCATACAAGTATAACAGTCATCATGCTCCTTTTTTAAGGATATAAGGATTTTACCGCTTTCATGCTCAGGGAAGGCATACTTAATAGCATTGGTCACCAGTTCACTGATTATAAGTCCCAGGGTCATTGTTGTACCTATTTCAGCTGAGACATCCTCTAATTCCAGCCTTGTGCCTATTCTGGCAGCATTTGTATTATACAGGTTCAGTAAATACACTACCAGTTCATTTATATATTCCTTCAGGTTTATCTTCGCCAGGTTTTTTGATTTGTAGAGCTTTTCGTGAATCAGGGCTATCGATCTTATTCTCAACTGGCTGGACTTGAAAGTTTCCCGGATCTCAGGATTTTCAAGGTTATTCGCCTGGAGATTTAATAAACTTGAAATAATCTGCAGGTTATTCTTTACACGGTGATGAACTTCCTTTAACAGAATTTCTTTTTCCTTCAGGGAATTCTCAAGGAGTTCATTTTTTTCTTCAACTTCGTTTATTTTCTTTTCGAGTTCATCCTTAGAATTTCTGATCTTCGCAGACATTTCATTGAAACTATCAGCAAGCACCCCGAGTTCATCATTTCTGTTTAGTTCAATACGCGAGAAATAATTTCCTTCAGCAATTTTAGCCGCAGCCATACTTAATGTATTGAGGGGTCTGGTAATATTTCTGCTTAAGATCCAGGTAACTGCAAGTCCTATTACAAGGAGAATTATACCGAATATAATCACCCACTTAAGAAAGCTACTGGTATCCTTCAGTATCAGGTCTTTACTCAATTCCACAATACAAATCCAGGGGGTTCCCGGGATAGGGTTCTCCTCTGCGATAACATGATCTCCGCGCAGGCTTGTATATTCAAGTGAATGCTCAGTACGTTTTGCAGTCAGCCTGGGGTCATTTATTATTACTGAAAGGTTGGTCCAGAGTGAACTGTCTTTGTTGCCGACAAGAATATTTGCATTTCGTCCTAATAAATGCGTCAGCTGCTCTATTGCTGCTTTTGTAGCATGTACTCTTCTCCATCTTACGACATAACCATAGATCTGGCTGCTCTCGGAAACAGGAATTACCATGGGAAATATCACAGTATCCCCCTTCGACCTTAAATTTCCGACAAAATATCCGACGGGAGAAGCGGCAATACTGAAGGATGAATCGCTGAGATTTGAATACGAAAAATTTTGATTGGTACTATAGATCAGTTTTTTGTTTTTACTCCACAATTGAACAGCCTGTGTAAGGGTATCGTACTTAAATTTTATTTCGTTATAGTTATCCAGGGACTTTTTATTTTTATCGTCCGGATTTATCAGAAAATTAAATACCGCGTCTGATTGAGCAGCCTGCCCGGTAATTGAAACAAGGTTACGTGCCTGCAGACCGAGAATAGAGCTGAACTGCCGTGTTAAAGTATTAAGCCGGTCATATCCTGCAGCAAGGGAATTCTGTCTGACAGTAAAATATGAGTAGCTTATGAACACCGCCAGTGAAACAAACAAAAGACTAAAAATGAAAATCGGAAGTCTTTTTTCTATTGAGTAGTTCATGAATCTGATTCTTTTCATAACTGCAGTCAGTTTAAGTTTACAAATATGCTTTCGTAATTATCATATATTGAACATAACATTAAATAAAATCCTCTCAGGCATCTGCGGAGAACCATTATAATCCCAGTATCTCTCATCAGTAAGGTTATCAATGGTCAGGTTAAGTCTGAGCCATACATAATTGTAAAACAAGCTGCCTTTAACAATAGTGTATGATGGTATAGTGAGAGTATTAAGATCGTCGTAAAAATAATCACTGCTGTAATTCAGTCCTCCGCCTAATCCCAATCCGCTCAATATACCCGATTGAATGCTATAACTTACCCACAATGTTGCCATATGTTCCGGGACACCGAGGGGGCGTTTACCTTCATGCGACGGATCGGCTTTTTCAAACTTACTTTTGTTATAAGCATAGCCAAGTAAGATGTTTAAACCTTTTACCGGGTTAGTCCTTATATCAGCATCAATTCCGCTGCTGACCTGTGTCCCATCCTGAACTGAAAGGAGCGGATTAGAGGGATCTTTTCTAACTTTATCAGAAACTTTAATATCGTAATAACTTAGAGTTGCTGAGAACCGGCTGCCGAACAGGTCAGTTTTGATTCCGCCTTCAAACTGGTTAGCAAACTCAGGATCAAAACTTTGTCCCTGTATATTGGAAGTGATATAATTGAACCCCTGCATATAATTTCCAAAAACTGAGAGTTGGTCATTGATAAGCTGATATGTAATGCCGGCCTGCGGACTGAAGGTACCCTGGTTAAATGGTTTAGAATTATAAGTACCAGATACCAGGTTCTTCGTACCGTTGTAATCCATATAGTCATATCTCAGTCCAAGCATAACATCTAATTTATCAGTTAAACTTACGATATCATTTGCATACACCGAGTAGGAATTTCTACTTTCATCGGACCGAAGCGATAAATCATACCGGGATCTAAGTTTCGCCGCATTAAGTACCGGTGATGTACCCTTCCGGTAATTCAAAGTATCTGCAGTCAGGATGATAGAGGCAGATGAGAGAACATCCACCCACTGGTAATCAAATCCTCCGAGGAAACGGTTGTTTATTTTCCCTATCAGAAAATTGCCGGAAAGCTCAGGCTGAATATCGAATGTATTAATATCTCCGTTGAAGTCATAAATCCTGCGGAAAAGCAACGAATCATTAATAAACACAGGTATAACACTGGAGCCATAATATGAATAATCAGCGACGGCAAAATTCGAACTTAACTTCCACCCGCCGGAAAGCTTATAATCAATTCTTGAATAATAATTATTTGAAACAGCCGGAGGATGAGTAAGCTTTTCTGAGCTATAGGATTTGAAATAATCTGTTTTGATCTGCTTAATGCTGCTCTTTCCAAGTCCTGCTGCTCCCCCGAACAATGTATTGGCGGAGAGATCTATTTTATTAAATTCAGCTTCAATGAGAATACTGAAATCATCATTTGGTTTAAATAAAAAAACAGGGGCTATAACCGATGTTTTTTTATAACCGTAATCCTGGAAACTTCCTTCAGAATGAAAAGCTGCATTTACTCTCATCAGCAGACTATTATCTTCATTAAGAGGGAGGTTAACATCGCCGTAGTACCGTTGAAGGTTAAAACTGCCTAAAGTCATCCCGGCACTATAATAAGGCGACGTGAACGGTTTCTTAGTGACACGGTTGATAAAGCCGCCGTACCCTATACCCCAGGTACCGTATACAGGCCCTGAAGGGCCACGGATCAATTCGATTCTTTCAATTACCTGGGGATCACCGCCATCGGGACTGAAACTATAGACACCGTTCTTAATGAATGAGTTTGTCAGGAATCCGCGGATAAATATTCCTGTAATTCCCGTAGCATTTTCAGAAGATATATTTCCTCCCGGGATTGAAGCAAGGGCTGATGAATATTCAACGATATTCTGCTCATTAAGAAGTTCAGGTGTTGCTGAGCTATATGACTGCGGATTTTCAATATCTTTCACAGGCAGTTTCGCTACATATTCGCTTTGAGGGTTTTCGAATTTATTAATTTTGTTAGCATTTACCACAACTTCAGCCAGTTCTTTGGGGGATCTTTCAAGAACGATATCAGCATAGACATTATCCCCGGTTTTTAACATCACCTTAATTTCTTTAGTTCTGTATCCCACCGAAGAAACTTTCATTGTATAAATACCCGGATTAAGATTAGAAATTTCAAATTTTCCGTTTTTATCCGTATAACTACCGAAATTGGTCCCCTCGATACTGATATTTACCAGTTCAGCAGGATTTCCCTCCGTATTTAAAACTGTTCCTTTAATAGTGCTTTGATAATTCTGGGCAGCAGCAGAAACATTTAACAATATTATAAGCAGGAATAAGGCAATAATTTTCATAAAAAAGTGCAAAGAGCTTATATCCGGTTTAATGGTACTATGTTATCTCGATAGAATCAATACTGGTAAAATTGAAGCTAAATTTCCAATAAAAACACTAAAGTTTTTTGTCCAAAATCACATTAAACCCTGATTTGAGATAAATAAAAACACAAACCATGTGACGTCAGGAGATTTGATAGTCCTGGTCAGCAGTCAAGGGATTAAAGATCACAGAATAAATTAAGGCACCGGTGTAAATTGGCAATAAAGCCATCTGCTCCTTTAATAGTGAGATCATCCTATTACGATGAGCAACCCCCCGTTTTTCACGGGGGGATTTTTTTTCTCCTTTTTTAGTGTCCAATATCAGAGTGTTTAAAAATATCCTATAATATATTTATCTCCAGAATACAAATAATTAAAACCCACTCCTTAAAACCCGGAGAATTCAGCTTTTCCGGGTTTTTTATTTAGCCTGCCGTGAATTGACCTGGAAACCTAAAATGAAGCCTTTCATCTATCAATCATCTGCCATATTACATAAGAAGATTTGATTTTTTCTGAGCCCGGAAGAAACTTATAAAAGAAAATAAGAAATCTATAAGGCTTACCACTTCCTCAGACTATATATTGGCACTGTAACAAGAATTGATAAAATGATCCAATGAAAGGAGAAAAAAAATGAAGTCGAAGATTTTAGTTCCGATGGTAATTTTACTGGTTGCCGGATTTTCTATTTTGCTTGCTCAAAATAAACCTGACAGCCAATTACTGAAAAACCAGAAAACGCAGAATGAGGCAATACATGAAATCATCACAAATCCTGAGATGATGCATAATTTTATGCAGCAGCTGACTGATAATCCTGAAGCTATGAACAATATGATGGGTTATATGATGCAGAATCAGGGGGCGCGGAGGATGATGATGAACAATATGTTCTCAGAAGCAAACAAGGATACCTCATTCACAAATTATATGTATAATATGATGGACGATTACCCGCAGATGTGGAATTATATGAGAAGCATGATGGGCAATCATGGAATGATGCATGGCGGAATGATGGGGAATCAGAAATAGAATAATGATCATCAGGAATTGTCGGGTCGGAATAAGTTCTTACCCGGCAGATTTCTGGTCACCCCATTCCATGTTTCCAGCCAATCTTAACCAGCAGCCAGTTCATTGGATACGTTGCAATAGCGCCAACGATTAATCCCAGGGCACCAAAACCCCAGAAAGCTGCAGTATCCGGTTTTGGGGGATGGCCGACAACATTTGGGGTAACGAATTTCATTACTAATCCCATTCCCAGCATCACTGTTATCATTGAGAAAAATTCAGCCCGCCCTCCTTTCCATAGTGACATTAAAGGCGAATTACCCATCTCTCTCATTGCAATATACTGGAAAATAAACCATCCAAAAGCGAAACCAACAGCATATTCAAACCAGAATTCTGTCCAGAATTTAAAACCAATAATTCTGGAGATAACCATAGCCGTCATTATGCCGAGCCCGTCTCCCCCCACGCAATGTATAACAGACCCGATAACTTTTTTCCAGACCGGCTTCACATAATTTTGAAACAGTTTTTTTTCCTCCTCCCCTGAGTACTTTTCAATATCCGGGGGACGGCAGCTTGCCAGGTATAGCCAGAACCCGATCACGGAAAAGAAAATAATTATAACAATCCATCCGGGTTTAAGCGCAAGATTTACCCGGGTATTTACATATAATTCATCATTAAGGGTCCAGCCGGCGGCAAACAAGCCGGTGATATACCAGGCTGCAACAAAGTAAGGGTTCATTAGAAATCCGAGGAAGGAAAAATCCATTTTATGCTTACATTAGTTAAATAAAAAAAGATAGAATTTCTGCAGGAAAATCACTTTGACTGCTGTCATTTTCACTATCTGTGTGATAGAGGCTTGTGTCACAATAACTTACTGATATTATCAGTTGATTTGAGAATATTAAAGTTTAAAAATGAGGCATCATAAAATGAGATTTTTCGCCGGCGTCTTAGTTACAATAATTGTAATTATCATTATCGGGTTAATTATAATTTATTCGGGATGGTACAATGTAAGCGCAGCCAATAAAGAAAAGGGAATCACCAGGTGGGTGCTGAATACCACGATGGATAATTCGGTGGAGAAGCATTCTGAAGGGATAGTGGTTCCTGCTCTGAACTCTCCTGAAATGATAAAAGAAGGTTTTGCTCACTATAACGAAATGTGTAAAGGATGTCATGGTGCGCCGGGGAAAGAAGAAACCGAAATGGCAAAAGGTCTTAATCCTAAGGCACCTGATCTTTCACGGAGTGCGAAGGAAATGCCACCGGAAGAACTTTTCTGGGTAACCAAAAATGGTATTAAGATGACCGGTATGCCTGCATGGGGGGTAACTCATTCTGATGATAAGATCTGGGCAATAGTAGCTTTCCTGGATCAGCTTCCCGGTATGAGCGGAGCAAGTTATGATTCTATGGAAGCACATACTCCTAAAGAAAAAGAGATGGAGTAAAACATTCCCCGCTTTTATTTAGTTTTATAAAGTTATAATCAGGGAATTATTTTCTACCCTTGTATTGTACGCGATCAGTTTGGAGGGAGCCGGTCCCTGCACCACATTTCCGGTCAGATCAAACCTGGAACCGTGACATGGGCAGACAAATACGTTATTCGTTCCGTCATAGTCGGTAACAAAACATCCCTGGTGGGTACATACACCTGAGATTGCTCTAAAAGTATCATCAGAGTTATGTTCCGCAAGTATGGCCTCACTTCCTCCGGCATATTCCACCACAGCTCTTGTATTTTTTGCAGCTATCGGCGAAGAAGCATCAAGGCTTATACTTATCTCATTGTTTGATACCGAAGCCTGGATTATCTGCATTGCAGACACGCTGGGGGGGCCGGACGGACTGCTTCCTTTGCAGCTGTTCAATATTGTACTAACCAGTCCGCCGGCGGAAACTACGGCAATAGTGCCTGCAGATTTTACCAGAAATTCTCTTCGTGATATTTTCACAGATCTCATATTGAAAATTACAAAAACTTAGTTAGATGAAAACATCTATAAGCTGAATTATTATATTCTACCAGTCCATAAAAATAAAAAATACTGCCATTATAATCAGACCAAAACCAATCGCGTGATTCCATCTGAAGTGTATATTAAGGTATAAAATTGAGAAGATTGTAAATACAGACAGAGTTATCGTTTCCTGTATGGTTTTTAACTGCACAACATTAAATTGTCCGTAACCAATCCGGTTTGCAGGAACCTGGAAACAATATTCAAAAAATGCAATTCCCCAGCTGATTAATATTACTTTCCATAGCAGGACATCTGTATACTTTAGATGCCCATACCAGGCTATCGTCATAAAAATGTTTGATATGGTGAGTAGAATAATAGTTCTCATATACTTCCCGTTAATAAATTAAGCGGGAAAATTAGAGCGAAAAATAATCACAGACAATAGGGGCTGACTTTTGGGGTGAAGGGATATACCCGGGTTCAATTATAATTTAAAATAACCTCCCCGGAAGAAACTTTCAGTTAAAAAAGCAGGCTTTGAAAAACTGCAGTCTCAAAAAGGTCTCTCAGAATGATGATAATAGATACTTATACTGTGAATCATGCATCCTGTCAAGGAACTCCTCTGCTTTGAAATTATCACCGCGAAGAACATAAAGACGGTATAGATCTGCAAGCGATCTGTCTTCATTTTTTTCGCGAAGATAAATTTCACGACTCGAGATTTTCCCGACCGGATTAAAGCCTTTCAGCAGTTCAAGCTCTTTCTTCGTGACATTATGTTCAAATATTGTTTCCACTCAACCACCTTTTTAATTCTGTAACAATTTAATACATAATATGAGGATGACCTTTGAAAAATATCACAAATAACGGGTAAAAAACAGTCCCTTTAAAGTTCTTTAACCAGGCCGGAGTATTTTCTTTCGATTTTAAATCCAAACCTGTAAAAATACTCAGGACGAAAGAACCCGGTAGTAACAAATTTTGCATTATCAGATTTTGACCTGCTTACTAACTCATTCATTAAGCCTTCACTGATTCCTTTACGCCTGTAACGGTTGGATACGACTATTTTTTCCATATGAATAGTTTCCTCATCACTCCTGTTGTAGAATAAACCGCCTATGATAAATCCGCGTTCTGATACGGCAACAAGATACTGATGCTCCGGCCTGAAGTTTACAGTGAGATTTGCCTGGAGAAAAAGCTGATGAAGTTTTGAGATTTCTTTCGGATTGACAGGGTTCCTGATGGTGAACATATTTCCGTCATCATCCTGAAGCTGGACAACAAGATTTGGCTGTCCGGCCAGCTCCGATTTCATTTTTAACAGTTCGGCAGAATCGGAAGGTTTAAGATGCGGATAACCCAAACGTGTTATAAAATAATTTTCTTTTTCATCCAGTTCAAATTCAAAATGAAGTGAGGAAATAAGTTTTAGTGATTCCTCCTTGGTTATCTTACGATGCCTTTGCTTAGCAGCTAATTCACTTAAAACATCTTTAAATCTCTGGGATGACTCATAGAATACTGATTCAAGGAAGAACCTTGTCCGTACCGCAGGATATTGTTCTTCAAGATGAAAAAGGTGGTAAGTTTCATAGAGTTCATAAATCATTTCTGCCTGGGCAGCAAGAGACGCATCCTTGTTCAGCTGATACCAGCGATGAAATCTTTTTACCGCAAAATAAAGCTGCTTTGGAAGGTATCCATGGTCTCTTACATTACGTAAAAAAGACTTAATGCGTTTAATTATTTCATCTTTTCCGTGTATTTCAGAATTCTCAAGTTCTGCTCTGAACTTATTTATCAGACTTATACCATTTTCAGATCCCTCCGCTTCAATAATTCCCGAAAAGATTGCATTCCATACTGAAGCTTTTTTTATCAGCGGATACCTTTCCTCGGTATTATTTACGAAACTTTCATAAAAATTCATAATCATGTTCAGAATACTGTCTGTTTTTTTTCTTTTATAAAAGGAAGTAATAATGCATCCTGTCTGATAATCGTGAGAAGAAACAATAATTCCATCAGGAGTAATATCTGCAAGCTCCATTTTCATACCGGATAATCTCCAGAACTTAATGTATGCAGCCGTCGCATTCCATACAAAGAACTTCCAGAGGTTCCGGAGCTTTTCGAAAG
Source organism: uncultured Ignavibacteria bacterium (assembly GCA_963811905.1). Lineage (GTDB taxonomy): Bacteria > Bacteroidota > Ignavibacteria > Ignavibacteriales > Ignavibacteriaceae > DATFVA01. The sequence goes on from CAWETK010000006.1 coordinate 36,611, forward strand.
TTGCCTCATCATTTCGTTTATATTCCCGGCGGATAAATCTTTCAATTGATTCATCGCCTATAAATTCTTCGGTCCACAAATTATATTTTTCCCATAACCCGCCGAACTTTGCAGCAAGTTTTTCATCGTTAATTTCTGTTCCTGCAATAACTTTCCATTTTATTTCTTCCTCAATCTCTTCAGCAGATGTATTCTTGTTAAGATGTATTGCAATATCAAACCCGCCCTGGAACCTCGTCTGAACTGTTACACGGAAAACAGACCTGTTTTCATTCATGGAATAATTGCTTATCCAGATGCCGGAAGGTAATATATTATTCAATGATACGAGGACGCCTCCGCTGAAAAGAAAAATCGCCTCGCGGATAATCTGATTTTCAGTGATTGCTTTTTTCAGAACAACCTGATCGCTGTCTGATATTTCCTGATCAAATATTAAAACTTCATCCCAGCGATATTCTTCTCCTGTTTCAGGGTCAATAGCTACCCGCTGAACTTCTCCAAGCCAGGCTGTAAACTGTCTTCTTATATCTAACCTTGATTTTTGAGCAATATCCCTTATATCATTTCTGATTCCATACAACTCCTGCAGTAAAAAGGTTCGCCTGATCCTTTCAAAACTAAGCGGATGGCTGATACCATAACTTACCAACAGCTTAAAAAGCTGCGGAATAGCAGTTTCGCTCAAATCTGTTTGGAGTGCTGCTGATTCAATTTGATTTTGCAGCACAAGTTCTATTTCTTTTAAATTATCACCGCCCCGGCTTACATAATTAATCTCTGTGATTATTTCATCATTGAGAAATCTGGAATCCAGCCGGGTGTATAGGTCCAATAGCTTCAGAAAATTATCTTTTCTTAATGTCTGCAGAGCAGCTGAGAACATTTTCCTTTGGGCTGAGATATTATTCAGCAGTTTGGGACGAAAAGAGATTTCAACAGCAAGTTTGTAATGATTTGAACCTGTATCCTTAAGTATGTTATTGAAATATTTTATTGATTCTTCATTTTCATTTATTAGTTCTGATTGAAGAAGAACGGCAGCATAATGCAGCGCCGAAATTGATATTTCACCGGATTCAAGGATCCCGGCAAAGTAATCTGCTAATTCTTTCCCGGGACTAACGGGAACGATCCGTTCTATAAATTCGATGTCTTTTTCGGCCTCGGATTTTCTGAACCATCTGAAAATTCCCGGTCCGGCAAACTCAACGAGTTGAACATTGCCGAGGAAGTAAAACGGATTTGTCAGGATGTCCTGAAGATCAATCTGCTTTGAATTTATCAGGTAAGAATAGCTGCCTATCTGAAATACATTTTGTTCCTTATTAAGTATTTTTATTATCAAAGATGATTTGACTTTGGGTATGGAGAGCATATCATCAGCAAGAATAACATCCCGGCTTAGGGCTCCTTTCTCACGCAAAAACCAGTTGGGTATTTTAACTTCGTGCTTGCCAAGCGGAAGAGACAAATGATCTTTTTTGTACATGGAATTTATGATCAGATCGAAATTCTTTTCTATAATTCTGCGTTTGTAAGTTCCCTTTGGAGTAAGCTCACGGTGTGAGTCGCTAAAAGCCCGGTCAATCAATCTGAAGTCCAATATCCTTTCAAAAGGCGCGAGAAAATTATTTACTGTAACTATTATGGAAGAAAAATATTCCTGCCTTTGCTGTTCATCCATATTTATAAGCGGAGATGACTCAGACTCAAGATCAGGAAATATCAAAACAGAATTAAATGGACGATGGTCTCCTACGAGAAAAACCTGTTTGACAAATTCAAAATCACGAAAGAGATTTTCAATTTTCTGAGGTGCAATAGTCTCCCCTTTTACATTCTTATAAATTTCCTTTTTTCGGTCTATAATTTCAATAAATCCATCTTTATCCATTCTCATAATATCCCCTGTTGCAAGCCATCCATCATCGTCAAAAGTTTCTTCCGGTTCCTGACCGTAATAATTTATCATCACGTAAGGGCCGCGAATTAAAATTTCCCCGTCTTCATCAAGCTTAATTTCAATTCCCGGTAATGCTTTCCCGAGTGAATTTTCCCGGTACTCAAACGGCGGGGTCATAGTAATTCCGCCGGTGGCTTCGGTCATTCCGAATCCGCTCATTAATTCGATTCCGTATCTCTGTAAAAACGTAAAAACATCCGGCGGGAGATAACCGGCAGCAGAAATTCCCCATCTGAGCGATCCGCCTGTTATGCCGCTTACAGCCTGCTTAATTTTATCATCGTCATCAGCTTCAATATCAACCCTGGTTGTGATATACTCATAGAGCTGTATCCACTTTTTAGGAATGGAGATAAAGATCGTCGGTTTAACCAGCTGCATGTTATCTATCATTGTTTCAACAGCAGGATTTTCCATGAAACAATACTCAGCACCCCAGAATATCGCCCCGGCCATTTCCAGCCATCTTCCGAATGTATGATAAAGAGGAAGGAATGCAAGGAAACGATCATCTTCACCGATAGCAGGAATCGCCATTGCACGGCAGAACCTTTTATAGACAATATTTGTATGAGAAAACATTATTCCCTTCGGCTCACCCGTAGTTCCTGATGTATACATAAGAGTAGCAAGTGAGTCCGGTGTAATTGCCTTATCGTTCTTTATTTTATCACCGGAGGCCATCGCTTTAAATTCTTCAAAGTTGATTACCCAATCTTCAGTAGCGTTCCCTTTTAACATTACCGCAATCTTCAGATGAGGGACCTGGTGCTTTATCGACCTGATTTTTGCGAGCTGCTTTTCATCATTCACAAAAAGAAAGGGAGCTTTTGTCTGATTCAGAATAAAGCTGGTGTGTTCAGCAACTGAATTTGCAGGAATCATAACATTCACAATTCCGGAGGTCAAACAGGCAAGATCAAGAAATGCCATATCTAAACTGTTTTCAAGCAGAAATGCAAAGAATTTACTTTCGCTCTGCAATTCATAAAATAAATGGTGAATGGATGACCGGTAAGCTGAGACTATTTCAGATGTTTTCTGCCAGCTGTAATCAATTGTTGAATGATCCTTTATCAGACGAAATAAATTCTTCTTTTTATACTGCTTAACTCTTTGTTCAAATAAAATATCAAAAGTGTAGGAACTCTTTATAATGAGGGAATGGCTTAAATTATCCCACCTTCTTTCATCATAGATTTTCTGCAGGAATGACGAATAACGGAAAAGATTAAGGTAATTATGAATAATGGGAACAAATTTCGGATTGGATTCATCCGGTAATGAAGCAAGATATTCGCCGAAAGAAAAAAACCGGTCTTTATCTATCTTTTCCATGAACAAACCGGCGAGACCACTGCTGAATAATCCCTCAAAAATATTCAGCCACATAACTGTTTCAGTATTACTGCTGAAGTGTTTTTCACTCACTGCACGGCCGAATTCCAGTCCAAGATCGAGAATAAGATCCTCAATCTCGGTGTTTTCAAGTGCAGCTTTACCTGCAAGGAGTTTATCGTTTATTTCGGATAAGGATGAAATGGTTTGATTGCTCATTTTTTATTTTTTAGTTAAGTAGAAAGAAAATTGTAAAAGGAATATAATAATTTATTGATGAGAATGTTGAGGCAGATAGTCGTCAAAAAAAAACGTCACGGAATTGTCCGTGACGTCTTTTCAGAGGCTTAATTCTGAGAATAGATTTTTATTATTTTACTGCTTCCATTTCTTCTATTCCTGCCATAGCTTCAAGCATAGCAGTTGTAATTGATTTTGGCCTTTCAATCGGATAACCAAGACCTCGGTCCCAGATTATATTTGCAACAACTCCGAGTGATCTTCCGATAGCAAATAAAACTGTGTAGAAATCATATTCCTTCAATCCATAGTACCATTGAATAACACCTGATTGTGCATCAACATTAGGCCATGGATTTTTAGCTTTTCCCTGTTCAACTAATATCGGAGGAACAACTTTGAAAAGCAGATCCACATATTTAAACAACGGGTCGTTCGGTAAATGCTTTAAGCAGAATTCTCTTTGAGCCATATACCGTGGATCAGTTTTTCTCAGGACTGCGTGACCGAAACCCGGAATAACCTGTCCGCTTTTTAGAGTATCCCATACAAATTTCTTCATTTCTTCTTCAGTTGGGATCTTACCTCCCATACTGTCGTAAACGCCCTGAAGCCAGTTTAATACTTCCTGGTTTGCAAGTCCGTGCAATGGTCCGGCAAGACCATCTACAAGGGCAGATATTGCATAGTAAAGATCGGAGAGAGCACTTGCAACAAGATGTCCTGTATGCGCACTGACATTTCCGCTTTCGTGATCACTGTGAAGAATGAAATACATTCTGGCCACATCATCGTAAGGTTTCTTAATTCCCATCATATGAGCAAAATTTCCGCCGAGATCAAGATTCGGATCTGATTCGATAATATCACCATTTTTATATTTCAGTCGATAAATAAAAGCGGCGATACCGGGGATTTTTGCAAGCAGATTTAATCCATCTTCATAAGTAGGTGACCAGTAATCATTCTTTTTTAAATTTCCGGTATTGTACTCTTTAACGAATTCTGATTCGCGCTGCATTGATACGATAGCTGCTGAAAACATTACCATTGGATGAGAATCTGCCGGCATTGCTCTCAAAATATCATATACATATTTTGGAACGGCCGACCTTTTGCGGAATTCATCTGCAACTTCCTTTACATCTTCTTCTGAAGGTATGTCGCCTGTAAGTAAAAAGAAGAAAAAACCTTCAACGTACGGCATTTCACCGCCGGGCACTTTCGGTAGTTTTTCAAGGACTTCCGGGATTGTTAAACCGCGGAAACGAATTCCTTCATTTGGATCCAGATAAGAAATGTCTGTTACAAGACTTTTAATACCTCTGGCTCCCCCAATAGCCTGCTCGATAGTCACTTCCCCGATTTTTACGTTACCAAATTCTTTAACTAAGCGCGATGTACGCGGACGCCAGGCTTCGATTTTATCCTGGACTTGTTTTTTCAATCGTGACATTTTCTCCTCCTGAGATAAACATATTGAAATTTTTTAATTCCCCACAGATACGGAAAATTAAACCTATTGTGTACAAATATACAAAGAAAAAATATTTGTTTGCTTTTAGCAACAAAATAATTGTGATTTTTTCCCACTTCCCTAAAACCGGTAAATGCAGCGCCACAGGCGTAATTTTCTTATAAAAATGGGTCTATTACAAAGATTTTGCCGGTTTTAAACCTCAGGCAGGTATATTTTCTAAAAACTGAAGGCTGAATGTAAAAATTGATCCCTTTCCGGGTTCACTTGTCACGGAGATTTCACCACCGTTTTTTTCAACAAATTCTTTAGCCAGGATTAAACCAAGTCCTGTCCCTTCTTCCTCATTTGTTCCCGGTTTTGATTTTTTTGAAACGATATCAAATACGGTGTCGAGTGTGTCTTTATCCATCCCAACCCCGTTATCAGTAACCGATATCAAAAGTCTGCTGCCTTCTGGTTTAGCGGAGACTTTAATTATGCCTCCATTCTGGGTGAATTTAATTGAGTTGGTCAATAGGTTACGGATTACGGAATTTATCATATCTTCCTCAGCAAGGACTTTATAATGGTTCCCGATATTATTTTCCATTTTAATTTCTTTTTGCCGGGCAGAGACCGCAAGCAGTTCCAGGTTCTCATCAACAAGTTTCTTTATACTAATTTCTTTCGGCTCAATCTTAATTAAGCCAAGATAGAACCGGGAAAACTCGAGCAGATCATTCAGGAGGTTGTATATGTGTCTCGTCGATTCATAGACCGAACCTATAAAAATATCCCGCTCATCGGAGCTCAGGTCATCCATTTCGTTCTTTAATATTTCCGTATAGCCCATTAAGGAATTAAAAGGACTCTTAAGATCGTGCGATATCAGGGATAGGAATTTATCTTTTGTCTCATTAAGCCTTTTCAGTGTTTCTGTATATTCTTTTCTTTCTTCTTCAATCTGTTTCTTTTCAACTGCCCTTGACAGGGGGAATATTATGTTATTCAGGAATTCCTTCTCTTTTTCACCTATTAGATTCTCTCTATAGTATTCTTTTATTACAATTGCTCCGAGTTTATTATCGTGCACCTGGAGCGGAACACCAAGCCAGCTTTTCAGAGGAGGGCAAGCGGTTTCTACTCTGCCTGAAGCAATGAGTTCATCAATATCACTTTGTTTAAGCAGCAGTATTCTGCCGAGGTTTATGACATATTCTGTGAGCCCCATATTAAATTTTCTTTCTTTCAGAGGCGGTTCAATCTGGTCGTGGTAATAAGGAAAAGTAAGGCACTCTTTTTCGTCATCATAAAAAGCGAAGTAAATATTATTAACAGGGATATAACCTGACAGGATTTTGTGGAATACTTCATACAATTCCTCAAGAGATGTGGTGCTGTTGGCTGCCTGCAGAAGCTTTAATGAAGCCTGCTGGATTTTTTCCTTTTTGTTGATCTCGGTGATATCCCTGATCACGATCTGTGTAGCGGGATTATCCAGGTAAAGCGTAGGTATCGCTGCGAACTCAACGTCTATTACCCTGCCGTCAAGAGTCCTGAGCTGTTCATCCCGGCCTTCAACGACCTCACCCTGCTTAAATATTCTCTGCATCCTTTCCCGTATGAGGTTTACATATTCTTCCTGGATAAAATCAAAAATGTATTTATTCCTGAGTTCGTCTTCAGATTGTGCCCCGAACAACTTAACAGCATATGGATTGGCATAGACGATTTTCCTACCGGATATAATACCAATCGCCACTGGTGATTTTTCAACAAGCCGTCTGTATCTTTCTTCATTTTCCTTCAGCTTTCTGTCGAGCTTGTGTTTATAGAGGGCCATCTCAATAGTGGATGTAAGGTTTTTTTCATCGAAAGGCTTCAATATATAGCCGAACGGCTGTGTAAGCTTGGCCTGTGACAGAGTACTCTCATTTGCAAAGGCGGTAAGATAAATTACAGGAAGATCAACGTGATTTCTAATTTCCAGAGCCGCATCAATTCCTGTCATCTCTCCGTCAAGCATTATATCCATAAGTATAAGATCAGGATGGGAGGTTATGGCTCTATCTATAGCTTTTTCACCTGAACGAACAATTTCTGTTATTTCGTACCCGAGATTCTCCAATGTCTTTTTCAGGTCTATAGCTACAATGCTCTCATCTTCAACGATGAGAATTTTCACTTTTTCGTTCATAGTTTAAGAGTTTAAGCAGAATTAATATAAAGTAAAATTTAATAGGATAATAATACTCCTGTGTGATAAAGAAATTATGATATTAGTAAGGGTTTTTAAGACTGATCAGAAACAGGCAATGTAAAAGAGAAACTGGTACCCTGATTTATTTTACTTTTAACTTCAATTCTGCCGCCGTTCTTTTCAACAAATTCCTTCACAATCAACAGTCCCAGCCCTGTCCCGTATTCTCTCTCTGTACCAGGAGTACTTATTATTTCCTCAGAAAGAATTTTTTCAAGTTCGCTTCTGCTCATACCTATCCCGTTATCCTCGATCGTGACCTTTACATGTGTGGCTTCATCAAAGAAAGGAATGACTTCAGTTTTGATCTTCACCTCTCCGCCCCGTTGGGTAAATTTGATGGAATTCGAAATTATATTCTGCACGGTCGAGTTGAGCATATCTTCATCAGCAAATACAAAAACATCCGCCTTAAAATCAGCGGAGAGTGAGATCTCTTTACGTATAGCATTTCCCTTCAGCAGGTTCAGGTTCTTTTTTAACAGGTTTGTAAGATTGACTTCAACCGGCTGAAAATCAATCCTGCCGACCTGGAACCGTGAATACTGAAGGAGGTTATTGGTCATTCCATAAAGATTTTTCGATGCTTCATATATTACATTGAGATATTCTTTTACTTCGTCATGAGTTAAACTGTCATATTCAGTGGTCAGTATTTCAGAGAAACCAAGCAAGGAATTAAAAGGACTCCTCAGATCGTGCGAAATCAATGAGAAGAGCTTGTCTTTCGAAGTGTTAAGCTGACTTAATTTGAGGATTAACTCTTTCCTTTCCTGCTCAACAATTTTTCTTTCAATCGCCCGGGATATCGGGTAGGATACTACTTCAAGAATCTGTTTTTCCTTTTCGGTGTAAGTATCTTCATTTTCATAATCCTGCACCACAAGTGCTCCCATTGTGTGGTCGCGGATCTTTAACGGGATACCCAGCCATATGGCCGACTGCGTTCCTACAACCTCAGTTTCTCCTTCTGCAACAAGTTCGTTATCCCTTTCCCTGGTAATTAATTCGGCTTTCCCCGACCTTAAAATATATTCTGTAAGCCCCCTTCCGAATTTCATCGGCGGAGCATCCTTATCGTATTTGTCTATGAAATAGGGAAATGTGATCAGGTCATTCTGTTCATCGTATAATGCAATGTAGAAGTTCTCTGCCAGCATAAGCTCGCTGATCCCCGAATGAATAAAATGAAAGAGTTCCTCAATATCGCTTTCAGCATTTGAATTCTGGATGATTCTGAACACGACTTCCTGGATTTTTTCTTCTCTCTTTTTTTCGGTGACATCAAGACCAAGAGACATTATCCTGACGATCTTCCCTGTCTCATCGCGCAGAACAGCATTATTGTACTGGATTATCTTAGGTTCGCCTGACTTTGAAATGAGAACAATCTCCCTATCCTGCGGAGGAGGGATAATTTCACGGAAGGTTTTTTCTATATTTTCTCTTAACCCCCGTTTAAGGTTATCGGGCACGAGCGCTGTCCATTCTTTCCCCAGGATTTCACCCTGTTCAATGCCCACCAGATCGCACGCTTTTTTATTTATCATGCGTATCCTCTGATCCTCATCAATAACGAGTATCAGAAGATTTGCCAGATCGAATACTGTTTCTAAATTCTCATTCGAATATTTAAATTTTTCAACCAGGTTGTCTGCCTCAGTGTATTTCTTCAGCATTCCTACACTGAACAGGTTATTTCCGAATGCATCTATAAAACGCGTGGCTTTATCCTGCAGCCAGGTTTCTCTTCCGTCTTTTGTAATTACTAAATATTTAGCAGAATAATGCCTGGCCTCCCTGCCGTTAAGATCGGTTTCCTGTGAGGCGAAATCATCGGAAGTAATCTCAGATACTTCCTTTACAATAGATTCAAATCCTATATCGTTAATCTCAGCACATGTATAGCCTGCCAGATTAAAAATTCCTGAGCTGATAAATTCATATTTCCCCGTTTGATGATTTAAATGGTAAATTACCGACAATTCGGTAAGATTAAATTCCGATTCCTTAATCGTAGATTTTCCGAAAGGCTTCAACTATCTTTCCTTCTTTCTGAGTCAATAGAATTAGTATCAATTATTGTGCTAATTTAGATTTTAGTTTTTTGGTCTATTATCTTCTTCCTTGAGTCAAAATTTTTCGTTTAAAATTAATGATTACGATAAATATAGTAAACGCAGATTCGATAATGAATTATAAAAATTATCTTGACAATTTTTAGGAAAAGAGCTATTTTTATGTAGACTAAATATACATAACATTGTAATTATTACTATTTTGGATTAAAAATGAAAACTGCTGCAGAATTAAAGTACGGAGAAATAGGTGTAATAGACGAGATTGATGAGAATCATCCATCATCAAGACGAGTGCTTGAGTTCGGATTCACTCCTGGTCAGGAAATAGAATTGATAAATAAATCTATATTTAATGATCCGCTTGCATTTGCAGTCAGGGGAACGCTGATTGCTATCCGCAAAGACGAGGCTGATTGTATTAAAATTTCATGAATGTTCAGACAATAAGTTCTGTTCCGCTGATATCACTGGTTGGCCCGCCTAACTCGGGGAAAACTACTTTATTTAATTACCTTAGCGGAAAAAATTATAAAACGGTTAATTATCCGGGTGCCACTGTTGAATATTCCATCAGCAGGCTGCTGGAGAGGTTCGGCTATAATGCAAATGTAGTAGATACTCCGGGGATTATAAGTCTTCTCCCGGGCTCTCCTGATGAAGAAGTTTCGATCAATTCACTGTACTCTCATCCGCGGCTCGGAACACCTGATCTGATTGTAGTAACTGTCGATTCCAGCCAGCTTTCAAGACATCTTTTACTCGTAAAACAACTGCTTTCCTGCAAATTTAATATAGTTGTAGCTTTAACTATGCTTGATTTGTTAAAGAGGAAAAGTCTCGGTATTAACTCTGATAAACTTTCTGAATTGCTGCAATGCCCTGTTATAAATGTTGATCCACGGACAGGAACAGGGGTGAATGATCTTATTACTGAAATCGAGTCCTGCATCAACCGTCAAAACCCTGCGGATAAGCAGATGATGACAAAGTTGAATAGCGAAGGTTCATTCAGTGGGCTGCTGGAACTATACAAAGATATAGAAATTATTGAGAAGGAAGTTCTGACAAGAACCGAAGCACAACCCAAAGTAAACCTGGTAAAAGCAAATAAACAGCTTAGAATATTAATCAACCCCAAAGCGAAGATTGAATGTAAACAGATTGACAGAACGACTTTAAAAATAGACAGACTCCTGCTGCACAAGGTATGGGGAATATTTTTCTTTTTCCTGATTATGGCGGTAACTTTTACCTCTATTTTCTGGCTTGCAGAACCGCTGATGGTTATTGTTGATTCAGCTTTCGGGTTTTTATCGGGTGCCGCATTCAATATCCTTGGCAATAACTGGTATGGAGATCTTATTGCGAACGGAATAATAAGCGGAACCGGTTCTGTACTGGTATTTGTTCCGCAGATACTCATTCTTTTCCTGATACTTGGACTCCTTGAGGATAGCGGTTATCTTGCCCGCGGAGCAATGCTTATTGACAAACCTTTATCTAAAATAGGATTGAATGGAAAATCATTCGTCCCTATGCTCTCAGGATTTGCCTGTGCAATTCCGGCAATGATGGCTACAAGGACAATACCTAATAAAAGGGAAAGATTCCTTACAATATTTATACTCCCTTTGATGAGCTGCAGTGCAAGGCTCCCCGTTTATGCTCTCCTAATTGCTTTTCTCTTCCCCGGTGATAAATCCTGGCTGGGAGGGATAATGCTTGCGTGTATTTATATTTTCAGCATTGTCTCTTCTGTAACCGTAGCTGGTATTATAAATAAGTTTAAGAATACTCTTATTAAGACTGAGGATAATTCTTCTTTCATACTTGAACTGCCCGCTTACAGAAAACCTAAGTTAAAAGTAATAGCGGTAAACACTTATCATAATGCAAAACATTATCTCAGGAAAGCTGGACCTATAATTCTCGGATTTTCAATAATTCTCTGGTTCCTGACATACTTTCCTGAAACAAATCCCAAAATTGATGCTCAGAATTTAACGGGTCATCAGCTCGTTGAAACTCAGGCTGCGGCAAGGTTATCATCCTCATATGCTGCCGATCTCGGCAAATTTATACAGCCTGTGATGACTCCCATCGGAATGGACTGGAGAGTGGGGGTTTCTTTAATTGCTGCCTTCGCAGCCCGCGAAGTATTTGTAAGTTCACTTGCCCTGATATTTAAGGTTACAGATGACAACAACGACAATTTCCAGAACTCAATGATTAAAGCAATGAGGCAGGCTGAAATTGAGGGTACCAATCGGAAATTATTTACAACATCCACTATCATTGGCCTCGTTGTGTTTTTTATATTCGCGCTTCAGTGCCTTTCCACAGTTGCAGTTTCAAGGAAGGAAACGGGCAGCTGGCGTATTCCCCTTCTGCAGATATTGATTTTTACTTCTACAGCTTATATTCTTACATTTATTACAGTTAACGGGCTAAGAGCACTCGGGTTCAGTTGAGACAATTATTATTAGCGAAACGGCGTTTCGCTGTACAGGTTTCTGCTCAACCGGCGTTTAACTCCTTGCTATTATAACTATTCCATAATATTTTTGATATATTAAAAGAGTTATGAAATTGAAACATCCGCAGGCAACTGAAATTTTCAGGGAGTTCCTTAAAAGTGAAAAAAACAGGATAACTCCCGAACGCTTTGAAGTAATGGATTCAGCACTTGATTATGAAGGTCATTTCGGTGCAGATGATCTCTATATCCTTATGAAGAACCAGAGTTCAAGAGTCTCAAGGGCGACAGTCTATAAAACCCTTGAACTGCTGGTTCAGTGCGATCTGATCAGTAAAAGAAACTTCGGCGAAAACCTTACCAGGTATGAAAGCAACTTTAAAAAGCAGAGTCACGATCACCTGATCTGCGTGGATTGCGGAAGGATCGTCGAGTTTACTGATCCTGCTGTAAAAGAACTTCCGGAAAAGATCAGCGGTGAACTTGGTTTTAATGTAGAAAGTTATTCATTCAATATTTTCGCCCGCTGTAAAAATATCAAGACATGTAAGTACAATAAATCGAATAACTAAGTATGGCCCCTCAAAAATACCCGATCAACTGGAAAAAGAAAGATTTTTCAATAAAGATTTTCTGTTCCATCCCTAATGTGGCTACAGGTATCCTTATAAAAGGAGGAGAGAATTATTTCGTGGTAGATCCCGGAGACGGCATACTGCGTGACCTCAACCATGAAATAGGTATGGAGCAGATCCTTGGAATCTCAGATGTGTTTGTAACTCATGGCCACCATGATCACGTAGGAGGCGTCTGGGCACTTTTGACCTATATGAGGGTTATGCATAAGACTTCCCCGCTCTCTATTCACTATCCCGAGGGCTGCGTAGAAATTGAAAGCATTCATAATGCGTTTAATAAGGTTTATGCGGGAACTATGCCCTACAAAATAAATCTTAAGGTAGTAAAGCGTCCCGCTAATTTTAAAAGAAAAAATATTACTATACGCCCTTTTCCTGTTATCCATAAAGAATATCTGCACGACGGAGTTACAACAAGACAGGTTCCTGCGCTTGGTTATTCTTTTACTCATAACGGTATTAAAATATGCTACGGCGGCGATACCGCATATTGCGATGACCTTGCTAAACAGGCTAAAGGAGCTGATCTTGCTATAGTTGAAGCCGGACATGAAGATGATACACCTGACGATATGCATATGACGATGAATGAAGCGAAATCCATCGGTGAATCAGCAAAAGAATATTTTATGGTGCACGTCCCCGAATAGATTGTAAGAATTCATACGTTCCGTTTTCCGGGGATAACAAGTACAGTTTCATTGAGGATATTTAATTTTACAGACAATAATTTCCCATCATAAAAGAGAAAAAAACTATGAGATACCCATCGCTATTTTTGATCCTTTTATTTTCAACACCCGTTTTATTCGCCCAGGACTCTAATGATCCTTACAGGATGGAAGGTGAAAAGCACCTTAAGAATATCAAAATGCTGACCGATAAAGGTGAAAATGCCGAAGCCTACCTTTCTTTCGATGAACAGAAATTAATATTCCAGAGCAACCGTGGTGAACTTCCGTGCGACCAGATCTTCAAGATGGGAATCGACGGCAGTAATACAACTATGGTATCAAACGGCGAAGGGAAAACAACCTGTTCCTATTTTCTTCCCGGCGATACTGCAATAATTTATGCGTCGACCTTTGGTGCGGATAAAAACTGTCCTGCCCCGCCTGATTTTTCCAGGGGTTACGTCTGGAAGCTTTATCCTGAATTCGACATTTATACTGCTGAGCCCGACGGATCTAATTTAAGGAAAATGACTGATACTCAGGGTTATGATGCCGAAGCAACCGTGTCACCTGTCGGTGATAAGATTGTGTTTACATCTACAAGAGACGGAGATCCTGAGATCTATACAATGAACCTTGACGGAAGCAGCCAGACAAGACTGACGCATGAAAAAGGATATGACGGCGGTCCTTTCTTTTCACTGGACGGAACAAAAATAGTTTTCCGGGCAAGCAGACCTAAGACAGAGAAGGAATTTGAGGATTATAATGACCTTGTAAAGAACGGGCTGGTAAGACCTACTGCCCTTGAACTCTATGTAATGGATGCCGATGGAAAAAATATGAAACAGGTAACCAATTACGGTAAAGCCAGTTTTGCTCCTTTCTTCTTCCCTGATGCTCAACGGATTATTTTCTCTTCAAATTTGAATAGTAAGACTGCCAGAAACTTTGATCTCTATATGGTAAATGCAGACGGAACAGGTCTCGAACAAATTACCTTTAATGAATCATTCGACGGTTTTCCTATGTTCACCCGTGATGGAAAGAAATTAGTGTTTGCATCCAACAGGTTTGGTAAAAAACAGGGTGATACAAATATCTTCATCGCCGACTGGGTTGAATAAATCCCTGTCATAATTATTTGAGGCATCCTTTACCGTTCATTTATTTGATGCAGCTTTTATCTGCTGCCTGCGGAGGGGATGCCTCGTTTATTTTCTAATCTTTATGGATTATATTATAATTTCTAAAACCTATTAAAGTACAGAGGCAGACGATGAGAAATTTATCTGTTGCATTCCTGTTCGTGATTTTTGCTTTCGGTTTTTATTCCGGCGGACAAAAAGATAAGAATCCGGAAATTACCGCATCCGAAATTCAGGATCATATAAATTACCTTGCAAGCGATAAACTTGAAGGCAGGTTCACCGGCTCCAAAGGCGGTGAAATGGCTGCTGAATATATTCAGCAGGATTTTGCATCCACAGGCTTAAAACCGCTCTTTAACGGAAGCTTCAGACAGAATTTTCCCTTTATTGCAGGCATAAAATTAACAGAGAATAATAAACTTTTATTTAATGCGAATGGCGAAGAGCTTACTCCTGAAGTTGAAAAGGAATATATTCCTGCCCCCTTCTCGGGAAACGTTGATTACCACGGTGAAATTGTTTTTGCGGGATATGGAATTTCAGCTCCTGATTTAAATTATGATGACTATAGCAGCATAGATGTAAAAGGCAAAGCAGTATTAATTATGAGATATAATCCTGAAGGAGCCAATCCGCACACTGAATTCGGCAAGTATTCAGCCTACAGGTATAAAGCTGATATCGCAAAGCAGAAAGGAGCCTCTGCCGTTATTTTTGTTACAGGTTACATCCCGAATGATGAAGAAGATAAACTTATGAAGCTCAGCTATGACGGAGCCGGTCCTGCAGCTGACCTTGGAATAATACAGGTTAAAAGAGATTTTGCCGACAAGCTTTTTAAAGCTGAAGGTAAAGATTTCAAATCCATTCAGGAGAAGATCGATTCAACAAAAACTCCGGATTCTTTTGGATTTAATAACGCTAAGGTAATGCTGACCACCGGGGTTGAGCAAATAAAAAAACATGCAGATAATATCGGCGGATACCTTGAGGGCAATGATCCTGATTTAAAAAAAGAATATATAGTTATCGGCGCCCACTACGATCATCTTGGCTGGGGAGAAACCGGTTCGCTATATACAGGCAGTGTTCCGCAGATACATAATGGTGCAGATGATAATGCATCTGGTACGGCAGGAGTAATGGAACTTGCAGAAAAATTCGCTTCGCAAAAAGATAAGCTTAAGAGAAGTATGATCTTTCTATGCTTTTCGGGTGAGGAGCTTGGACTTATAGGATCAGCTTACTTTACAAACAATTCCCCTGTTCCTCTTGATAAAATTGATGCAATGGTGAACCTGGATATGGTCGGAAGACTGAATCCGGAAGATCAGCTGACTGTTTACGGCACCGGTACTTCATCAAAATTCAAGGATCTGCTCAATACTGATAATAATGATTTTAATTTTAAGCTAACATTCAATGATGAAGGTTACGGTCCGAGTGATCAGTCGTCCTTTTATGCTAAAGAAATTCCTGTACTGTTTTTCTTCACAGGGACGCACACTGATTACCATCGCCCCACGGATGATGCCGATAAAATAAACTCCAAAGGTGAAGAGGAAGTCTTAAAATATGTTTATGATATTTCTGATAACCTGGACGAAACCGGCAGCAGGCCGGATTATATAAATGTACCGCGTAAAGGAGGGGGACGTGATATGGCTTTCAGTGTTTACGTAGGAACTGTCCCTGATTATGCTACACAGGTAGACGGATTAAGGATTAATGGTGTGGGTGAAGGTAGTCCTGCTCAGAAAGCCGGTCTGCAGGGCGGAGACGTTATCATAGAATTCGGCGGAAAGAAAATTTCCAACATTTACGATTATACATATGCCCTCGGTGATTATAGTCCCGGGGATATTGTGGATGTTGTAGTAATACGCGATGGCGCTAAAAAAACAATGAAAGTAGAATTAGGAGCCCGTTAGTCTGTGAATCAAATTTGTGATTCACAGACTCTACATTTTTTTAATTGTCAATTATCCATTGCTGATATTAAATTATATTTAATCTACCGTTACTATCATCTGGGGAACAGTAACAGGAGGTTCACTCTGCTTCAGTTTGAATGTATACTGCTGATTCTTTGATCCCTTGATCTCGAATGCATGGTATTCACCATCATCAGGCACAGGAAACTGCGATGCAGATTTATCCGGGTGGATAACCTCTAAACTGTAATTCTTATCCTCTGCGGTAAAACGGATATGTTTTCCGTCTCCCATCCCAAGACTGCTGACAATCTTATCATCATACCAGAAATCATCTTTCTTCAGATTCACTTCTTTCATTCAGGCCTCCTGTAATTATTTTTTTGTTAGAATTATTTGTTTAAACTGATCATCTGATCTCAGTTTTTTCAATTCAGGAATGTGGTCTAATTCTTCCACTGCATACCCGTTATCCAATGCTTTCTTAACCCATTCCAGTGCTCTTTTCCGGTCTCTCAGCTGTTCGTACACTTCGCTGACAAGGATCATAACATTGACGTCTTTGGGATTGAGGGATTCAACCTTTCTGATAATTGTCTTAGCACTGTCAGCAAGATTCAATTCGGTGCAGTAGCTTGCAATATTTGTTAATACCTGCGGATCGACAGGATTAACTTTTAGCTGATCTTCACCCAGTGCTTTTGCTTTTCTCAAGGCAAAAATAATCTTAGATGAATCGGCCGAACTCTGCCTGTAGGCACCAGCAAGGTAACCCCAAACGCTGTAATCGGAATCCTGAAGTTTTAGAGCTTTCTCGTACATTGAAGCCGCATCCTGGTAGAGTCCCTCGTAATAATAAAGTGTTGCAAGGTTTGAGTATACACTGTAATCAGGCTTTATTTCTATTGACCGCTTAAACATTACTATAGCATCAGCCTTCTGATCCATATAGTAATACATAGCCCCAAGGTTTCTATAAGCCGTGGCATTTAAAGGTGTCATTTTGATTACCTGTTCAAACTGTTTCGCCGCTTCCTTGTAATTTCCATGCAGATAATAGAACACACCAAGGTGATTATATCCTGCCCAGTAGTCAGGTCTCATTTTTATTACTCTCTTATAAATGGACTCAGCTTCATCCAGTTTCCCCTGTTTGTTGTAAGCCGTTGCCTGTCCCTGGTATGCATCAACATCAGAAGGATCTATATCCTGGGCAATTAAAAATTCCTTATTTGCTTCAGGGTATTTTCCTGTTTCAGTGTAGAGGCTGCCTAAAGTAATATGTACCTGAGCAAGGTTCTTATTCAGACTGTCTGCTTTAAGGCAATTCTCTTTCGCTTTGTCCACCAGGTTAATGTCCTTTGTTTTGGCATAAAGCTTCAGATATGCTTCTCCCAGCCCTGCATACGCAAGGGCAAATCCTGAATCAGCATTAATAGCTTTATTCAACAGCCGGATTGTTGCTGTAAGGTTATCAGTATTTGAAAAATTAAGGAGGTTGCCCTTTGCCTCCAGGTACAGTTCATTTGCTGCAGGATTGCTGGTTTCACCTGCCTTCAGCCTGCTTTGAATCTCTTCCTCAACCGGCAGGTTGAGCATTTCTGCAGCTTTGAGAACGGCTTCATCCTGTATTGATGATATTTCAGTCAACGGCTCGTCAATCACTCTTGAACTTATCTGTCGTTTTTGAGCGGGATCAACAAGGTTAAGAATTAGCTGCCACCTGTTATTCAATTTCTGCATGCTTCCGGTAATAGCCAGGTTTATTCCAAAGGCATTTAATGCATCTTCGGGAGAGGAGACTTTACTCTTCTGCATTTCACTTACTGGTACAATCCATAATTTTTCCTTGTACTGCTCAAGCTGTGAAAGTTTGCTTGTTATTATCTCGCTTAAACCATCGGCAATAGACTTCTCTCCGCTGCCTATTAAATTGAACGGGAGTACAGCTATATGTTTTTCCGCGGGCAGTAAAGATTCATCAACCCCTGCCGGATTATTTGCGCGGGAGATATAATCGTATAATAAAAATCCTGTTAAGAATATCAGTACGATAACGGCAGCCCATCTTAATGCAGTCGATTTGAGAAGGGGTGACGTTTTTACCTCCGGCATTTTGAGTGATAAAAGAAAACTGACGCGATGATGATTTTAAAGAGGTTTCAGGCGATACTCTCAGTAATTTCAGATCGTTCAGGAGTTCGGAGGCTGACTGGTATCTTTCTTTTTTATTTTTTGCAAGGGATTTAAAGATTATCGACTCTAAAGCTTTCGGGATTTTTTCATTATATGAACTCAGTGCGGCGGGATTTTCATTTAATATTGAATATACAACCGCCTGGTCGTAGTCACCCTTAAAAGGCAGCTGGCCTGTGAAAAGTTCATACATAACAATTCCAAGCGACCATATATCTGTCTGATGGTCGACGTTCTCTCCTGTTGTCTGTTCGGGCGACATATATGAGATTGTGCCGAGAGTAGTTCCAAGTCTTGTAAGGTTTTCGCCGCCGCCCAGTTTCGCCAGTCCGAAATCCATTATTTTAACAGCACCGTCATCAGTTACCATTATATTGGATGATTTAATATCGCGATGTACAACACCTTTTTTATGTGCCGCCTCAAGTCCCTGGCATATCTTAATGGAAATATCCAGAGCCTCATCGTATGAAACTTTTCCCTCCCTGATCCTGTCTTTCAGTTCAACACCATCAATGTACTCCATTACAAGAAAGACCCTCGGATCGCCTTCCTTCTCATCACTTTTTTCAATTGAATAAATTGTTGTAATGTTGGGGTGGTTCAGAGCAGCCGCTGCTCTTGCTTCCGTCCTGAACCTGTTGAGAGTTTCTTCATTCACTGTTATATGATGGGGAAGGAATTTAAGAGCAGCTACCCTGTCAAGCTCAATATCATTAGCTTTATATACCACACCCATCCCGCCTTCACCGAGCTTCTCTGTAATCTTATAATGAAGTATGGTACTTCCAATCATTTTATAGCTGATATTAATGGATAATATTTATCTGCGAATTCAATGACACTCCGGTATCTGCCGGCAGAAAGAAAGAATATGGTTTTGTGTATCAGAGAAGATAGTTAAATTTATTCAGATTTAACACACCTCAAAATATTCAAACCGTGTGATGCTGCAGAGAACTCCATAAACCCTGCCGAAGCGTCGGGGCAGGTGAAGTTCCTATGTGAGGCTTATGCATATGATGTTTTAAAGGGGTTGACTAAAAAGTAACCCTGTCATTCCGATCAAGGGAAGAAATCTTAGAATTCGAAAAGATTTCTCGGTCGAAGACTCCCAACCTATCGGTTGGTAAACTCGAAATGACATTGTCTTGCTTTTTAGTCAGCCTCCTACATGATGTTCGCAAAACATGATGTTTGTAAAGCATGATGGTATGGCAGAATGAATCAGGGATGTGAGCCGGAGGGAGAGCGGACTATGCTGGTATTATGACCGGAGTTAAGACGGTTCAAGGACGGTTCATCGCTAATTTCGGGGAAAGATTGATGAATTATTAAACGGGAATTGGCGAATTGGGTGAATTGAGCGGACTTAACGAATTAATTTAACAATTCAGAAATATTCAACGATTGTATTATATAATTTTTCAATCTGAAGTTCAACCCGCCGACTAAAATGAAAAAGTATGATTCATAAAAAAGGCAGACTTAGCTTAAGGATAGTAATTGTCGAATTGGGCGAATTTAGCAAACTTAACGAATTAATTTAAGGAATTGCCGAATTAAAAATTCAGAACCAATTCATAAAAAAGGCAGCCCTTAAATTAAAGCTGCCTTTATCGAAAGATAAAAGATAAAAGTAAAAAGATAAAAGTAATAAAAGTAAGAAGATAAAAGAGATCTACTTACTTTTATTTTGCCTGATGCCATTCCGGGAACCTGCCAGGTGTATAGGGGGCTCCATATTTCTCCAGGTCAGATTCAAGTGTTTTGACTTCTCCGTCGATTGATTTAAGCCGGGAGAGCAGACCTTCAAATTGTGAAGCTGCCGCATCGTAGGATTGTTCATATGTTGTCGTGGGTGCCGATGTGGTTGTCCATAATGCTGAAGTTATCAGATCCACTCTTTCTTTTACGGAAGTCGGTGAACCTCCTTCGATCTTTGCCCTCAGAGGATCGCCATTTAGCTTGCGGTTAAAATCATCCAGTTCTTTTTCGATCTTTATTACAGTATTATATGTTTCATCGGGAACTTCCGCACCGTCAATTACTGCCTTTTTAAAATATTTAATTTTATCATCAAGCGATTTTCTGTAGGCATCGGCTCCCGAGATCGCCCTTGTAAGTTCGGCAACTTTCTTATTGAACTGATCAAGCGACTGCTGATCAGCAGCAGGCAGAGAGGCAAGGTTGATAGACTTGCACACGAAGTCCTGCGGGGCAGCGAGTTCGGTAAACTTCCCATCCTGGAACTTTGAAATTGATACCTTATACGTTCCCGGCACAACCATATATCCCCTATCCGGCTCATTCCATGGAACAGAGTCATCAAATGGTGTTAAAGAGACGGGTGTGAAGGGATTATATCTGAAATCCCAAGTAATGCGGTTCACTCCCTTTTTGGGATCTGTCTTTATTTTCCTTATCACGTTTCCCTGCGAATCGGTGATTGTAAAAAGCAGGTAGGCATCAGGTTCCTCCTGTTCATTAAACAACTGGTTATAAGTCGGGTATTTTATTTCTTCATTTTTCTTCTGCTTTTCTTTCTCCTCATCCCTTCTTTTATCTTTCAAAGATTTGATTTCATCTTTCAGATAATACGTAAAGACTGCTCCGAAATCAGGGTTGGGAGCATTATAAAAACTTGCACCCATAAACCCGACACCGGGGAAAGCATATGGCTGCGCTTCAATAAACATCAAAGCATCTTTCACCGGGAAGAGATAAGCTTCCTTTTTGAGGTTTTCCCCGGACATATATCTCAGCGGTGAATAATCATCAAGAATATAAATCCCTCTTCCGAATGTTGAAACTACCAGATCATTTTCCCGCCGCTGAATTGTCAGATCCATAACCATTTCGGTAGGAAGCCCGTTCTTTAATGGTATCCATTCTTTACCGCCGTCGACTGTGTAGAAAACACCGAATTGTGTTCCGATGAACAGGAGGTCTTTGTCAACATTATCCTCGGCAATTGTAAATGTGCTCCCATAGTCAGGCAGGTTTCCGTTATATAACGACCACGATTTTCCGCCATCAATTGTTTTATAAACGTACGGTTTGAAATCTCCTGCTACAAAATTTTCACAGGCAGCATATGCAAGATTTTTGTCAAAGTGTGATGCTGCAATCTGTTCTATCCTGGCATACTCCGGTAATCCGGGAGTTGATGACTTATTCCAGTTCTTCCCTCCGTCAGTTGTATAATATATCAATCCGTCCCCCGAACCAGTAAACAGGAGGTTCTCATCAAGCGGAGATTCAGCTATTGCGCTTAGCTGAGCCATTGATCCTCTGCGTGCGAGGTCATCAATACTCCATGATCTATCCATCAGGTCCTGCATTTGAGGCGGAACACCTCTTGTAAGATCGGGGCTAATAATTTTCCAGGTACTTCCCTGGTCATCTGTTCTGAATAATTTGTTTGCGCCGAAGTACAATCTGTGATTATCGAATTTCGAAATAAGCAGAGCTGCGTCCCAGTCGAACCTGTAGGCAGTATCTGCAAAATCAAAAGGTTTAATGTATAATCTCTCGCCGCTTTTTTTATCAAAACGGACTAACCCTCCGTTCTGGGATTCAGAATAGATTATGTTAGGATTTTTCCAGTCAACCTGAGTCTGGAAACCATCACCTGAACAGGTATAGTACCAGTCCTGGTTGGTGATTCCGCCAGTATTTATTGTACGCGAAGGACCGCCGAAACTACTATTGTCCTGCGAACCCGCAAACACATTATAGAAAGGCAGGTCGTTATCGGTTGTTACTTTATAGATTTCAGCAATAGGTATATTATCCTTAAAATCCCAGTTCTTTCCCTGGTCGTAGGTCTCGTATACACCTCCATCGCATCCTGCAATCAGGTGGTTATTATTGTCAGGATCGATCCATAAAACGTGATTGTCCACGTGTTTTTTATCTTCGCCTAAATTATCCCAATTCTTTCCGCCGTCATTGCTGACCTGCATAAAAACATCCATACTATAAACACGGTCAACATTTTTAGTATCGCAGAAAAGCTTCTGGAAATAAAACGCATATGAAGAAACATAGCTGCTCTGTTTTGACCAGCTCACACCTCTGTCGGTGCTCTTATAAACTCCGCCTTCTTTTGCTGCCTCAACGATTGCATAAAGAACATCAGGGTTAACAGGTGAAATTGCAATTCCGATCCTCCCCATATCGGCAGAGGGCAGACCTTTACTCATTTTATCCCAGGTAGTGCCGCTGTCTGTACTGCGGTAAATCCCGCTCTCGGGTCCTCCGTAAACTCCTGTATACAAATTTCTCATCCGCTGGTGCATTGAAGCATAAAGAATATTTGAGTACCTGGGATCCATATGTATTTCAAATGCACCGGTATATTTACTCACCGATAAAACATTATTCCAGGTTTTGCCGCCGTCTGTAGTCTTATATACACCTCTATCACCGCCGGAAACCCTTGAAGGACCGTATGCGGCAACGTAAACAACATTCCCATCATTCGGATCAACAACAATTCCCCCAATCTGTCTGGATTCTTTCAGTCCCGTATTCTTCCAGCTTTTCCCCCCGTCTTCGCTCTTATATACGCCATCGCCATAAATAACATTATTCTGATTATTGTTTTCGCCGGTTCCAACCCAGACGACACTCGGATTAGCCGGATCTATCGCTATTGCCCCGATTGCGTACGAATTCTGATTATCAAATGCCGGGGAAAAAGTTACTCCGCTATTTGTAGTCTTCCATAATGAACCATGTCCCGAACCGACAAAGTACTCGCTATGATCGAAGGGATTAACAGCAAGGGCTACAACCCGGCCGCCTGTTATAGCAGGACCAATACTCCTGAATGACAACCCGCTCATCGAAATATTTTTCAGTGAATCGGGCTCTGTTTTATCCTGTGCATTTATATTTAAGGAGAAGACAGACAGGAGAAAAATCACAGAGAACAATAGATTTTTTTTCATACTTGTAACGAATTTTTGTTTTTGTAAATAGATATGTATTTGAGAATCAAATCGCCGGACTTCAGTCTTTGAGTAAAATTTGAACCCAAATTAAAAGAAAGTTTTAATTAATTCTAATCAAACAACTATATTTTTTGATGAATGGCAGCATTTTAGGATGAGATGGTGGTACCCAGAACATTCTTTTTTTTTCCTAATTGTAGTATTCATTCTTGCTGACTGATTTATAAAGTTCTTTTACAAAAATCAGGCAGGAACTTCATTTATCGAATAACTACTTCGTTGAGATACAATATTCCTTCCTGAAAAGGAATTAAATCGGTTTTAATCGCATTTCAGAATGTATCTGAGACGTATGTGAGACTTATGTGAAACGGATATGAGACGTATGTGAAATGTATTTAGAGTTCAGGCAGAAAGAGTTACTGAGAGACCGGATGGGATGCCGTTGATAAATCATAACAACCTCTTCATTCTTTTTTTTATATATTGGCTAATAATAAGCAGGAAATTTTATGAAGTGTCTGCAGAAAGAATTCAGCATCAAATCGAAAGGGAGAGGTTTTCATCTGGTGACAGACGAAATCCTGGATCAGCTAAATGAAATAAGAGAAATAAAAACGGGTATCGCGCACATTTTCATTAAGCATACTTCGGCTTCACTTTCTTTGAATGAAAATGCCGATCCGACTGTAAGAAGTGATATGGAAAAACATTTCAACAAAATGGTCCCTGAAAATGCTCCTTATTACGACCATAATGCCGAAGGTTCGGATGATATGCCTGCACATATAAAATCTGTAATTCTGGGCAGCAGTATATCAGTACCAATTAAAGATGGTGATTTCAATCTTGGTACATGGCAGGGCATTTATCTATGCGAGCACAGGAACCGGGGAGGAAGCAGGAAGATAGTAATTACTATTATCGGAGAATAAAAAAAGAGGCGCATCAGTCTCCTGATACCTCCTCTTTTCATACGGTAATTATAAAATCTAAAAATAGAACCTGAAACCAACCCTGAACATTATACCGCTCATATCGAACACTCTTTCGAATGTTCTTTTTACTCCAAAAGCATCAGTTGTTTCATACGTCCAGCTTGGCGCGGAAGAATGATATGCAAGTTCGGCGAACACATCTGCCTGCCTGCTCATTTCATAAATTCCCCCAACTCCTACTCTCCAGTTCAAATCAAAAGCCGTCTGAAATTCATCTCTGGATGGATCCACATAATCATTATAATTTATGAGCAGAACCTCAGCACCGATGCCTGCAGTCAGATATGCCTGGGTATAAGGAGCCACAAGAGTTTTACCCGTAATGTGAATCATCAGTGGAAAATCATGCAGGTTTGTCTTTGCTCTTAATTCATTTATTTCTCCGCCGCCGATTGGATTGGGATCAGTCTGGTTCAGACTATTAACCAGAGTTTTATCAACATAATTCTTATGGTACCAGTCGAAACTCCATCCAAAACTGAAATGCTTATCGACAAAGTGGGAACCTTCATAACCTATGATAAATCCACCGCCTGCAGATGATGGTGAGAAAATACCCAGTTTTATTGCCGCAGTGTTCGCCTGGGCATAAATTCCCGATACAGATAATACGAAGATAATAACGAGTAACTTTTTCATCTTTTCCTCAATTTATGAGTCTCCCCCAAAAAGCAAATCAAATGCCATTTGAGAATCGGGTATTCCGATCTGTTTTCTTGTTTATTTAGTACTTGTTGTACAAAAAGTACTACAGCAGGTATAACAGATTAGACATTTATAACTGCAGTCAAAAAATAAAAAAGCCGGATCAATTAACCAATAAATCCGGCTTCAGGAAATTCATTTATTCTTTTTTTTTATCCTGCATATCCCCATTTCTTTTTATTCTCTTCTATCTCTTCAGAAGTCGGAAGAGGTTTCCCCTCTTCACGCTGGGGAACAATTCTCTGCTTGCCGACAATTCTTGCATTCAATTGAATATCTTCTTTGAAAATGTCGGGTACCATCTCCTCTTCGAAAATCGCCTCCCAGGGACATTCTGGTACACAGGCATTGCAGTCTATACATTCATCAGGGTCAATCAGCAGCATTTCTTTCGGAATAGTTGGATCATCTCCGGTATATTCGTAAATACAGTCAACCGGGCAGACCTGGGTGCACGCAACATCTTTACAGTTAAGACATAATTTTGTTATGGTGTAAGCCATAGTTATTCCTTTGAGAGTTAATGAAAATCCTATCGATCCTCTTTAATGAATGATTCCGATCCAAGTGATTTCTGTAAACAACATTCAAGAATAAAAAAATATTATTGATTAAGCAAGCCGTCATTCCTCCTGGTGATGCAGAGAAAAATAAGTGAGGCTTAAACTATTATTTTTTATATTTGTTTCTTTTGTTCTAATCCGGAAACCAGGAGGATAATATAATTATGGAAAATATCAGAATATTGTTCGTCTGTATGGGAAATATCTGCCGTTCACCTGCCGCGGAAGGTATACTTAAGACAATGGTGGAAAAGGAGAAACTTTCTGACAGGATTGAGATTGATTCAGCGGGGACTATCGATTATCATGCAGGCGAATCTCCCGATCCCAGGATGAAGTTCCACGCCTCCAGCAGGGGCTATTTTCTTAAAAGCAAAGCCCGTCAGTTTGACCCTAAAACCGATTTTGAGAAGTTTGATTATATAATCACAATGGATGATGAAATATTCAATGAGATTTCACGCCTGGATAAACAGAAGATATACCGAAATAAGATCCACAAAATGATTGAATTCAACCGGCATATCAAAGCAGATGAAGTGCCTGATCCCTATCTCGGAGGACCGGAGGGATTTGAAAAAGTTGTTGAGATACTGGTGGACGCATCCAGGGGATTGCTTAACAGGTTAAAGAATGAGCTTAAATGAAAAAATAAGAAAAGAAATCGAAGAGAGACTGGATTCTTCGGTTAAAGAACATAAAATCCTTTCAGGGGGATGCATCAGCAATGCCTATAAGCTTACAATGTCATCAGGAAAAACTTTCTTATTGAAAATAAATGATAATACGCCTCCCGATATGTTTGAGAAGGAAGCGCACGGCCTGAATGAATTGCAGAAAGCTGATGCAGTAAGAGCTCCCGGTGCCAAAATATATTCCAACAATTACCTGGTAACTGAATTTATTGAAAGCAGCAGAAAATCCGGCAGCTTTTTCAGCGACTTTGGAAGAGATTTTGCGGAACTGCATAAATACAGAGGTTCATCCTTCGGGTTTTATGAGGACAATTATATCGGGTCAACAACTCAGAAAAACCTCACCGATGATGATGAAGATAAGGACTGGACAAAGTTTTATTTCAACAAAAGACTCCTCTTTCAATTACTGCTCTGTGAAAAGAATGGTCTTGCTGATGAGGATCTCAGGAAGAGCTTCAGCAGGCTTGAGAGTAAGATAAGCGATATTCTGAAAGACTCTGAAGAGCAGCCTTCACTTCTACACGGCGATCTATGGAGCGGAAATTATATGGTTGATGAACACGGGAATGCCTGCATTATTGATCCCGCTGTATATTACGGCCATCGTGAAGCTGACCTCGCGATGACAAAACTGTTCGGCGGATATTCGGAAGATTTCTATAAATCGTACAATGAAAATTTTCCCTTAAAAGATGGATGGGAATACAGGGAGAATATTTATAAGCTCTACCATGTTCTGAACCATCTGAATTTATTCGGAAGAGGCTACTACTCTCAGGCTCTCTCACTGATCAGGTTCTACCTATAAAATATCTGGTTTTAATTAAAGAATTTCTTTTCCGGCTAATTTTGGAAATTGCAAAGTGAAACGCTTTTTCGCTTAAATTATGGTGTTAAAAAATTCAACAGACTGACAAAATGTCAGTCACCGAATTTACATCCTATTTAAAGGCCGGTTAGAGGCCTTTTAAAGGCCTGGAGGACTCAAAATGAGACACGGCGAAAACAAGCCAAAAACGCACTTTTGGGTTGTTGAAAATATTTACATATGACAAAATGTCAGTGGGAATGGTGTACAGCGAAACGCCGTTTCGCTTACTTTGAATATGCAAAGCGAAACGCCGTTTCGTTAAGAACTGCAAAATGGAATTTTCACACAGCTTATTAAATCCATCAAAGTTATCGTTTAATTTCCTATTGCTTTTTCACATCAAGAAGTTCAATATCAAAAATCAATGTCGAATTCGGGGGAATAACCCTGTTAGGCCTGTTGCCATAGCCGAGAGCAGGAGGAATTATAAATCTTGCTTTTTCGCCTTTCTTCATCATTGCTATACCTTCATCCCATCCAGGTATTACCATATGAGCACCGAGTTTAAATGTGAAGGGTTCATCCATTTCAACCGAGCTTTGGAATTTTGTGCTGTCTTTTGCAAGGAAGCCTGAATAGTTCACAGTAACCAGATCACCGGAATCCGGCTGAGGTCCGTCACCTTCTTTAACGATAGCATACTTCAAGCCGTCCTTAGTAGTTTTATATTTAGTAGAATCAACATCCCACAGATTTGCTACGACAGGTTCTTTTGCATCTACGAGAGATATAACAGCTTTCAGATCAGCGTTCGGCGGAATAGGTCCTATGCCCTGCTTGCCATATGCAAGCTTCGAAGGAATAATAATCGTTCTTGTACCGCCCACTTTCATTCCTTCAATACCTTCAACTGATCCTTTTATGAAAGTTCCTTCCTTAAGTAAAAATTTATAAGGCTTTCCCATTTTCTGGGTAGAGCCGATAGATTGCTTTGCTTTGGTGGAATCCTTTGACCAGTCCTTAAACGGGTTCTCAGCTGAATCCTTAATCACCCAGGCGCTGAAATTGATTGATACGAGATCCCCCATTTTCGCTTCTCTGCCAGTACCAACAGTATCCTCAGTATATTTTAGCCCATCGTCCTTTGTTACTACCTTCGGATTGTTTGAACATCCGGATAAATATATAAGTGTAACGGCAAAAAAAGCTAACGCAAGTAATTTCTTCATTATAAATCCTTTATTTTGATCTATAAATATATTTATTTAAAGCAATAAATCATAAAACTGGAATATTGGATAAATGATGAGGATCATAGGATTGGTGGTTTTTACCGGTATCGTATTCTATTACAGTTCCGGGAAAAATTATATTTACCAAAATCGTGAAAGGCCGCAGATGAAAGATACTACATCCGGAAACATCATAATTGACTCGGATTATAATATCGATGATGCCTTAGAGGGAATTCTTATACCTCCGGAAATAAAAAAGGACCTCATTCTTATCGAGGTACAGTATTACTCTTTCGACGATAAACTTCACCAGGGACAGCTTGTAATAAATAAGCTACTGAGAAGCGATCTTATTAAAATATTTAAAAAGATTAAAGAAGAAAGATTTCCGATAGGAAAAGCAGTCCCCATAGTATCTTATAACTGGAATGATGAGAAATCCATGGAGGATAACAATACTTCAGCATTTAATTACAGATTTATTGCAGGGACAAAGAAACTGTCAAACCATTCATACGGTACGGCAATAGATATTAACCCGTTATTCAATCCCTACATCAGAAAAGATCTTCATCAGCCGGAAGGGTCTGTTTACAATCCTGCACGGAGAGGGACCATTACAGGCGATTCTTTCCTGGTAAAAGAATTTAAGCTGATGGGCTGGGACTGGGGAGGAAACTGGGTAAACAAAAAAGATTACCAGCACTTTGAAAAGGAAGTACAATAATCAGTTCTTCCTGCCAAAGAAAAACTCCAGGGGACGCCATATCCTTCTTGCCCATGAAGCTTCATTATGCAGCCCTTGCGGGTCTTCATACCATAAGATATCCTTGCCTTCCCTATAACCTTTTTCTTCAAGAGTATTTATCATTTCTTTTGTACCGGGGGCAAGCAATGAATCCAGGCTGTTGCCTCCCCAATCAAAATAAAACTTCAAGTTTTTACGTACACCATCATACTTCTCAACATCATCAACATAATCAATATACTTGTATTTCAATGCAGGCGAAATGCATATAACCTTCGAAAAAATACCAGGATAATTCCACCCGAGCATGAAGGAAATCAGTGCTCCAAGTGATGAACCTCCGACGGCGTTATATTCCGGTCCTTTTAAAGTCCTGTATACCGAATCAATAAAAGGCTTAACCTTAGTAACGATAAAATTCATATAGGCCCGGCCGGTATCATTATCTGCATACTCTGAAGATCTCCATTTAGTGTTAGCCAGTCCTACTATTATAACCGGTTTTATCATTCCGTCTCGGATAAGACTGTCGGCAGTTTCATCCATTTGCCAGTCAATGCCGAATGCCGAAGTGGCGGGATCAAAGAGATTTTGTCCATCCTGCATATAAAGCACAGAATATTTTTGATTTGTTTCGGTATCATAACCGGGAGGAAGCCATACAATTATATCCCGCGGAAGTATCCCTTTTCCTTTTATGCTTCTGTAGTAATCTACTTTGCCTGTAACCTGACCTTTCAGTTCATAACTGAATTGATCCTTCCAGCTCTGAATTACAAGGTTAACAGTTGTATCACCGTTTACAAAAAGCTTATGATTGCCGGGGATAGTCCCATCATTCATCACCTCTTCTGAATCCCAGGAACCGCGAGTGATTTTATATTCGATATTTTCACCTGCCGGTAAAGGAATAGATTTTTCCCAAAAATTACCCGATGTATTAATTAAAGAAATTTTATCCGGCTGCCAGTTTCCCAAATCAGGTATATTCCCTGTTATATACACATTTTCGCTGTCCGGTATATTATTTGTTTGAATTCTAAATGTAATTACTTTGGATTCCTGTGCCCTTATTGTCAGGAACGCCAGAAAAATGAATATCACGTATTTCATCTGCAATCCGAATAAACAAAAAGTATTTATTAACACTGCAAAATAAGAGAATTATTTTACTAACAGAATTGTAATAATTATCGGTTATATTTGAATATTATCTCAAAAATTCTAGTGATTTTTTAATATGAAAATTGGTTCAAAACTTCCATTAGTCATTATATTTATTTCTGCAATAATTTATTCGGGAAATATTTTCCCTCAACATAAACCGGATGCTGTGGGCGATGTTTCGATAAAAAAGTGGAAAGATGATAAGACAGCTGCATTCAGTTTTACATTTGACGATTGTCTGCAGTCGCAGTACGACTATGTTTTCCCAATTTTTGAGCAATTTGGTTTCAAAGGAACGTTCTATGTGATCACAGGTCCGCTTGATGATCCAACAGGTCCTTACTGGAGATACGGCACGTGGCCTGAGTTCATTGAGATGTCCGACTCGGGCAACGAAATAGCATCACACACGGTAACACACCCTCATCTGCAGAATCTCCCTATTGGTGACACATTAACTTCGGGCACTTTGATATACGAATTATACCAGTCGAAGAAAAGTGTTGAACGTAAAATCCCCGGAAAAAAATGCATTGATTTAGCCTATCCATACTCGGAATATGATAATGATGTTCTTAATTACTCCGCAGAATTTTACGAAGTTGCGCGTGCAATTTCAGACAATCCTGTTGATTCATTATTAACGGGGCAGCAATGGTATAAAATCGGCTCCCGTGTAATTGAATTTAGTCTGCCTCGCAATACTCCTTCAGATGATCTGGATGAGCTTCAGGAATTCTATGACTATGTTGATAATACTGTAAACCAGGGAAAGTGGGGGCTTCTACAGGCACATGATGTTATTCCTTTCGATTCCATTGCATCGGCAATCGGTTCGTACCAGCCTATTTCAGTACAATGGTTCAATTCCGCCTGCCAGTACGTATCAGAGGCAGAAGCAAACGGTGATTTGTGGGTTGCCCCTGTGAAGGATATTACCAGGTATATGAAGGAAAGAGAGTGCTATGATTATAATATCCTTTCTGTTACAGATACCAGCATAAAAATTAACATTACAGATACTCTGAATAATAATATTTACAATTTTCCCCTCACTGCCGACATTATGGTACCAAATGACTGGCCGACAGTATCTGTCTTCCAGGGCGCCTATTATGATTATACCTCATCATATTCATCAGGAGGCAGCACTATAATCGAAACTTCGGTAATCCCTGACGGAGGAACAATTACGCTATATAAAGGATTAGTTTCCGGAATAAATGATCTCACCCAAAAGCCCGGTGAATTCAGGCTGTACCAGAATTATCCGAATCCTTTTAATCCTGCTACCACCATCAGCTTCACCCTCCCTTCAGATGGATTCATTTCCCTGAAGATATATAACTCATTAGGAGAGGAAGTGAAGACCATTGAACAAAATTATCTTACCAGCGGCAGCCATAACATAAATTTTGATGCGTCAAACCTTCCAAGCGGAGTGTACTATTACAGACTAAATGCCGGAAGCTATTCTGCAGTGAAGAAGATGATCCTGCTTAAATAAAAAAATAACCTCCGCAATTAAGCGGAGGCCATAATGAGTTGAACCTCTCATTTATAGTTAGAAGACTGTCCTACCCCTCGGGTCATAATCTTCTTACATTCCAAAACTAATTACTTAAATAGTGAAGCGCATCCGTACAATTACCATTTTTTAAAAGAAAATTTGCTCAAAATCGAACAAAAAGCCCCTGCAAGACAGCAGGGGCCTGGAGAGAGTGTGTTGAAGCGCTATAAAGCTATGAAGTCGTCCTACCCCACAGACTGTGCTTCGGTTAGGAAACTACTACTAAATAATTATTTTCACATCCGTATAATTACCATTTATATTAAACTCTAAATAATTCCTAAAAACCGTAATTATACGGATGCGCCGGAAGATTCTCTGTATTATATTCCAATTAAAAACATTGATTTCCTATAAGAATTTTCATATCGTCATCAAAACAATAGTAGAAGAAAATCATTTCAATATTGAGGAGTATCAGGATAAGTATTATTTTAAGAAGAAAGTCCAGGAATATTTTCCACAATTTTCTGATGAAATTATATTTTCCGCAATTGAATCTTATAATAAAAATAATTCTTCCCAACTATACCGGCAGAAATCCCTGCAGGCTCTCAGTGAAAAACTCTACAAGGGTGTTTTAAACCGTTATGAAGGAAGAATTGCATGAATATCTGAGATACTTCCTTTCCCCGAACAACCCGATACTTTTCTCCCTGCTGTTTGTAATTCTAATTGCGGTCATGGTTTATTTCCTTTCAAAGTATATCATTCTTCCGCTGAACAAAAAGCACAGGGATGAAAAACATGAGATTGAACTAAAGAGCAGCAGACTTATGGCATTATTTGCCGAGCTGGATCCTGATCCAATAATAAGGGTAGATGCAGGAGGACAAATACTCCTGAGCAATCTTGCGGCAAAGGAATTGTTTACGATTATTCCAACCTCGGGAACTATTGCGGAGGTACTCCCCTTCCTCACTCAGACTGAAATAACGAAGGGGATTGAGTCGGACATGAAGTTCTCAAACACCATTCAGATATATAATAACCATTATACAGTTCTGTTTGTCGGTAATTCGAACCTCAGAATAGGACAGATCTACTTCCGCGACATAACTAAAAGAAAAATTCTTGAGGATCGTTTGAAAAAGTTAGGGCATTACCTGCAGGAACAGATTGAAGAGGAAAGAAACAGAATAGCTTCTGAACTGCATGATAGTATAGGGCAGGGACTGCTGTTAACCAAATTAAAGATACAGAAGATAGGGGAAAAGCTGAAACTGGCATCTGATAATGAAATTTCGGATCTTGATAAAATACTTCAGGATACGATCAGAGAACTTAAAGTCATTATTTATAATCTTAAACCAAAAATACTTGATGAACTGGGACTCGGCCCGGCAGTAACCTCCCTGGTCCACCTTGTCTCTGAACAGAGCGGCATAAAAGGGTCTCTGAATATTCATAACCTGAACGGCAGGCTTGATAAAAGACTTGAGCTATTTACTTTCAGACTTGCCCAGGAAACCCTGAATAATATAATAAAGCATTCAGGGGCTAACGAATTCAGTGTTATTCTGCAGGAAAATAAAAATAACCTCCGGCTGATAGTGTCAGATAATGGAAAAGGGTTTGATCTGAAAGAAACCGGCAATGGATACGGGTTAAACGGATTCGGACTTTTTAATATGAAAGAAAGGGTTGAAAGTTTTGGAGGTGAACTAAAAATAGATTCAACTGCGGGAGAAGGTACTGTGATAATGGCAATAATTCCGGTAAAGGGAGATTAAATGAACGATAAGAAAATTACTATCCTTATTGCTGATGACCATACTCTGTTCAGGAGCGGTGTTATCAGTCTTATAGAAGAAGAAGCAGATATAAAAATTATCGGGGAAGCTTCAGACGGAAAAGAACTGCTTAAGCTGTATGAAGATCTTAACCCGGACCTGCTTCTTATAGATATTTCAATGCCCGGAAAAACCGGGCTGGAGGCAGCAAAACAAATCCGGACAAAAGATTCAAAGACTAAAATTTTGTTTCTTTCAATGCACGAAGGTATTGATTATATCTATCATGCAATAAAATCAGGCGGTAACGGTCTTATAAATAAAAACATTCTGAGGGGTGAACTGCTCACTGCCATAAAAAGCGTTGCAAATGGGGAGGATTATTTCGGAACCAGGTATACTGAAAATGATATAAAGGAAATCGTTCAAAAGTATGAAAGTTTTACAGAGCCTCCTGTCTTTATTCAGACTTCCAGTCTTTCGGAAAAAGAAAAAGAAATTCTTATTTTGATAAGTGAAGGATTAACAAGCAGCGAAATAGCTGAAAGATTGTTTATTGGGAAAAGAACTGTTGACAGTCACCGGGTAAGTATTATGAATAAGATGAACCTCAATTCA
This sequence comes from uncultured Ignavibacteria bacterium, assembly GCA_963811905.1. GTDB lineage: Bacteria > Bacteroidota > Ignavibacteria > Ignavibacteriales > Ignavibacteriaceae > DATFVA01. Next base: position 70,831 of record CAWETK010000006.1, read on the forward strand.
CTTCCCGAGCTTATTAAATATTCAATTGACTTCTCCACTGCGGTAGGTGCGAGATTAAGAAATACTGAATAATCTGAAAATCTATTTTTTTTAATTAACTTATATAATATTCAGGAAAATATATGGCTGAAAATCAATCATTGGGAGAGATCATAACCAGGGATACGGCTGACCTGGAGTTTGGTCAGGCGGGTATTTCGGTATCAATTTCCACAAGCGTACTGGAGGGTATATCTGGGATGACCTCAAATCTTCTGATGTTTAATATCATCGGGGAGAAACTAATAATTCTTGGAGATAAAAGAAAAATCCTTTACCCGGAAGGGATTCCAGGTACCTTCAGAGAGTATATTCAAGGTTTATTCGAGAACAAAAGTGCTTGAACTGATTCAATCCGGCGGGACTGATAATAATTTTGTAGAATTCCGTGGTGATACTCTGACTATTACGAATGGCGATTCAACTCTGGAATTCGGATCCTTATGTCCTCCCTTCTGTGATCAAGCATGATAATTGCCAAAATTATTTTTTTTATAAATCTTATTGCATGGCTCATTCCGCCTTTTAGGCAGAAGGGATGCAGATATTTTTTGTTTTTCCTGCTGCTTGCCGTGAGCGATCCTGGCTGGTTGATCTTAAATTACATTCAGCACAATGATTCCTCATTCTATTATCTGATAATCAGTACACTAATCCTTGCTGCAGTGTTAAATAAAAATCAGCTTCTGCTATTATTGATCCCTTTGTCTTTTATAAAAGTTTTCCTGAATAACCCTGAGATAAGAATTTTCACAATAATTATCCATTTCATACTTCTTCTTTATTTCCTGAGGGAATTCCTTTTAATAATCTCACGGGAAAGCAGGATAGTTTTATTTAACCTGATACTTTTATTATACGAGGTTTCGGTTCTGTTTAAGTTCAGCGCTTCTTATTTTATCAATGCAGGTTATTTATTTTTCTATACAACAACTGCGTTCGAGATTCTGATAGCTGTTTTCTTTTCATTTGTTAACGAGAAAAACAGTCCTGTTTTTAAACTGCAGATGGAACCGGATCAGGGCGGCAAGTTTTTATAATTTATAACGACAGAAAGTTCAGGTTGAGTTATGAAAATAACGGAATTCAGAGAGACAGGACACAAACTTGTTGACCTCCTTTCAGATTACCTTGATAAGATTGAGGAGAATCCACTCCTGAAAGACACCAATCCGAAAGTAATCGAAAAATTGTTTGATGAACCTGTTCCCCGGGAAGGAGAGTCTTCGGAAGAAATAATAAAAGAACTTGAAGAAAAATTATTTCCTTATACAACCAATGTTAATCACCCCGGATATTTTGGTTTGATTACTCCTACCCCCTTACCCATGGGAATCCTCGGTGACTTTATTGCCTCAACTCTTAATCAGAACCTGGGAGCTTATTCAATCGGCCCCTCTGCAGTGGAGATGGAAAAGAGAACAGTGAGGTGGCTGTGTGACCTTGCAGGACTGCCTTCAACCGCAGGCGGAAACCTTACCAGCGGCGGAATGATGGCTAACTTCATAGGAATGAAACTTGCAAGAGACTGGTCTTCGGGAAACAGAGCCCAGCACCAGGGAGCTATTTTCGATCACGTAGTTTATGTATCTGAAGAAAGGCATGTTTCGATAGATAAAGCTGTTGATGCCGTTGGACTCGGACGAAATTCACTCAAAGTAATTCCCACCGACGAGGAATTCAGAATAAATCTCGATGCACTGGAAAAAGAAATAAAACAGGATAAGAAAAATAATCTTATTCCTGCCTGTATAATCGGGCTGGCTGGAACAACTAATACCGGTTCGGTGGACCCTCTTCCCGCGCTGAGAGAAATTGCAGACCGGTACAATGCCTGGTTCCACGTAGATGCAGCTTACGGCGGAGGTGTACTATTATCTGAAAAAAGGACCGGATTGTTAAAGGGAATAGAAACTGCCGACTCCATAACCATTGATCCTCATAAATGGTTCTATGCTCCGCTTGATGCAGGAAGCATCCTTGTAAAAGATAAACGGCAGTTAACCCTGTCGTTCGGGATCCAGCCAAGTTATCTGAAAGATAATATTGATAATGACAGGTTTCAGTATTTTGTTCATAGTTTTGAACAGAGCCGCCGGTTCAGGAGCCTGAAGGTGTGGATGAGCTTCAAAAGATACGGCAGCAGGCAGATCGGCCGCTGGATTGATTCAAATATTGACCAGGCGGAACATCTTTATAAACTTTGTAAAGAGGACAGAATACTGCGCCCTGCCGTCAATCCACTAATGTCTGCAATTTGTTTAAGATTTGATTCAGAAAAACTCTCTCGTTCTGAGGTGGATTTGCTGCATAATGAGATAGCACGTAAAGCAGAGTTATCCGGAAAATTCTGGATTTCCACAACGGAGTTAAAGGGCAGGATATTTTTCAGAATAAACCCCGTAAATTTCCGTACACGGTTAAAACATATTGAAGAGCTTTACAATTTCCTCAAGAGAGAATGCCTGGAAATGGAAGCTAAGCTCGTGAAACTTTCGGCAGGAAATTAGTACCGGTATCATATTTCATTTGGCCGGAAAACTTTATTTTATATCTTTAGAAATGAATTTGTTTTCCCTATGAAAAAATTTGTACTGACATTTTTAATAATCTCATCTTTCCCCCTTATTGCGGGAACACTCCCAGCTGACAAAGCACGCGGTTTGTTCCTTGTTTTCGGTGTAGGTCCCAGGTTTCCTATCAGCTCATTTTCTAATCAGTCCTCCTTCGGCTATGGTTTTGAAGCGGAACTAGACTATACTGATAATGAGTACCTCCCGTTTTTTCTTTTTGCAAAGCTGGGCTTTCAGCAGTTCCCCGGATCACAGACGTTTTACCAGTCATCCGATTATTCTAACTATTCCATTAATTCTTTCCCTCTCACGGTGGGAATAAGATATTTCTTTTCCCCTCTGCTTGAAAAAGTAGTTTTATTTATGCCGATAGTAGAAGTTTCAGCGGCGTACAACTTTACACAGGTGCTGCATCAGTTTAAATCCGGTACCGGCAGAAGTAACTTTGTAGAAAATAATTCAAAACTTGGATTGAGCGGCGGAGTGGGAATTTCTATGTTCCTGCTGGAAGTTATGGCTACTTATAATTATTTTCAGTCCACACAATATGTGGGAATCGACCTCAAAGTAAGACTCCCTCTTTATATAGCTTATTAGGAGAAAAAAATGTCTTATCAGAATTTATTAATTGAAACCAAAGGTTCTTTAATAATCGTTAAAATTAACAGACCGGATAAACTAAATGCATTAAATGACCTCACAATAGACGAACTGAATGATGCATTCAGCAGCATTAAAAATGATGAGTCTATAAAAGCCGTCATCATTACAGGAAGCGGTGAAAAGGCTTTTGTGGCCGGAGCAGATATTTCCGAACTGCATAAGCTTGATATGATTTCAGCAAAGTCTTTTGCAGAAAAGGGACAATCGGTTTATAACCTGATAGAGGCTATGGATAAACCGGTAATTGCAGCTGTCAACGGGTTCGCCCTTGGCGGAGGATGTGAACTTGCTCTTGCATGTCATATAAGACTGGCATCGGAGAACGCCAGGTTTGGTCAGCCCGAAGTTAACCTCGGAGTTATTCCGGGGTACGGCGGTACACAGAGACTTGCCCGTTTGATCAATCCCGGAAGGGCAATGGAATATATCCTTACGGGAGATATGATAGATGCATCAGAAGCTTTCCGGATAGGTCTGGTTAATCATATTTATCCGCAGGCTGAATTACTCGCCAAAGCTGAGGAGATGGCAAACAAAATCATTTCAAAGGCCCGCCACGCTGTGAGGTTTGCGGTTAATGCTGTTTCTGCTACGAAAGAAATTTCACAGAGAGAAGGATTAAATTACGAAGCCAGTCTTTTTGCCTTATGCTGCGGTACTGAAGATTTTAAGGAAGGAACTTCTGCTTTTCTTGAAAAACGAAAGGCAGACTTTAAAGATCGATAAAACGGAATCCCGGTTTTTCTCCTGATGAAAATTACTTTTACCAAAAGCACCGTAATCCAGGTATTATTAATTGCTGTTGTTCTGCTTCTTGCCGTAAATATTGCACTGGAAAAGTTTTACCGCCCGAAACCTCCTGACAGGATAGAACTCTCTGCCGATGTAATCAACAAAAAGTTCCTTACCTCCATGAAGAATTATAGTATGGATTCACTATGGATCACCTCATCAAAAATTCCTGCCAGTAAGGATGACTCACTTAAATTCAGTTATAATGTGGATGTTCCCTCTGATCTTCCTGTAAGCCTGCTCCTCCGTGAAGTACAGGATCAGTTCGATACAAATGATGTGAATATTCTTTCCACGGAATTTAAATCAAATAATTCTACGGAATTAAATATTTCATCCGGAGATAACCTTAAACTCAGGGCAGTACTGCGTTATAACACTGCAATAAACCGGAGCACTGATACCATAGGATTTGTTTTAACAGGAATTGAAGACTTAAATAATGATAAACTTCAAAATCTTCTTTTAATTCCGGAGAATTTTGCAGGAGTTCTTGTCCCTTCTAAACGCTCACAGCAGCTTCTGAAAATCTTAAAAGAAAATCAGAAAGAAGCTGCGGTCCTTCTGAATGACGATATCACCGAACTGGAGTTCAAATTAAATACTGGTTATTCATCAAGGCGGATTAAAAATTCGATATTATCTATACTTGGAAAATTTAATGGTGCGGCTTTCTTTATGATAGATCAGAATTCTGACATTTATAATTCTAATCACTATGATATGATAAGGAAAGAATTTTCAAAAAGAAATATAGTTTTAATCAGAATGAACAAATTTACTGAACCTGCTGTTTCCTCACCTGATGGAATACTGGCTGCTATAAGGTCGGATGTGAATAAGAACCAGCTTTTTATGATTTCTGCGGATAACTTTCTCGATATGCCTCCATTTCTTGCCTCACTCAGAAAAACCGGCTACAAATTTATCAACCCCTCGGTCCTGATCAGGCACTGATCATAAAGTCTGCAGAGTTGATCCTTTTTCGTCCAATTCTGTTATTTCACCCTGGTAGATATCTTTGAGCTGTCCCAATATCTTTTCTTTACTGCCGACAATTACAGTAGTTAATTTATCAGGGAAAAGATTATCTTCAGCAGCTTTAACTACCCTTTCCTGCGTTACTTTTTTGATCTCATCGATGTAAGTTTTAAAGTAATCGTCCGGCAATGAGTGGATAATCTGCCCGAGAACATTAGAGGCAATCTGTCTATATGATTCAAAACTTGACGGGAACTTCCTTATCAGTGAGGATTTTGCAAACTCAAGTTCTTTCTTTGTTATTCCATTTCTGATCTTTTTAATCTCCTTGAAAATTTCACTGACAGCAGCTCCGGTATTTTCAGAAGAAACCGAGGTTGAGATAAATAAATAAGCAGAAGACTTTAAATAATTAAATCTTGAATATACGCCGTATGTAAAACCTTTATGTTCACGCAGATTAAGGTTTAGCCGGCTGGAAAACTGCCCTCCTAAAATAAGGTTCAGAATACTCCGTGCATAAAAATCATACTCATTTCTTCTGAAGGAAATCAGTCCCGTCCTTATTTCACTTTGCACACTATCCTTTTTATCAATGGTATATAAACCTGAATGTCTGCTGACTGCATTCTCTATCACGGGTTTCTTTATTTGTGAACGGGTCCAGTTTCGAAAATAATTATTTAAGATGTTGCTTAATCTTTCAGTTTCATAATCCCCGACTACTACAAGGAAGGAGTTTTCGGGAACTACAAAATGGGTATAGAAATCTTTTATTTCCTGCAGAGAAATCGAATCAATATCATCAATGTAACCGATGGTAGGATATGCATAAGGATTATTCTCAAAAAGTTTATACTCAAATACCTCATTGGCTATTTCATCTGCCTCATCGCTGGTCTGCAGTATTCTGGTTTTAATTTTCCTTTTTTCCCTGTTTAAGTCGGCTTCATATAAGTGAGAATCGGTAAGGATCGATGAAAATAATTCCAGTCCCCTTTCAAATTCATCCCTGAGAACCTGCAGTGAAAAATAAACAGAATCCTGATCACAGCTTATGCTGAAACTGGCTCCCAGAATCTCAAACTGGTCACTTAGCTGCAGCGAATCATATTCACCGGCTCCTTCATCAACTGCCATTGCCAGTAAATTTGTTAATCCCTTTTTACCTGCAGGATCATATTTGCTTCCTGCACCAGTTACCAGGCTCAGGCTCAGCAACGGAAGAGTGCTCTTCTGAATAAAATAAACCTGCAGATTATTCTCCAGCTTAAACTTAATGACCTCGGGAAGGTTAAATTTAATTTTTCTTAACTGCGGCGGTTTTTTATTTCTAATTACATCTAAACTCATAATTATTTTGGTTTAACCTTTAATTCGACATACGGTTTTGTAAAATATTCACTGGTAACGGACTTAATTTTACCTCCGGTAACCTTATTATAGCGGTTCAAATCATAATTGAATGAATTCGGCTCATCCAGGAAAAAGTTGTAATAATTAAGCTGGTTTGCCATTGCATCAAGGTTCTGCAGCGAAAAAATAAATCCTGACCTTATATTATTTTTAGTTTTTTTCAATTCACGTTCAGTGATGCCGTCTTTCTCTATCATTTTAAGTTCTTTAAATATTTCATCCTTTATGGCATCAGACGACTTCCCTTTTTTAACAGTAGCTATAATCATAAAATGTCCTGCAAGCTTACCGGAATAATGATATGCAGAAACATCCTGAGCAAGCTCCTTTTCGAAGACTATATTTTTATATAATCTTGCGTTTTTAGACCCCGATAATATGTCGGCAAGGATATCAAGAGCGGCATCGTCATTTCCGTAAGCTTTTTCTGAAGGCCATGCAAGGTAAATCCTTTCAAGCTGTACATTTTCCTCCCTTGTAATAATTTTTTCACTTTCAAGCATTGCGGATGACGAATTTATTTCAACGCGCCCTACAGAATCAGGAATTTCTGAAAAATATTTTTCAATATTTTCCTTCACAAATTTTTCATCAAAATTACCGGCTACTGCAACACATGCATTGGAAGGAGAATAATATCTTTTAAAGAATGCAGATACTTCATCCAGGGTGAACCTGGAGATGTCATCGATAAGGCCGATAGTAGGCCAGCTATAGGGATGATCCTGGGGATAAAGATTGGATAGCAGAATTTCCCATGCTAACCCGTATGGCTGATTATCGTATCTCTCCAGTCTTTCATTGATAACCACGCTTTTCTGGTTATCCAGTTTTTCCTGGGTAAGAGCCTGCAGGAAGAATCCCATTCTGTCCGACTCAAGCCAGAGAGCAAGTTCGAGGAAATTTGACGGGAGCTTTTCATAATAATTTGTTCTGTCAAAGTTAGTTGAACCGTTAAGGCTGCCCCCTGCTTCCTGAATGTATCTGAAATGCATTTCTTTCGGAATGTTTTCCGAGCCCTGGAACATCATATGCTCAAACAGGTGCGCCATCCCGGTTGCCCCCTGTTTCTCATTTGCCGAACCCACCCTGTACCATAAATTAACCGCAACAAGAGGCAGGTTATCATCTTTATGAAGAATTACTTGTAATCCGTTTTTAAGCTTGTACTTCTCATATTCAATATTTAATAAATCCATTATTTAATGCAGCTTATCCTTCCGGTTGTTATATTAATGCAATAATTTCAGAACTCTGTCAAGCCTTATCGATCCGATTAACCTGAAAAAGTCGGAGAAAGGAATGTCCCTGTCCCACGAAAAAAGTGTAATAAATGCCTCTCCGACAACCATATCTCTTGAAACAAAACCCCAGAACCTGCTGTCGAGGCTGTCATCCCTGTTATCTCCCATCATAAAATAATAATCCTTTTTGAATGTATAGGAATCAACAGGCTTGCCTTCTATTGTAACCATACCATTACTGATACCGACGACTTTTTTACCGTATTCCCTGTCAATTGTAATTTCCCACTCTTCTACATTATTTACATTTAGCGGAATTGTATAACCTTTCTTCGGTACCACAAGAGGTCCGTAATTATCCTCATTCCAGGGCATTCCTTTCGGGAATATGCGTGGTTCTACCATCCCCTTTGGTTCAGGATACGGCTGGAGATATTTTATGTGAGTCGGGATCCAGAATTGCTTTCCGTTGACATAAACTACTTTATTAATTATCTGAATTGTATCGCCTGGCGTGCCTATGCATCGTTTTACATAATTCACTCCAAGCTCATCGGCTTTTAGTTTATCTCTGGCACCCGGGAACTCAAAAACTACTATATCCTTTGGTCTTGGATCCCGGAAAGCCGGCAGAGTAAAATGAGGGATTTCAACTTCTGTGAAGGGAATATATTTGGGTGAAGATGACCCATAGATGAATTTATTAACAAGTACAAAATCACCTACAAGGATTGTGTCCTCCATGGAACCTGTCGGGATACGGGTATTCTGAATGACAAAAGTTATAATGAAAAATGCAGCTATTCCTGCAAACAGCAGGGATTCAAAAAAATCTTTGGTTTTTTCTTTTGAAGTTTTCTCCTTGTTTTTTTCTTCATCTGATTTTATTCCAAAGAATCTCTTCAAACCGCTTTTAAATGACAATGTTAACTCCGGCAATTTTATGAATGATGATAATCGGGATTGATCCCGGTATAGTACTACTCAAATAATCTATAAGTTTAAATATATAAAAGAATTAGAATAGAGAGAAAGACAATTAGGGAGCTAAAAATTGGGACGCATATTATCGAATAGATTCATACAGATAATGCAAACCAATACCGTAAGCAGCGTATGAAAGATTTATCTGCTGATAGGAAGTTTAATCTCAATGTCTGTCCGGGAGAGTTATACGCATCACAGAATCAGAGTCCTTAAATCTTAAATTCAATACATAGATACCCGGTAATGACGTATGAATGTTAAAAATGTTTATAATTCTGTAGTCGGAAAACTTCAGGATTGGCTTAATACTCTTATTCAGATGCTTCCGAATATTGCAGTTGCAGTAGTCGTTCTTGTCCTTTTTTACATTGCAGCAAGGATAATAAAGAAATTTACATCAAAAGTTCTGAATAAATTCTCCGACCACATTGCTGTTATCAGGCTCATCTCGCAGATAATGTTCCTGGTAGTTTTTCTGGTTGGTTTTTTTATTTCACTGGGAATATTAAATCTTGATAAGGCAGTTACCACCCTGCTTGCAGGCGCAGGAATTATAGGACTGGCATTGGGGTTCGCATTTAAAGATATTGCTTCTAATTTTATCAGCGGGATAATCCTTACTATCCATCAGCCCTTCAGGATAAATGATATTATTGAGTCTAATGATTTTTTCGGAACTGTCAGTAAGATTACTCTCAGGACGACCAACATCACCACGCCTCAGGGTGAGAGAGTGCTTATTCCTAATAAAGATGTATTTCAAAATCCGCTGATAAATTACAGCCAGACCGGCAAAAGAAGAATTGATTTGGATGTCGGGGTGTCGTACGGCGATGATCTTGAAAAAGTGAAGAAAATTACCATCGATGCTGTTAAGGACGTTCCGAACAGAATAGATGACAAAGAAATTGAATTATTTTATTCTGAGTTCGGAAATAGTTCAATAAATTTTGTTGTAAGGATCTGGACAAATTATACTTCCCAGAAAGAATATAAACATAGTATCAGTGAAGCCATTCAGAAAATTAAAAAAGCTTATGATGAAAACGACATTATGATTCCATTCCCGATCCGGACACTGGATTTTGGAATAAAGGGAGGAGAAAAACTTTCTGAGGTATTGCCTAAAAATCATGAGGGAGATGATAAGCAGGAGAATAAAACCAAATCTTAAACTCCCGAGGCAATCTTTTCCGGAAGCGAATCCTTGTATTGTATTTGGTTCAGTTCACTTATTATTTGATCTTTGACCCGATTAAATTCATTCTTGTATTTTTCCTCAATCGGCCCGGATGAAGGCAGCTTTTCTTTCAAGGGGTCTACCTGCACGCCATTTTTCCAGAAACGATAACAAAGATGCGGACCTGTAGCGAGACCCGTGCTCCCAACGTATCCTATTACTTGTCCCTGTTTGACACTTGCTCCGCTTCTGATTCCCTTTGCAAATTTCGACATATGCAGGTATTGTGTTGTGTAGACGGAATTGTGCCTGATTTTTACATAATTGCCGTTCCCCCTGGTATAAGCCGCGGCTATTACCACCCCATCACCAACGCTGCGAATAGGGGTGCCTGCAGGTGCAGCATAATCTGTCCCAAGGTGTGCCTTCACTCTTTTCAGGATTGGATGGTATCTTCTCATTGAAAATCTTGAACTTATACGGGAATATTCAAGCGGAGCTTTAAGGAAGGCTTTCCTCAGACTTTTTCCGTTCTCATCGAAATATTCATCTCTTCCCTCCTCGTTGAAATCTATAGCGTAATAATCCTCTCCATAATGACTGAAGTATGCTCCCAGCACCTTTCCAATTCCAACAACTTTATCTCCTACTGATTCTTCTTCATAAATTACCCTGAAGTTGTCGCCTTTCTGAATATGGTAGAAATCAATCTGCCAGGCAAAAATTGTTGAAAGTCTGACAAACAATTCCGGATCAGCTTCATTTCTTTCAAGTGCAGTATATAATGAATATTTGATTATTCCGGAAACTTCTTTCCTTATCCTGATTACTTGCCTGCTCCCTGAATAGACATCTACAGTATCTTTTAAATCCACTACCACATAGTCGACAGGATTTTTTTCGTAAACAAAATACTTCAGAGTCTTCAATGAATCCTGGTATATTCTGTATTTTCTCCCGGCAATTACTTTCCTGAAATCAAATATGTCTTTATAATTTTTCTGGAGATCATATATCGTGGAATCAGCTACCCCCGCCCCATTAAAAATAGCTGAAATCGTCTCGTTCCTTTTAATTGTTCCATTACTGATATTATAAGAACCTTCAATTATCCCGAATTCATCAGTCAGGACTTTCGTTATAGATGAGTTATCAGCAGCGCTGTTTTTTTCACTGGCAGGAGTATCGCTCCATATAAGTGTATATCCAAGGATGAGAAATATTAATATAGGGAAAGAGATGAGAAGCAGATTCAGTTTTTTGTTTTTAGCCATAATTCCGATTGTATTTGGGCAGTGCTATTTGTCACAAAAGTAAGGATTTAATTGCTCGGATTCAAATTAAATCAATGTTCCAAGTTTAATATAAACGCAGCTAATCCATTATATTTTATGCACTTATGTACACTTTTATATACTTATTATTTTCAGTGGATAATATGTGGATAAACTGTCGAAAACTTCGGGTATGAAATCTGGTTTAGCTTATATGTCTCTTTTCAGAGCAAAATAGCAAAATTTCGAATACAATTCAACTTATAGGCATTATCCACATACTTAATAACATTAGAATAGAAATGGTAACTCTTTTAATTATAGAGTGTTATCTCAGTTCATAGAAAGTTTATTGTTCCACACGTGCTTTAAATCATTATGATATAAATCACGTAATCATCATTTTATAAATGCATGTAATTGCCGCGATGAATTATTTCCTGCGAATACTTATATTCACGTTCAAACAATGAAAAATTGAAAATTACATTTAAATATAGCTTGGCTTTCCTTGTTACCATTGCACTTATGTTTTCTTCATGCCGTGAGGATGTAGTAGCTCCGGGAAATGAAGCAGGGAATGTAAACCAGCCTGTCCGGTTAAAATCAGGTTCTTCATATACCTTCATTATAAATGCAGATAACATCTCGACCTCTTTTTTTGATTATTCAGGGGTCAGCAGTTCTCATGCACAGCTCTTGTTATCTCTGGAAGACTATTCTCAGGGAAGAGCCGCTTTTAATATTTATGACACGGGAAACAGGCTTGTTTACCAGAAACTAATGACCGATAATGTAAAGCCAATCTCAGCCAGTCTTGACGGGATCACCCCTGTCTTTTTGGAAATTAACTTCACCAATTTCAGCGGTAAGCTGAGGATTCAGGTATTCAGTAATTAATCTTCAATTCAAACTTCTTTCCGTCAGATTCATTATTTTTAATTCATCTCCGATTTATCACTAAGGAATTCTAATGGCAAAACGTACTTACAGAAGCAAAAGAGGTATGCCGCCGGGGTCATTAATATTCACCGGCGAACAGAAGATGCCTTCAATGAAGATAACCAGCTTTGATTATGATGATAAAACATTTTACGAGAAGGAGATCAGTAATGTCGATGAGCTCAGACATTTTAAGGAGAACGGACACGTTAGCTGGATAAATATTTGCGGTCTGCACGAGGTTGACAAGCTTTCACAAATAGGAGAAATTTTTGAAATACATCCTCTTATACTGGAAGATATCCTGAATGTCAATCATCTTCCCAAACTTGAAGATTACGATAAATATCTCTTTCTTGTTGCCAAGATGATTGATACGAATAAGGAAAATAAAGAACTGAAGATAGAACAGGTTTCCTTCATACTCTCAGGAAATAATTGTCTACTTACTTTTCAGGAAGCGGAGGGGGACGTATTTAACCTGATAAGGGAGCGGATAAGAAGTGATAAAGGAAAAATAAGGCAGCTCGGAGCTGACTATCTTATGTACAGACTGCTGGATGCCATTGTAGATAACTATTTCTTTGTTTTAATGGATATGGATGAGGTTATAGAAAATCTTGAGGATGATCTGATCTATACTCCTACCAAATCGACTATAGAAACAATTCACGATCTCAGGAAAAAGATTATAAAAATCAGGCGTGCGGTTAGTCCTTTGCGCGATATTATTTACTCTATAGAACGCGAGCGCTATCCCTATATTGCTAAATCCACTTATGTCTTTCTCCGCGACCTGTATGACCATATAAGGCAAAATATTGAGACTATGGAAAACTACAGGGAAATGTTGAACGGTATGCTCGAAATATACCTTTCAAGCTCAGGGCAGAAACTTAATGAGGTTGTGAAAGTATTAACTATAATATCAACTATATTCATTCCCCTGACTTTCCTGGCCGGAATTTATGGAATGAATTTTAATACATCGGTAAGTAAATGGAATATGCCTGAACTTACATGGCAGTATGGTTACCCTTTTATACTGCTTGTTATGGTAGTTATTGCCGTCGTTATGATTCTCTTTTTTAAAAGAAAGACTGGCTGTAGTAAGACTGCTTTTAATCTTTTTTTGATCTATACTTTCCCTTAATTTTGCATAATAAATTTACCTGATACGATGAATCAATTACTCGAATCAAAATTAAAAAACCTTCCCGATTCCCCCGGAGTTTACCAGTTTCTCAATGAAAATGGCAGGGTGATCTATGTAGGAAAGGCAAAGAATATTAAGAGCAGGGTCAGGACCTATTTCCAAAAAAATATCCCTTCGATAAAAACCCAAACGTTAATCGGCAAAACTGCCGACCTTGAACTTATTATTACAGATAATGAGATTGAAGCATTGGTGCTGGAAAATAACCTGATTAAGGACCTGAAACCGCGGTACAATGTGAATCTGAAAGATGATAAATCATATCCCTATATAAAAGTAACAAATGAAATTTTTCCAAGGATTTATCCTACCAGACGGATCATCAGGGATGGCTCAAGATATTTCGGTCCTTACACAGACGTAAAATCGATGAAATCCTCTCTTAGAATGATCAACCAGGTTTTTAAGATCAGGAGCTGCAAGCTTAATATTACTCCGGAAGCGATAGAAAAAAGAAAGTTCAGGGTCTGTCTCGACTACCATATAAAAAAATGCGACGGTCCCTGCGAAGGTTTGATATCGGAAAAGGACTATGGGGAGATGGTGGATGAGGTAACGAAAGTTCTCCGCGGTAAAACAGATGATCTTATAAAGGAATTAAAGACAAGGATGGATACCGCTGTTGAACTTCTCGAGTTTGAAAAAGCTGCAGAGCTCCGGGATAAAATTGATCAGCTTTCCGTAATTTCCTCTAAACAGAAAGTAGTAAGTGATGATTTTGATGACAGGGATATCATTGCAGCCGCATATGAGGGAAAGGATTCAGCCTGCACGGTTTTTAATATCCGCAATGGAAAGCTCACGGGGAAAAAACAACTTAGATTATCAATGGAAATCGGCGAGGAAGCGGGTGATATATATTCTGCCGCTGTTAAATTTTATTACAGTGAATTTGTTGAAGTACCGAAAGAGATCGTTCTGGAGGAGACACCTCCCGATAAGGAAACTCTCGAAGAATGGTTAAGCGTTAAGGCGGAGCGGAAGGTAAAGATAACAATTCCTCAAAGAGGTTCGTTGAAATCCCTTGTAAAGATGTGCAAGGAAAATGCAAACCTGCAGCTAAAGGAAATACAGCTGCAGAAGATGAAAAATCAGGGGCAGGTTCCCTATGCCATATCAGCATTGCAGAGAGATCTTAGATTAAATGTCCTGCCAAGAAAAATAGAATGCTTCGATATATCGAATTTACAGGGAAGTGATTCCGTAGCAAGTATGGTAGTATTCGAGGACGGGAAGCCGAAGAAAAGTCTTTACAGAAAATTTATTATTAAGAGTGTAGATGGACCCGACGATTTTGCAAGTATGCAGGAAGTAATACGGAGACGGTACTCAAGACTTAAAGAAGAGAATGCTCCCCTCCCTGACCTCATAATGGTAGACGGAGGAAAGGGGCAATTATCGAGTGCTGTGGAAATACTTGATGAAATCGGCTGCAAAGATTACAATATAATAGGGCTTGCAAAACGGCTCGAGGAAGTTTTCTTTCCAGGCAAATCCGAAGCTGAATCGATTCCTAAAACATCTTCAGGACTAAAACTGCTTCAGCAGGTAAGAGATGAAGCGCACCGTTTTGCGATTACATTTCACAGGGGAAGGAGAAGTAAAAGGACAATTAAAACTGAACTGACCGATATAAACGGTATAGGTCCTTCTACTGCGCAGATTTTGCTGAAAGAATTGGGTAGTTTAAATGCCATAAAAAATTCCTCTTTTGATCAGCTCTCAAATATTGTAGGAAAGAAAAAAGCGGACATTCTTGTTCAACATTTCCAGGAAAAATAATTTCAATATGATGAAGACCTGCTGGATTATTCTCATTCAATCGTTTTTTCATTCTACTGACAAAGTACATTGACGGGACGGATCCTGAAATTACCATCAGGAAATCTATTTTGTGGCAGGCTGGTGATTATCCGGCCTCACAAATAAAAAAGCACAGTCGTAAAAATTATAGGTTAAACCTACGCTATGTTGTATGAAATAGAGTAAAATTAAGTTGCTCCAATTACTAAACTTTCAGACTCTTTTCCTTTGACATTTTTGTCAAATGTAAATTTATTCACCATCCAAAAATTGCGTTATTTTGCGGTTTTTGCAGTGTCTCATTTTGAGTTCTAATACTGCACTAATACTGCATTACTACTACTTTAATACTGCATAAAGAAAACGACTGACATTTTGTCAGTATGTTGAGGTTTTCAACAGGGAAAAATCTACTGTCCGGCCAGCCTGAGAATAAGAAACAGGATAAGTCCCAGCGTTGCTCCGAGATAAATCATACGTATATACTTTTTTCTCTCACTGCCCTTTTTCCTTAAAATCAAAATAGACCCATAAGCTACTGAGAAGTCAATTACACCTATAGGAATTAAATAAACGGGAGGGAGCCACTGCAGTATAAAAGGAATTAAAGTTAGCATAATAACAGTAGAGAATACCGAAATGCTGATCTTTACAGCTGTCATTTCACCGAATTTAATCGCAAGAGAATTTGATTGTATCAGCATATCCCCTTTAATATCTGTTGAGTCGGCAGCTATTTCCTCGCCCAGATCTACCAGGGCGGCGATCAAAGCAAAAAGTATTACAAGACGGTGCGCTGGAAATCCTACCGTTGCTCCCCCGAAAATAAAAGTCATTCCCACTGAAAGACTTACCATCAGGTTTCCCGGTAAACCGCTTTTCTTTAAGTACCTGTTATAAAGAAAACCGATTACGGCAAGAATCAACGAAATAATGAACAATGCCGTGTTTATTAATATGCTGAGAACAAGCCCTGCAATCATTAACAATATTGAAAAGAATAAAGCTTCCGAAGGGGTTACAAGATTTGAAGGTATAGGTCTTTCCGGTGAATTGATTCTATCGGTTTCCACATCAAAATAATCATTTTGTACAAGGATGGAAGCAGAGATCAGGAAAACCGAAAGGAAACCGGTTATTACCAGGTAAGGTGAAGCAAACTCCCCTTTTGCAAGTATCTGACCCATAACCACACATACACCAGCGGAGAACGGAAGTTCAGGCCGTAATAATTTCAGCAGTCCTTTAACACTGGTCATTTTCATTCCCGGCTGTTCAGAGCCTGTCTGATTGCATCTTCAGCCAGCGGCTCCATCACCTTGTAACCTGCCAGGGTAGGATGAACACCGTCTTCTGCGAGTTCCTTATCAAGACCTTTTTTATCATTAACCATATGCGAATAATAATCGAGGTAAACAATATCATTTTCCTCACAGTAAGTTTTAAGCATATTATTCAGCTTTATTACTTTATCGGCCGGGTTTCAGTTCCGGGTGCCAGGGAAAATCGTTTGCAGGAAGTACTGATGAGAGCACAACCCTTATATCGTTTGCTCCGGCAGACTGACACATAGATACAATATTTCCGAATACATCCTTAAGAGCTATTGGACCCGTATTTTCGGCAATATCATTTATGCCTGCCAGTATTACTACGACCGCAGGCTTAAGTTCTATTACATCCTGGCGAAAACGAAGAAGCATCTGAGGAGTAGTTTGTCCGCTTATTCCTCTGTTTACGTAGGGTTTTCCTTTAAAGAAACTGCTGTCTATCTCACCCCAGAACTCTGTGATAGAATTACCCATAAATACTACCCGGTTTTCAGTCGAAGCTGCATTCCGGAAGCAATTTATTTTCTTCACTGTACCTTTTAAGATTTCCGAAATCTTCCATTCTTCTATCGTCCTGACTATATACGAAATGTTGAATTAAAAAGAGAAAAACGAAAATAAAATATTTGTTCATATTATGGTTGATGGAAATAGCAATACTCTTTGAACGATTGATGCGGGTTATTTATTATCCTTGAAAAGATAAAGATATTCAGCGAACTCAAATTCACGATTCCTTTTCCAGCCGGTTTTTTCCTCAAGAATTTTCAAATTCTCAAAATCCGCAAGCAAAGAATTTGCAGTCGGTAGTGATATTCCTAACTGCTCCTTTACTTCATGAGCGGTTACAACAGGCTTTTTAAAGAGATATTTCATTAACATTTTTGCTCTGGGTAATCTGGAACCCAACGTAACAAGCTTTTCTTCTTCAATTTGCGCTTTGAGTTTTAATATTGATTTAAAGGTATCGATTCCCTTTTTACTTGTCTCAATAACTCCGGCCAGGAAGAATTTAATCCACTGCGACATATTATTCTGCCTCCTTACTAAATCAAGATTGTCATAATAAAGACGTCTGTTTTTTTCGATATACTCCGACAAATAAAGTGATGGCTTTGAAAGCAAACCCGAACTTACTAAATTCAAAGTTATCAGCAATCTGCCTATTCTCCCATTGCCGTCAAGAAAAGGATGTATTGTTTCAAACTGATAGTGTGCGATACCTGTTCTTATTAACACAGGAACATCTATCCGGTCATTGTGCAAAAAATTCTCAAGATCACTCATCAATCCATTTATTTCCGTGTGAACCGGCGGAATAAATGATGCATCTTTAAGTGTGGCACCTCCAATCCAGTTCTGACTTTTTCTGAATTCACCCGGGTTCTTGTGCTCCCCTCTTACGTCCGTCATTAAAATTTTATGAGCTTGTTTCAGAAGCCTTGTTGACATCGGTAAATTTTTTAATTCATTTATAGAAGTATTCATAGCCTCTATATAATTTTGCACTTCCTGCCAGTCATCCTTTCTTTCCGGTGCTATTTCGGATTTCTTTTTCAATACTTCTTCAATACTGGTCTGAGTCCCTTCTATCCTGCTGGATTGGGTCGCTTCTTTAGCTACATGCATTACTATAAAAATATCAATATCAGGCACATGCTCTGAATATGCATTTAGTGCACCAAGCTGTCTGTTAGCTTCAGCCAGCAAGGTATTTATCCGGCCATCTTCCCAGGTCCAAATTTGGTTTATTTTCACAGGAGAAAAGCTCTTATATTCAAATTGCTGCAAATATGTGCCGCTTTTGAATTCCTCAAATTTCATTGATTTTAAGCTATTTTTACTTATTAAGATTATTTATAATTAAATATAGGGATAAATCTTTAATTATGAAAATATATAATTAAATAATCGTCGTATTCTTTAATTATAATAATTTATAATTAATCACCCCTATAAGTATGCCAATAGCCTACTCTGTAGATTATGATATCGCAGATCCCGAAGCATAGGATATTTTATCTGAGAATACTTTATTAAAAAAATGATTGAAAACTAAATACTTAAGCTATCTTTTTTCCTGCACCAGGACCCGGTTTAAGAGAATGTATTTCGGAAATGTTAACTACCGCCACAGCATAAGGTTTCGGCCGTCCCATTTTAATTGACATCTCAGCAGCCTGATCATATAAATCACCGTTCTCGAGAAGTGATGCATCACCTACAAACCGGTAGCCGTCGACTACCTCACGGTTTACTACAGCAATAGAAACCTTCGAACCTCTTTTAATATTCGCATAAGTAGCCCCGCCGGTACCTTCAGTAAAAATAAGCGACTCATCTGATAATACCCTGGTGGAACGTTTGGGTGCAACATTAGGCGTGCCGTCAGCATTAACAGTAGCAATAAAACATTGCTGTGCTGCGACCATATCTTTCATTTCCTGGTTTAACTTTGCCATTGATTTTTCCTCCCTTGTGTAAAAGAATTTTAAGAAAAAGCGATTGGTTAAATTTACGAATTCTGTATGAAAAGATTTCAACAATCAGAAGAGCAAATACACGTTTTTTGCTGCGGGCTGGTCCTTCTTAATCAGTGCAATCGTACAGTTATCAATGTTCTCTTCTATTCCGCAATTCAGACTTTAATTCTTCATAAACATTAAAGACTATAGGACAAACTTCATAATTATTTATTACACCCCACAGCCTTGAGGTAAAATCATCTTTATGAAGATTAGGAAATGATCTGCAGTTTTCAGGACGATTATCATAATTGCTGCATTTATTATCTACAAGAAACGGACATGGAAGAGCATTGAATTCATAATTTCTACCATCATCATCCGATTCTGTTGTTTCTATGTATCTCTTTCGGAAGTCTTTTTCTTCCATATCAAGACTGCTGACAAAGCGCCTGATATCATTATCATCCAGGGTAGGCTTTAAAACATTGCAGCAATTAGCACACTGCGTACAATCGATTTGCTCTATAACTTCATTATATATTTTGTGCACTACCTTATCTACATCTGCAGAACTCATATCAGTTTGTTTCAATTCTGAACGAAATCTGATATTATCTTTTTCCTTTAACTGAGCCAATTTCTTTATTTTTACGAGATCCATTTCGACGTACATAAGTATTCCTCCTCCTCTAACTTCTAATGAATATATTAAATAATTCATTGAAATTTTCAGTACTTAATTTGAACTAAATTATTCCTGCATTTCAATGGGTTTATAGTGCACGGATTTGCCGAATATATAAAGTACGGCAATCAGTACTCCTGAGATAATTAAGATTGAAAGATATGGAGAGAAACCCCATGCAGTTGGAATGTCGCCTATCAGCATACAGAATACCGCCGTCAGAACCGCATAAGGAAGCTGAGTCCTTACGTGTTCAATATGGTCGCAGCCTGATGCCATAGAACTAAGAATAGTTGTATCCGATATCGGCGAGCAGTGATCACCAAAGACACTGCCGGCAAGCACAGAGCTTATCACCCCGTGAAGGATAATATCATAATCAGCAGGACCGTAATGATTCAAGCCGGATACGGAATGAGCAAGCGGAATTACAATAGGCATAAGTATAGCCATTGTTCCCCAGCTTGTACCTGTGGCGAAGCTGGTTAACGCGCAGACAAGAAAGACAATGACAGGCAGGAATCTCGGATTAACAGTATCACTGATTAGACTGATTATATAATCGGCAGTTTTCATATCCTGTGTGATATTTCCGATTGACCATGCCAGGGTCAAAATGATTACAGCAAGCAGCATAGATCTCAGCCCGAGGAACCACGCATCAATGGTTTCATGCAAAGTCATAATCTTCTGCCAGAGAATCATCACTGCGGCAACCAGGCAGGCTGAAAAACTTCCCCAGAGCAGTGCAGCATAAGAATTGGAATTTCCAATTATATTTCTGAGTGTATATTCTGTTATCCCTTGTTCTTTCAGCGAATCCATTCCTGTGTAAATCAGTCCTATAATAGTTCCGAAAACAATAACAGCAATCGGGATTATACCGTTATACCACTTTGCTTTTTCTTCATTTCCGAATATGTCAGATGTCTCAGTAAGATCTTTGGAGACAGTTGCTCCGTCCCTGTTCAGCTTTCCCTCATCCACAGCCCTCTTTTCTGCTGTATACATTGGACCAAAGTCCCTTTGCAGAAAAGCAGTCATAAAAACAAAAATCAGCATTGCGATGGGATAGAACCGGTAGGGGATGGTTTGAAGAAAAATGTCGTATGCATTTTCTGTAGATCCAACAATGTTCAGTCCGTTTTGTATTAAACCGACTTCATACCCTATCCATGAGCTTACAATAAAAATACTGGCAACCGGGGCAGCTGTTGCATCCACAAAAAATGACAGCTTTTCGCGCGATATCCTCATCTTGTCAGTAACGGGCCGCATAAGATTTCCAACAACGAGCGAGTTAGCATAATCATCGAAGAAGATTAAAATTCCCGAAAACCATGTTGCTATCAGGCTCGATCTTCTTGTTTTTGCAAATCCTGTCACCAGGTTTGCGATCCCTCTTGTTCCTCCGCTTTTGGATATTAATCCAATCACTCCCCCGAAAAGAAGAGTAAAAACAATTACCTGAATATGCGACGGATCAGCTATAGCATTAATTATGTACGTATCAATGAGTCTAAGAAATCCCGTCAATGGATTATAATCGTAAATGAACACAGCGCCCAGATAGACTCCCAGCATTAAAGATACTATTACCTGCCTGAATATTAAGGCAAGGATAATAGCTATTAAAGGAGGCAGGATGCTTAGAATTCCGGGCAGGACCCGAAGACTTGCCTGAGCTTTCAAGCCTTCCCCAGTGATTTTGAAATCGCCCGTATGATCAAGGGATACTGAAGTATCAATGGAACCCTTTTTTACCTTAAGAAGAAAATTTTGCGTTCTCTCACCTGAACTGAAAATTACGCTGATATTCTGAAGTGAATCCGGGATTTCGCTTATCTTTACTGAAAAATTAATCCCCTCCAGCA
Organism: uncultured Ignavibacteria bacterium; assembly: GCA_963811905.1. Lineage (GTDB taxonomy): Bacteria > Bacteroidota > Ignavibacteria > Ignavibacteriales > Ignavibacteriaceae > DATFVA01. Next base: position 92,299 of record CAWETK010000006.1, read on the forward strand.
CAATGGATGGAGTATTAATCTTCTGAGGGAAGCAGTAAACTGACAGTAAGAGAATAAATAAGATAAGTTTCAAAAGATACCGTATAAATTATCTTCTGATAAGGATTTAATTTGAAGAGAAATATAAACCCCCGGGAGAAAAAATCAAAAATATTTTTATAAGTTTGTATTAATCTTTTACGGGTTATTTTTCAAATGAACAAATCTTTATCTCTGGTTTTTATATCATTATTTATATTTTCTTCCTGCCAGCTCTTTGAAAAGAAAAATACCGGCACTGATAATCTTCAGCAGATAGTACAGAAAGTAATTGCAGGAACCGACACTACATCAAAACTGATTGGGCTTAGAGATAAAGAGCTTCCCGCCGCCAATGATCCGAATTTTATCAAGACAGATACATTTTATACTTTCAGTAAAAGGTACTTTACTATCCTGGCAGAATATCCCAACCCTGTCTATAACCGGTTTGCAATCATTGATCCCGATTATAATGTTCTTTTAATTGATAAATCACTGAATGGTTATCTTTCCGGGGAAACAGTTCATGCAGGACTTCTTAACTTCATCCAGGTTGAAGATAATTTCATCTCCAAAGGCGTGCTCGGTCTGAAAAGGATAAGTTTTTATTCAATTGATGACAACGGTGAGGCCGGACTCGTTTTCAGAACATTTACTGAACTCAGGGAACCGGAAATAACATACAAACAGGATATCACCCGGATCGATCCTAAAGAAATACAAACTAAGATATACAGTACCAAACAGGATGAGTCAAAGTTGGATCGTGATGGGGATATCTTCAATTATGAGGCTAAGACTGTCGGTTACAGCAGTGAAGATCATGTATTCGATTCTTTTGTAATATCAGAAGTACAGGACTATGTGCAGCAGACAGATAAACCCGAAATTACCAGCCGGGAATCATATTTGAGACAATTTGGAATAAATCCCAAACTATCCACTACCAACCATAAACTTGGTAATTTCTCAATGCCTCTTTCCGATGAATGGAACGAAGTTAAAAATGTTAAAATTTCTGTGATGCTGAACCGGCCGGTGAGCGGTACAAAATTTATAAATAATCATTACGGCGCAGAAATTTCAGTAATTCAGATACCTGCAGAAGATTCCTCCGAGAGCTATATACGTTATCCACTTGAGAATATTTCTTCAGGGAATTACAGAGTAAGGTTCAGCGACAAAACCTCCGGCGGTAAATACTATTACCAGTTTTTCGAATACAGCTGCGGAAAAGAAAAGTTTTTACTGATACTTCAGACATTGAAAACAACCTACGATGAATATAAATCCGACTACCAGAACCTGATTAATTCATTTTCGATGGAATGCTGATGTATAAAATGTTAATGTTCCTGAAATACACTGATGATCAAAACATTCTTAAACACTTTAAGGATTTTACTATTCCTGTTTTAAGGGGTCTTGCCGGTAAAGATGTAAAGGCGGCAAAAGTAGAAAGCAGCCTGCTCCTTGAGCAGAAATACACCTGGTATTGCGAAGTTGCTGTAGATTCAAAAGATGAGTGGGATAGAATGATGACATCAAAAGAAGGGAAAAAACTGAATAAGGACCTGATGGATTTTCATAAAAATATCGATTTAATATTTGTAAACTTTGAAGAGGAAATATGAACCTTTACCTTGTAAGACATGCTGATGCTGAAAACACTCAACCCGGGAAGAAGGATGAAGACAGGAGACTTACAAAAGAGGGAAAAGAAAGAATAAAAGGAGCAGCTGACAGCTGGATCTATTTTATAACCAGGCTTGATTTCATTTGTACCTCCCCGTATACAAGGGCCGTGGAAACAGCGGAGATTGTCGCCAAATCATTTGAATACGATAAAGAAATAATCAGGGATGGTGTGCTATCCTCCGGATCCTATATTAAGGACATTATAGAACTGGTAAATTCTCTTGGCGGCAATGATATTATGGTAGTCGGCCACCAGCCTGATTTATCCGAGTATGTCTCAGCACTTATCTCTTCTAATGGCGCCCTGGTTGACTTTAAGAAAGCAGCAATTGCCAAAGTATCTTTTAACGGTAAAGCTAATCTTGCAAAAGGCTACCTTGAATACCTAATCCCGGCAAATACATTCCTGAAATAAAAAACCGGGTAACCGTTACACAAGCTTCATGCTTACCGCTGCTTCCTTCCGGACCTGACGGGGTTCGGCACTGACTTGTTAACAGCACCCGGAAATTTTATTAAAATTCCAAAAGTGAGGTTCAAATTTTTAAAAATATAACTTATGTATCAAGTTATTTAGTGATTATTCTTTTTTATTTTTTTTCTGATCGGATAAAGAATTTCTTTCCCAGAATAGTCCGCCGCTGAATCCCTGTATCGATTTATCTTTTTCAGCAATATTTAATCTCTTCTGCGCAAGGAGACAGTAGTACTCATCTATTTCCACTCCGCTGAACTTTCTTCCGAGTTTTTTTGCAGTGACTGCTGTTGCCCCTGTCCCGAGAAAAGGATCAAAAACAAGATCCCCTTCATTTGAACTTGCTAAAATAATTTTTGCAAGTAACTTTTCGGGCTTTTGAGTCGGATGATCCGTGTTTTCAGGCATCGACCAGAAAGGCACAGTAATATCTGTCCAGATGTTCGAAGGATGTGTAATCCTGTAATTTGATTCTTTATCTTCAATCCAGTCTTTTGGTTTCCCATTTTCTCTATAAGGAGCAAGTACTCTTCTGTTTATCTTTACCTGGTCGATATTAAATGTATAATCTTTCCCGAAGGTAAAGAACCATATATCCTCTGAACAGTTCTTCCAGTTGGCTTTAGCTCCTCTCCCCTTCTCTCTTTCCCAGGTGATTCTGTTCTGCAATTTGAAATATTTCGATCCCGCATTATATATCGCTGCAGAAGCCCTCCAGTCGCCGCAGATATATATTGAGGCGTCAGGCTTTAAGAGCCGGACAAGCCTGCCAAGCCAGCTGTCCATCCATTCTTCATACTTTTCTGAATCGATAATATTAAATGAATTCGAGTTGAACTTCTTGTAAATATTATACGGCGGGTCAATGAAGAGGAGATTAATAAATGAATCCGGGAGATGATCAATAAGAGAAAACAAATCCTGGTTTATGATTTTATTAGTAAGGAGATCAAAAGATGCGGGTGAAGTAATTTTAAGGAGACCAGCTTTTAACCCTTCTGCTTCGCCCGGGTTAATTTCAAGTGAACGGTTATAAGGTGCTTTTATTTTTTTAGGCAATCAGTTATCAGGTCTGGTTAATTAATTTATTGTATTTCTTCCTGATAATTTCGAGTTCTTTTCCAACAATTTCAACTTTTTTAGAAAGTTCATTACCCAGCATTTGAACGGTCTCATTAAATATGCCTGCTTTTGCCGCATTTTCAAGCTTTATACTTATTTCCGAAATAACATCCATTCCCAGGGTAAGACTGCTTCCTTTCAATTTATGAGAGTTGAAAAGCAGTTCTTTTGAATTCTCACTTTCTATGGCATTTAGAATTTTGCTGATGGTTTTAGGCAGTTCGTTTATATATACATCAAATAGTTCAATGAGGAAGGCTGCATCTTCATTTGACTGTACATCCTGAAGGAAAGTTATTTTTTCTTCATTAATGATTGAGGGCTGGGGTATTTTATTTTTCTTCTTTTTCTCACTGGCTGCAATCTCTCCCCATTTCATCAGGCAGCCTCTCAGTACATCCTGCATCATCGGCTTCTGTATAAAATCACTCATCCCTGCGGCAAGACAGGCTTCTTTATTCTCTTCAATATTATTGGCGGTCATAGCAATAATAACGGGCTGATTCTCCCTTGGAATTGCATTAATTATTAAGCGGGAAGTTTCAACTCCATCCATCTCCGGCATATACATATCCATTAGAACCAGGTCGTAATGTATTTTTTGTATTGCATCAAGCACTTCCAGACCGTTAGCAGCAATATCCGCGCGGTAGCCAAGTCTTTCAAGCATCTTCAATGCAACTTTCTGGTTTACAGCATTATCTTCGGCAAGCAGAATTCTCAAAGGATACTGCATTCCCGGAAGGGTCTGTCTTGATTTCAAATCATTGTTTTTTTGATCTGTGCTGTCTTTACTTAAAAGATTTCTCAGCGTATCTCTTAAATGAATATATTTAACAGGTTTATTTATAATCGAAATCATTTCCGGCCGGGTGCCATTCCTCGGACGTCTTGTCATTATGCCTAAAACTATAATCGGGATATTCTTTCCGGTTTTTAACTCCCGTATTTTTTCAACCAGAGTAAACCCCTCCATAAATGGCATATGCTGATCAATTATAGCAGCATCAAAGACATCCTTTTTCAGAATATCCAGCGCCACCTGGGGATATGTAGTACGGATCGGTATCATATTCCATGAGAGAACCTGTTCCGTTAAACTTCTCAATGAAACTTCATTGTCATCAATTATCAATACTTTTTTGTTCTCAAGCTCCTCATATTTCTGCTGATATATCTTCGACTGCAGTTCGACTCCCTCAGAAATGATAGTAAAATAAAACGAACTGCCATGGTTGATCTTACTCTCCATCCACATCTTACCCCCCATCAGTTCAGCAAGTCTTTTGCTTATTACAAGTCCGAGCCCTGTTCCGCCATAGGATCTGTTTATCGAGGCATCCAGTTGAGTGAAGGCCTGGAACAGGCGGTGCTTTTTGTTCTCCGGAATTCCGATCCCTGAATCCTTCACCATAAATTTTATTTCGTACTTATCGTTTTCAAGCAAAGCTGATGATACCGAAATGAAGATTTCACCTTCCTCAGTAAACTTCACGGCATTGCTTATAAGGTTTGTTAATATCTGCCTTACGCGTGTGACATCCCCCTTTAGTGTGGCAGGACAGTCATTATCTATATAATAAACCATATCAAGTTTTTTCTCTGCCGCCCTGGTTGCAAGGAGATCCAGTGAATCTTCAACACATTCTCTCAGTTTAAACGGATGGGCTTCAATCTCAAGTTTCTCAGATTCTATCTTTGAAAAATCGAGGAGATCATTAATAATTACCAGGAGCTGATCCCCGCTTAACCTTATAGACTCAACATATTCTTTCTGTTCATCAGTTAATTCTGTATCAAGCAGAAGACCCGTCATTCCAATTACACCATTCATTGGAGTTCTTATTTCGTGACTCATCAGTGCAAGGAATTCACTTTTAACCCGTGCCGCATTCTCAGTTTCTATCAAAGCCTTATCAAGTTCATAATTTTTCTTTATCAGTTCATTTTTAATATTATCCTGTTTTATTACCGCGCCTATTGTAGCAGCCATTGTAGAGAGGAAGTACTCTTCATCTTCGCTCCATCGTCTGTCTGTTCTGCAGTCATCGAATCCTATGAATCCCCAGTATTTTCCATCGATCATAATGGGGACAAGCAGAATGGATTTGATATTTCTGTCGACGAAAACTACTCTTTCGTGCGGCGGTAGTTTTTTAATAAGGAATTTAAGGGTTCTTCCATTTTCAAAATTTCCATAAAAATCCAGGGAGGCAAACCTTGAATAAGACAACCTCTGCAGAACGGGGTTTTTAATCTGAGATTCAGAATTAACCGAAGACCATTCATACAAAATGCTTACAAACATTTCCTCTGTTTCATCAATTACCTGGTGCTTGTAGATATATACCCTGTCAACTTCAGCAGCTATACCAAGTATACGCAGAGCTTTGGTTAATCCGCTTTCGAAATCAGAGGTGGATATTGCCGTTTTAGTTGCCTCTGCAATACCGGCGAGCAGACGATCTTTCTTTCTTAGTAATCTTTCGTTTGATTTTCTTTCAGAGATATCTCTCAGTATGCTAAGAAGATATTTCTTTCCGTCAAGGTTATCAATAAACGTATTTGAAACTTCAAGGTCGATTACCATCCCGTTCCAGAGTCTGACACTCGATTCATACTTTGAGCTGAAGGAGTCATTTTTAAAGAAGTCTTTATATTTCTCTAACGCATCCCTGCCGGTGAGATCATCATAGTGAGTAGATAAAAGCGAGCCTTCAATTTCTGCCTTATGCTTATCGATCATCTTAGCATATGCATCATTGCACATGAAAATATAGCCCTCTTCATCGGTCAGGAGCATTCCTTCTGAAGATTTGTCCCATACCGTATGGAATGTTTTTTCAGAAGATTCAAGTTTCTTCTGAGATTCGATCCTTTTACTTATATCCCTCAATGTTGCCTGTGCAAAAAATTTACCGCCCAGTTCTATTATTCTTCCATTGATTTCAACAGGAATTAAACGGCCGTCTCTGTGCGTAATATCCATCAGAAGAGTAATTTCCTCCCTACCTCTGAATAATTTCAGCACCAGGCTGGTATACTCGTATATTTTTGATTCAGGAATAAAATCTGTGAAGGGTTTACCCGTAATTTCGTACGGCTCATAACCGGACAGTTCTTTACAAGAGGGACTTATATAAGAAACCTTCCCCGAAGCAGAAAGCCTGAGTATAACATCGAGTGAAGCCTGGGTTACCAGGTTAAATTCAAGGTAAGCATCACGATAATGCTCTATCGCATTTGATAAGTCCTTGAATGCCTCCTCCTTCTGGTTACTATGTCCGTTCTGTTTTAGTAAATCCTTTAGGAGAGACTGAAGTTTTTTTAATTCTTCCAGGTTATGTTCAATATTTTGTAAATTTTTCTTCAAATAAAGTAAAATTCACCTGGTTAAGTACCTGAATTAGATTGCTTAATTGAAAATGCCCATAGTTATAGGACTTTTCGTGTATAGTGTCTCAAATTTTATTCCAGAGTGAAACACATTCTATCAATTAGACACTTTTTACTCCCTGATAAGGTAAAGTTAATCGTTTACCCGTTTTCTTTCGGTGCCCCGATGTAGGAATTTGATTTATCAAATTCTAGATATTGATTCATTTGATGAATCAAATTCCTTCGCGGGCGTAGTTTGCTTCACTTATAAGTATTCTCTAATTTTGATCACAATTTTTATTGAAATATGGAGACTTTACTGTATGAAAAGAACGATCGTTACTATGCCCGGTGATGGAATTGGTAAAACAGTCCTTCCGGAATCATTACGAGTACTTGAAGCAGTTGGATTTGAAGCTGAATATGTTCATGCCGATATCGGATGGGATTTCTGGTGCAAAGAAGGTAATGCTCTGCCTCAGAGGACAATTGATCTGCTTGAAAAACATAAAATAGGTTTATTCGGAGCAATTACATCCAAACCTAAAGATGCCGCTGCAAAAGAACTTGATCCGGCTTTACAGGAAAAGGGTTTCGTTTATTTTAGTCCAATTGTCGGATTAAGACAGCATTTTAACCTGGATCTTTGCATACGCCCCTGCCGTTCGTTCAAAGGGAATCCTCTAAACTTTATAAGACGGGATGCAGAAGGCGGTTTTGAAGAACCATTGGTAGATACAGTAATTTTCAGACAAAATACCGAAGGCTTATATGCAGGAGTCGAATGGACAAATCCTCCGAAAGTTGTAAGAGATGCCCTTGAAACACATCCTAAAATGAAGGCATTTAAAAATGTCCCGAGCGAAGATATGGCTGTATCAACAAGGATTATGTCGCGTAATGCTTGCAGGCGTATTATTAGGGCTGCATTTGAATATGCAAAAAGTTATGATTATAAAAATGTAACGATATGTGAAAAACCAAACGTATTGCGGGAAACCTCCGGATTGATGGTTAAAGAGGCTAAAATAATTGCAAAAGAATACCCTGGTATCGAACTATGGGATACTAATATTGATGCTCAGATGATGTGGCTGACAAAAAATCCGGAAATTTATGGGGTCATTGTGGCTGAGAACATGTTTGGCGATATTATAAGTGATGGTTTTGCGGGCCTGGTCGGAGGATTGGGATTTGCCTGCAGTGCAAACATAGGAGAAGAGGCTGCAGTTTTCGAACCGACGCATGGTTCAGCTCCCAAATACCAGGAGTTAAATCCCTCAATTGTAAATCCTATTGCAATGATATTGAGTGCCTGTATGATGCTTGACCATATAGGTGAAAATGAGAAGGCGGATAAGATCAGAGCTGCAATTGCGAAAGTGGTAGAAGAAGGTAAAGTGCGTACATATGATATGATGAAGTTAAAAGGGAATGCTGAGGTCTTTAAACATGGAGCTTGTACATCGCAGCAAATGACGGATGCTGTTATAGCAGCATTAAAATAATTACTGTTTAGGGATGTTTCATCTATCTGAGAGGTATCATGATGAACGGAATCACACTAATTCTATTTGCTATTGTCTTCTATGCGATAGCATACCGTTTATATGGTAAATTCATTTCCAATAAATTAAAGATAAATGCAGATAAAGAAACTCCATCGCATACTCTTTATGATGGGGTTGACTATGTTCCTGCAAAAACGCCGGTACTATTGGGTCATCATTTTGCATCCATTGCAGGTGCCGGTCCAATTGTCGGTCCGGTAATAGCCGCCGGCTTCGGGTGGTTTCCAGTTTACATCTGGGTGCTGATAGGAGCTGTTTTTATCGGCGGAGTACATGATTATACCACAATCATAGCATCGATAAGACACCAGTCGAAATCCATAGGTTTTATAATTGAAAAATATATTGGAATCAGCGGAAAGAAATTATTCCTTCTTTTTGCCTGGGCAACGCTGATACTGGTTATTGCAGTATTTACAATTATTGTAGCAGATACATTCGCAAGTATTCCGGCCGCCGGTACATCATCCATTCTTTTTATGCTGTTAGCCATATTATTCGGACTTTCAATTTACAGATTCAAGGTACCTTTATGGATTGCGTCAATTGTTGGTGTGGTTCTTCTTTTTACTTGTATCCCTCTTGGAGAAATGTTCCCTCTTCATCTGACTAAGCTCATCTGGCAATTAATACTTTTCGGATATATATTCATAGCATCAGTTGCTCCTGTATGGATTTTACTCCAGCCGCGCGATTATTTGAATTCTTACTTTTTATACGCGTTAATGATCGGCGGAGTAGTCGGCGTCTTTTTTGCTTCACCAAATATGAATATTCCTGCAGTCGCTGCCTTCTCCCTGGACAAGGTAGGTTATCTCTTCCCTGCCCTTTTCGTAACGGTGGCGTGCGGAGCAGTTAGCGGATTTCATTCAATTGTTGCAAGCGGCACCACAGCAAAACAACTGAACAAAGAGACAGACGGAAAGTTGATTGGATATGGCGGTATGCTCATTGAAGGAGTTCTTGCAGTATTAGCACTTATAGCAGTCTCTGCGCTGGGGGGTGCACAGTTCACTGAAATAATGGTAAATAAAGGTCCGGTTGCCGCTTTCTCAATCGGAGTAGCAAATTTCATAGAAAGTATTCCTTTTCTCCCGGTAACTGCTGCAACAGCCACAAACTTTGTAGCTCTTGCAGTTGCAGCGTTTGCATTGACTTCACTTGATACAGCAACAAGGCTCGGCAGGTATACTTTCCAGGAATTTTTCGAAATAAGCGGAAGTAAAGAACAACCGTTCTTTGTAAAAAACAGGTTTGCTGCAACTGGTATAACTGTTTTCTTCGGTGCGGCATTAACTTTCAGCGGACAGACAATGTCAATCTGGCCTGTCTTTGGTAGTGCCAATCAGCTCCTGGCTGCTCTTGCACTACTCGCAATCACTGTGTGGGTAGCCAATTTAAAGGAGAACTATTTGTTTGTGCTTATTCCTATGCTGTTTATGTTCGGTGTAACACTGACAGCCTTAGGAATGCTATTCTACACGAATATCTCCAGCGGTAATTATATACTTTCGTTTATTTCCGTTCTTTTGTTCCTGCTGGCGATCCTCCTGGGAATTAAAGCTTACACAGTACTGGTTCATAAGTCACCCCAAAAGATCAAAAAGGAATTAATTACTCAGTAAGAGGAGTCTATGCGGAATAAAGTATTAGAGATCTGGCCGGAAATTAATTGGATAAAAAATGAAGAGTTAAAAGAAAAAACTCTTCAGTGCTGGATTTATGCAATCGAAAACAGCGTCCTTAGTCCTGAGGATTTGCAGGTAATCCCATTTTCTCTTCTTATTAAAGACTGCAGCATTTCATTTATGAATCATAAAAGGACTGCTGTGCAGCTATCTGTAGACATAGCAAACAGAATGAAAGAGAACTTCGGCAGTGAGATAAAAATTGATATGGATATGCTTATTTCGGGGGCGATCCTCATCGATGTTGGAAAACTTGTGGAGTATGATAAAGTTGACGGGAAGCTGACCACGAGCAAAGCGGGTAAACTACTTCGGCATCCTTTCAGCGGCGTTTCAATTGCTGACCGTTTCGGGCTTCCTCCCGAGGTTCAGCATATTATAGCCTATCACGCAAAGGAAGGCGATCTTGCAAAGAGAAGTGTGGAGGCAATCATAGTACATCACGCTGACTTTGTTTCATTTGAACCGTTTAAAGCATAACATTTTTTGAATTTTGAAGATTGAAGTAAGGATGAATATATGAGTCAAACATTAATTGAAAAGATAGCTCAGAAATATGCAGTGGGACTGGAACCCGGCCAGAAAGTTCACGCCGGGGATTATTTATCTATAAAGCCTGCCTACGTTATGACACACGACAATACTGGTGCCGTAATACCTAAATTTAAATCTATCGGGGCCAGTAAGCTCGCAAACCCGCGTCAGGTAGTTCATACTCTCGATCATAACGTACAGGATAAAAGTGAAAAAAATCTTGAGAAGTATAAAAAGATAGAAGAGTTTTCAAAAAGTATGGGCGCCGACTTCTACCCTGCAGGCAGAGGAATTGGACACCAGATCATGGTTGAGGAAGGTTATGCATGGCCCGGCACAATGGCAGTTGCTTCAGACAGTCATTCCAATATGTATGGCGGTATAGGATGTCTGGGAACCCCTGTTGTAAGGACTGATGCTGCTGCAATATGGGCTACTGGAAGAACATGGTGGCAGGTGCCGCCGATTGCAAAGGTTGAGCTCAAAGGACATTTAAGGAAAGGTGTAACAGGTAAGGACCTGATAATTGCACTCTGCGGTTTCTTTAATAATGACGAAGTACTTAACCACGCAATAGAGTTTACCGGGGAAGGAGTCGGAAACCTTTCTATAGAAGAGAGGCTGACTATTTCAAATATGACCACTGAGTGGGGAGCACTTGCCGGTGTTTTTATAGTTGATGATAGAACAATTAAATGGCTGAAAAAAAGAGCTGAGTTTATCTCAAAGAGAGGACTTGGAAAAAGTAAATTCTGATGCTGACGGTAATGGTACCCATCCTCGAATGAATATTAAGCATATTGAAGAACTCGAGAAAAATATTCCCGAAGCGGATAAAGATGCTTTTTATGCGAAAGAACTGACCATTGATCTCTCTACCATTGAGCCGCTTGTGTCCGGCCCTAATACAGTAAAGACTATGACCCCTGTCTCAGGATTAAATAACATAAAAATAAATAAGGCCTACCTTGTCTCCTGTGTAAACAGCCGTGTGGATGATATCGCTGAAGCAGCATCTATTGTGAAAGGAAAGAAAGTTGCAGATGGGGTACAATTTTATATTGCTGCGGCATCAAGTGAAGTTCAGGCTGAAAGCGAAAAGCAGGGTTACTGGCAGACTTTGATTGATTCAGGTGCTATTCCCCTTCCCCCGGGATGCGGTCCTTGTATAGGTCTGGGAGTAGGTCTGCTGGAGGATGGTGAGGTAGGAATTTCTGCGACTAACAGAAACTTCAAAGGCAGAATGGGTTCTCCGAATGCCCAGGCATATCTTGCTTCGCCTGCTGTAGTTGCAGCTTCAGCTATTGCCGGGAATATTTCGTATCAATGGTCAGAACAGAAGAAGCAGCTTCTGGGAGAAATAAAAGTTAATGAAAAACAGGAATCAGAGTCTGAAGAAGTAAAAGTAATCGAAGGTTTTCCTAAACTGGTAGAGGGAGAATTAATATTCTGTAACCAGGATAATCTTAATACAGATGGTATTTTCCCCGGTAAGTATACATATATCGATGACTTTACTCCGAAGCAGCAGTCAGAAGTGGTTATGGAAAACTATGATCCCGAATTTGTTAAGAAAGCCAAAGAAGGTGATATACTGGTCAGCGGATTTAATTTCGGTACAGGATCATCAAGGGAGCAGGCAGCTACTGCATTAAAATATAAAGGAATAAAAATAGTTATTGCCGGATCATTCAGCGAAACATATAAACGGAATGCTTTGAATAACGGCTTTCTTATTATCGAATGCCCGAAGCTGGTAAATGATCTTAAATCTAAATTCGGAAAAGAAAGTTTAACGGTTAAAACGGAAATAACAGCAGAAATTGACTTCTCAAAATCAAAAATCAGGATAAATGAAAAGACGTACTCAATCGATCCAGTCGGAGTACCGGCTCAGGAACTTATAGTCTACGGTGGTTTGGAAGAGTGGGTTAAAAACAATCTATAATTTAATAAAACTCAAATTTAACTGATTGGATAGATACAAACTGATTGTTTGATGGGAGCTATTTAATCTCTTAAATGTGTTTCTCATTGAAATTTTATATATAAATACTAATTGTGGAATATCTACATTATCTGTTTAGATCTATTTAATCCCTTAAATCTGTGTTCCATTTTTTCAACGATATTTTAATAGGGAACTATGAATAAATCAATCTCAAGAACAATAGCTGAATTTGCTGTAAACTTAAAGTATGAAGAACTCCCATTGGAAGTTGTAAATCAGGTTAAGCGATTTCTGTATGATTCCATTGGGTGCGCCTACGGCGGATATCATACTAAAGATGTTAATATTCTTAGAGATATTTATATGGATATGGGAGGTAAACCGGAATCCACGCTTATAGGTTTCGGGAATAAAATGCCGGCAGTTAATGCTGTGCTGGTTAATTCCTTAATGATACGGGCACTGGACTTTAATGACATCTACTGGAAGGAAGACCCCTCCCATCCATCCGATTTAATCCCGGCAGCACTCTCAACCGGGGAGTCGGTCGGTGCTTCAATGAAGGATATAATTACAGCAATTGTTCTTGCTTATGAATTTGAACAGAGGTTGTGTGAGTTTGCCGTGCCCGGCATCAGGGAACGTAAATGGCATCATGCTGCTCTTACCCAGTTTGTTTCCCCCATAGTAGCAGGAAAGATCCTGGGACTAAATACAGATCAGATGGTTAATGCAATAGGAATCAATGGTAGTCATAACCATACCATCGGCTGTCCTACCGCCGGCAAACTGACAATGATGAAAAATACTGTCGATCCAATGGCTGTGCAGTCAGGAGTATTTGCTGCCCTCATGGCGCAGAGAGGCTATACCGGAACGGAACTAGTGTTTGAAGGTAAAGAGGGTTTTATGGATACGTTCCTGGGTTGGAATGCCAAAGAACAAACACTAAACCCGGTACAGATGCAGGGACGGGACGGAATTTCAGAATGGAAATGGAATACGGATAAGCTGACCAGCGGACTTGGTAATAGTTATAAGATAATGGAATGCGGTATGAAGGCTTTCCCTACGGAAGCACTGACTCACACTCATCTTTCTGCCACATTAAATGTGGTTACTAAGAATAATATCTCATATGATCAGATAGAGACAGTAACCCTTACTACTTTAGCGCAGGCTTATGACATCCTGTTTGATCCTCACAAATACCGTCCGGAATCAAGAGAAACAGCTGACCACTCACTTCCCTACTGCATCGCAGCAGCATTAGTGGATCATAAAATTACCACTCAATCTTTTTCAGATGAAAAGATGAAGGACCCGAGGATCTGGGAGGTAATAGATAAAATAAAAGGTGAGCCATCACGGGAATTCGAAAAAATGTTCCCGGCAAAGCAGCCGAGCAAAGTTATTGTGAGAACGAAAGACGGTAAGGAATTTTCTGAATACCTGGAATATCCCAAAGGAGATCCAAGGGAACCGATGACGATGGAAGACCTTGACAATAAATTCAATGCTCTGTCCGGAAAACTTTTATCTCCTGTCAGACAGAAGGAAATCAAGGAGTTAATCTTCCGAAGTGAGGAAGTAACTACCCGGGAATTTATGACCAGACTTACCGTTTAAAGCGAATACCGAATGGGAATATCTCAAGGGATAGCACGGCTACAGATTTAATATTGAAGTTCAGAATGCCGGAAACTTTTAGCAGTTAATTTGTTAAATTTAATGCTGTAATTAATTGTTTATAAAGAGTATACAATATCCGACCATCCTAAGTTTTATAAAGAAATCAATATGAATAAAAATACTACTACATCCGCTGCGGGTAAAAGAGGCGCTGCAGTCCGTTCCGACTGCTATTTCGAGATAACGAAAAAAAACTCCGGGGGAATAAAAATCGATCTGCAGAGTAAAGTCGATGTGATGTACGGGGAGTCTATTAAGAAGCAGATTCGTGATATGTCCAGATTCTTTGAACTTGAAAATGCAGATATCCTTATGGAGGACAGCGGAGCCCTTCCCTTCACAATCGCAGCCCGATTTGAGATGGCTATAAAGAAACTTATGCCTGAAACAATATCCGAATATCTGCTGCCTTTTAACAAAAAAAATCAGTATAAATCATCCAGGGATCGTCTAAGAAGAAGCCGGCTGTATCTGCCGGGAAATGAACCGAAATTTTATATTAATGCCGGTCTTCATTCACCTGATGCGATTATACTTGACCTTGAAGATAGTGTTGCTCCATCAGAGAAGGATGCGGCTCAATTAATTGTAAGAAATGCACTTCGATCTGTTGATTTTTACGGTGCAGAAAGAATGGTGAGAATTAACCAGCTCCCGAAAGGCTGCGGAGATCTGAAGTACATTGTGCCTCATAATGTCCATGTAATTTTGATTCCCAAATGCGAGTCAGCCGACCAGGTAAAGCAGGTTGAGAAAGAGGTTGAGAGACTTCGCAAAGAGAACGATATTAAAAATGAAATTTATTATATGCCTATTATCGAAAGCGCACTGGGGGTTATTAAGGCATTTGAGATAGCTTCGGCATCAGAAAAAAATTGTGCGCTTGCTATCGGGCTTGAAGATTATACAGCCGATTTAGGAACGCAGAGAACCAATGAAGGACGGGAAAGTATTTTTGCACGTCAGATGCTGATTAATGCTGCAAAGGCTGCAGGAATACAGGCAATCGATACTGTTTTTTCGGATGTAGGAGATATGGAGGGACTGCGACAGAGTGTTATTGAAGCAAAAAGTCTCGGGTTTGAGGGCAAAGGATGCATCCATCCCCGCCAGATACAGGTTGTGCATGAAGCTTTTGCTCCAGACAGGGATGAGATTGAAAAAGCGAAAAAGATAGTTCTTGCATTCGAGGAAGCGGAAAGAAAGGGTCTGGGGGTAGTCTCATTGGGAAGTAAAATGATTGACCCTCCCGTTGTAAAAAGAGCAGCCAGGACAATAGACCTTGCAATAATTAATGGCCTGTTGACAAAAGACTGGAAGGATGAACAGAGTGGTTATTAGTTGTTAGTGGGACGGTGGTCATTTAATTGTAAATAATTTAGTATAACATATTCAACTGAACAAAAATGAAATTAGTAAAAAATGCTGCAGGAAGATTAGTTCCTGATGAAATAAACGGAACACCACAGATCCCATTTAAGGGAATAAATAAACATAAACCTGAAGGCGGCAAAGCGAAACCTCCGGTCAGGAGCTGTATAGATTATCCTTCAGATGGAAATAAGGTTGTGAAGAGTATAAAAGAAGCCTTAAAGAAAGCCGGATTAAAAGATGGTATGACTATCTCCACGCATCATCATCTGAGAAACGGAGATGTTCTCACCAATATCCTGTTTGATACTATAAATGAATTGGGAATAAAAAATATCCGCTGGTTTCCCAGTGCTTCGTTCCCGGTTCACGAACATTTGATTAAATATCTGAAGGACGGGACAATACATCACATTGAGGGAAGTATGAACGGGCCTTTAGGCAGGTTCACTTCGGAAGGAAAGATGAAGGGCGTTGGAGTGCTGCGTTCTCACGGCGGAAGATATCAGTCGATCCAGGATGGTGAAGTTCACATTGATATTGCAATGATTGCGGCACCTACTGCAGATCCGTTCGGTAATGCAACAGGAGACCGCGGTCCCTCAGCCTGCGGACTGCTGGGCTTCTCCCTGGGTGATTCGGAATATGCCGACAAAGTTATTGTTGTAACGGATAATTTAATTCCCTTCCCCTGCGTTCCCTGGCAGATACAGGGTAATAATGTTGATTATGTAGTACAAATCGATTCATTGGGTGATCCGGAGAAAATTGTATCGGGAACAACTGAAGTTACTAAATCACCTGACAGGCTCTTAATAGCAGAATACGTTGCCCGGTTCCTTGATGAGGCAGGCATTCTGAAAGACGGGTTTTCGTTCCAGGCAGGAGCAGGTGGAACTGCCCTTGCGTTTGCACTCTTTCTTAAAGAGAGAATGAAAGCTAAAAATGTAAAGGCCAGATTTGTAAGAGGCGGAAGCACCAAATACCTGGTTCAGATGCTGGAGGAGGGTTTAACAGACTACATACTTGACGGACAGACATTCGACCTTGAAGGTGTAAGAAGTATGAGGGAAAATGAAGGACACGTTAATACCTCTCCTTTTACAAGCTATAATTTCCATGGTAAGGGAAATTTTGCATCTATGGTTGATGCTGTTGTTCTGGGAGCTACTGAGGTAGATGTAAACTTTAATGCGAATGTAGTAACTCACTCCGATGGATATCTTCTTCATGGGATAGGCGGTTGGCAGAACTGTCTTTTTTCGAAATGCACAATACTTGCAATTCCCTCTTTCAGAGACCGCATCCCGGTAATTGTAGATGAGGTTACAACCCTTTGCGGTCCGGGAGAATTAATAGATGTGATTGCTACTGAACGCGGATTATGTATAAATCCAAAAAGAAAGGATTTATTTAAAGCCTTAAAGAATTCATCCATCCCGGTAATTGATATTAAAGAATTAAAAAAAGAAGTAGACCGGATCTGCGGAGGATCGCCTGCTAAACCGAAAGTAAATAAGAACAAGGTGGTTGCAATAGTAAAATGGGTTGATGGCACTGTTCTCGATTCTATTTTCCAGGTAGTAAAGTAAGTTCCTAGAATCATATGATTCTTAAATCTTCACAATTCGTGATGAATTAAAATTCGTATGTATTTAATTTTATATTAAGCTGAAATTTCAAAACCTAATTGCAAAGGAATAGTATGGAAACTTATTACAAACCAGATGACCTTCCCAGGTTCAGCGAGATTTCTGAGGGCGCACCGGAATTATGGAAAAAATTCTCTGATTGGTACGGCGCTGTATTCGCAGCAGGGGCACTATCTGAAAGAGAGAAGGCGCTAATTGCCCTGGCAGTAGCTCACGCAATACAATGTCCTTACTGTATAGATGCATATACCCAGGAATCCCTTCAGAAAGGGGCTGATCTTGAACAAATGACAGAAGCGGTGCATGTAGCAAGTGCAATAAGAGGCGGAGCATCACTTGTGCATGGCATTCAAATGAAAAATGTAAACCAGAAAATTACAATGTAGATTGGAATAGAATGGAAATCCGCCATAAAAGTATGAAAGCCTTCGGCGAACGGCTTTCTGATGCAAATGAACAGCTTATAATATTGAATGACCGCGGGAAACTGCCTGATTTTGATTCGGTGTATCATGATACTGGCGAGAAATACCTAACTGCAGGTGAGATAGAGATCATTCAGATTAATTTAGGAAAAATGTGCAACCAGGTCTGCAAACACTGCCATGTTGATGCTGGTCCCGACCGCAGAGAAATTATGACAAAAGAAACTATGGAGTTATGCCTGAGCGTTCTCCGCTCATTTGAAATTCCCTTAGTTGATCTGACTGGAGGAGCCCCCGAATTAAATCCCGGCTTCAAGTGGTTTGTATCTGAAATAAAAAAATCAGACAAACACATTATGGTAAGGTCGAACCTTACAATACTTGATTCGAACGGATTTGAGGATTATGCTGAATTTATGGCGGAGAATAAAGTAGAAATTATTTCATCTTTACCTTTCTATAAAGCCGGATTTACCAATAAACAAAGAGGTGAAGGGGTATTTGAGAAATCGGTAAAGGTAATCAAAAAGCTCAACTCTCTGGGTTATGGTAAAGATAATTCCGATTTGAAATTAAATCTTGTATATAACCCTGTAGGGGCTTACCTCCCTGCTTCTCAGACCTCGCTTGAGACGGAATATAAAAGAGAATTATGGAATAATTACGGGATTGTGTTTAATAATCTTTATACAATTACAAATATGCCGATAAGCAGATTCCTGGATTATCTCGTCTCATCAGGGAATTACCAGGCATATATGGAAAAACTAATCGGCTCATTCAATCCGGATGCTGCACGTAATGTAATGTGCAGGAATACGATATCAGTCAGCTGGAATGGTTATTTGTACGACTGCGATTTTAACCAGATGCTTGAACTTACTCTTGATCATGGAGCCCCAAACCATCTGAATGACTTCGATCTTGACAAAATTCAATTCAGACGGATAGTAACCGGTCAGCACTGTTTCGGATGCACCGCCGGTGCCGGATCAAGCTGCGGCGGAGCAACTGCATAACGCATTCATCTCCTCACCCTGTGTAAATCCTGCCCTCATAACATAATAACTTAAATATTTTAAATTTGTACTGATAAACGATATATATTTGATCCATAAGATGAAGAAGAATATTTGAAACCAAAAGAAATATTAGAAGAATACTTCGGGTATAAAGAATTCCGCGGTAAACAGGAAGAAGTAATCCGGAGAACACTTGACGAAAAAAAGCATTCCCTCGTCATAATGCCCACAGGCAGTGGTAAATCGCTCTGCTACCAGGTACCGGCACTTTTGTTTGAAAGCGGAACAATAGTAATAAGTCCTTTGATCGCACTTATGCAGGATCAGGTAGACGTTCTCAGGAAGAAAGGGATAAATGCTGCTTTCATAAATTCAACATTATCCAGACAGGAGCGGGATCAAAGGTTGAATCAGTTTGTAGGAGGGAAAATAAAATTACTGTATGTGACTCCTGAAAGGTTCCGTAAGCCGGAGTTTGTGCATGAATTGCAAAAGATTAATATCTCGTTACTTGCAGTTGACGAAGCACATTGTATTTCGGAATGGGGACATGATTTTCGTCCCGATTACTCAAGACTCGGAGAATTCAGGGAACTGATGAATAATCCCCTGACTATCGCACTTACTGCAACAGCTACCGCTGAGGTCCAGCAGGATATAATTAATAAACTTCGCATTAATCCCGAAAATATAAAGACTTTCCACCAGGGAATAGAGCGACCCAACCTGAAACTTGAGGTTCAGGATATATTCGATGAGAAAGAAAAAATCGATTCGATCATCAAAGTCATAAACCAGTATCATGGTTCAGGAATTATTTATTTCTCATTGATAAAGACACTTGAAAAATTCTCGCAGATGCTAAGAGATAAAAAAATACCACACGGAATTTACCATGGGAAACTAAGCGATAAAGAACGAAAAAGAATGCAGCGTGAATTTTTGAACGGACGGCAGGACCTTATCCTTGCAACCAATGCATTCGGTATGGGTATCGACAAACCTGATATCCGTTTTGTCATCCACGCAGAAGTGCCTTCCTCAGTAGAATCGTATTACCAGGAAATAGGAAGAGCCGGAAGAGACGGAAAACCCTCCGACTGCCTTCTTCTTTATAAACAAGATGACCTTTATATCCAAATGGATTTTATAAAATGGTCTAACCCGGACGCCAATTTTTATTCAGCATTATATGATATACTGAGGCGCGATGTTTCTGCAGTGAACTCAATGGGTGTGGAATATCTCAGGGAGCAGATGAATTTTAAGAACAGGAATGATTTCAGGATTGAAACAGCCCTCGGAATTTTTGACAGGTATGGTGTCACAGAAGGTACTGTTGAAAATAATGATCTGAAAATAACCGGAGTATTTCCCCCCGAACTGGAGGATGAAGAAAAACTGAACGCAAAATTGGTAAGTGACAATAAAAAGCTTCTTTCAATGATCAATTACTTCAAAACAGAAGAATGCAGAAGAGTATATATATCAGAATATTTCGGGTTTCATGACGAAAAGCCATGCGGCAACTGCGATAACTGCCTGTTAAACACTGCAATTATGGACTAATAATGCCTGACTCCCATACAAGTTGATCTGACTTACAAAATTTTATTAATAATTGATTATCCTTAAGAGTTAAACATCAATAATATTTATTATGAAATTACACCATTCAAAAACCAAATATTTTATTGTCTTAGGGCTGCTTTTCCTTGTTTTTCCTGCCCTCGGAGAAGCTGTAGGGAAGAGTCGGAAAAGAATGTAGTACATCACAGTTCAGAACTTCTTGTGCTGAATCTAATAATATATATCACATATGTGTGATATAATTGTATTCAACTAAAGGAATAATAATGAAACTAATATACGGCGTACTGCTTGCTGTATGCCTGACTGCTGCAGGATGCGGCAATAATAAGGATGACCAGCTAAGCAGTCATTATCAGGATAAAACCAAAGATCCGCCGGCAAAAAGTGTGAAGATCTCAAACGATACTTTACTCGGCGGAGATACATTCGTTACGACAGGACCGGCAGGTAAAATGGATCAGAAACAAGGAAAAATTGTAATGATTGCTGATTCGGGGCTGGCTATGCCTATAAAACTTCAAGATAAAACACTGATGGCAATGGGACTAACCGACAGCACGATGTACAGGGTAAAAAAAGAAGGCGATCATACTTCTCTTGTACTTCCTGATTCTGATATGGTTTTGAAAGATGGGAGAATGATGCTTCTGACCGATGACGGTGAAATGCTGGAAGTAAAAATTGTCGGTGGTCAGATGGTGGTTTTAACTAATAACAATACAATGCTTCCACTCGAAAAGAAATGATAAGGCGGCTATATTTTTTAATAAGGGAATGAATAGCCATCATTCCCTTTTTTTATTAATTATTCTGTTTTAACTTGTAGGGGAAGGATAAAACATAAAACAAAAATGAAAAGCGAAAAACAGAACGAAACCACTCTTTATATCAGAAATATGGTGTGCAACAGATGCATCAGAGTTGTTGACGAGGAATTTGGGAAACTCGGATTAAATATAAAATATATAAGTCTGGGGGAAGTAAAAGTTGAAGGAAGCCTTGATGATGAAATGATTGAAAAGATTAGAATGGTCCTTGCTGAAAACGGGTTCGAACTAATCGAAGACCGTAAAATGAAAATGATCGAACAGATCAAACTTTTAATCCTCGAATTAGTAAGAGATGACGAAAAAATTTCCGGCAAAGTTAATATTTCCGATTATCTCTCAGAAAGAATGAATGCTGATTATCATTATCTCAGCACACTCTTTTCATCCATAGAGAATATTACGATAGAGCACTATTTCATTCTCCAGAAAATTGAAAGGGCAAAGGAGCTGCTTAAATACGGTGAGCAGACTCTAAGTGAGATTGCATTCAGGCTGGGATACAGCAGTGTGGCTCATCTTTCCGCCCAATTTAAAAAAGTGACGGGTATGAATGCCAACCAATTCAAATCACTCACGGAAAATATACGCAAACCGCTAGATAAGGTTAATTAAGTCCTTCCAAAGTCGATTCTTATCCTGATAAGCATATAAATTTTTCCAAAAATTATATAACGCTTTGATTTTCTGCGAGGCTTATATTTGTGCTGTAGAATTAATCATCTAAAAATCGGAGATAGAAATGACAACAAAAGAAATCAAAATAGATGGAATGAGCTGCGGTCACTGCGAAATGGCAGTAAGAAAAGAATTATCAAAACTCGATAACGTAAAGGTTAAGAAAGTAAAGATCGGCGAGGCAGTCGTTGAATATGATGAGACGAAAATTGCCGAGCAGGATTTATACAAAGCAATTGAAGAAGCAGGATATCAGCCCATTAATTAATGAGAAGAATATGAATACCCGGGAAATTAAAACTTTAACCCTTCCGGTTGAAGGAATGACCTGTGCCAGTTGTGTGGCCCGGGTTGAAAAGGCCCTGAAAAAGATCGATGGCATTGGTGAAGTAAATGTAAACCTTGCAACTGAAAAAGTAACAGTCTCCTTTAATCCGTCGCAGACCGGTATATCAAAATTTACTGAGGTCGTAGAAGATGCAGGCTATAAACTACTCCCTCCGGAAGAAGAGAAAGGATCAGCGGCGAACGAGGAATTCGAATCTGCAGCAGAAATTCAGCATAAAGAAGCCTATAAAAAGCTGAAAGCTGAATTTATTTTCAGTGCTGTTATTTCAATACCTGTTATGATTATCAGTATGCTTGAAATGACAACCTGGTTTTCAAACCTGAATCCTCTTACACCCTCAGAAGTCAACAGACTCCTTTTCCTTGCTTCGACCTTTGTAGTATTTATTTCAGGGAAAAGGTTTTTCACGTCAGCCTGGAAACTCGTAAAACATTTTTCCGCAGATATGAATACGCTTGTAGCAGTGGGAACAGGAACTGCATACATCTACAGTACTATTGCAGTACTTTTCCCTGAACTGCTGAATCTTAATAATGCAGCCGGACATATATACTTTGATACTGCCGTCATAATTATAACTCTGATACTTATGGGAAGGCTCCTTGAGGCAAGGGCGAAATCGAAAACTTCTTCGGCAATTAAAAAGTTACTCGGGCTCCAGCCTAAAACCGCAAGGGTAATCAGGAATGGGGTGCAATCTGATATCCCTGTAAAAGATGTTATCTTCGGCGACACAATTATAGTAAGGCCAGGCGAGAAAATCCCTGTTGATGCAGTAATAACCGAAGGTTATTCTTCGGTTGATGAATCCATGATCACCGGTGAAAGCATCCCCGTTGAGAAAACTACAGGTACAAAAGTAATAGGTGGAACAATAAATAAAAACGGCAGCATTACAATAAAAGCTTCCGCTATAGGAAAAGATTCCGTAATTGCCAGGATTGTAAAACTTGTGGAAGAAGCGCAGGGATCAAAAGCTCCTATTCAGAGCCTTGCGGATAAAGTCGCCTCGATTTTCGTCCCGGTAGTGATAGGAATTGCTGTAGTTACTTTCCTGATATGGTATATTATCATCGGACTTCCATTTACTTCAGCTATGCTTAATTTCATTGCAGTGATGGTTATAGCCTGCCCCTGCGCACTCGGTCTTGCAACACCGACAGCAATAATGGTGGGAACCGGCCTGGGCGCTTCAAACGGAATAATGATCAAAAATGCTGAAAGTCTTGAACGATTAAACTCTGTGACAACTGTGGTCTTTGATAAAACAGGAACGATTACAATCGGCAAGCCGGTGGTTACGAATATTGTTGCCAAAAACGGATTGAATGAGAATGAACTCCTGCGGAAAGCAGCGTCTGTCGGAAAGTAAATCGGAGCATCCCCTCGGAACGGCCATCGTTGAATTCGCTGCATCTAAAAATCTTGAACTCGATGAAATTACTGATTTTAATTCTCTCACGGGAAACGGAATAGAAGCATATTCCGGAGATAGCAGAATTGTAATCGGTAATCCTGCCCTTATGAAGGATAGAGAAATACACCTGGACCCTGAAGTAATACAGGAAATTGAAGTACTGAGCAATGAAGGCAAGACTGTAATTCTCGTCTCCGTTAATAAAAACCTGGCAGGACTAATCGCTGTTGCAGATGTAATACGCAAAGATACAAAGGAAGTAATATCTGAACTGAAAAAGAAAAAAATTCAGACAGTTATGCTTACAGGTGATAACAAAAGAACAGCTTCTGCTATTGCAAAAGAGGCAGGGATTGAAACGATATTTTCAGAAGTAATGCCTGCAGAAAAGTCCGAAATCATCGGGAAACTTCAGTCAGAAGGTGCGGTTGTTGCAATGGTTGGTGACGGAATAAATGATTCACCTGCATTAGCACGGGCGGATGTGGGTATAGCTATAGGAACCGGGACCGATATTGCCATCGAAAGCGCCGATATAACTTTAATAAATGGTAATATCAAAGAGGTTTTGAGTGCTATAAATCTGTCCGGTAGAACGATCAGGACGATTAAACAGAATTTATTCTGGGCTTTTATTTACAATGTAATCGGAATACCTCTTGCGGCGTTAGGATTACTTAATCCTATAATAGCAGCAGGAGCCATGGCGATGAGTTCCGTGAGCGTTGTATCTAATTCATTAAGATTAAGAAAAGCGAAAATAGGGGTGGGCTGAAAAGCAATTATCGAAGAATGAGCCCGTACAGGTTCATTCTTCGACAGCTCGGATAAAAAGAATGCCTCGGATTTTCAAAATTGTGTATTACTTTTCAGTCTACCCTATCCTATTCTTTAAGCATGTCCAAAAGATTCAATTCGATTTTCTCTTCACAAAAAAAAGGTTCTCCATATTTCTTATCAATCTGAAAACCAAATACCTGTGCACGTGATTCAATATAATTCAGAAATTCCGGCCGGCTGATGAAAGTTTCCGGTTCTTTACTCCGGGGATTATGGAACTGACTTTGATAGCACTCGACTGCCTTCATTTTAGTCTGGAAGCTATCGGAAATATCCATAATAAAAGAAGGCTCAAACTGGTATGTCTGCATATAATAATAAAGTTTCCTTGGTCTGTAGGCAGTTTGTGCGACTTCCCTGTCTGAAGTTTTTAATTTCGAAAGCCCTGTTGCGAACATGGCTTCTTTAACCAGTCTGCTTGTATGGATATGATCGGGATGACGATCATTGAAATATGGTGCAAAAATAATTTTAGGGCGGTACTTTCTGATTGTCAGGACAACCTTCATCAGGTTTTCTTTTTTCCTTTCGATATCGCCGTCAGGGATAAGGAGGTTTTCCCTTAAAGAAGCCTTTAGAATTCCCGCGGCAAGAAATGCCTCTTTCTGTCTTATTTCCGGAGTCCCCCTTGTCCCGAGTTCTCCCCTTGTAAGGTCAATTATACCCACTTTCAGATTATTCTTTGTAAGTCTGGCAATAGTTCCGCCCATTGCTAATTCTGCATCATCAGGATGGGCAGCAAAAACTAGTACGTCAAGGTTCATTAATTCTCCCGCTATGTTATCTGGATTGGCAAACTTAACAAAATTTTTTTTTGGATTCCATTTACAACTATTGTATATTATTTGAGGTTTTTACAGACCAATCGAGCAAATTAAGTATATCAGGTACGAAAACCCGGACTCCATGCCGGGCTTAATGTATTTATTATGTCTGTCCTGAAACAGAGGTAAAAATACACTATAGATCATATAACCTAATTGGAATTTTAATTAAGCGCAGTTTTTTGAGCTGCGGGATATCAAATAATAAATACTCAGGAGATATGAAAAATATATATTTACCTTTCCTGTTCGCCTTTCTCTTTTCATTTTCTCTCTCTTATTCACAAAATTATACCTGGCAGCTGAAACAAAGCGGTTCAAGCCTTGGTGATCCCATTTGTGTGAATAACTGGGATGATAACATCATTTACTATGGATCGGGTAACCGGATCTATAGAAGTACCGACCGCGGGGAGACTTTCTCACCATTCGGGAATGTAATTCCCGGCTCATCTTCAATTAAATGCGTTCTTCAGAGTTCCTACGATGAAAATACTTTCCTCGTGGCAATTGAAAATGCACAGCAGACTATGAAGACCATCGACGGCGGTCTCACCTGGACTTCTACCGGATCCTTTTCCTGGTATTATTTCGGAGTGCCGATTCAGAAAGATCCTGTTCACCCCGACACCCTGTATGCAATGGACGGCAACCAGTTCAAAGCCTCTTATGATTTCGGATCTAACTGGAATACAATATCAAGCTCACTGCCCTTCGGGTCGCCATGTGATATTGATGTATTTCCGGATCAGCCGAATATCATAATTGTTGGTGATAATGGATATGGGATAGCAAGAAGCACTGATTACGGAGTAACATGGACTCACCCGTTTTCAACCGGTGGTGAAACACCGATCATCTCTATTGATAAAAATGTTCCGGGACTGGCTTGGGCAACAAAATGGTCAGGCGGCGGCGGTTTTCTTAAATCGACGGACTATGGTGCCAGCTGGCAGCCTATCGCTTACTTCACCGGAAAAAATATGTGGGGATTATCTATTGCTCCCCAGCTTCCTGATTACCTGATCTGCGGAGAATATTCCGGAAGCAGTTATATTACTCATAACGGAGGCGCTTCCTGGACTGTTCTCGGCAACCCATCAAGCAATTATGCTTACCACGTAGTTGATACTACAACTGTATTTGCGGCTTTCGGAAGCGGTTTGTATAAACTCTACTCACCCTGGTTTATTCCGGTTGAGCTTACATCATTCACAGGCAAGGTTGTTAACGGTAAAGTAATGCTGAACTGGCGTACAGCTACCGAAACAAATAACCAGGGATTTGATGTCGAGAGCAGTACAGATAATAAATCTTTTCAAAAAATCGGATTTGTACCGGGGTACGGGACTTCTACACAAAGTCATAGCTATTCATACAGTATGGATATGCCAAATTCCGATAAACAGTATTTCAGATTAAAACAGGTTGATTTCAGCGGAGAGTCGGAATATTCCAATGTGGTGGAAGTTTCTTCTCCTCTTCCATCATCCTACAGTATTTCACAGAACTATCCTAACCCTTTCAACCCGACAACGAAGATAGACTTTGAAGTTCCGGCTGATGCAAAAGTTAAAATCACAGTTTATAATGCTTTGGGCCAAAAGATCACGGATTTAACAAACCGTCAGTATGCAGCAGGAAGATATGATGTAAACTTCCTTGCAGGCAATCTTTCCAGCGGCTTATATTTTTATGTTATAGAAGCCAGGGGAAATGATGGTTCTTCTTTTGTTACTACCCGGAAAATGATGTTAATGAAATAATTTCTGCTTAAAGTACCGCTCTTTGACAGGGCGGTACTTTTTTAAGCAAGTTCATACCTTATTATTCAATAAACAATATTTAATCATGAAAATAAATTACTTATTAGTCCTGGTTTTTATTTCTGTCATAATTTACGCAGGTGTTGACTTTCAGACGGGTATTGTCGGGACAACTCACCTTAATGGTCAGGGATGCGTCTGCCACAACGTAACTCCTGATGCATCTGTGCAGGTGTGGATCGAAGGTCCTGATTCTCTGCTGAAAGGTGAAACTGCAGAATATCATATTTTTCTTACCGGTGGTCCAATGGTAAAAGGCGGGTTTAATGTTGCTTCAAGATTCAGCACATTAACAGCAACAGATCCCGGAACTCAGATAATGGCGGATGAACTTACTCATAACCAGCCGAGAATTTTTGCCGGCGACACTGTTTCATGGTATTTTAATTATACCGCAGCTGATTCAGTTGAATGGGATACATTATATTCTACCGCAAACAGTGTGAATGGAGACGGAATACCATCTAATTTAGATCACTGGAATTTCGGCAGTAATTTTCCTGTAAGACTCCTTGATATTGTCCCTGTTGAATTTCTTTCTTTCAATGCAGTGAGTTCCAATGGCAGCGTCAATTTGAGCTGGCTGACTGCAACAGAAACAAATAACAAGGGATTTCAGATTGAGCGGAAAGAAAATCCTACCGCCGAATGGAACCAGATCGGGTTTGTAGAAGGTAAAGGCACAACTTCAAAAAAATCTTATTATACATTCTCTGATAATCAACCTGCTTCCGGGACTGTTTATTACAGGCTGAAGCAGACAGACCTTAACGGCAGCTATACATATTCGAATACAATTGAGGTTAATACGGGTGTATTAAGCTATTCACTGGAACAGAACTACCCCAACCCTTTTAATCCTTCAACTACAATTAAATATTATACTGCCAGCCCGGGAAAAGTTGTTTTGAAAGTTTATGACTTAACAGGGAAAGAAACTGCAGTCCTTGTTAATGAAAATCAGAATGCCGGCAGTCATTCGGTCAATTTTAATGCATCCTCGCTTGCAAGCGGAATGTATATTTACAAGCTTACAACCGGGAATTTCTCGGCTTCAAAGAAGCTCCTGCTCCTAAAGTAAATCCTCTTTTCTGCAGTCCGGAAATACCGGACTGCAGTTTATTTTCTTTCACTCCCCTCTTTTTTATATTAGCAGTTGTGTTATTCATATTCACCAGGGAGAGGATATGCTGCATAGAATTTTATTATTAATAATCTGCTCAGTAATTATAATGACTACAAACTTCGCACAGCAAAAGAAAGCATTCATCAACGGCAGCATCTATACTGTTAATGAAAAACAGCCTGAGGCTGAAGCTGTCCTGGTGGAAGGCGACCGGATAGTTTTTGTTGGAACCAATGATGAAGTTAAAAGAAGGATAGATGGTTCAACTGAAGTGATTGATCTCGGCGGTAAGTTTATGATGCCCGGATTCAATGATGCACACCTCCATTTTTTAGGCGGTGGTTTTTACCTGATGGGCATTGATCTTCGTCCTGCAAAATCAATCAAAGAGTTCAGAACTATCCTTGGAGATTACGTTAAGAAGTATCCTGGCAAATGGGTTGCCGGCGGAAGATGGGATCACGAGAGCTGGGACGTGCAGAAGCTGCCCTCAAAAGAAGATATAGATGACGTTACATCGGGTACTCCTGTTTTTGTCAGCAGAATGGATGGTCATCTGGGGCTGGCGAATTCCAGGGCACTTAAGCTTGCTGGGATTACAAAAGATACTCCGAGTCCTGAAGGCGGTTTAATCGTTAAGGATCAGGAAACAGGAGAACCAACAGGAATATTAAAAGATAATGCAATGAGCCTTATGTTTGATGTTATACCCGATCATGATGCGGACGATTTTTATGCGGCATCAGAAACTGCTCTGAAGGAAGCGAGAAGATTCGGAATAACCAGCGTTCAGGATATTTATTCGATGGAAGAACGACCTGCACTTGAGGCATATAAGAAGCTTGAATCAGAGAATAAATTAACCTGCAGGATTTCATTAAGATGGCCTATTGATGACTATAAATATCTCGAGGATAATAATCTGACTGCAGGAACCGGGGATGATTTTTTGAAGACAGGAGCAGTAAAAGCTTTCTCTGACGGTTCTCTGGGATCAAGTACTGCATGGTTCTGGGAGCCTTATGAAGGAGACACAACCAACACCGGACTTCCCAACGATATCATCATTGACGGTAAGATAAACGAATGGGCTGCTGATGCAGATCGTGATCATATCCAGATCTCTACACATGCCATAGGTGACAGGGCTAATTCCTATATGCTTGATCTTTATGAAGAAATCAGGAATGAGAATCCCGAATGGGATAGAAGATTCAGGATCGAACATGCTCAGCATGTCCGTCCAGCTGATATCCCGCGATTCACAAAGATCGGCGTCATTGCCAGCGTTCAGCCCACACATGCAATTGAAGATGGTGTATGGGCGGTTAAGCGAATCGGTAAGGATCGAATAAAATATACGCATCCATACAGGTCATATCTTGATAATCATGTGAAAGTCTGTTTCGGTACCGATTGGCCTGTCGTCACCCTCGACCCTTTTTTAACATTATACGCCGCAGTCACCCGTAGAACTGTAGACGGTAAAAATCCCGGCGGCTGGATACCTGAACAAAAAATATCTATCCGGGAAGCAATAAAATGCTATACTTTAAATAGTGCTTATGCGGAGTTTACTGAAAAGGATAAAGGGAGTATAGAACCGGGCAAGTTTGCAGATTTTGTTGTACTAAGTGACAACCTGATGACTGTAGATCCGGTTAAAATTAAAGATGTTCAGGCGGAAATGACAATTGTCGGGGGAAAAATAGTATATCAAAGGTGAGCTAAATATTTTTTGATAAACTTAAAGCTATCCATTCATCCATTTGAATCGTTTCAAGATGAATGAATCCTTTTGATTTGTACTCTTCCAGGATATCCTGCTCATCTCCTACAAGCAAACCTGATAAAAGGATGATCCCCTTATTTTTTAACCTCGATGAAAATTCAGCCGGCAGCTCCATTAAGATATTCTTCTGAATATTTGCCAGGATAAGGTCATAAACTTCATAGGGCACGATTTTAATATCACCGATCTTTATTTCAATCTGATCCGATACATTATTCAGCAGACAATTCTCCTGTGCATTTTCATAACACCATTCATCAGTATCAAAAGCCAGAGCTTTTTCTGCCCCAAGTTTTATAGCGGCAATGGAAAGTATTCCGGAACCTGTTCCTGCATCAAGGACACTTATTTCCGGTTTGATGTATTTTTCAAGCAGCCGGAGAACAAGTTTTGTTGTCTGATGCTCACCTGTTCCGAAAGACATTTTAGGATCAATCGTTATTACAATTTCGTCTGCTTCTCTATCGTAGTCTTTAAATGAAGGCTTTATAACTATTTTATCACTGACCTTTATTACATTCAGAGATTTTTCCCACTCTTCATTCCAGTTCTTTTCTTCAAGCACAGATTCTTCCACATTAAAATTCCTGAGCAGACCTTCCTGCTTCAGCTTTTGGAGCTGCTCGCTTATTCTCTGCAGATTCATATTACTTTCCATATCGGCAAAAACCCGAAGACAGTTCACATCTTCATTTGTCCCGGTTATGTCAAGCTCCCACAGTATACTGTTAAGTATTTCAGGGTTAAAAGGATCTGCTGTGATTATATATTCTTTATACTTTTTCATTATGAGTTGAAATGAATTGAGTAAAGGAGATAGGTTAAAACCGTACCAACCTGCTGCAGTGTACTCGTACCTATATTTTCCATAGTATCTTTATCAGAGTGCCAGTAATTTCTTCTTTCTACAGGGGTATCAGCTCCTACAAGATCTGCATCAATAATATCAATCGTTTTAATCCCGGCCTGGTTCAGCGGGATATGATCATCATAAATTGCTCCTCCTGTCCTTGGAACAAATGCAGGAGCGTTCAATTCTGAAGCCGCATTCCATATTAAATTCACAATGTCAGGAGCATATTCTACAGAGTTTGCCTCCTTCATAAAAACTGCATCCCTGTCGCCCACCATATCCAGAAGAATAGCAAACCGGGGATATAAACCGTCGGGAATATTAACAGAATAATATTTTGATCCGAGACAGTAATTGTCCAGGTCGCTCTCTTTTCCGTAGTCTTCACCGTCAAGTAAAACCAGGTCTACCCCGATACCCGGTCTTTCCTTATGCAAAATACCGGCCAGCTCCAGGATAATACCGCACCCGCTGGCACCGTCATTTGCTCCCAATATTGGAAGGTTCCGTTTGGTGCTGTCCTTGGAATGTTCTGATCGGGGACGTGTATCCCAATGCGCACAGATTAAAATCCTGTTTTTATTGCCGGGATTAAACCTTGCAATAATATTTGTAAGATTTAATTCTTCATTATAACCGGGATAAGTAAACGGCTGCAATATTACCTCATCTGCATACTTATTAAGTTCATTCTGAAGATATGTCAAAGCAAGGGCATGACCGGTCGAGCCAGGGTTTCTGGGTCCGAAATCCACCTGTGCTTTTGTGTACACATAAGCATCTTCCCCCTTAAAAACAGGAATACTGTCTTGCTTCTGAATATCAAATGCAGGTTTAGATATTTCATTTCCCTCTTTTTTTTCACATCCTGCAATTAAGATCAGAAGAACAAAAAGAATAAATAAATTTTCTAATTTCATCAGCTTAAGAATAGTTAATAGAATTCTGGAAATAATTTAAGATAATCCAGCGGTTATTCATATTGACAAAGAAGTTCACAAATTTTGTTCTGTATGAACCTTGCATAATCTGTCTGATCAATAAAATTCTGTTCCAGTATTGAAAATGCAATTATATGATTATTTTTCCCCGTTGCATAGCCGGATAAACAGCTGACGCCGCGAAGGGTTCCTGTCTTAGCATGAACCTTTCCCTGGGCAATTGTCCCGATCATTCTTTTTCCCAGGGTTCCATCAATCCCCGCAACCGGCAGCGATTTGTAATATATCTGGAATAAGTCAGGATCATTTACATACATATATTTCAAAACACTAAGAATCTGTTCAGCACTTAAGAGATTATACCTGGAAACACCCGAACCATCGGCAATAACATCGTTCTGCTCATCTATTCCGCAGAGAGTCAGGAGTGAATCTATTACATTCAGTCCTTCTGCAGCTGAGACAGGATAAGTGTTGAACGATGCAGCGAGAGAGTAAAGAGTCATCTCAGCACTAAGATTGTCGCTATGTTTATTCATATATACCATTACAGAATCATATTCCCGGCTGCATACAGATATCCATTTTGCGGATAAGGGTTTTCTAAGCAGGCTGATATTACCTCCTATTTTGATCCCGCTTTTCTCAAGCTTCTCTTTAAACAGAGTCAGAAAATATAAATCAGGCCGGAAGATATTAACTCTATCCTGAATGGTATCTTCAGCCGCAAACTCAGGAGGCAATATATATCCTGAAACATAAATATCATTTTTTCTGTTACGCCAGTCTCTTGTTATCCAGATTTTCTGCGTCTCCACAGAAGAGGTAATGGCATTATTAATAATTCTGATATACCCGGTTTCAGGATTGGTCGCTACAGAGGGTTTTTCTCCCTGCCCGGAACCCGTAACAAAGACGTTGATCGAATTACTATTAATATTCAGGGCGGAGAGATACGGTGCATCAGTAGAAGGATCATCATCCCACATCCAGCCCCATCCCCAGAATACAGAGTCCTTTTTAGAAACATCTCCGTATATATTGCCTGATACTTCTTTTATTCCGGCTTTCTTAATATCCTTGATGAATAGGTTCAGGTCTGAAGTCTTGAAATCAGGATCGAATCCGCCTACCACGTACAAATCACCCAAAAGAGTATTATTAACAATTTCGCCGGTGTATTGAACAGAAGTAATGAAATTATACCTCGGACCAAGAAATACCAGTCCTGCAGCCGATGTCAGCAATTTCATATTAGAAGCAGGGTTAAGCAGTTTGTTCTCATTCGCTTTATAGAGGTATTCTCCCGCTGTCAGATCATAAACATCCAGAGCAATTGAGGAAGAATTGAAGAAATCATCTTTCAGGATTTCATCCAATTCATTTTTAAGCTGTTCTTTATCCAGCTGGGGAAAGACTCCTGGCGAAAAAAATAAGAATCCCAATATGAAAAAATATAGTATCCTCATGTCAGAAATAAGGCCGAACCCGGAATTCCGCACCGAATTTATTTTCAACAACATCCTTCGCTTTACCGATCTCAACTTCATCAATGGAAACAACTGACATTACAAGGTGATTAACATACTGCTTAACACTTTTAGCAAAGGTTACCATTTCATTAAAGAACCTTGTATCAAGCTTCATAATTTTTGCATACTGTCTCGGGTCGACAGTATTGATGCTTATTGAAACAGTGTCAATCAGGCCATTAAATTCAGGAGTAATATCTCTTTTATTTATGAAGCTGCCATGACCGTTCGTATTTAGCCTTGTCTTCCCTCCGTTATTTTTAACATACCTTGCTATTTTTTTTACTACATCCCAGCGTATGGTAGGCTCCCCATAACCGCAGAATACTATTTCCTCGTAGTTTGCAGGATCACCTATTTCTTCGATATAAATTTCAGCCGGCGGCTCTTCATCCTTTTTCATTTTCAGGTTATAACCATGGAGAGTAGCATCTCCTTTCCGGCTGCAGAAGAAACAATCAGCATTACATCTGTTTGTAATGTTAATATAAAGATTTTTTCCAATCGTGTATGTGTAACTTATTTTCTTACCACTCCCCAGACCGAAAAACCTGAATGCATTAAAAGAAGTCACCTTTGCAATATCTTCCACCTTAATATTATGAACCTCTGCAATTTTTTCAGCAACTAATTTAACGTTTGCAGGCTCGTTTCTTTTTCCCCGGAGAGGTTCGGGAGTCATAAACGGAGAATCAGTTTCAAGGAGAATATTATCCAGACTTATTCCCGCAATAACCTCCCTTAATTCATCTGATTTCTTAAAGGTTATGTTTCCTGTAAAAGATATTATATGATTCATCTTAATATATTCCAGTGCGTCTTCAAGAGAAGAGTTAAAGCAATGGAACTGTGCCCTCAGGTCATTTCCGCAATAAGAGGAGATGATTTTCATCATGTCCTCATCGGATTCCCTGTTATGAATTACTACGGGAAGCTTGAGTTTTATTGCCAGATCAAGCTGCGCTCTGAAGGCCTCAATTTGTTTTTCTTTAGGCGAAAAATCGTAATGATAATCAAGACCTATTTCACCAATGGCCACAACTTTCTGATGCTTTGCTAATTCTTCAACTTCAGCAAGCCAGGAGGTTTCCCAGTTCTTTGTATCATGGGGATGTACGCCCACCGCTGCATAAATAAAATCATATTTATCAGCAAGCTGAAGAGTTTGTTTAGCTGTAGCTATATCGGTTGAAGGCACTATTATGTAATCAACCTTGTTAAGCTTTGCCCTTTCAATGACCCCATCAAGGTCATTTTCAAAGTCCTGTAAAAATAAATGTGCGTGTGTATCGATAAACATTTGCCCCCCTTTCAGAAATTAAACTGTAAACTTAAAGAATAATTTCTAACAGGTTTTAGATTTCCAATTAATTCAACATAGTTATAATTTAAAACATTGTATGCATTAAGAAAAAGGGATGCGGGAATACCCAATGAACTGAAATTGTAAGCTGCACGGAGATCGAGCACATAAACTGCCGTGCGCAGGTCGCCATCGTTAATAATCCTGACAAGTTCATCATCGATTTCTTCTATCCTGCTCCAATATCTGAAATCTGCGCCCAGATCCAGGCTCCACAGGTAATAATCCATCGATCCGACAATAATATGCCTTGGTCTGTATTTAAGTGCTTTCTGTTTATTCAGATCTCTCGTCCACAAATAAGTATAACTCAAAGATAAGCTTAGAGATTTATTAAAAACATCGGATTTAATATCCGTTTCAACTCCCTGTATCCTTGCTCGGGTAACATTGCTGAATACTGCTAAACCATCAGCCGGATCAATCCTTGGTTCGATAAAATCATAATATTCACTCTGGAATAAAGCTGCATCAAGGTTAAAATAATCCGAGGGCAGATATCCTGCGCCGATTTCGAAAGTAAAATTTGTTTCAGATTTCAGATCGGGGTTAGGTTTTATGATAATTCCACTGGCCGTTGTGGATGTGAATGCCTCCGCAAGTGATGGAGCACGAAACCCGGTTCCTGCAGATGAACGAAGTATCAGATCATCAGTAAGTTTATAGTTTAGACCTATTTTGGGAGATAATGCATTTTCCCCTTTAAGAGAATCCAGCCTGGAATAATCATACCGTATACCTGCGGAAATAGTTAAAGGAGAGAAATAAGATATATCACCCTGAACATAAATTCCTCCGCTGATCATATCAGGATTTCCGAATAGATTGGATTTTACGTTTGAACTTAATCCTTCTATACCGGTTACGATTACGACTTCATCGGAAAAACTTTTATTAAGCTGGATCTCACCACGGTAAAGATTTGTCAGCGATTTATCCATTGCCGGTGAAGTATCATTCCAGTCTGTTCTGTAATAGCTTGTCTTTACATTCAGAAGCAAATCCTGACTGATTACATTTTTATATACAGCACCAAACAAGTATCTCGAAGTTGTGATTGTCTGTCCCTGCTGATCATCAGCAGGAATGAGAGCATGCCGTGAATCTTTCCAGTAATAAAAATTTCCGCCCTTTTTATTCAAAGTGTTTGCAAGGATGGTAACAGAACTTGCCGGGTTAATCTCAAATTTTCCTTTCAGGAATCCAATGTATTTATGAGAAAAACCATTCTGCTTATAATTCATATCCTCCAGCCTTGTTAGTGAGGCTTCAATTCCGAAGTCACCGAATTTCTGTGCATGCGCCAGGGTTAGTCCATTATAATACCTGTTCTTATCAGACCATCTCCATTCACCATGGGCCGGTTTATCGTACATACCTATAAATGATTTAAAGAAAGTGGCGGGTTTTTCGGGAATGTCATTAGTTATCACATTTATTACCCCGCCTATAGCAGTTGAGCCGTATAGTGAACTTGCAGCGCCTTTTATTATTTCAACTCTTTGAATAACAGGGGTCGGGATCATCTCCCATATAGTTTCTCCTGTATCCCCGGTATAAAATGGGATACCGTCCAGAGCGAGCAGAACTCTTGAACCTGCTCCTCTGCTGTAGCCGCTCGATCCACGGATGCTTATCTGGTCTTCTGTCATATTCACTCCCGGCACATAACGCAGAGCATTCTCAAGGTTGCTGAAATTCTTTTTTGAGAACTCACCGGATTGTATCACGTCGGCACTGACTGGTAAATCTGTAATGTACTGTTCCCTCTTCCCTGCTGTTACAATCACCTGCTGAGTTTCAACAGCCTTGCCGGTCATCGTTACGTTCATTAAGATCGATTTATCTTTTATTGTAATATTCCTTAAAACATTATCATAGCCAACCGCAGAAAACTTTAAGTTATAATTTCCGTTCGTCAGCTCAGTTATTTTGTAATCACCGTTCTGGTCTGACGACGTCCCAAAACCGGTTCCTGTCAGAATAATATTTACTCCGATCAGGGGCATATTTTCAGTATCTGTGATTTTTCCGCTGATCGAATATGTCTGTGCAGCTAAATGTGCAGTAAAAATCAGAGCGAAAATATTTAAATAAATTATTTTCATTTATTGACCTCCCGGAGGCTGAGGGGGAGGGTTATTAAAATCGCATCTAATATTTATATTTTTAACAAAGTATTGATCCGGAATAACCAGCTTGCCAGGGTGCATTGTGTCGCCGTAAGCATAGTATATCCCGATAACCGTCCAGTCTTTCCTTAGCAAAGAAAGATTATTTGTGTTCTGCTGAACTACAGCAACGTACGAGAAGGAACCAGGCTGGATCTGAACGAGTGCACTATCCCTTGAATCAAAATCATAGGCAGTTACTCCGTAAGGAATCGCGCCGCTCACAAACTTCAGATTAAATATGCTGAAATCATCAGGTGACTCAAGAAGACTGTCAAAAGCAACGATGTGTGTCCTTTGAACACTATCCGGCCAGGTTCCTATAAAAGTAATTCTGCCGCCGAATCCCGGAATATCATCCGTTGATCGTGGTTCGATTCCTTTATCGCATCCGGAATTAATTAAGATCAGAATGAATAAAACCGGAAGTATTATTCTTTTTAAATAAATCATTAGGAAAAGATTAAATTACTTCGCCAATCTTAACAGGGTGTTCATTTATTTCATTGGAGAGAGAGTTTATTTTATTTTCATCATCCGGGGCAACAACTGCAACCAGACCTATACCAAGGTTGAAAACGTTCCTCATTTCTTCAAAGCTTATTTTCCCGGTCTGCTGTATCAGCCTGAAAATAGCAGGCAATTCCCATTTGTCCCATTCAATATTTAATTTTAGTCCGCCTGGAATAATCCTTTTGGTATTCCCGACGATACCGCCACCGGTTATGTGGGAAAATCCTTTAATATGCATGTTATCATTCAAATGTGAAATAAGTCTTAGGTAGGATTTATGAATGCGGAGAAGTTCATCGGCGAGTGTAGAACCGAGTTCATCTATTCTGCTGCCGATTTTAAACTTCTGAAGCAGCACTTTCCTTGCAAGTGAATAGCCATTGGTGTGCAGGCCGTTTGAGGGAAACCCGATTAGTATGTCACCTTTTTTAATATGTCTTCCGTCTACGATACGTGACTTATCTACGATACCCACAATGGTACCCGACATATCATATTCATCTTCAGAATAAAGACCGGGCATCTCAGCTGTTTCGCCTCCTATAAGCGCACATTCATTTTCTCTGCAGGCAATTGAAAACCCTTCTATTATCTTCGCTGCCTTGTCAGGTACAAGTTTCCCGAAAGCAAGGTAATCCAAAAAATAGAGAGGTTTTGCTCCGCAGACTGAAATATCATTTACACAGTGATTCACAAGATCCTGTCCTACTGTATCGTGCCTGTCAGCAGCAAAGGCGATCTTCAGCTTGGTACCGACACCGTCAACGCTCGAAACGAGTACAGGTTCATTGAATCCTTTCAAATCAGGCTGGTAAAAGGCCCCAAAAAGGCCTATATCGGAGAGAACATTTTTGTTGAACGTAGATTTTGCGAAACCCTTTATTCTTTTAACCGTCTCATCGCCGGCTTCAATATCAACTCCGGCAGCCTTATAAGTTGAATTATTTGACATAGTTTTCTTTATAATACTGAGGAAAAATCAAACAAAATTTACTATGAAATGAAATAGGAAACAAAAGAATATTATTTTTGGTATTATATAAGACCTAAATAAGGATTTTATCACTCTCAGTTAAAGACTGCTAAAAAGTCTTTAAAATATTGCGATTTTTAATTATTTTACCACGATTTTAGTTTAACAATTTTTACTTTATTTTTTTATATTAGCGGCTTCAAAACGATAAATAATGGCAATGGGACAAGAAGAATTAAGCGATAGGGAAAAACTGATCTTAAGATCGATTATTCAGCAATTTATATTGACTGCTTCCCCTGTCGGTTCAAGATTTATAACAAAAAAATACGATATCGGTTTTTCCCCGGCCACGGTGAGGAATATTATGTCGGATCTTGAAGAATTCGGATTCATCGGTCATCCGCATACTTCAGCAGGAAGAATCCCGACCGATAAAGGGTACCGGTTCTATGTTGATTCACTGATGGAAATTCAAAAAATAAAGAATTCAGAAAAAGGAATTATAAACAAAGAATTTAAGATTGAACCGATAGAAACAGATGAGGTTTTACGTCTGACCACTGCTATATTAAGCAACATAACGAAACAGCTTGCCTGCGTAACCTATCCCCGGCTGGATTCGGGAATCATGTCAAAACTGCAGATCCTGTCTCTTTCATCAAGCAGAATCCTGATCGTTATTAGTATTAAAGGCGGCCTGGTCAAAACGATTACAATGGAGATAAATTCTGAAATCGAAGCAGTGCAGATTGAATCAGTCCAGAACTTATTGAATGAGCGGTTATGCGGGTTGACTTTCAAAGAGATAAGATCCTCATTCAGTGAAAGGTTCAGAGATGTTGAGGAAGGTCAACGGCCTGTAATCAGACTCTTTGTTGATTCAGTAGATAAAATATTCAAAGATATAAATTCAAAGGATAATGTATATCTTACCGGGGCGAGTAATATTATAAAGCAGCCTGAGTTTGAAGACCCTGAGAAGTTTCCAGGCATAGTTGAGTTAATTGAAAATAAAGATATTATTATACACATTCTCGATAAAAATACTGATTCAGCTGCGGACCAGGTATTCATCTCAATAGGAAGTGAGAATCAGGACCGTAAACTGGAGGAATATAGTTTTGTAAGTAAAGAGTATACGATTGGGAGTACTTCCGGAACACTGGGAATTATCGGACCCAAAAGAATGGAATATTCAAAAGTTGTTGCCATAGTTGATTATATGGCCAAAATGCTCTCTGAAATTTTAAAGAATGACTAATCACCGGAGAAATGATTATGAAAAAAGATAAAAAGGATCAGGAAAAAGAGAACACTAAATTAAACCAGGAGACAGATGAACTGCAGGACTCTCCTCAAGAAAGCAACGAAGAACTGATGAATAAAGCTAAACGGGTAGAAGAACTTGAAATTGAAGTTGCGGATCTGAAAGATAAGCTGTTAAGAAGAGCAGCTGAATTTGAAAACTACAAAAGAAGAACCGAAAATGATCAGCTTAATCTCCTTAAATATGCTGCCGAATCATTTATCGTTAAACTACTTCCTATCGTTGACGATTTTGAAAGATCCTTACAGCATATTGATAATTCCAACGACGGCGAATCCATAAAACTGGGACTTAAACTGATTTACGACAAACTTATGAAAGTGCTTAATGAACAGGGTGTCACAAAGATTGAATCGGTAGGACAGCCATTCGATGTTAATTTTCATGAAGCTCTTATGCAGAGGAAGGCCGTTGGCGTACCGCCTCATACGGTACTCGATGAACTTGAAAAGGGTTATATGTATAAAGACCGTGTTATCCGTCATGCCAAGGTAGTTGTGAGCGAGGAAAATGAGGAACAGGCGGGAAGTATAAATTCAGAAAGTGAAAATAAAGAGGAATAATATTCTTTTATGTCAAAACGCGATTATTATGAAGTTCTTGGTGTGGAAAAATCTGCTTCAAAAGATGAATTAAAAAAAGCATATAGGAAGCTTGCAATGCAGTATCATCCCGACCGCAATCCTGACGATCACGACGCGGAGGAAAGATTTAAAGAAGCGGCTGAAGCGTATGAGATTCTAAGCAGTGACGAGAAAAGAGCGAATTACGACAGGTTCGGTCACGAAGGTGTAAGAGGAGGACAGCAAGGATTCTCAGATATTAACGATATCTTCTCCCATTTCTCCGATATTTTCGGCGGAGCCTCTATCTTTGATGACTTTTTCGGAGGAGGACAGAGAAGATCCAGAAGAAGGACCGGAGGAACTCCCGGTTCGGATTTACGAGTCACACTAGCTCTTACTCTCGAAGAAATAGCAGAAGGTGTTTCCAAAAAACTTAAAATTAAGAAACAGATCAAATGTGATGAATGCGGCGGTTCGGGAGCCGAGGCAGGAACATCAAAAACTACCTGTCCTGTATGCCATGGAACAGGAGAAGTCAAAACTGTTTCAAGGTCTGTTTTTGGTCAGTTCGTAAACATTACTGCCTGCAGCAACTGCAACGGCGAAGGTTCTGTAATAGATAAGCCTTGCAGAAAATGTATGGGAGACGGCAGGATTCAGGATGAAGTCAGCATAAAGATTGATGTTCCGGCGGGCGTTGGTGATGGAAATTATATGACGATGCGTAATGACGGCAATGCCGGAAAACGCGGAGGGCCCGCAGGAGATCTTGTTGTAGTGTTCAAGGAAATTCAGCATGAATATTTAGTGCGCGAAGGTGACGATATCCTCTATGATCTGTATGTCAGTTTCCCTGAGGCTGCACTGGGCGGTGAAGTTGAAGTCCCGACACTGAATGGAAAAGCAAAGTTAAAACTTGATTCGGGAACTCCCTCAGGCAAGCTGCTGAAAATGAGAGAAAAAGGAGTAAAGCATCTTAATCATTCAGGCCGGGGTGACCAGATCGTAAGAATAAATATAGCTGTCCCAAAGAAACTCAATTCAAAGGAAAAAGAATTATTAAAGGAATTGCTCAATAGTCCTAATGTAAAATCATCATCCGGATCAGAAGAGAAAAGCTTTTTTAAACGGTTCGGATTATAGTTATTTTTCGAGGTGTTCTTGTTCTTCAGTGTTTTATTATTCAATTTATAGTATAAACAAATGGACAAATAATCGGGATTTCGGGGTGTTTGAGAAACTATCCAGAATAATTGGTTTTACTGAAACAGAAATAAAGGTTCTGTTATTTCTTATCTTTGTTTTTACAGCAGGCTTAGCATATAGAGTGTACAAATTAAGTCCTGAGAAGGCTGATTATACTAATTTTGATTATTCTGCAGATGAAAAGCTCTTTAAACAGTTGAATGATGATGAAAAAGCCCCGATTGCTAATGCTGAAGATGATAAAAATATTGACTATAAGCAGGAAGTTTTAGATTTTAACACCAGTAATTTTCATAAAAAAGAAGCTGTTAAGCTTCCCGGCATAAAGAGTATAAATATTAATACAGCCGGTATAAAAGATCTGGTAATTCTTCCCGGAATCGGTGAGAAAACCGCCGCTAAAATAATCGAATTGAGGAATTTAAAGGGCGGGTTTAATAACCTGAAAGAGCTTCTGGAAGTAAAAGGTATCGGGAAAACCAGATTTAGTAATATTGAAAAGTTTCTATATATTGAACAATCAAATTTTTTCAAAGCTCCGGAGGAAAAATGACTAAGCCAGAACCCTGGTATATTCACGCTGTACTTTATTTCGTCATTGTTATATTAGTTGTAATATTAGTTAAAGTTGCAATAATTGATCCGAAAGATGTAGTAGAAAAAGAAAAATATTACAAGCAGGAATCACATCTCAGAATGAAGAATATCAAAGAAGCTGAAATACTTTGGAACAAGAAGTACGGACATTTTACCGGAAATCTTGACAGTTTGATAAATTTCATAAAAACTGATCCGATGGTTGACAGCGTGGAAAATGCTTTTGATTCTCTTTCAAGAAGACCCGCCAATCCATTTGTGCCGTTAACCAGTGGTGAATTTACTCCGGACAGCCTTTACAAAACTCCAAAATCAAATCAGCAGTATGTCCTCCAGGTAGATACCTCCGTTTCTGCAGATACAATTTACGGACGGAATAACCAGGTCAAGAGGATAGATTCCAGTTTAGTAATCGGCAGCCGTTATTACCTGCAAGATCCTGACGGATATGGTTCGGTCGGAAGTCTTGAAAGTGATGCTCTGAAGAATACGGCATCGTGGGAATAATCAGAATCTGATGACAGGGTTTGAAAATCATGCCGGGTTTACGATATCTTCTTCCAAACTTCAGGTTGTTGAAATTATACAGAAAGACGACCAGTTCGTCCTTGAAAATGTTGATGAAGCTTTCTTAAATGAACCATTAGATTTAACACAGGATAAAGAGACTAAAATCAGCGCCCTTTTACAGGGCGCTTTTGATGAGATACAGGTTAGAAACCCGCTTAAAAG
Organism: uncultured Ignavibacteria bacterium; assembly: GCA_963811905.1. Lineage (GTDB taxonomy): Bacteria > Bacteroidota > Ignavibacteria > Ignavibacteriales > Ignavibacteriaceae > DATFVA01. The sequence continues at coordinate 134,948 of CAWETK010000006.1, forward strand.
TTCAACTGCTTCATTCTCAATGCCTCTTGAAATATTTAAGGTTATCCAGCTTCCCTACGATAATACACTGCTTCACCAGGATTTAATTGAGGAATTCAGATGGGAATTATCACTTATCTATCCTGATATCAATCCTGCCGAGCAGGTAATACAGTACATTGAGATTGATAAAAATAAATTCATAGAAAAAAATACATCGATAGTAATTTCCATTTCCAGGAAATATATCAGGATCATTAAATCTTTCTGTGAAAGAAATAAGCTGAAATTAAAATTTATAGATAATATTCATCTCGCCTCTGAAAGAGCATTATCTGCAACAAACCCGGTATCTGAAAAAGGTTTAATACTCAGTTTATTCCTTGCTGGAAAATATATTTCAGTATTGTTCTCGTACCAGGGTAAGCCAATCTATTTCAGGCTCCGTTACCTTCATAATGCGGGTGACATTGTAAGATTTATTACTTCCGAACTTGATTCAAATCAGCATCCTAATATTAATAGACAATTGCTTGAATCCGCTTTTATCAGCGGAGAAGAACTTTCATCTTCAATGATTGAGACGCTGAGGAATAAGCTCGATATTCCTCTCATTCATTTTAATCCTCTTGCAAGAATAAAACCTAATCCCAGGTTATTTGAGAACAGATATTTCTCCGAAAAATTTAATTCCTTTTCCTCTTCAGCCGGAATAGCCTTAAGATTAGCCTGAGAGAATCCGTTTCCTTTGCATGTTTTAAATCCCCGCTCTCTTAAATCAGATAATTGGTATAAATAACATAAACTGGTAATTTCCCGATTATTTATTTATCTATAAGCTGCTTGTTGCCTAAATTTAACACCCGTTAGAAAGTATTTATTTTATGAGAATGAGAATTATATCCGGCGAATTTAAAGGCAGGCTTATCAAAGTCCCTGATTCAAAATTAATCAGGCCGACAACCGACCGTGTCAGAGAGACGTTCTTTAATCTTTTGAATAACAGGATTTCATTTGAGGACATAAGTGTATTAGACCTTTATTCCGGATCTGGTTCGCTCGGCCTCGAATGCCTGAGCCGCGGGGCCGCTTCTGTGGATTTTGTGGAAAAAGACTATGCCATTTCTAAAAATCTGCAGGAAAATATCGACTCACTGAACCTTGGAAGTAAAAGCAAAATATACAGAATGGAGACGGTGAAGTTCACCACTCTTTCAGAGCATAAAGAATACGATTTAATTATCGCTGATCCCCCCTTCTTTAAAGACGATATCTATAAGGCGGTTGAAAATATTCTGACTAATAGATACCTTGCCAATGACAGTTTTTTATTTATCGAGCGATCCATACAAACAAAATTAAAAGACACTGAGAATTTTAAAAGCGAACCTTTTAAGATTATCGGAGATACATGTCTGTATCAAATCGGCATTTAATGAAGATTTTAATAGTATTGTTCATTACAATGGGAGCAGCATACTCCCAGACCTTTAAACGTGAATTAAATTCCATTCCGGTCAGTGATTCACAGGGCCGTCTTGTGAATATTTTCTCAGGCGGTACAAACAATCTTGAACACCAGTTTGTTGACCTGGATAACGACGGCGACTACGACATTTTTTATCTCGATAGCGATGGAACTTATGGCTGGTATGAAAACACAGGAAATGCTGAGAATCCCAATTTTGAGCTCTCGCTGGATACTATACCGGGGTTGTTTTTCAATGACTGGTTCTATCTTGTCGACATCGATAATGATAATGATTTTGATATATTCACAGGAGCAAACGGTGCATTCATTGAGTTCAGGAGGAATACTGGAACACCCTCACTACCTGATTTTGTAATTGAACAGGATACTCTTAAAGATAATAACGGTGAACCAATTTATAGTGAATTCGGCTGTAATCCTGTTTTTGCAGATATAGATGACGACGGAGATCAGGACTTTATCTCCGGCAATTCAGTCGGGACACTTAATTTTTATGAAAATATAGGAACGCCTTCAGATTTTAACCTTAAGTTTATAACTAATCAGTGGCAGGGAATAATAATTATAAGCGGCGGCAAGAGGGATGATTTCAGGACATGGAGCAAGTTCCCTCGATTTTGCGGATATAGATAATGACGGCGATCCCGATCTCTTCTGGGGCGACTTTTTCAGCCGAAGTCTCTACTTCATTGAAAATACCGGAACTCCTGCCGTCCCTGATATGCAGGTGGTTTATAACAGGTATCCGCATAATCAGGATAGTGTTTATACAAGCGGGTTCAATATGCCCCGGTTCGTTGACATTGACAATGACGGGGACCTGGATTTATTCGTTTCAGTTCTTTATGATCCCACTGTACCGCAGTCACTCATGTTTTACAGGAATGACGGTAATGCCAGCGTTAATGATTTTCACAGAGTAACAGAAAACTATCTGAAAACACTTGACGCAGGTAATGACAGCGCACCTTATTTTATCGACCTTGATAATGACGGGGACTTTGATCTCCTTTTAGGTTCATCAAAAAATCCTGACGGCGCATTATACTATTTTCAAAATACAGGAAGCAGGACAGCACCCGAATACTTACTCATTGATTCTGTATATTCAGGTATCCAGGGTGAACTCTCTGTCAGTCCTGCAGCGTCAGACCTTGATGGAGATAATGATCCTGACCTGCTCATAGGAAACTTTGATGGAACTCTCTCCCTTTATCTTAATACCGGAACTCCCTCTTCACCTTCATTTAAGCTGAGCGGTAAATTAAAAGACAACCTCGGAAACAACATTGATGTGGGAGTGTATGCCAGACCGTTTATTTTTGACTACGACAATGATAATGATCCCGACCTTGCAATAGGTGCCTTTAACGGGAAGTTTTATTTTTATAAAAATACCGGGACTGCACAATCTTATGAGTTTACCGCCGATACATCATTTATTCACAGACTCAATCCTTCTGATCCCGGTTCCCCGGTTATTGACGTGGGAGACAACAGTTCCCCATTCTTTCTTGATTATGACGATGACGGAGATTATGATTTTTTTACAGGCAACCGTGATGGATTCATTTTTTATTACAGGAATGACGGTACCAATGTCCACCCTTTATGGACATTGGCTACTAATAATTACATGGGACAGGATTTCGGTGCTGATGCGTTTCCATTTTTTGCAGATATAGATTATGACACAGATCAGGATTTTTTTGTTGGTAATTTGAAAGGAGGTCTGTATCTTTACAGAAACCAGACCGTGACAGGTATTAAAGATATTAAACAAGATCAAATCGAAGATTTCTTTTTGGTTTCTGCTTATCCTAATCCTTTTAATTCTGAATCAGAGATCAGATTTGAGGCAGGCAGGCAGGCTCATTATTCCATAAGAATTTTTGATATCCTCGGGAGAGACGTCACTACTATCTTTGACGGCACTCTGACCAAAGGAATTCACCAGTTTCACTGGAACGGAAAAAATAAAAATAATATTCCCGCTGCCACAGGAATTTACCTTCTGACAGCAGGCAATAATGCTTCGATAAAGACAATTAAACTAATTCTGTTAAAATAATCTACCGGAGAACTAATGAAAAAAGTTATATTACTCTTTATGCTGGTGTACACAGGAAATTTTCTAAATGCTCAACAGCTGAATACCGATCTCCTCAGCAATCTTAATCAGTATCCCTCAGCCGGCTACAATGATATCTGGGGCTATACTGATCAAAACGGACGCGAATATGCCCTGCTTGGTGTTAATACCGGAACTTCCGTAATCGACATTACCGATCCTTCAAATCCCGTTGAATCTGCCTTTGTTACAGGGCCCGGATCAATATGGAGAGACATTAAGACAAGTGGTCATTATATGTATATGGTTTCGGAAGGCGGAAGCGGACTTCAGATAGTTGACCTGGCAAACCTGCCCGGCGGCGTGACTTATATCGGAAACAATACTACAAACTTTACTACAGCCCATAATATATTTATAGCTGACGGTTATGCTTATGTGGTAGGAGCAAACAATGGAAGCGGAATTCATATTCTGGATCTTTCAGACCCCGAGAATCCTGTACAAACAGCATATTATTCATCAAGCGGATATGTGCATGATGTTTATGTATATGATGATACTATTTATGCATCTTCAGAGGACACATACGATGTAATTAATGTTTCAGATAAATCCAACCCTCAGCTGGTCAGTCAAAGTATTGCTTTGCCTGGAATTTATGCCCACAGCGGCTGGCTGACTGAAGATAAGAGATATTTTGTGGCATGCGAAGAATTCAATGTACGTGATGTGACAGTGTGGGATCTGCAGGACAGATCTACCTGGGATTTAGTTGTACCTACCTGGCAGATGCCGGAAAATACACCGACCCACAATGTATTCATACGCGGTCAGTATGCATATATGTCGTACTATAAAGACGGATTTGTTTGTCTTGATGTATCTGATCCGACAAATCCGGTTTATGTTGGAAGATACGATACTTATCCTTCAACTTCAGGCACTTACGAAGGAGCCTGGGGATGCTACCCGTTTTTCCCGTCCGGAAATGTTATTATTTCGGACATTAGCACCGGATTTTATGTTCTGGATTTTCTTCCAGATAATGTTCCTGTAGAATTAAATTCCTTTACCGGGAAAATCACCGGAGCATATGTTGAATTGTCCTGGAAAACAGCTACCGAGACTAATAATAAAGGATTTGAAGTACAGAGGTCAATAGATAAGCAATCCTGGGTAACGATTGGTTTTTCAACAGGTTATGGCACAACAACTAAACTACATTCTTACTCATATATGGATGAGAATCCGTTAAAGGGAAGTTCGTATTACCGGTTAGTTCAGCAGGACTTTGATGGAACTCAGAAGGTCTATGATCCTATAGAAATAACTTTTGATGCTCCGGCTCAGTTCTCGCTTGAGCAGAATTACCCGAATCCGTTTAATCCTGCCACCACAATTAAATATAATATCGGGAAAGCTTCTCATGTAAATCTTACTATTTACAATTCACTAGGTCAAAAGGTAAAAACCCTTGTAAATGAAAATAAAACAGCCGGAGAGTACCGGGTAAATTTCGATGCTTCAGGTTTAGCATCCGGAATATATATAGCAAGGATAGAATCGACAGATTATACGAAAATGATTAAGATGAGTCTGCTCAAGTAATAATACTGGCAAAATTTAATAAAGTCCCCGATAGTGTGTATCTGCAACTATCGGGGATTTTTTTTATTTATTTTGGTAAGAACATTTTATAATAAGTTGAGATTTGTTGTTCATTTACTGTGTAATTTTTCAACGTGTTTGACAAAATGTCAGTCTCCCTATTTACACCGTATTTTGAGGCCGGTTGGAGGCCTTTTAAAGGCCTGGTGGAATCAAAATGAGACACTGCTAAAATGGTCTAAAAACGCAGTTTTCTACTGTTGAAAAAATCTATATATGACAAAATGTCAGTGTCACATTTTGATACTTTAAAGACTAAAAGTTCGGACAGTAATTTATTTTTTTGAATTATCTTTCAATTAGATGATGGCTCAATCTTATTTAATGAATTTATAACCTGCTGTATGAACGGTTACGATATGTTCGGGGGATGAAGGATCGTCCTCAATCTTTTTACGGATTGAGAGAATATAATTGTCGACTGTTCGGGTTGTAGGGAAGGCGTCATATCCCCATACATCATCCAGAAATTTATCCCGTGTTATAACTTGTCCCTCATGTTCAACAAAATATTTTAAGATTTTATATTCGGTTGCGGATAACTTAATCGAACTTCCATTTTTATCGACTTCCATCTTTTTAAGGTTCATATGCACATCTCCGAACGAATATTCGCCTGTTCCGGGTTCGGCAGGCTGAGCCCTGCGTAAAAGAGCTTTAATTCTTGCGAGAAGTTCCTTTAGGCTGAAAGGCTTTGTGATATAATCGTCCGCTCCTAACTCGAGACCAAGGATCTTATCAATCTCTTCATTCTTACTGGTAAGCATAATAATCGGCGTATTTTTACCTTCTTTCCTGAGATCCCGGCAGACATCATACCCGTCTTTCAGGGGAAGTATCAGGTCAAGCAGAATCAAATCAAATTCATTCTGCAGTGCAAGTGTATATCCCTTCTGCCCTTCCTCAGCTTTGGTAACCGAGTATTGTTCGTTGCAGAGACTTTCTGATAAACCTGTTAATAAAGCAGGATCATCTTCAATTATTAATATTTTTTTCATTTAGCTTTCCTCTTCCTGCATAGGATTGGTTATTAAATCCTTGCAATTATCATTTTCAATTTCCACAGGAAATTTCAGAATAAATGCCGTACCTTCATCAGGAATGCTTTCAACTTCTATCCTACCTTTATGGGCGTCCATTACATGCTTAATTATGGACAATCCAAGTCCTGTTCCGCTTATTTTTTTATCACCAGCGATCTTTGACCTGAAGAAAGGCTTAAAAAGATCTTTCAGATCTTCAGGTTTGATGCCGATTCCTTTATCCCTTACTTCCACACAGGCAAGATTAGCCGACCGGTAAGTTGAAACGGAAATTATCTTTCGTTGTATGGAAAACTTAATAGCATTCGCTATGATATTTACGACAGCTTCTGCAATTGCATCAGGGTCTGCAGTGATATGCAGGTCAACCGGGCTCAAATCTATACTGATCTGAAATCCCTCCATCTTCAACTGATAACTAAGAGCAGAAATGGTTTTTTGAACAATTTGATTTAGAGATGCACTTTCAAATGTATATTGTCTTGTCCCGTTTTCTATCCAGGCAACGCCGAGGACGTTATTTATCAGCCTTGTTAAACGATCCGATTCCCCCTCAATAATCTCAAGGTAATTTTTCTGTTTTTCCGATACCTGCTTATCAGCCTTCATAATTTCGGCGAATACTTTTATTGATGCTAAAGGAGTTTTAAGATCGTGGGACACTGTAGAAACAAACATCGATTTTTGTTTATTCAATTCCTCCAGTTTTTCAGCTTCAAGGCTTTTCCGGATTAATTCCTGCTGGAGATATATACGCGACATTGTCGAGGCAATATTGGACGAAATACTACTGAGCAGATCAATATCCTCAATTGTAAACCTGCTCCCTGCCTTCTTTTCTCCGAACACCAGGAAAGAATAAATTTTCCCCTCCCCCGAACGAACAGGAATTACAAGGTCCATTCCCCACCTTTTAAACACAACTGGGTCAGCTGACTCAAAATTTACCCCGGGTTCGACCATAGCAGGATCGGCAACGGGAAAGATTAGTTCCGACTTCAATTTTAATGAATCAAATGGCACACTTCTTCCAATCAAAAGATCGAAATTACGATGAGCAATCAGACTGATATGATTATTCTTTAGCAGGAAAAATCCCAGCTTTTTAACCGGAATAAATTCCTGGGTTTCTCTTACAACCATCTCAGCCAAATCTTTGATTGAGTTCTTTTCCGATATATCCCTGATAAATACCCTGAGAGTTTCCCTGAAGTTGTACTGCACCCTGAAGAATTTTTTATCTACATAAATCTGTACCCTCCTTCTTATAGGCTCAAACACAAGGGCAACAATAATTGCAGCCAGTATGGCCGGAGTCTGGCTGCTAAGCAGTAAAATCTGGCTGCTGATAATCGATATAACACCAATGTATATAATAACCAGCAGGAAGATGACTATAGAATAAACAATGCTTTTCCTGATCAGAAGATCTATATCCATCAAATGATATTTTACGATAGCAATTGTGAATGTAAATGGAATTGAGAGCATCAGCAGGGGGATAAGTATTTCAGGCATCAATGGTCTGTTCAGAATGATCTGCGGAATAGTCCATAAAGCTATGAAGCTGAGGGGGCCGATCAGAAAACCCGAAAGCACCCATTTAAGTTTCTTTTTCTCTGTTTCGTTCCCCGTCCTGAAATAGGAAACTACAAATATTGAAATCGCACCCAATATGTTAAATATTGCGAGGAGACGATTCAGTATAAAGACTGACAAGTAATTATCGATTGCCGGTTGAGCCGGCGTTGGAAGGATTTTAAGAAAATAGTATGTATTTATAGCGGCAATCAGTAAACAAGCAGTGTAAATTGCAAATATCAGATAATTGAAACGTTTTTCTCTGTCCTTCGGGAATGCAAGTGAGAAATGAAAAAAAACTGCGGGAGTCAGAACATAAGATAAATGAAATACAGTCCTGATAGCAATGCCTAAACCCAATGGATAAATTGTATACTTCCCCCACGTTGTAAGAAGCATAACAGCTACGCCGATACTTCCCCAGTGAAATATCCTTGCCGCTTTTGATTCAGGGCACTTAAGCAGCACAAAAATTGCGAACGCTATAAATAACAATCCTGCAGCGCTATTAGAAAAAATGAAGGGGAGAGTATAAAATTCAATCAGTCGGGTTTGAAAAGTACTTTTACTGCCATTCCGCAAGTAACTTATTGTTATTTTTTCACCGATAGATTTACTATCGATATAGATTTCAAGCCCCTCCCTTCCTGAAAAATGAAGGCCATCGAAGGAGATAAGAGTATCTCCGGGTTGTATTCCTTTTAGAAAGTGGTTGTTTTGATCTGCAGTAAAAATTCCATTATTATTAATTACAGAGAATGCTAAATCAGCCTTCTGACTAAGGTGTGTAACTCCCATTATGCAGAGGAAGAGGATGAGTGCATCAAAGAGTAAAAACGAACGAACCCGCCTGTCTAACTTTCTCAAGTCTATCCCCCGGTACAGATTCCTGATAATATTTGATTTCAATTTAATTCTAACCTGATTCATTAGCAATAAAAATAATCAGACAGGCGGTTCTGATTACCGTAAAAGGATCATTTTTTTGGTTAAAATGGTTTCATTTGATTCAAGCGTATAAAAATAAACTCCGGAGGAAACATTCTTTGCATTCCATCTGACAGAATAACTTCCGGAAGATTTGTATTCATTAACCAGGATAGAAGCTTCCCTGCCAAGTACATCATAGACCCTTAAAGAGACCAGGCCAGCCTGCGGAACTGTATACCGGATCTCGGTACTAGGGTTGAATGGATTAGGGTAGTTCTGGAATAATTCATACTTTAACGGGCTTTCAAGATTTCCTTCTTCCCCTTCTACTCCGCTTATAATTCTGCCTCCGGTGCCGGGGGTTATAATTCCCTGCTCCATAACGTATCCAAGTAAAACCTGGAATTCAGTACTGTCGGGATATTCCTGGTAATTCTGCAGATCAAATCCAAACAGATCTGATTGAAGCATCATTGCAAGGAACCAGTTTGCAGCCACCGAATAGGTTGCCTCAGGATCAATCGCTGTTCCGTTTATCTTAACTTCAAGCAGCCTGCTGCCAGGTGGCATAGCAGGACTGTATTCAAATGACATCCCTGATACCTGGGGAAAGTACTCATCACCGGTTTCGATTGTTGCCAGACAGATCTCCAGACCGGCCCATATATCAGCACCTTTCATATCAAATGTTGTCAGCTGATAACCAAGTCCATTATGAACATTGAATCCATACCCCACGGCCCTGAAAATATCAATACCTGTCAGCGGGCCTTCATATATAGGCTGTGCAATGGAGCCCCCAGCCTCAAGAGCTATATCTGTCCCCATAGTTATTCTGTATGCATCAGTTATAAGATTACCCAGAGGTGTATCATGAGAACCAACTTCCATTAGATTACCAGGTATTTCCTCGAAATAACCGGAAGCTTCGGCAACCTGCTGGGTATAAACAGGTCCGTATACATTTTCGATATCAGTCTCCATATCATTCACGGCTTGCAAAAAAGAAGGATCTTCGGAAATATTGTTATCAAGCGGAACCATCTGGTAAGCTGTCATTGTAACAGTGCCCTGGTCAAGCTGGAAATCTATCTTACCTATATCCTGATAAAATGATCCTGCCTGAACTATATATGTTATAGTTCCGCCGGGGTTGGTCACTTCTATCGGCGGAGTGATTTTATAATGGTCATGCCCGCCTATGATCATATTTATACCGGGGACATATTGTGCAACCAACTTATCGTATTCGGCGCCAAGGTGAGATAATAATATAACAAGGTTGCAGCCTTGTGCAGCTAGTTCCGCTGCTGCAGTACCTGCAATCTCAACGAAATCAGAATCCATATAAGCCTCCGGCTGAATACCGGAGATAATGTTCGTCTCAGGAGTGGTTAGACCGAAGACTCCCACTTTGAAGCCCCCGTAAGTTTTAATAGTATACGGTAAAACCATATCTGCGAACCCCTGCAATGTTGTATCAACCAGGACAAAATTGGCGGATAAAATAGGGACAGGAGCAAATCCTTCCCCATAGGAATATGCGAGTGTCGAAACACCAAGATCAAACTCGTGGTTGCCGAGCGTAATTGCATCAACTCCCAGCATCTTCAAGAGTGTAAATTCATTTATACCAACAGTTGTATTAAAGAAAAGATCTCCTATAAAAGAATCACCGGCATGCAGCAGCATAGTGTTTGGTTCTGATTGCCGTAGTGAGTTTATATATGAGGCAGCTCTTGCAATGCCTCCCTGAGTTCCTTCAAGTGTTACCGGATCCCTCGGGCCGAGTGCTGAAAGATTTGAATGAGTATCATTCAAATTCAGGATTGTAAGCGTTTCCTGGGGATAAATAAGCGAGAATCCCAGGATAATGACTGAAACAACTAACAGAATAAATCTTTTCATTTTTCTCTCCCTGTTACTTGTGAAATAACTTTTCAAATACTGGAATCAATGTGGAGGTAAATGAGGAGAGAATTGTCAAAAAATTGTCAAAGGTTTGTATAAGAAGCGTAAAAAATAGATAAAAATGAAATTATTTCATCAAGAATCAGGAAAGATCAGTTGAAACAAAAAACCTGTTAACCTGTTTGGTATGTGAGGAGATATGAAGGTTATGATCGGTGATGTGGTGAGATCTCAATCCAATGCACCGGTATCGAAGAACAGGTTTCCGGAAAGAATTGATAACGCGGACAATTCATTATCCATACATCAGTATTGACAATCTATTAAGCGATAACGTCAGCTGAATTCTCTTTTCCTTACCTATTTCCAGTCAGGCATTAAACCTTCGAGTACGATCATACGTCTGTCAGTTCCGTCGGTATCCATTATCCATATTTCCGGAGCTTTTGAGCCGTCGTTGGGAGCATTGTTAAAAATTACCTTTGATCCATCCGGCGAGAACCTGGGGTTCGTGTCATTTGTGCCGGCAGGTTTATTTTCAGAAATATCTGCTGAATCATTTCCGCTAATTGAATAAATAAAAATATGAGAATTAAGCTGTCTGCCGTCCTGGCTCTCATAACCCGAAACATCATGAGTGAACATTAGACTGTTGCCATCCACACTAAATGAAGGACGTTCGGTTATGCCGGGCTGGTTATCAACGAACAATGTCATATTACTCCCATCAGAATTCATCAGGTATATCTCGGAATCATAAACATTGCTGCCTATTGTAAGCACAACAAGTTTGCTTCCCTGCGGCGACTGTTCAACTTCCCTGAAATTTCTTCCTGCAGGGGCTGCTGCAATTGTTGTTCTTCCCGATCCGTTAACTGAAATGGAATACAGCTTATCATTATTGCTGTAGAAGAATTTACCGTCATCAAATGACCAGCAGAAGCCCACACCGTAATTGTTGTATCCGGCAACGGGTATATTTGTAACACGGAAAATACCGGAACCATCGGGATTCATTGTATAAATATTGGCGCCTATGTTTTCATCAGAAGTAAATGCAATTTTACTTCTTCGGGAATTGTACCTCGGCCACCATTCCCTCGAAACCATATCTGTTAAACGGATAGGAACAGCATTGGAAGTATCGTTTGAAAATATTTCATAGTTATCATCAATCCTGATTGAGTACACAAGTGGGTTATCGGGAAATGCCATTGTGGTAAACGACCAGGTTTCGCTATTTGAAGTTAATCCTGCTGAATCTTTAGCTGCTACCTGCCAGTAGTATGTTGTATTGTAGTCGAGATCCACCACTTCTGCCGTTGTATCGTTAATTCCGGATGCAACTATTTCGCGTGTGAATGAGCCGGACTTATACAGATATACCGTAAAAGAAAGAATTGAATCGGCCGCATCAGGATCGCTTGCCTTCCAGGAAAGTGTTAAGTTTACCGGCTGATTCACTGAGGTGTTTGAGGGAGATGGATCTGCAGGAGAACCGGGAGCTGTGTTAGTCCCGTTATCAACCTGGAGAAATATCAGTGCATCAGTGGTTGTATTTTCCCTTACACTTATAGAAACACTCCCCTTCTTATAACCGTTCTTCTGTGCTGTGATCGTGTAGTTTCCAACAGGGATATTTTCAATTGAAAACTTCCCGTCTGCCCCTGCTGCAAGAGCACTGGTTGGAGGACTTGTGGTAATATTTGCTCCTGCAATAGCTGAGGATGTACTGTCATCCAGGACTGTACCCGAAATTGACCCGTATAATTCGGGCTGAATAGTATCTTCCTTGCATGATGAAAAAAGAATTATTGAAAATATTACTAAGACATTCCTGAATAATATGAACTTGCTTGACATTGTTTCTCCGCTTAGAAATAATTAGTGCTTTTGAATTTCTGAACCTTTTAATTCCAGTTCTTTGTCGGCTAATGTAATGTTCCCACTCTGAACCACAAGGTGAATTTTGTATACAGCATCCTTTGAAAAATCTACCTTACTCTGTGAAAGTGTTTTCTTACTTCCGGGCAGGTATCTTCACCTGTCCTGATTGAGCTGTTGATGAATTTCCCGCTCTACTTTGTTTATTTACAGTAAGGCGATATGTTACCTCTGCTTCTACAGAAGTATTATTGCTGTATATTCCCTCAATATTAAGATGATTACCCGTCACCCTGTATTCAATATTAACATCAGATGACTGACAAAAAGAACTATTATTAAAAACAATAAAAACTATAAGCTGCCGCAAATAGTTGAATACCAAACTTTCCTACATTCAAAAGCACTTAATGAATTCCCCCATTAATAATCGTCAACCTCATTCCATTTCCATTCTGATGGATCTGAATCGGAATCGAAGTTGGTTGCAGTCTGAAGCTGGTTTACCAGGTTGTTATTACCAAATTGAATAATACCATAAGCAATCCCATCCCCGATTAAATCCTGCTGCACTGAATTCCCATTACCCAACTGCAAAACACCGGCAAAATTATAATTACCTACAACATTAATATCGGCTGAATTATCCGAACCATACTGCCCTATTTTTGTGAGGTTTGAATTCCCAATCTGGTTGGACAAAGCAAAATTATTATAGCCCTGCTGATTTATTTCTGCAGCATTCGGCAGAATTCCTGAATTCCCGGCCTGGTTGATATTTGCTTCATTATAACTTCCAACCTGCTGTATCATCGCAGCATTATTTAAATTCAGATTGGAATTTATGTTCTCTATATTTTGATAGATTTTGATAGAATCTGATAAGCTTAATTTTTTCTTGAGCATTCAGAGGCCCTACAAAAAAGAATATAATTATTGATAATATATATTTCATAAGAAACAGAATTTTAAATTTCAAAATTATTTATCCCACAGGAATGCTAAGCATCCCTGTGGGACAGATGATCTAATTAATTCTGTATAACTGCTGGAATTATTATTGTTTCCGGTTTGGTTTATAGTACTTGTATTACCACCTAATGTCTGAACATTGAGAAGCTGTATTGAAATTACCATCCTGATATATTTCAGCAAAATTTGAGCCATTTATCCATGCTATTGCAAAGCTTCATTTTCGTCACCATATTGATAAATTTGTGCATCATTTGACGCACCAAAGCCGGTCATTAACTGGGTTCCATTATTGCCTAAATCCATCCTGAATTATTTATTCCTTTGCTTGAATAAAAAACCATTACCAATCTTGTGATGCAGTATTTTCATTACCAGTTTGCTCTATAGTCAATTTAGTACTATTCCAACATAACTGGCTGAACAGTCTGGGTAGATACATTAAGGTTTCCTGTCTGGTACGATGGAATAATGACATTTCCATAATCAGCGTCTGCCGCATGAAGCTATTAACAGTTCCAGTATTTTCATCTCCTGTCTGGTTTACTGTAGCATTTACTACCATGGCTATTTCCAAAGGATTGGAAGAGCTTCACGATACATGACATTCTGCCATTATTATACATCAACCTATTTGAGTACCATAAGCTTCATGACCATTATTACCATTTGTCAAAAATGACTGATCGATGTAACCATTCGTTTGAAGAACCAATCTGAGTAATATTACCAATTGTCCATTTAATCACTAGCTTTGATTTACGTTAGCTTGTTAATTCATTTCTGTGCCATTGCATAAACCAGCAAAAAGAACGATTGTTAAAAGAGCAAATAACTTTCTCATTAGAGTTTCTCCTAATAAATTTTAGAAAATAGTTTATAAATGTCCCCCCGGACAATGGGTCTGATAAGTTTCATAAAAGCACAAAAACTTATCTTTCCCGGCTAAGTTGAACATTAAGGAGAACTCACCAATTTACATTTAACCGATTTTTTCGAATATTAACCTGTCAAATGTTTTATTGGTGGCGCCTGAGCTTGTCAGGAACTTCAATACACTTTGTGTAAAGAAGTGCCGCTCTTGCGCCGCCTTATTGTTCAAACTTTTCCTCAGTACAATTACCCCCGTGTTTCTTCGCCTACCCCCTCCTTCCCATCGCTGCATTTTCCATAATATGACCTCTGAAATTATTAATTGATTAGTTGGTTAATTTTTCTTTAGTATAACCCACTCAAATTCTATGTAAACCTTTAAATAGTCCCGGGTTAATCTATGTCTTAGATAATACCCCCGGGATTAATCGTACGAACACAACATTTAGAGGAACCGAAAAATATTTCAAAGAACCTGAAGGAAGTTTATCTTCCTATATAATACCTTACTCCAAACAAGGCTTCCCAGTAATAATCGTTGTATTTGCCTCGGTCGATTTTATCGAGATTGTCTGAAAGTGAATAGTTGAATGTTAATCCCATATCAATCCCGGTCCTGCCTACAATATATTCTGCTCCGGCACCTGCTTTCACAGATGGATACCACCGGCTGTCGAATTCAAATAAATCATTATCCTGCACCATAAGCCCGACACCCGCAAGGATGAAAGGCGACAGTTTATATTCCGGAAGCATAAAATATTCAGCCTGCAGACCAATCGAATTTACTGTTGCCGAATAGAACCTGTATCCTTCCAGCATTTCTCTGCCGAACGTCAGGGAAAGAGCAAAATCCGGTTCAGGGAAATAAGATGCGGAAATACTCCCGCAGGCTTTGGTTAAAGGATTAGGATAATCACCGTTGTATTGCGATGCTCCGAAACTAAGCCCCACTGAAAAGTTCTTTCTCGGTGCTGCCGATTCCATACCGAAATAATCTGTCCTTGCCGAAACTTCTTTTTCATTCTCATACTTCTCTATAACCGGTGAACTTATATCAGCAGGATTCTGAAGCGCCCACAAATTCTCTTTTACACCTTCTATAACAAGACTCTGAACAGCTTTCTCTATCGCCTCGGTTACGCACATTTCAGGAGGCTCATTGTAGCTGTAGCCGGTTTCCACTTCAAGCAGTCTCTGAAAATTGACAAACTTGTATAGTCCGACATCAACCATCTGTGAAAGGATAGTCTTCGTTGTATAAACTGTCTTTAATATCCTGCCGCTTTGTGTTGAAATTGCGCGAAGGTAGATAGTTACCCTATCCTGCCTGTACTGTCCCGATGCACCGACTCCAAAATATTTAATTCCTGTTCCCCCGGTAAGAATATTCGTATCGTACGAAATGATCCCGCCCTCCAAGATTACTCCAGCGAATAAAAGCGGAGGCAGAAGCTGGGAATCCTCGCCGGTATCACCCTGGTAATTTGCCCGGCTCGATCTTATTATTTTTCTTTCATTAAGCAGATCTGATAAGCCTTCTCTTTCGATAACAACAAACCAGCCCGAGTCTTCGAGAGCACGCAGTAATATGGAAGTAGCGCCCTGTGTAACGGCAGTTGAAAAGGTGGAACTTGTTGATGAACTCTTATACTGACCGGTTTGATCCCTGAATTTGTACACAGCAGCCACAATCTTGTCTTTGGGTAAAGGGAGCGAGCGCAGGTCCTTGTTTACTGCAGAAGGTGTTCCCAGGGTAGCATCTTTTGTCTTGAGCGGCTGCATAAAAGTTGAACAGCCGAACAAAGGATACCATCGATATCAAAATCAGGATATATACTTAAATATTTCACTTTATTCATCACTATACTTTCAGGCTTAGAAATATGGAAGAACAACTGTAGTCTGATCACCTGTGCCGGTATCAAATATGTCAATGTGTACGCCGTCTCTGCCAGGAGTAATATCTATTGAATAATCACCCAGATCATAATGTCCCTCTGTTAGTCCAGCCTCGCCGAAGGCATTTGTGAGGAGCTGTCGTGAAAGCTGACTTAGTACCTGCGATTAAGGCAATTCTTAAAATCATGCAAGCGGATTCTGTGAATAAGGGTTATACGCAGAGCTGGACCCGCCTGTAAAGCCGTTCTGCGCCTGGGCTTCACTTAATAACGTCTGCCCGTTAAAATAATACCCCCCAAATGACGGGTTAACAGGAGTATAAATAAGCTGCTGTGCAGAAATATCTGCTGCTGCAAATAAAACCAATATGAATCCTGTTAATAATATTTTTTTCATTCTTTCCTCACGCTTTAGAAAATTCCCGAGCCCTTCAGGTCGTCACCTGCGAGCTGCTTTTGAATTGCTTCATAGTTCTGGATGTAATTAAAGGATAGTTCCACTCCATACTGAGCCATAGATTCAATTACATCGTAGCGGGGCTGCAGTATCTGCTGGAAGATTTCGTTATCATTTATCTTAATTGTTACCTGGGTGCCAAGCTGCGGCAGCGGTTTCTCTTCAATTACTATGGTGTAATCGCCGAAATTATCAGGCGGCTGCCAGTTCGAATAAAAGAGGTCGTAAAAATCGTGACCGATTTTAGTTTGCGTCTGATCCACTATTAGCCCTTCGATCTCAATATCGCTGAAAGTTTTTTTAGCGATCTTTTCAGTGAACGTTTTAAGTGTATCTTCTCCGAATAAAGTTGAATCCTTTAAAATTTCCTGGATAAAATTGGGGTTGCGGATTTGCAGTGCCTGGTATGGTTTAATTATATCAGGATCCACAATATTTCCTTTATTATCCTTAAAAATCTTACGCCATTCGTTTGGATCATTATATACACTTTTCTTGCTGGCAATTTCCCAGAGGTTGTCTCCCGGTTTAACTATGTAATCAATTGTAGGCTGTTCCATCTCCCATTTTTTTAATTTTTCCGGAAGATAATTGTAAACTATTTTTTGAAATTCGGGCATTGAACTTTTTTTAAGTAATTGCAGTGAATCGACTATCCCTCTAAAATAACTTATGGTGCTGTCCCTGTTATCAATTTGTTTCACCAGTTTACTCAAATAGTTTCTGTATGCAGTGAAACCGGAATCGGGATCACTTTGCGCTTTCGTTAAAGATCCGTAAAGAAGGATGATGCATCCTATAAGAAAGATTTTCTTCATTGACCGCTGATTTCTCTTCTATGTAGAAGAGCCCTCGTATTAAGACAGGAATCAATTTCCCTCAATTCCAAAGTCTCGATGTTACTTTTCAAACTGTGTGCCATTTTTGACATATTAAATTTTAATCTATTACACTCTTTTGAGACAATCGTTGTTAAATTACTTTACCAGGGGTAAAATATTTTAACCTAAATAACGCTGATTGATGACCGCAGCTCTTTTGCTATTCTGTCAAAATCAGGGAAATAATATTTACGATCCTGAATGCCCATCACGTATCCCACATAATCAATTCTCTGTTCGTGAACCATTTGAACAGACTCTTCAATAAATATTTTATCCAGTGATATTATCTCCATTACTTTGTCAACATAAAAAGAAAACTTCTGTCCGTATATTTCAAGGAATAAAACACGGCTCGAATCCGTTATGTTGCTTAAATAAAGTGAGTAAAATGCAGCAAAATCTATGATCCTGTATTGGTGCTCAGAAAATTCACTGGTAAGTCTTTTTCCCCTTCGCTCTGTTTTGATCTCTTCCGGTTTCATAATCGCTGCAACCAGTTTAAGATCGACACAGAATTCCTTATCACCAATTTGAAAGATCAAAAGGCCGGATATGTTTTCTATAGATTTTGCAGTTGACATAGGATCAGGAAATAATTCCCGGTTAAAAAATAGTTATGATTTTCCCTCGGTATTTGCCGTCAATTTGCATACCATGCTGAAAGGTCCCATTATCCTATAAATAAAAGATGATCTGACGAGTTCGAGATGATTAGAAGGTAAAACTATATTACTTAGGGTAAAATGATTTTACCATAATTATAGAAGAGAACGATTCTCAGTTTTTTGAAATGCCGTAGTCCCTGATTTTGCTGTTGAGAGTAGGTTTGGATATGCCGAGTATTGTGTATGCTTTTTTCTTGTTCCAGTTTACAGCGTTGAGTATTTTAGTAATGTGTTCTTTTTCAACTTCAGCTAAGGATAAATTTGTACGGTCGGCAACGGTTTCCGACCGGAAGATTTCCTGCAGTAAAATATTTTCTTTTTCCAGAACATCCCCTTTTGAAAGTACTACTGCCTGCATCAATATGTTCTCAAGCTCTCTGACATTACCGGTCCAGCGATAGTTTTGAAGCATCTCCATAACATCAAATGGAATTTTTCTGACTTTTTTATGTAGCTCATTATTTATCTTTTTAAGAAAATGCACCACAAGTTCGGGAATATCCTCTTTCCTTTCGCGAAGCGGGGGAATGTTTATGGATAACACTTTAAGCCTGTAGTAAAGGTCTTCTCTGAACTGCCCCTCCCTTACCATTTCCTCCAGGTTCCTGTTAGTTGCAGTTATGATCCTTGCATTCATCGGGTTTGAACTTTCAGCCCCTACCTTTTCAAATTCCCTTTCCTGAATCACTCTCAGAAGCTTTACCTGGAGATCGGGTGATATTTCAGATATTTCATCAAGAAATATCGTTCCCATACCTGCAAGTTCAAACTTCCCTTTCTTATCCTTTATTGCACCGGTAAATGACCCTTTAACATGACCGAATAGTTCGCTTTCAAGTAATGATTCTGTAAGTGCCGTACAATTGACGGGGATAAAAGGATGATCTTTTGTTATACCGGAATAATGGATTATCCGGGAAATTAGTTCTTTCCCTGTACCGCTTTCCCCATGAATAAGAACTGTCACCCGGTTCATAGATACCTGGCCTACTACCTTGAAGATATTCTTCATCTGTGCTGATCTTCCGA
This sequence comes from uncultured Ignavibacteria bacterium, assembly GCA_963811905.1. GTDB lineage: Bacteria > Bacteroidota > Ignavibacteria > Ignavibacteriales > Ignavibacteriaceae > DATFVA01. Next base: position 154,291 of record CAWETK010000006.1, read on the forward strand.
TAGACTTATTTCTTACGTCATACTTTTCAAAATCTTCTTCAACCGCATAGTTTAATCTTTCGCTCAGACTTCGACTTTCGAGTGAACGCTTAATAAGCGCTTTAAATCTTGGTGTATCAATCGGTTTTTCAATATAGTCGTAAGCTCCAAGCTGCATTGCTCTAATCGTTGAATCCACATCTTCATATGCGGTCATTATAATGCAGGGCACACTATCATCAAATTCCCTGATCTGCTTCAGCACTTCTAATCCGTCAACTTCAGGCATTTTCAGGTCGGTTATAACCAGGTCGGGATGTTCTTTATGAATGATCTCAATCCCTTCCATACCGTTTGAAGCCGTTGAGACTGCGTAATTCATACCTGATAGAAAGATTCTTAATGACTCCAGTATTGATTCTTCATCATCAATTAAAAGGATTTTTTCCATTTAAATCACGCAAGAGGTAATGATAATTGAAAAATAGTATTCCCGGGCTCGGAAAATATCAGGGAAATCGTGCCGTTATGTTTTTCTATTATCTGTTGTACTATAGATAAACCCAGACCTGTTCCGGTCCGCTTTGTTGTATAAAAAGGCTCAAAAATATTTTTGGCGGGTTTAACTCCGCAGCCGTTATCACGGATAAAAATTCTGTGCATTTTCTTCTTTGCATCAATCACAGAAAGAAATTCAATTTCTCCGTCCTGCCCGATTGCATCAATACTGTTTTCAATCAGCTGCATGAACATGGTCTTTAATTCATCGGAGTCGCCTCTAACCGGGTCGTGGCTGATCTTATTTATAATTGAAATATTTTTACCTTCAAAAACAGGCTGCATTAGGTGAATTACCTGTTTAAGCATACTGTCAGCCCGTATATCGCCGAATAAATTTCCCCTTTTCTTTGAATACTGAAGTACATCTTTTAACAGGTTTTCAAGTCTTTTTAATTCTTTATTGATAATCTGAAACGACTGGCCGCAGCTCTTTTCACTCTGCATCTGTTCCATCAGCATATCAATATTCAGTTTGATCGAAGTAAGTGGTGTTTTAATTTCGTGAGAGAGGTAGCTTGTCATTCTTCCGAGAGCAGCAAGACTTTCGGTGCGTTTCAATTTTTCTTCGGCTTCTTTACGTGCTGTAACATCTTCTTTAACAGCAACAAAGTGGGTTATCTCACCAAGTTTGTTTTTAATCGGAGAAATAATCGCATGTTCGTGGAAGACCTCTCCATTTTTCTTTTTATTGATGAAATCCCCTGTCCACTCATTGCCGGAGAGTATGGTATTCCATAAAGCTTCGTATTCGTCTTTTGTTTTATTGCCGGATTTTAATAGCCGGGGAGTTTTGCCTATCACTTCCCCGGGCTGATACCCTGTAATATCAATGAACTTAGGATTTACATACTCAATTTGTCCCTCTTTATCCGTGATAAGAATTGCAGCAGGGTTCTGTTCCACAGCTTTGGATAATTTTTTAATGTGTTCTTCTGTTTTTTTCTGTTCGGTTATATCTTTTGCCACACCGATAAAGCCTATAGGTTCGCCGTTATCATTTTTAACTATTGAAGTCTCGAGGTATATGGGGAAAAGGTCGCCTTTTTTTGTCCTGTTGATAAGCTCCCCCTTCCACCTGACATCACCGACAATCTTTACTATATATTGGGAAGGTTCAGCACTTAATATCCGCGGATTTTTCCCAAGGATCTCTTCTTCTTTGTAGCCGTATCTGTCAATAAATGCTTTGTTAACAAAAATAAATTTATCTTCCCTATCGGTAATCGTGACCATTTCTGAAATGCTGTTGATTGAGTGTCCAAGCAGCTTCAACTGTTTATTCTGCATCTCCTCAAGAGAAAGATCCTGAACCATTAATACCGAATAAAGCAGATCTCCATTTTGATTCCTTATAGCCGCTGAATGAATCAGGACAGCAAGAAGTTCACCGCTGCGTTTGATATATCTCTTCCTGATCTCATAATTATTAATTTCACCGCCCTGAACTTTTTTCATAAACTGAAAAGTCGAGCCGAGATCCTCTGAATATGTGATCTGTCTGATATCTGTACCGGTCAACTCTTCGGCTGAATAACCGAGTAATTCGCAAAGTTTCTGATTAGCGTCGATAATTTTCCAGAACGGATCTATTAAAGCGATCCCCAGCGGAGCGTACTCAAAAACGAGCTTAAATTTTTCTTCGTATTCTGATGGCAGGGCAAGTGAGGTGCCAGCGGAAAACGTTTTTCCCGAACTCTTGATTGTTCCCGTGCTGCTGGTTGAATATTCAGGTTTATTGAACATCAGGTTGCCCCTCTTAGGTTATCAGGTTTTTTATCCGTTTTTCTAAAAATTCCCACTGTCCCTGTGAATTATATTCACTTTTTTCCTAACCGAACATAATGAATTTCAACTTTAATTTCTATAAAAACCTGTGCCATATTTTTAAGAGAACCCGGAAGGGATAAAAAGGGTAAATAAGGACTTTAATCCCAATGTGCTCTGAAGTTTTCTAAATTGGAATCCCGGGGCTATGTCTCGCAATGAAACTGGCTGTATGATAATAAGTCTCATAAAACAGGCGGAGATGAAAAAAAATTAAAAATGACTTCATTTTTTATTGGGAATATTCTTAACTTAATTTTTACAATCGAGCTTTATAAATAAATTAATTTCGCTTAAAGGAGAACAATGAGAAATCTCTATACTCTTCTCTGGGGCATATTATTGCTTATAATTTTCACCACAGGCTGTAAAGATAAAGTGACGGAACAGCCGCCAGCAGTTGACGAAAATAATAATGGTTTTGCGACGTATAAAGTTGCATCAATATTTGCTGATAATTGTGCTGTATCCGGTTGTCATAAGGGTCCTGATGCAGTTCATAATTTATCTCTTGAGTCTTACTCTGCATTGATGAAAGGTTCCCTCGGACGCCCGTTTAATGATACCACACATACCCATACTCATAAAATCAACTCAGCTTCTGCCGTTGATGTATACGGCGGGGAAGCAGTAATACCCTATAACTCAGAGCAGAGTCTGTTATATAACCTTATAACAGGAAACGTTACTGATTCTACGCTCAGGATGCCTTACCAGAAAGCGCCGCTAAGGGCTGAGGATATACAGACTATCAAAGAGTGGATCGATAACGGTGCAAAAGACGTTAACGGCAATGTTCCATTCAGCAGTCCCGATCATAAAGTGTATTCCTGCAACCAGGGCAGCGACCAGGTTTATGTTATCGATACAGATGCAAAACTGGTTTCCCGTATCCTTAATGCAGATTTTACCCCGACAGTAATCGATGCACCTCATAATGTGCAGATATACGGAGACTATTATTACTTTACCGAAGTTGCAGGACAAAAGTTTATAAAGGTGGACAAAGCAACGAATACAATTATGGGAACCGTAGAAGGTATCGAGAAAGCCGGGATGATCCAGGTTACTCCCGACGGAAGTAAAGCATTTGTATCCCGTTCATCAACAAGTGCCCCGATCTATAATATCATCTACTCGATAAATACAGATAATATGCAGATTGAAAATCAGATCAGCCTTCCTGTTATAGGAGTGCCCCACGCCCTTGCCTTAAGTCATGACGGACGCACCCTGTATGTTGCCAATATGACCAAAGACAGAATTTCTGTTGTTGATGCCGTTAATGATGAATTTGTCGAGGATATAGTTCTGCAGCATAACTCTCCTCCTCCATTCTATGAACCTATGCATATGTATATCTCGCCTGACGACAGATATTTATATGTAAACTGCAGAACATCCAGTTCAATTCTGATCGTTGATACACAAACTAAACTCATCGTTAAGGAGTTTCCAGTCCCCGATCATCCGATGCAGGGAGTAATCTCGGCTGACGGCAATAAATATTATGCTGTGTCCCATCACGAGCCCTATCTTTCAGAAATCACAAAATCGGGTAATGACTGGACAATCCAGGAATACCAGATTGATGCTTTTCAACATGCATACGGTGCTGACCTGACCCCGGACGGAAGATACCTGTATGTCGGCTGTTCAAATGATGAGAATGAATTTCAGCCGTATTTTCAGATTCCCGGAAAAGACCGCCCCGCTCTTATGTGTGTTTATGATGTACAGAATCATCAACTTGTTAAAGTAATGGATATCGGCAGTTATGCTACAGGAATCGCCGCCAGATAAGAACTAATTCCCTCCCCCTATTTATTTTGAGTAATAGGCCCGGTTTATTCCGGGCCTTTTATTTTTGAAGGATTACTCAATTATTGCAAAAAAATTATATTTTAACCGTAGAGATTTCTAATGTTTACCTTTGAGGGAAATAAATGAAGAAAGTTATCTACCCGGGAACATTCGATCCAGTAACCTATGGCCATATAGACATTATAAAAAGAGCCAGGGAATTGTTTGATGCAGTGGTTGTAACAGTCGCTGTCAATCCCGGGAAGTCCCCCCTGTTTAGCCTTGAAGAAAGAGTATATTTGCTGAAAGAAAGCCTTAAGGAGTATGATAATATTATAGTAGATTCATTCGATGGGCTGGTTGTAGACCATGCTCACCAGGTGGGTGCATTGGGAATTATAAGGGGATTAAGGGCGGTCAGTGATTTTGAATATGAATTCCAGATGGCTCTTATGAACAGGAAACTTGCGAAGGATATTGCAACAGTATTCCTTATGCCGGGTGAAAAATATACATATTTAAATTCTTCAATTGTTCGTGACCTTGCAAAGCTGCAGAGCGATGTAAGTGAATTTGTTCCGCCTGTAGTCGTTGATGCTCTAAAAAAGAAATTCAAAAGTTAAATTCTTACTCCGGATATTTTATTTCAACTTTCTTATTACGGGAGGTTATAATGGGAAAGGGAGACAGAAAATCTAAAAAAGGGAAAATTCATCTTGGAACTTTCGGAAAACGCAGACCCCGTAAAATAAAACAGGTTCAGGAAAAAAAAGAAGTGAGTCCTCCGCAAAAGAAATAGTCTTTATTCAGGAAAATAATAAGGACAGGGAAAAAGAACTCCGCTGCCTTTCGCCGGTCAGTTTCAGGTCTTCCTGGTGATGCGCATAAATATCGCGGTCTTTATGCATCTTTCATTTCCTTCGTGCTTCTGATCATCATCCCGTTTCTATCACGTTCTCCTAATATATTTTTTAGAATTTTCTTTCTAATGGAAGAACAATCTAAAAAAGTTATAATTATTGCCCTCCTCGGAAATCTTGCCATTGCCGTCAGCAAATTCGTCGCTGCTTTTATAACAGGAAGTTCGGCTATTCTCTCTGAGGGTATCCATTCGTTTATCGATACAGGAAATGAGGGATTATTATTGCTCGGACTGCATATGGCAAAAAAACCCGCCGATGAACTTCATCCATTCGGCCGTGGTAAAGAAGTCTATTTCTGGAGCTTTGTAGTTGCTATCTTGATTTTTGCCGTGGGGAGCGGGGTTTCTGTCTATGAAGGTGTTCATAATATTCTTCATCCTGCTCATATTAAAAACCCGCTTATAAATTATATAGTCCTGGGAATTGCTTTTCTGTTCGAAGGAACTTCCTGGTTGTTTGCATTGAAAAATTTTAATAAGATGAGAGATGGCAGAGGGTATTTCAGTACTGCCCATACAGCTAAAGATCCTTCAACCTTCATGGTCTTATTTGAAGATAGTGCGGCTCTGACAGGCTTGATTGCAGCAAGTCTTGGGTATCTTCCTGGAACAGATTACCGGAAATACAATCTATGATTCGCTTGCTTCAATTTTTATAGGACTTATACTTGCTGTGACTGCCTCCTGGCTGGCTTACGAGACAAAGGGCCTCCTGATCGGTGAAAGCGCCAGCAGGGAAATAATCGAAGAAATAAAATCCGTACTCGCTGATTTCGAAGCAATCGAGCATGTTAATGAGATACTTACTATGCACATCGGTCCTCACTATATACTGGTTAATCTCAGCGTGGATTTTAAAGATTCGGTTTCTGCGGGCGATGTGGAGAGCAGCATAGAACTTTTGGACAAAAAGATTAAATCAGGGAACGGGGACATAAAAAGAATATTTATCGAATCGGAAGCCTATAAGAAAAAAGAAAATGCAGGATAACATGTCAGTACAGTATTCTTAATCTTTTCATTTTTGATTTCTTGTTGTATATTTCACCCGGATTTAGGAAACACCAATACAAATATTTACCGGCTCATTATTTAACAATTTTTTCTTTAGGAAGGAGTAAATCATTGTTATCAGACAGAGTCATCAGGATAACTGCGTCCCCTACAATGAAAGTTGCTGCAGAGGCTAAGAAACTGAAAGCAGAAGGAGTAAATGTAATTGATCTGAGCGTCGGCGAGCCTGATTTCCCAACACCGCAGAATATTAAGGACGCCGCCAAAAAGGCTATAGATGAAAATCATACAAAATATACCATAAACGCGGGGACTGTTGAACTCCGTAAAGCTATAGCAAATAAATTTAAGAAGGATAATAACCTTGATTATAATCTAAGTGAGATCATCGTTTCCAGCGGAGCCAAACAAAGTATTTTTAATGCAGTACTTTCTACGGTATCAAAAGATGATGAGGTAATTGTCCCCGCCCCCTACTGGGTATCCTATCCTGAAATGATCTCCCTTGCTGAAGGGAAAACAGTAGTAATTGAAACTACTGAAGCAAGCGGATTCAGAATTACTCCTGAACAGCTTGAAGCAGCAGTAACCCCGAAAACAAAGCTTTTTATTCTTTGCAACCCTTCCAATCCCACAGGTTCCGCCTACAACAGGAAACAGCTTGAGGAGATTGCCGAAGTTGTTAAAAAATATAACTTCCTGGTTATTTCGGATGAGATTTATGAAAAACTTTTGTACGATGACTTCGAATTTATCAGCTTTGCATCGCATAGGGGATGAAATGAAAAAGCGGACAATCCTGGTCAATGGAGTGAGTAAGACATATTCAATGACCGGATGGAGGATTGGATACACAGCAGGTCCCGAAGAAGTAATCAAGGCGATGGATAAAATCCAGAGTCACAGCACTTCCCATGCTTCTTCAATTTCTCAGCAGGCAACAATCGAATCATTGAACGGGCCGCACGAATACCTGAAAATGATGCAGATCGAATTTCATAAAAGAAGGGACTACCTGTATGATAAACTTCTTGCTATAAAAGGCTTGTCCTGCTACAAACCCGAAGGAGCCTTTTATCTCTTTCCTGATTTTTCACACTTTATGAATAAATCGTATAATGGGAGTAAAGTTAACAACAGTCTTGATCTTGCCATGTATCTTCTCAGTGAGGCAAGGATCGCCCTTGTACCTGGCAGCGCTTTCGGTGCGGAAGGGTTTATGAGATTTTCTTATGCAACTTCAATGGAAAATTTGTCTGATGCGGTGGAAAGGCTGAAGAAGGCCCTGGATAAGCTTAACTAATTAGTTATCTATCATCATTTCAAGAGATCTTATTATATCCGGAACGGGCATTATTTCACCTGTCCATAATTCAAATGCTTTGGACGCCTGGTTTACAAGCATCTCAGTTCCGTTAATTACTTTAGCTCCCTGCTTTGAAGCAATACTCAGTAACCTTGTTCTGGATGGATTATAGACCAGGTCAAAAACAATCTGTTCCTTATTGAAAGCGTTTTCGAGTGAAATCACCGCATCATCGGTTTCAGGATACATTCCAATAGGGGTAGCATTCACAATTAATCCGGACCTTTGAAAAACCTCCACCAGGTTTGAGGGAAAAAGCTCATAACATTTTATCGCTTCAAATTTCATCTTATCTGAAAAATATTTTTTCAAAGCTTCTGCTTTTTGATCGGTACGGTTTATTATGTTTATTTGTGCAGGTTTGAAATATTTGATTAAAGTATATATAACAGCACGCGCGCTTCCCCCTGCTCCTGCTACTGTCATTTCTTTTCCGGCAATGCTGCTTTTATATTTATCCAGAGTTTTTAAAATTCCGTAAACATCGGTATTATACCCGCTCAGCCTTCCAAGGTCATTCACCACTGTATTAACAGCTCCCACACCGGCAGCTTCATCGGAGACATTATTTAACAATTGTATAATATTGACTTTATGCGGAATAGTAACATTGAAACCCTTTATTCCAAGAGCAACCATACCTTTTACTGCATTTCCAAGGTTTGCTGCAGGTACATCAAACGGAAGATAAAGGTAATCCAGTTTTTTAAGATCAAAGGCTACATTATGTATAAAAGGAGAATACGTCTGTCTAATAGGATGACCTATTAAACCCACAAGCACAGTATTCATGTGTAGGGTGTTTTTCATATAAGTTATTTCGGGATATTTAACTCAAGCTAATGAATTTTACATGGAATGACAGCCATGTATTATGGTCAGTGATCAGAGCTCCCCTAATAATTTTCTAAAGAGTTTAGAGGATTTAATCTCAGGATATTCTTTTGCAAACTCGGATTTGATATCGGGATCAATTACAAAAGCCTTCTTCAGACACTCAACAGCTTCCTGGGTTCTGCTTAAAATGAAATTAATTTTTGCCTTCCCGTAATATGACGAGGCATCTTCAGGGGAAATCTTAATGCACTGATCAAATGCTTTCTGTGCCTCAAGCCAGTCGCCCATCTCAAATAATGTTTCAGCCAGGTTAAACCAGATTTCGTAGTTTTCGGGTTCTATCCTGGCAGCTTTCCTGTAGCTTCTTATTGCTTCCTGCAGCTTGCCCAGGGAATATTCAAGATCTGCCTTGGCATACCATGCATCCGCTCTGTCCTGTGAAAGGGAGATTGCTTTATTAAAATCTTTTAAGGCAAGCTGGAATTTACCCGCGGAATCATAACAGAATCCGCGTGCAAGGTAAGCTTCATAATACTTATCATTTATCTTGATTGATTCTGAATAGTAATCGATGGCTTTATTTATTTCGCCGAGTTCTTCATAAATATTTGCAATATTATAACAGGATGCTTCATCGAATTCGTCGATTAAAAATGCCTCTCTGAAACATTCTATCGCCTGCTGGTAGCGGCCGAGATCGGCAAGGAGATTTCCTTTATTAAACCAGGCACCCGCAAACTGCTCCTTAATTGCAATTGCAAGGTCGTAACTGTCAATCGCCTGCTCCAGGCGGTTTAATTTCGTTAAAACTACTCCCCGGTTATACCAGCCGCTTGCATTATAAGGGTCGGCATCCAGGAATTTTTCATAAACTTCAAGGGCACGCTCGTTGTAATTCAGGTTCTCATAACAGAACCCGAGTTCATAATATGCATCTGAGAAACCGGGATCATTCTGAATAACTTTCGTAAAGAACTCAGAGGCAACTTCATAACTTCCGCTCTTCTGGTATAAAAGTCCAAGATTAAACAGCGACTCCTCGTTATCGGGCTCCTGTTCAAGTGCTGTTTCCAGTGATTCCTTAGCATCGTCCATCAGACCGAGGTTTTCTTCGGCAGCAGCCCTTTCAATCAGAGCCTCTGAATCGCCGGGATTAAGAGAAAGTGCTTTGTTGTAACTCTCTATTGCCTCATTAAACTTGTATAAACCATTAAGCAGGGCACCTTTTTTAACCCAGTATTCAGAATTATAGGGGGAGACTTCGAGTAACTTATCTACTAAATAAATTCCGTCTTCAAAATGTGAATTGTCAATACAGGTCTGGATTACATCTTCCACGGTCTCCATACAGCTGTAAATGCTTACTTCTTCAACAAGTTGTCTGCATCTTTCTATTTCTTTTGAAACTTCCTTGTTCATATCGGGATTGTCATCAAAGCTGTAATCGGGTTCGAAAAATGACATTCAGCATTCTCCAAATAATTAAAAATTCCGCAAAAATCTATTACTAATAAAGTATAAAATCAAGATGATTTTAATCAACCTTATTGTTATACTATAAACCCTGCTTATAAAATTTTGGGCCAAAGGTTAAAAGCTGAAAATCAATCGATTTTCAGCTTTTTTTATGAAATGGCTATTTGGAAAGTACCGAAGTTACCTTTTCAGCGGCATCTTTTAGACTGCCCGCAACCTCAAAATTTAAGCCGGATTCGTTCAATAGTGTACCAGCTTCCTTAGCATTTGTTCCTTCAAGACGTACTACAATCGGAACATTTATATCCATCTCTTTTGCAGCATCAATAACACCCTGAGCAACTCTGTCGCATCTTACTATTCCGCCGAAAATGTTGATCAGGATAGCTTTTACGTTTGGATCAGATAAAATTATCTTGAATCCGTTGGCTACAGTTGTCTTATTCGCACCGCCGCCTACATCAAGAAAGTTTGCAGGTTCTCCGCCTGCTAATTTTATGATATCCATAGTTGCCATAGCAAGTCCGGCGCCGTTAACCATACAGCCTACATTGCCGTCGAGCTTGATGTAATTCAGACTGAATTTGGAAGCTTCAATTTCAAGAGGATCCTCTTCATCAAGATCACGGAAATTAAGTATATCAGGATGTCTTTCAAGTGCATTGTCATCAAAATTCATTTTTGCATCAAGCGCTATTACATCGCCTTCCTGCGTAACAACAAGAGGATTTATCTCTGCAAGCGATGCATCTGTTTCCTGGTATGCTTTGTATAATCCCGTAAGGAATTTGACAGCATTCTTATTCTGTGCTCCTTCAAGTCCCAGTGCAAATGCAAGCCGCCTTGCCTGGTAGCTCTGAAGACCTACTGCCGGATCTATCGTCTCTTTGATTATCTTCTCAGGCGCTTCAGCCGCAACTTTTTCTATCTCTACTCCGCCTTCTGTTGAGACCATAATAACATTTTGTGAGACTGCCCTGTCAAGGGTTATTCCTACATATAATTCGCGGGCTATGTTAATTCCCTGCTCGATTAAAAGACGTTTTACTACCCTGCCGTCAGGACCGGTCTGGTGTGTTACCAATGTCATTCCCAGCATCTGGCTGGCAAATTCCCTTACTTCATCGATACTTTTGGCAACTTTCACTCCGCCGCCTTTTCCTCTTCCGCCGGCATGAATCTGGGCTTTTACCACCCAGACATTTCCGCCTAATTCATCCTGTGCAATTCTGACAGCTTCATCAGCATTAAAAGCTACTTTACCATTGGGAACAGCTACATTGTACTTTCTCAGTATTTCTTTAGCCTGGTATTCGTGTATTTTCATTTGTATCCCTGCAGTTATTTTTGAAAAACGAAGGCTGCTGCTTTCAAAAATCAGCATCCTCTTTACTTTCTGAACAGAATTCTGTTACGGGAATAAATTCCGATATCAGAATTTAAAAATTACGGCTTTTGATGTAGATAATCAATTTAAAGGCCCTCCCCCGGATAAAATCGATTTCTTTTACTCTCATGATTCGATGGTCATTCATTTGTCATACAATTGGATCCTATTAGATTCACGCAGAATTTTGAACCCGCAGACGTAAAGATTATGGGCTAAACCTACGCTATGCTGCAGGGAAAAATCATTGATGGACAGGAAGGTGGAGAAAGTTGAAGTTTCAAACCTCTCGTAGCTCAGGTCTCTAACATCGAGGATTGTAACTCGTGAATAATTTCGATGGAATTTTGGAGTGGGGGACGATCATCAGTAATTCCTAATGACCATAGAACACCTTCCAATCCTTTGTCATTTTTGTCAAATGTAAATTATTTCAACAGCCCAAAATTGCATTTTTTGCCAGGTTTCGATGTGTCTCATTTTGAGTTCAAATACGGGACTAATACGGGACTTCCCCGAGATAAATACGGTATTGCTTCGGCGACTGACATTTTGTCAATGTGTTAAAATAATCTACACTAATTTTTGCTGTTTTTCTGCCCGAATTTCTAAAATATTTTTCGTAAGCCGGCATCTGATTAGCACCGGAATTTTGAGTCTTTAACCTCCTTTAACCAGAAGACTTACTTATAAGGTCTTACCTCAGACAAATAAAAAACCCTCTCCGAATTTTCAGAGAGGGTTTGAGGAGTGCATATTTCCGTTTAGCCGGAAATATTTATACACTTTTATTAACTGCTAATCAGTTCCGTTGCTTATAGGAGGAACTCTGGGGTCAAGTTCAAGCCACATTGCTTCAAGAGTAACTTCGTTGGTGTTTACAAGAAAAGTACATCTTAGTACCATGCTGTCATCTCTTTTCAAGACCGGGAAAGTTTTGGTAATTGTTTGTACACCGTCGTTGCTAGTGTAGATATTATCGCTCGTAACGGAGGAAATGGCTCCTGCAAAACTCTCACTTACCGGGGGCATACATACGGTGCAGATATTTGTTAATTCAGCGTTTACATTTAACTGAACTGAGATAATTTCCTGCGGATTTGGAGGGATTGGATCGAGATAGTTAACCGTCAGCTGGTAGTCAACTGTACCATCTATAGTTAAATAAGAGTTGAATACGGGGTAAGGATTGTCAAGGCTGCCCTGCAGCTGGATTGTACCTGAAATAGTGGATCCTGAATTTTTGATGGTACTGACTTGAGTCGGGTTAGGATCGGTTATAGAATTTTCCTGACAGCCAACTATCAGAAGAACTGAGAAAACGACCAGGGAGAAAAGTAACTTTTTCATTGCGCACTCCATTATGTTTATTTGTGAATGTTGATTAAAAAACCTGTGTCCAATAAACAAAATTCGGGTTGGGAGTACATAGTACTTATGTTTCAACGGGTTGGACTATTGTTTCAAACGTTTGCATTTATGTAACATCACCTTGAACTTATGTTCCAAGATGCATTTTCAGGTAAAAATGAAAGGTATTTCAGGGGGAGTAATTTATTTGAATTTGTACCGGGTTAATTTATTTAGCATTATTTTAAGGAACAGAATTTCAATAAAACAAAAATCTGATGAGGATACTTTACAGTTATCATGGATAAGAGATATTCAAAACCGGATAAGAAAAGCGTCAGACTTTATACGATCGGCGTTTACGGGTCAACACCCGACTCCTTCTTCAGAAAACTAACCGATAATAATATTGATACATTCTGCGATATTCGCAGGAGACGGGGTGTGCGTGGATCTGAATATGCATTTGCAAACAGCAACAGACTTCAGAACCGCCTGAAAGAACTCGACATAAATTATCTGCATATACCCGGCCTGTCCCCATCGGATGAGGTAAGACAAATTCAGTCTTCTCAGGATAAAGAACAAAATATATCGCAGCGTAAAAGAGATACTTTATCAAAAGAGTTCATTAAAGCCTATAGAGAAATAGTACTTCAGAACTTTGATTTTCAGGCGCTTTTGGATCAATTCAGTGCGTTAGGTTCGAAAAAGGCGGCTTTGTTCTGCGTTGAAAAGAACCCGGCAGCATGCCATAGATCTTTAGCAGCTGAATATCTGAATAAAAAATATGGCTTCCCCGTTAACCATTTGTAAATTAATAAATCGTGTTTCAATTATGTGCTTCTGCCGGTAACGAGATTCTTATCTGCTGACCCCCTGAGCCGTTTTGTTCTCTGAACTGAACAACTCTTCGTTTTCCAGGTCGTAAGCTAATCCTGATATTATAGCCAGAACGATAATACCTACCCCCGTGATAAGCATTATCAGGCTTATGTATATCGTTTTTTGCTCGTCGGTAACCCACGGAAAAGTTTTGTAGAGTGCGATCTGTGTTGCTGTCAGTATGAGTATCATGCCGCTTACAAGAAACTGCAGCCAGAAAGTTCCGAAGATTCTCCTGAAATTTGACAGCATAATCTTCTGTCCTAATGCAAACGGCCTGCGTATCCTCATCGAAGCTGCCCAGACAAGCAGTACTATAACTATCTGTGCCGTTCCCCCGCCTGCTAAAGAAAGGAGAATACATAGAAACAGGAATATAGTGCTTCCATATTTTCTATGAATGTAATTGAAAGACCATATGATGATGAATAAGCTTAGCAGTATTGTAGCGATGCCGCTGTATAAAAAATTCGGAATAATAGTGATAGCTTCTTCACCGGCGGGAGCACCCATAAAGTTTCCTTCACCAACTGATTGTATGAAAAAGCCGGCAGCCTTATTTCCCTGCAGTATCTCGAAAAAGCCATGATTAATTATACTTGAAACACCGATAAGGACCCCGAGTGAAGTCACGATGATTTTAGTTGCACTATTCATTTTCTTTCCCCGTAATTTTCTGTCTGAACAGTTCAATAACCTTATTATAATATAATATTTTTTATGGATTTATGTTCCGGTTCAATCAATATTTTATGGTCTAATTGTCCCCCTTATTCATCTGATTAACCTGAAATTGCACCTGAACCTGATCTTGACCTTCCTTACAACTTTTCCCCCTTCCCTATTGATAATTTTTGAATACGGTCATATTTTTCATTCTAAATTTATTGGAAGATTAAATGGCACTCCTAAGGAACAATAAAACCATACCGGAACTGTACACTTTTCTAACTGAAGATTTCGGGAAAGACATGATACGTCCGGTTATGATGAGAAAAGTTGATGGTAATTATCAAGGAATTACTTACAAAGAATTCAAGGAAGAAACGGATAACTTTGCTAATGGATTGGCCGCACTTGGAATTAAGAAGGGCGACAAAATTGCAATCATAGCAGAGAACAGACCGGAATGGGTTTATGCAGATATGGGAATTCTTGCGCTCGGTGCTGTTGATGTGCCGATGTATCCTTCATTAACTGCAACATCCATTGAATTTATCCTGAACAACTCAGAATCAAAGGGAGTAGTTGTCTCCAATAAATTTCAGTTGAATAAACTTTTAAAGTATAAAGCATCCCTGAGACATATTAGCTTTATAATACTAATGAATGAAAAGGATATGCTCCCTGATGTTCAGTCCCTTTATTCATTCAAAGATATTCAGGAGATGGGAAAGATATATCAGAATAACCATCCGGGACATCTGAAGGAGAGTATAAAGAATGTACATGAGGATGATCTCTGCACTATAATTTACACCTCCGGTACAACAGGTGAACCTAAAGGTGTAATGCTTACTCATAAGAACATCCTGTCAAATGTTAACTCGGCACTGGAATCCTTTCCAATTTCACAGGATGATATTTTCCTTTCGTTCCTTCCACTCTGCCACATATTCGAACGTATGGCAGGTTATTATACCGGGTTCTCTTCCGGAGGAATGATATGTTATGCGGAAAGTATAGAGACTGTTGCTCAGAATTTCATTGAAACGCGGCCTACTATTTTAACAACCGTACCGCGGCTCTTTGAGAGGATGTACTCAAAAATAATCAGAAATGTGGAGTCTCAATCACCTGCAAAACAAAAAATATTTCACTGGGCAATTAAAGTAGGAAAACAGGCAGCTAAAGCCAGAAAGGCTGGAATGCTGAATCCGGTACTTGCAGCGAAACATAAAGCAGCTGATAAATTGGTGCTTTCTAAACTCAGAGAAAGAACAGGTGGAAAGCTCAGGTTTTTTATTTCAGGTGGTGCAGCACTTTCTCCTGAACTGGGGGAATTTTTTGAAGCAGCAGGAATTCAAATAGTTGAGGGTTATGGTTTAACCGAATCTTCTCCTGTTATAGCCGCTAACCGGGTAGATGATTATAAATTCGGAACAGTCGGAAAAGTTTTTCCCGGTGTGGAAATTAAACTCGCCTCCGATGGTGAAATCCTCGCACGGGGTCCGAACATTATGCAAGGCTACTATAAGAATAAAAAAGAAACAGATGAAGTGCTCAAAAATGGATGGCTTCATACCGGCGACATAGGAAAATTCGACGAAGAAGGTTTCCTTCGCATAACCGATAGGAAGAAACATTTATTTAAGACAACTGCCGGAAAATATATTGCTCCTACACCTATTGAAAATCTATTCCTGTCCAGTAAATATATCGATCAGTTTGTACTTATCGGCGACAGAAGAATGTATCTGAGTGCTCTTATAGTACCTGATTTTGAAGCAATTAAAGAATATGCTGACTCACATAAAATAAGCTACACTAATATTGAAGACCTTTCAAATCATAAGGTTATAAGGGAGTTGATGGAAAAAGAATTAGCACAGATCCAGAAAAATCTTGCTAATTATGAGAGAGTTAGAAAATTCACTCTTCTGGAAAAACCATTTTCTCTTGAGACGGGAGAAATTACCCCGAGTCTCAAGGTAAAAAGAAAAGTTGTCGAAGAGCGCTACAGCGACAAAATAGAGGAAATGTATTCCGGACTTATGTAAAGCGAAACGCTGTTTCTTTCATCCTGTGTAAAGCGAAACGCTGTTTCGCTCATCCTACATAAAGCTAAACGCCGTTTCACTCATTTATCTTACTTCCCCAAAAATTCCATCATTCGCTGATGAATATGACCGTTCGTTGCCAGAATGCGTTTTGTATAAATATCTGTTTCCTCCCCCTTAAAATCTGTCACTCTCCCTCCTGCTTCTTCAACGATCAGCTTGCCCGCGCAGATATCCCATGGATGCAGGTAAACTTCCCAGAAACCGTCAAAAACACCTGTTGCAACATAACAAAAATCTATAGCTGCGGAACCAAGTCTTCTTATTCCCCTTGAGGCTTTCGTTAATGCAGCGAATTTCTCTAGTGCATTTTCAGGATTATCAGAAATATTATATGGAAACCCTGTTACAAGAACACTATGAGCAAGGTTATCATTTTTACTGACGCTTATTTTCTGTGAATCTGCAAATGCGCCGCTGCCCGCTTCAGCAGAATAAGTGATATCCTGCATAACATCATACACTACACCAGCTATAGTCTTTCCTTTTTTCTGTACACCGATTGAAATTGAAAATATGGGGAGTCCATGTGCAAAATTCGTTGTCCCGTCAATCGGATCAACAACCCACAAATATTCAGGTTCATTATTAGTTTTACCCCCCTCTTCTGCGAGTATGCTGTGCGAAGGATATTTCTTTTGAATAAATTCTTTAATATGTTTTTCGGAAGCTTTATCTACATCAGTAACTAAATTAGCTTCGTTAGTTTTATATTCTATACCGAATTTCTTACCGAAGCCATCCCTTACTATTTCTCCCGCTTCGTGTGAAACCTGGATTATATCCTGTATCATTTTAACCTTTTTTGTTCGTAAATATAAGAAAAGCGGGCCGTAATCTTTGTGTTGATCTTAAACCATGTGACCCAAATGTCATTTTTAGTTCCTTGAAAGCCCATATCCAATTTGGTATATTTCCTTACTTGAATTGATTTTGAGAAAATAAGGAGCTTAACTTGAAGAAAATTGATCAGATAGAGATTTCTGGATCAGGAGATAATTCAATTGTAGATAGTATGCCGGAAATTCTTCCGGTTCTGCCTTTAAGAGATATTGTAATTTTTCCGTATATGATTTTCCCTGTCCTTGTTGGGAGAGAACAGTCTATACGCGCAGCGAACTATGCACTTGAAAATACAAAGTACATATTTCTTGCGACACAAAAAAAATCGAATATTGAAGACCCCAAAAAGGATGATATATATAAAGAGGGAACAATCGCAAAGATTGTACAAATCCTGAAACTTCCTAATGGTTTGATGAAAATACTCGTTGATGGACTGCTTCAGGGAAAAATAAAGGAATTTACCGGAAACAATAATTTCTTTGAAGCAAAAATTGAGGTTATCATACCCGAAGTTCAAAATGATCACGAAATGAACGCACTCGTCAGACAGATGTCGCAGTTGTTCAAGGAATACGTGAAGATCAGCAGAAATATCCCCAATGAAACTGTTACTGCCTTTGAAAATATCGAAGAACCGGACAGAAAATTATTCTATGTTGCCGCGAATATTAACCAGGTAATGGATGTTAAACAATCAGTCCTGCAGAAGTTCATACTTAAAGAACAGTTTTATGAAGTAATAAAGATCCTGAATTCGGAAATTGACATCCTTAAAATTGAGAAGGAAATCGACAGTAAAGTACAGGAAAATATCGCTAAGACACAGCGTAAATTTATAATTCAGGAACAAATAAAAATCCTTCAGGATGAACTCGGCGATGACGAGGATGCTTCTCCTGAAGTTGCAAAGCTCAGGGATCAGATAAAGAAAGCAAAAATGTCCCAGGAGGCTGAAACTAAAGCCCTTGAAGAACTTAATAAGCTGAAGAAAACTCCTGCTATGTCGCCTGAGTCTACCGTGCTGAGAAATTATCTTGAATGGCTTACCGAAGTTCCATGGTCAAAAAGGACTAAAGATAACCTCGATATAAAACATGTAAGGAAAATTCTGGATAAGGATCATTTCGCACTGGAAAAACCTAAAGAAAGGATAATTGAACACATAGCTGTTCTCAACCTGGTAAAACAGATGAGAGGACAGATACTCTGCTTTGTAGGCCCTCCGGGAGTAGGTAAAACATCCCTTGGCAAATCGATTGCCCGCGCACTGGGTAGAAAGTTTGTAAGGATAAGCCTTGGCGGTGTAAGAGATGAAGCGGAAATAAGAGGACACCGTAGAACTTATATCGGGTCTATGCCGGGTAAAATTGTTCAGTCAATGAAGAAAGCCGGAACAATAAATCCTGTAATGCTTCTTGACGAAATTGATAAGATGAGTATGGATTTCCGCGGAGATCCGTCATCGGCTATGCTTGAAGTTCTCGATCCTGAACAGAACCACACATTCAACGACCATTACCTGGAAGTGGATTATGATCTTTCACAGGTTATGTTCATAACAACAGCTAATGTAAGGTATAATATTCCGCTTCCGCTGCAGGATAGGATGGAGATAATTGAACTGCCCGGCTATCTTGAACACGATAAAGTTGAGATTGGAAAGAGACATATAATCCCGAAACAGCTGGAAGCCCACGGCTTACTTAATAAAAAAGTTGAATTCAAGGATACTGCTATTCGTAAGCTTATCTCTGAATATACCCGTGAAGCAGGCGTCAGGAACCTTGAAAGAGAAATAGCTTCTGTATGCAGAAAGCTTGCCCGTGATATTGTGTTAAGTGAATCATCTAACGGAAAAGTGAAAAAACAGACAAAATTTATTGTTGATGAAGACAAAGTTGAAGATTACCTGAAAGTCCCCCGCTATCGTCATCAGAAACATATTTCAGAAAAGAGAGTCGGAAGTGTTACCGGACTTGCATGGACGAGTGTCGGCGGCGAACTGCTTAGTGTAGATGTTACAATTATGAATGGAGCTGAAAAGCTGACCCTGACGGGACAGCTGGGAAATGTAATGAAAGAATCGGCTCAGGCTGCACTTAGCTATATCCGTTCAAATGCTAAAAAGCTGAATCTGAATCCTGATTTCTTTAAAGGAAAAGAAGTTCATATTCACCTGCCTGAAGGCGCTATTCCTAAAGATGGACCATCTGCCGGCATAACTATGGCAATGGCTTTACTTTCAGCAGTCAGCGGAAGACCGGCAACTAACGATGTAGCAATGACTGGTGAAATAACTCTGCGCGGTAATGTCCTTCCTATCGGAGGTTTAAATGAAAAACTGCTCGCAGCTAAAAGAAACAAGATCAACCGGGTGCTCATTCCCAGGGATAATGAGATAGACCTGAAAGAGATCCCCAATGAGGTTAAAGAAGGTCTGGAAATAATAACCCTTGATCATATAGAAGATGCTATTCCCTATGTTTTTCCGTCAATGAAAAATAACGATAGAGCGAAAACAACTTCAAAAAGAAAAGCTGCATCAACACGTAAGAAAAAGAAGAGATAAGATTGTCTGAATCAGTAATTATAAATAACGAACTTTCGCTCGATGAAAAATATCAGCTCCTGGCTAAGCAGGTTAAGTCCTTGTTAAATAAAGATGAAAATATCTTATCAAATTTATCCAACTTTACTGCGGCTCTTAAACAAACATTCGACAAAATAAGCTGGGCAGGTTTTTATCTATATGACGGAACTAAGCTTTATCTTGGACCATTCCAGGGGAAAGTTGCCTGTACATTGATAGATGTAGGTAAAGGTGTCTGCGGAACAGCAGCAGCTGAGAGACGAACAATAATCGTTGAAGATGTGGATAAATTTCCGGGACATATTGCCTGCGACCCTGAATCAAGGTCCGAGATAGTAATACCAATAATTAAAAACAATGATTTGTATGGTGTGCTTGACATTGATAGTGCTCAGTTAGGTTCATTCAATCAAACAGATCAAAAATATTTAGAGGAATATTGCGCTTTTCTCTCCTCTGAAATAATTTAACCTGATCAATTCAATAAAAATTTTATATTTTTGATGGCATATATAGTAACCGCAAGGAAATGGCGTCCGCAAAAATTTAGTGAAGTAGTAGGTCAGGAGCATATAACTGCTACACTTAAAAATGCAATTAAAACAAACCGGATTGCTCACGCCTATCTTTTTACAGGCCCCCGGGGTGTCGGGAAAACCACAACAGCAAGAATTCTGGCTAAGACCTTAAACTGTCTTAATCCAAAAGATGCCGAGCCCTGTAATGAATGCGAAATGTGTAAATCAATCCTTAATTCACAATCACTCGACATTATTGAAATAGATGGTGCATCCAACAGGGGTATTGATGAAATCAGGACATTAAGAGAATCTGTAAAATATGCTCCCACAAAAGGGAAATATAAAGTCTATATCATAGATGAAGTCCATATGCTTACCCGCGAATCCTTCAATGCTTTTCTGAAAACACTTGAAGAGCCTCCCGGACATACAATTTTCATTTTCGCTACCACCGACGTACACAAAGTTCCGCTGACAATTATCTCACGATGCCAGCGTTTCGATTTCAGAAGGATCCAGATGAATACGATCAAAGAACTTCTGACCAAAATTGCAGTGGAAGAAAAAATTGAGATCGATGATAAAACGCTTACAATAATTGCACGTAAGGCTGACGGAGCTTTGAGAGATGCAGAGAGTTATTTTGACCAGGTTGTATCTTTCTGCGGAAATAAAATAGATTCTTCAACCGTCTCACATATGCTAAATCTGGTGGATGATGAACTCTTTTTTATGATAAGCGATGCTGTACTGGAAAAGAACTTCAAGACTGTTTTCGAAGTCACAAAAATGCTTTATGAGAACGGCTGGGACTTTGTTGATTTTATGGATGGACTGACCGAACATTTCCGGAATATACTCACTGTTATACTCACAGAAAAGACCGAACTAATCGAGACCGCAGAAGTCTACAGGGAAAAGTATATTAATTACCTGGGCAGCTTTACAGAAGGCGATCTCTTAAGGATCCTCAATTTCCTGAATAAAGCTCAGCAGGAATTGCGTTACTCTCAAAATCAGAAGCTGAAAGTTGAAATCTCACTCAGTCACCTGATCGGTCTTGAAAAAACTTCTACTATATCCGAAATAATTTCGGGTCTGGCTGAAAAAAAAAGCCCTGAAATAAAAAGCGGGTCTCAGCCAGCCTTCAAAGTCGTCATTCCTGAAAAAAAAACTTCCACAGCGGCTCCTCCGCCTTCACCTCAAAAAAGACCTTTAACTGATCCTGAAGCTTATCACCCGGACAACGCCCCGGACCTCGAGAGCATTAAAAACGGATGGGAAGGTTTCATTAATATGGTAATGAAAGAAAAGGCTTTAATATTAGGACCGTTCCTGAATAGTGTGGAGATCAAAAACCTGAATTCTAATAACCTTGAGCTTTTATCTTCAGATTCGCATGCAGCAAATATCGTTGAGAATGATAAGGAATACCTGGCAAAAAAAACTCTTGAATATTTCGGCCGTAAGTTGAAATTCGTAGTAAAATTAGGAGCCAAACCTGATAAAGGGGAAAAGCATTTGAAAATCAGTAAGTCAAGTGATACAACTGATGATCCTTATGTAAGGGCGATTATTTCCGAATTGGGCGGAGAAATCATAGAATAAAGCCTCAAAAATTCTTAAAAACGTGATTATATTCTTATATTCGTGCCTTCTCTTTTTTGATAAATATTATGAATATGTGTATTTTAATAAATGTCCAAAAATTTGATTGTTGCAATTGATGGCCCTGCCGGAAGCGGCAAAAGCACTTCTGCAAAACTGGTTGCACAAAAATTGGGCTATCTTTATATAGACACAGGCGCTATGTACAGAGCCGTAACTTTTTTATCAATAAAAAAAAAGTTAGAGTCTGAAAAAGAGATTGTCGAACTCGCTGAATCTGCCGATATTAAACTGAAGTTTGAAAATGGTTTTACTGAAGTAATAGTTAATAATATTAATATTACTGATGAACTGAGAACATACGAGGTCAACACCAAAGTAAGTAATATCAGTAAGATTGAGGGTGTAAGAAAAGCTCTTGTCAGTAAGCAGAGAGAATATGCCTCTAAAAATGCAGGAATAGTAATGGAAGGCAGGGATATCGGAACTGTCGTATTCCCTGACGCTGACATAAAGATTTTCCTGACTGCATCATTAGACCAGAGAGTAGACAGGCGGGCAAAGGAATATGTGGATAAAGGGATGAATATCCCTGTTGAAAACATTAAAGAGAACCTGATGCAGCGCGACAGGATCGATTCAACAAGGCAGATTAGTCCCCTTGTTAAAGCTGATGATGCTGTTGAAATAGATACTTCGTCCGTGACGATTGAACAGCAGGTTGAACTTATTTTAGCCGAAGTTAAGAAAAAAGAAAAGTTTATTAAGTCATCATAATTACTTTATGTTAAATTAAATATTTGCGGTTGTGTTTTTCAGATGACTTGAAACATTTAACTGCAGAACAATTATTTATTTCAGGAGGATTAATGTCCGAAGAGACGAAAGAAAAGACCAGAGGAGTTGTAACAGCCGATGATTACGAAAAAGCTAAAAGAAACTTTCAGAACGAGGAGTATTCACAGGAAGAGTTCCTGACCCTCGCTAAACTTTATGCTGATTCTTTCAGAGATGTTAAAGAAGGTGAACTGGTTAAAGGTAAGATTGTACGGATTCAGAATGATAATGTTATCATTGATGTAGGATTTAAATCAGAAGGTTCTGTTCCTAAAAATGAATTCCGTGAAGATGAGGAAATTAAGATCGGGAACGAAGTTGAAGTAGTTCTTGAAAGTGTAGAAGACCAGGAAGGTAATCTTGTCTTAAGTAAACAGAGAGCAGATTTCCTCAGGATCTGGGAGAAAGTTGTGAATGCCCACGAAACAGGAGAAATCCTGCAGGGTAAGATTATAAAACGTATTAAAGGCGGAATGGTTGTTGACCTTATGGGTATGGAATCTTTCCTTCCCGGTTCACAAATTGATATCCGTCCGATCAGAGATTTCGATGCATTTGTCGGTCAGACAATGGATTTCAAAGTGGTTAAGGTTAATATTCCAACCGAAAACGTTGTCGTTTCTCATAAAGTTCTTGTTGAAGAAGAAATCGCAGATCAGAGAAATGCAATCCTTGAAAGCCTTGAGAGAGGACAGATCCTTGAAGGAACAGTTAAAGCAATCACCGACTTTGGTGTTTTCGTAGATCTCGGCGGTGTTGACGGACTGATTCATATTACAGACCTCAGCTGGGGAAGAATTAACCATCCGAATGAAGTAGTTAAACTTGATCAGACTATAAAAGTTGTCGTTACTGACTTTGATGAAGAGAAGAAGAGAATCTCTTTAAGCTTAAAGAAGCTTCTCCCCCATCCATGGGAAAACATCGATGAAAAATATAAGGTCGGTGATAAAGTTTCCGGCAGGGTTGTTTCTCTTACAGACTACGGCGCTTTCATTGAAATCGAAAAAGGTATTGAAGGACTAATCCATAATTCTGAAATGAGCTGGACCCAGCATATAAAACATCCTTCACAGGTTGTTGCGATGGGGCAGATAATTGAAGCAGTTATTCTTAGTCTCGATAAAGACGAAAAGAAAATTTCTCTTGGTATAAAACAGCTCGAACCGGATCCATGGGAATCTCTAATGCAGAAATACCCTGTCGGATCCCAGCATTCAGGTATAGCAAGAAACCTTACTAACTTTGGAGTATTTGTTGAACTTGAACCCGGAGTTGACGGCCTCGTTCACATTTCTGATCTGAGCTGGACAAAGAAGATTCGCCATCCCGGTGAAGTAGTTAAAAAAGGTGAAAGACTTGATGTAATTGTTCTTGGAGTAGATGTTGAACAGAGAAAGATCTCTCTGGGACACAAACAGGTTCAGGAAAATCCATGGAATAATTTCGAAAAAGTGTATAATATCGGAACCATTACTGAAGGAAAAGTTGTGCGGATCATTGAAAAGGGTCTGATCGCAGAGCTTCCTGAAAGAGTAGACGGGTTTGTACCTACAAACCAGCTGGCTACTAATAAAATAAAGAACATCGCTAATCATTTCCCCGTTGATGATGTAATTCCTTTGAAAGTTATTGAGTTCGATAAAGAAAACAAAAAAATCGTTCTCAGCACAATAGCTGCTCTTAAGGAAAAATCAGAACAGGAAATAAGAGAATATCTTGATAAACATAAACTCGACAGAGTTTCTGTTGAAGAAATAATGAATGCCGAAACCGGAGCAATAGATTCATCAGACTTCCCCATATTTGAACTCCCTGATGATCAGCGTTCGAACAGGCACGATAATTCCTGACCGGATTTTCCGGATATTTACTGAGCGGGAATAAGATCCCGCTCTTTTAATTTTAAATAAGAATTATCCGATTGAATAAAGTAGCATTACATACTCTCGGCTGTAAACTGAATTTTGCAGAGACTTCGACCATTGGAAATCAGTTCCTTTCCAGGGGATTCCAGGTAGTTGATTTCAAAGAAAATGCTGATGTGTATGTTTTTAATACCTGCACAGTGACAGAAAATGCTGAAAAGGAGTGCCGCCAGCTTGTGCGGAGGGTTCTCCGGCAGAATCCGGAAGCATGTATTGTCGTCACAGGCTGCTATGCACAGCTCCGGCCTGAAGAAATAGCTGCCATAGAAGGCGTTGATGCAGTATTAGGCACCGCAGAAAAATTCCGATTGTTTGAAGTCCTGAATGATTTTGAAAAGAAGCAGATGGCCTGCGTATTTGTATCGCCAGGCTGTGAACAGGTTGATTTCGGTCCGGCTCATTCTACAGATGCTGACAATAGAACAAGAGCATACCTTAAAATTCAGGATGGATGCGATTATAAATGTTCCTTTTGCACGATTCCGAAAGCAAGAGGTCTCAGCAGAAGTATGGATCCTGATTCTGTTATTACGGATTTCAGAGCTCTGCTTGACCAGGGATATAAAGAAATAATCTTAACAGGAGTTAACGTTGGGGATTATGGAAAGCAGTATCAGACTGATCTCTACAGACTACTGCTTCGTATGCTTGAGATTGATGAAAATTTCAGGATACGTATAAGTTCAATAGAACCAAACCTGCTTAGCGACGAGATAATAGACCTTACTTCCTCAAATGAAAAAATGTGCAGACATTTTCATATACCGCTGCAGAGCGGCAGCCCAAATGTCCTGAAGATGATGAGACGCCGTTATAAAACCGGTGACTATCAGAGGCTTATTGATAAACTTCATTCTGCAGTACCCGGAATAGGCATCGGAGTTGATGTAATTGTAGGATTTCCGGGTGAAACTGACGAGGATTTTATCACGACTTATAATTTTTTAAGGGATCTTGAGATCTCATACCTCCATGTATTTACTTATTCCGAAAGACCGGATACCCCTGCCTCTGATTATGCCGGCCGTGTTGAAGTATTTGAGAGAAAAAGGAGAAATAAAGTTTTAAGAGAACTCAGCAGCAGAAAGAAAAACATGTTTTACCATAAGAATACAGGAATGGAACTGGAGGTTCTGTTTGAGTCTGAAAACCATAACGGCCTGATTCATGGCTTTTCATCAAACTATGTTCGTGTCTCATCCCCGTATGACCCCGATTTGGTAAACAAAATTGCGCGGGTTAAGGTCAATTCGGTAAATAATTTAACTTGTTCTGGAGAAGTAAGGGCCATAAAAAAATCAGTTGACTCATTAGCATCTTAATTATAAAATTAAAATTAAAAAATTATGAAATATTCTCTAGCAGCCTTTCTTTTCATTTCATCCTTAGCTTTCGCCCAAATTGCAGATTCCAGATCCTCATTGGAATTAAAACACAGGGTTATTGAGAACCTTAAAGAAACATCACCTGACCTCAATTTTTCAGTTGAAAGAACAAAAAAGAACCCGGGCCTCGCAATTATATACTCATTACTCCTTCCGGGGATGGGTGAACTGTATGCCGATGGCTATTCGAGCGGAAAGTATTTTACTATAGCCGAAGGAACTCTCTGGGGAGTCTTTATAGGAATGAACACTTATGCCAACTGGCAGAAAGATAATTACAAAGCTTATGCAGCGACCAATGGAGGAGTTACTCCTTCAGGTAAGGACGCAGATTTTTATGCAACAATCGGTGATTATTCCAGCGTAAATCAATTCAATGATGAACAGGCGCTAAACAGGGACTTCAGTTTAATGTATAATGTCGAAACGAATTACTGGAACTGGCCGTCTGCAGAGCAAAGAAGAACTTATAGAGGGATGTGGACCACCAGTGAACAGACATTTAATGATATCAGGTTTGTAGTAGGAGCTTTAATTGTAAACAGGATCGCCAGTGCAATCAATGCAGTCCGCCTGGTTTCGGCTTATAACAAAAATCTTGATACTGATCTTAGCTGGAATATATCGGTGGGGTTACAAAACAAGGCTGAACTTCCGACAGTGCTTGTTCTAAACTTTCAGACTTCTCTTTAATTAAGGGACTTTTCCATAAGTCCCGTCTATCCAATTTCGGCTTTTCAGATTTAAAATAAGAAGGGGAGTCCGTGGACTCCCCTTCTTAATAATAACTAATTACTTAAGAAGTATTAACTTTTTAGTTGAAGTAAAATTACCTGTGGATAATGTATAATAGTAAATTCCGCTGGCAAGTTTGCCTGCATCAAATATTACTTTGTGATTTGTCGATTCCATCCAGCCATTTACAAGTGTTGCAACTTCATTGCCAAGCACATCATAAACTTTTAATGAAACATGACTTCTCTCCGGCGTCGAGAATTCAATTGTTGTCGTCGGGTTGAAAGGATTCGGGTAATTCTGGCTTAAATAATACCTTGTAGGCTTATTTACGTCAATTTCCGCTACCTTCGAAAATGCATACTTACCGTCGAAATCTATTTGCTTTAACCGGTAGGAATAATGCCCCGGTTTAATAATATTTTCGTCATTGTAGATATATGCATGATTTTCAGTGCTGTTTCCATTTCCCTGAACAAAACCAATCTTAGTCCATTCAGGAGTCTGGTTATCCGATTTCAGACTTCTTTGTACTTCAAAACCGCTGTTGTTTAATTCTGTTGCGGTCACCCAGCTCAGTGTTACACTGTTATCATCCAGATGGGCAGTGAAAGAAGTAAGTTCCACAGGAACATTGTCAATTACTTCGAGAGTAACGGATCTTCTGTGAACCGGAATACCTGTTACGCCTTCGCCCTGAACATTAATAGTATATGTTCCGTTGGGAACAGTACCTACAGTGTGAATGGTCATCGTAATGCTTCCGGGGAAAGATGTAATCGTATTTCCAGGTGTGAAAGTAATATCGAATGATCCTGTTGCAGGAGCAGGGTCGATATCAGCAGTGAACATCGCCTCACCATCAAACAGAGTAACCTCCGGGATTTCTACAGTATAATCCGTCTGATCATTCGTATTACCAACTGTATTTGAAGGCGGATAAACCAGCATTGCAAAATCAGGAAAATATCCTGTATAGCTGGCAAAGTTTCCATTCCTGAAGTCAGTCCATACCATCATTGAGATATTACCAGCTGATGTAATTGCATCATAATCACCCTGGTACCTTGGTGTACCGCCGCCGCCGCAGGTGGAACAATTTATCTTCATTTTAGCATTTGAAACCCTCTGATTCGGTGCAAATGTAGCTCCGCCGTCATCGGAATAACTTGCGTAGATATATGCACTATCTGAGGTTGGTGTATCCCTGGTATCCATCCACTTCACAAACAGCCTGCCTGTTTCTTTATCGCACCATGTAGATGGGTGCCATTGATGATTGCTGGTTGTACCAGGATCATCATTCACTACTACCGCAGAGGACCATGTTGCCCCCTGATCCGTAGAGTAACGGCAGAAAATATCAGGTTTGTTGCCGTTTCCTGCCGGGGTATTGGAAGCATATACAAGGTACAGCCTGCCCCGATTTGGACCGTAACTGTTATCTGCAGTTATAAACGGATATGGCCTGGTTCTCATATTCTGCACTGAATTCCTTCCGCTTACATCGCTTCCAACATATCCTGAAAAGTTATTAGTGGACATCAGGGTAAAAGTCGCCCCGCCGTCTGTCGAGCGGAATAACCTATACGTAGAAGCAAAGCTGTTGCCTTCATTAGTAACAAAATAAACGCACCCGCCGGGAACGTCGCTGCCGATTACATTAGGCCCGACTGCAACCATTGCCCCGGGAAGGGGTGAACTGGTTGTTGTAAAGGTCTGTGTAAAAGAGGCACCATTGTCTGTACTTCTTGCAAAATTATGTCCGCCAAAACTTGTACTGGTCATAGTAGCATAAACGTAATTCGCATAGGGTCCGTCTGTCTGATCAGCAGCCATCCAGCATTTATCGCCGCCGCTTACAGCGTTGACAGCAGTTGACCACGTCTGACCATTATCTGATGATCGTATAACTTTGGCACCGGAAATACTGCCGTACATCTGCATATAAAAAAGATTCCCCAGGCTGTCATATGCAGTTACAGGATCACCTGCAACAGAAGTACCAAAGGATGGCGTAGAAGCCAGCCAGTCATGTCCGTCATAGGTTCTGTGGGCTCCGTTGATGTTGAAAGCGTTGAAATACTCGAGAGGATTGGTAGGATTCGAAGACATATGGGGCTCAGCAAAATCGACCCCGATATTAAAATTATCAAACCCGTCGATCGTAATTACATCTGCATTAACGTTTGCAGGAACATATGATTGTATCATTTCAGGGGTTAAATGATCAACCCGTGATTCGTCAACCCCTTGAGAATAAAGATTTGTTGAAAAAATAGACAAGAATAGTAGGGCAAAAAGGAATGATGATTTTTGGTATAATTCCTTATACATAACACCTCACTTTTTATATATTATGACTGGTTAATTAATTGGTTAATTATTTCAAATTTCTGGTGAGAATTACTTATTTGCTGCTCACTTAAGTATTCAACAACCCGGTATCTGAAGTTGAAAATATAAAATAATTGCATTAAAAGGAATCAAAATCTGAAATGTGGAGGATTATTTTTTTACATTGAAGATTCTTTTAAATTCCTCAATATCGTTGATTGACTGTATCCGACGCTCTTCGTCGTCCTGTTCGCTTCTTTTTTTCAGTTCTTCGGCGAATTCTTCTGATAAAATAACCGTGCAGCTGCAGACCCGTGCAAATTCCCTCAAATTACTGTCCGAAGTAATTAGTGTGATACTTCTTGAATTTTTTGAGGATGAGATTTCAGCCTTAATTTTCTCATCTGCGGTTTTATTTTCAGAATAAATTATTTTTGCAGCATTTATTCTGATCGGGGTATTCTGATAACCATCGAAGTGAAGTGAAACTTTGATCTTTTTGTTATGAAAATAACTATCTGTAAAGAAAGCGAGGCGTTCCCTTGCAGCTTGTTTATCCTTATTCTGCAGTATCTGCAATTCCCTTATCTTTCCTATCAGGTTGTTCCCGTCGATTATATATTTCTGCATCAGTATCCTCTTCCGCTGTAGAACTGATCTTGTTTTGTAACCTTCAAATCCTGGAGCTGGGGTGCTTTAACCCTGATTTCAAAGCGATAGCCCCGGTATGTTCCAATGGGATTCCACGTAAAGTCCATTAGCCAGCAATGCAGATCCCGTGATATTCTGATCTGCGGTGCTGCGAATTCATGTCTTTGAAAATCATAGCTGCCCGTAAAAGAAAACTTCCATTTAGGGGTCAGGTTAAAGTTTATACCCCCGCTTAAATTTGAGACTTCGGTTTTTTGACTGGGGACTGGTTTGTTCAAAGTATAATTATAAGTCAGAGAAAGGTCCCATGGGATTGCGAAATCAGGCTCTTTATCAGAATATAACCCTTTATACACATTATCTTCGTTCTGAAGTTCGTATTCCCCTTCCGGTTCAGGTGTTTTGTTATCTTCTGCAGATTTTAATTTTTCCCCCGATAAGGTTGTGGAAATGGAAAAGCTGAAATTAGTTAACCGCAGAATTCCTTTCCCCTCGTTTATAAGAAATTTATTTATCCTTGAGGTCGTCCCCTGATAATCGTAAGGAGTAAAATTTGAACTCCCTGAGAAATTGAACCAGTCTCCTACCTGTGTTCTGTACTGTAAGCCGAGATCAGACAGTCTCATACTATCTGCAGCAAAATTATAGCTCATAGATGCCGAAAGGTTCAGAAGCTGTATTTTCTGTTCTTTTGAGGTCGTGTCCGAGAGATCAGGCTGCGTTTTCATTTCAAATATATTTCCCAGTGAAAAGGTGATTCGCTGTGATTCGCTGGAAGGAGCGCCTCCATAAACCTCTCTTTGAAATTTATCATAATGGATAACTTTGTTATTAGGATCAAGATATGAATCATAATATCCCCAGAATGGTTTTGAGAAATCGGGATTGTAGTTATAGGAAATACTTGGATTTACTGTATGCCTGACAGCATTGATCCCGAAACTGTTCACAGGAAAAATTCCATAGAACTTGGTGGAGGCAGTTACTCCGAGGCCAAACGTTCTCACAAAATTTAACTCATGCTCATCATTAATAAAGGTGGTATCATTTCCTGTAGCGGGTGAAATGCCTCTTTCGTAGACTACCCTTTTATTATACCATCTTTCCTGGTATCGTACAGACGGAGCAATGCTCAGATATCCGATTTTTGGTGATAAGCCTGCTGAAATCTGGTGATTGAATCCTCCCCTTATATTCAGATTACCGTTCGTTTTTGTTCTGTTGTTTTGGAACTGACCTGTGTAATTGTATCCAAACAACTCATACCATTTTTGTTCACCGACTCCTTTTCCTCTGAATGGATAACTCTGCGACTTTGCAAAGGTCAGGCTCGGCAGCACCTCATTTATATCGCCGGTTTGAAGCACCTGTCTTCTTGTATAATTGGCAGTAAGACTGTTCCCGGATTCATCCCATGTTTTAGAGAAGGTCGCATTTGAAACTATTTCATTCCTCAGAAGTTGGTTAAAATCCGTTACGTTCCTCGAAAGATAATTACCGGAGGTGAACTCCAGGTTTGCATCAAAACGCATTGTTGGTGTAAAAGACTGGTTGTGGCTCCACTTTATTCTCCAGTCTATGCGCTCGGATCTGTCCGGATCGGTAGGAATACCGGATATCAGATCTGAATAATCCCCCTGCAAATTTCCTGTAAAATTATATCTTTCAGCATAACGCAGTCTTGAATTAGCCCGATAACTTCCGCGGGTATAATAATCGCCGGTCAGGTTCCAATCCATATAATCACTGATCGCCCAGAAATATCCGAACCTTGCAAAATATTTCCCGTAAGTTCCGTCATCACCGAAGACAGGCGGAATAATGCCCGAGCGTCTGCCGGACTGCAGTGGAAAAACTGCAAAGGGTAAAGGTACCGGAAGCGGAACATCTCCGATGAAAAGCCATATCCATTCGGCCATAACCTCCTGTTTCTGAACCACTTTCATCTTCGGGGAGTAGAAAAAATAATCGGGATCTTTCTTATCGCAAGTAGTATAAATACCATCTTTAATAAAATAAGTATCTTTGTCTACTTTTTTTATTTTCGAACCGGTGTAATAAGCCCCTTCATTTTCGGTCCCTGCCGAAGCAATAAATCCCCGCTGTGATTTAAAATTAAACTTCATCCTGAAACCTTCATACGTCTCCCCCTTATCTTTCAGTACCGGCGTACCGGCATATTTTTCAGATGTATCAGTAGGAACGCCTTCCGCCTCTACTCCCCCAGTCTCAAAATCAACTTTGATATTAGCTGCCTTAAGGTCAGTCTGTTTATATTGAATCTCGCTCGTCGCCGTAAAGGTACATTTCCTTTTGACTGATCACAAAAATTAATGAGTCAGACGAACTGGTATTGATCACCGTATCAATATCCCCGGGTTTTGTTTTAACAGAGTCAGGCGCCAGGAGAGAGTCTGCCGCAGATGTGTGTATAGAATCGGGAGAGGTCAAATAAGGTTGAATCAATTTGCTGAGCAAATTCCCGGGCAGAACATAGTATTAATATCAGTAAGAATTTTCTCATTTAAGAATTGATATGAATATTAATATTTCAAAGATAAATCTGTCCTCAGGATTTATAAAACACTAAAGCAGATGCCCCTTTAATGCCGGCATCATTTTTTAATTTTGCCGGGTGCACTTCAATTCTATCACGCAAAGGGGTCAGAACCCGCGAAGAAGCTGTCTCTTTTATCGAATCAAACAGAGGCTTCCCGAAACCCGATACTCCCCCTCCTATTATAAATGTGCTGACATCAAGCAGATTGCTGACAGAGGCTAATGCACATCCAAGGAAGTATCCCATTTCCCTGACAATCGACTGGGCGTACGGATCACCGGATTCAGAAGCAGTGTCGATAATTTTGGGCGAAAGCTGTTCAAGGTCATTGTCTATCAGCTCCCATATCTTCGAGTCCGGATGATCGGGTAATTCATTCTTAATCCGGGTCACCAGGTAATGATTGCCGACATAAGCTTCAATGCATCCAAAGGAACCGCAGTTGCACCTGGGACCTTCATTATTTATCGTAACATGACCTATTTCGCCCGCAGCACCAAACTCTCCGCGGTAAATTTTATTATCGATTATAATACCGCCTCCTACTCCTGTCCCTAATGTGACCATAATAAACGAATCATATTTCTTTCCCACACCGAAAATAAGTTCCCCAATTGCAGCAGCATTGGCATCATTTTCAACATAAACTTTTTTATTAAATTCTTTTTCGATCAGCTTTCCAAGGTTCACTTTTTCCCAGCCCGGAAAATTCGGAGGATTTTCAACTGTTCCTTTCTTCACGGAAACCACACCCGGAGCACCGATACCTATCCCGTATATTTTCTTATTGGATTTTTTAAGGATATCATTAATTCCTTTTTTGATCTGTTCGACCACAGCATCAGGTCCATCAGCTGATCTCGACTCAACCGAAAGTTTCTTGCTGATCTTTCCCTTTATCTGAGACTATCCCAATTTTGACGCTGGTTCCGCCAAGGTCAACTCCTATTGTGTATTTTTCCGCTTTAGCCATAATTATCCTGTCTGTTTATTAAGCTTCTCCCGGTGAAAGTAATAAATATCCAATTTGTTTAGAAAACAATTATAAATTTATAAAAAGTTAGGTTGTAAAAAGTTGATTTGAGAAAAAATTTTACCAATTGATAAAAATACCAGCGGAATAAATAAAATTCATAAATATCAATCTATCATAGCTTTATATAAAAATTTAATAGAATTTCTCCTAAGTATTTTGAATTCCGGGTAAAGGTAAACTATAAGCCTATGCCCTGGGTATTTTAATTGATTTACAGGCAATCATAAGGTAATAGCAGCGTATTCAGTGCGTTTTCAATGCGTATTCAGTGCGTATTCACAGCGTATTCAGTACTTATTTACCCAGTATTTTGATTGGTTTTAGGGACAAGGACACATACCAGGGACCTGAATTATTTTTCCTTTGGTAGAAGGCTGCATAAATATGCGCATAATGGTATCCTCAGTCAGCTCGTTAAAATCAGGATCTTCGCCACGTCTATAGACGGGATCTTCGACTTCGCTACGATTTTCCTCAGAAGCTTATTGATCCCCGGTATTTCATCGGAGTTATACCGTAGTTTGAGGCCGAGAGAAGGCCGAAAGATGGCCGAGAGATGGCCGAGAGAATTGGTTAATTTAAGTATGGCAGACCCCTAAACCGTTTAATTTTCGTACAAATTTAGCATAATTGTGAGTAAAATAAAAGCAGGAATTGCTCTTCGGCTGAAGGAGAAGATCCGAGATCGGAGGATTGAAATATAATCTGTTTGGGGCAAACCGTTAAAACCGTAATGTTTCTACCCTGTATAGCCGGATCTTCATTTCCCGATGTTTTTTTTGTAAAGGTTGAAGGTTCAAGGGTTAGAACATACCCATCATTTTGAGGAGAGGATAAGTGTTATAAGAGCGAAACAGCGTTTCGTTTTACGGTATTTTGAAAAGCGAAACAGCGTTTCGTTTTACGGTATTTTGAAAAGCGAAACAGCGTTTCGCTTTACAGTATTTTAAGAAGCGAAACAGCGTTTCGCTTTACAGGGGGGGGGCGGCGTGTTTCTGCAGAAAGTACGGAAATAACAATCCGGTTCTGAGTGATAATACAGGAAGGATCAGGATCAGATATTTCTCCCAGATCTGGTAAGAAAAAGGCATAATCATTAAAAATATATAATAGCACAGAGAAAGTAATAAAACTGGTGAAATGCGTCCCGATTGTATTGTGTGAATGTCTTCCTTCAAAAATATGAGTATAATCCATATTCCGGCAAAGAAAAAAACAAACAGAATAATTTCAGATAATACTCCTCTTCCTGCGAGCGAGAAAAGTAATTTATGAATAAGTCCAACGGTATCCAGATTATTACTGATACTGGTAACTTTTGATACTCCTACAGGAAAGATGAAATATAAACAGCTTATTATTACAGCAGGAATGAGTAATCTCTTGTAAGCGAAGAATCTTGTATTAAAGATCAGAAGCAGGGGGAAAATATATATTGCTGAAAAAGTAATATAAGTGACAAGAGCATGGGGATTCCAGAATAATCCCGTATCCAAAATGAATTTTTTTGTTCCTGACGGCGGTGACAATCCTTTCCAGATAACTGTCAGTACGATGAGCGGTATGAGAGATATAAACAGGTAAAGTGTGTATTTGAAAAATGTTCTTTTTTCACGGCTATAATATGATCTTAAAGAAATGTAAAGCCATAACGCAATTGTAAAGATAATTGCATACTGTCTGCATAAAACTGCCAGACCGAGAAAAAAAGCAGTTAAACCGGGATTATCCCTCCCGACTTCTGCCAATTAGTATGACAAAAATGAATTGATTTTATTTATTACAGTTTGAGAATCAATAGTTATTTCCGCTCTAAGAGTATGTATTTTATCTGTGCTTTTATCAAATAATTTCGCATCAGTAATTATCCAAATTGCATCAATAATATGTTTTAAAGATAATCCCGCCTTTATTTCCAAAAACTTTGCAATAATTAAAGCCGTAAAACAAATAAGGATATGTGACTTCACAGCTTCTTTTTTATAATGAAATACCGGACGGCTAGCCAGATCACTTTTTGCGATTCTAAAGGATTGTTCAACGTGCCATAAGTCGTGGTAACGTGAAATAATTTCCTGATTAGATAATACATTTTCCGGAATGTTCGTATGGTATCCCTTCAGCCCCAGTAGTAATTTGGTTTTTTCTATAAGCGTTTCATTCAGCACTAATTGTTTATTTTTATCCTTTTGTTTAATGAATTTAATTCTTTTACCGGATTGATTTCTTTCTATAAATTGTTTGGCCTTTAGTATCTGCTTCTCCATTTCTTTTTTATCTTTGTTATATCTTACTTTACTAAAGTCGACTATAAGATCTCCTACGGCTGTCTTTGTTCGTATAGAACCCTTATCCTTCCTATTGATTTTATTATGAGCCTTTTGAATGATCTTTAATGAGGTGTTGCCTAACCTTGCCCCGACAATGTAGGATATATTCCTATGTTTTAGTTCCTCGATATTTTCCTGACTAAGCATAGCTGCATCAGCTACTACTATTGGCTGGTTTACCTGATTGTTCTTCGTGAAATTATCAAGCACTTTTAACATTGTTTTCCCTTCAAATGTATTCCCTGCAAATACTTCATATCCTAATGGGAACCCTTGCCGTGTTACTATCAGTCCAACTATGATCTGAGGCTGTTGTGGTTTATTATCTTTTGAAAATCCTTCTACCCTTAATTCACCCCCTTAAAGGTTTCAAAATATAGTGTGGTAACATCGTATAAGATCAGAGCCAGGTCTTCCTGAAGCATTTCTTTTGCACATTTGACAGCAGCTGCTTCAATTTTCTCTTTCTTCTCTCCTATGCTAAATATTTTACGGTATATTGTCCTTTCCGGATAAGCAATATTAAAATAGCGATCAAGCAATTTAATCGTTCTCAGTTTTGATGTTGGTTCAATCAATCTCATAATTGCTAAATCAAATAGAAGATCTTTCGACTCAATACCGCATTGCTTTGCTACTCTTTGAAGTATTTGATATGTATAAACGTGAGTTACCCCTAAAAATTTAAGTTTGTTTATCTCTACCTTGTTTGTGAAACTTTCCGGAAATAGTTCCTCTTGTGAACTTTTATTTTTGATCCATTCTTTCCCCTAACTACAAGATCTTCTATTTCCTGATTGGTGCTACCGCTACCGATATGTTTTTCAACTATAAGCTTTCTGTTCCTATAATATATTACCTGAACAGCAGTAGCTCCGGAGCCTGTTTTAGTCTTTCTGACTTTCAGCACTTTTTAAGCAGAATTACTTTATTTAGTATGACAAATTACTAAAAAAGTCCTTCTTTTATCCGAATTTCTAAACTTTTTTGATGTGAGTCATAATTTGGCAGAAGTCGGGAATGATTGCATACTGTCTGCATAAAACTGCCATACCCAGAAAAAAAGCAGTTAAACCGGGCTTATCCCTGGTAAACATGCAGAGTGCGCTCAGGACAAATAATAATGTCAGCATATCCGTAAAAATGAATACGCTCAACCCCCATATGTATGGATTAATAATAACAAGGGCACAGATTATTAAACTGAGCTTTTCGTTTTTTGTATATGACGTAACGTACAGGTATAAAACAAAGAGAAATAAAAATGAAATAATCAGTGAAAGAATTCTTAATTCAATCAGGCCGGTCCCAACTAATTTCCCCCAGGCAGCATAAATAATATAAACAAGAGGTGTAGTTACTTCAGGATAATCTTTTATGATATCCGGCCAGGACGCCGAACTGAATAGCCTGATAGTTTCTACAAAATGGGTTTCATCCCCGTAAGTGGTATGACCAATTTCGGACAGGGCTGCAGCAACAATAAATATAAAAGATACTATCAGCCAGATTTTATTGTAAATTGACAAATGAAAATTTTCTACCAGCCGGTAAACTCAGTAAAAAATAATTTGCTTCAAAATTGGCTTATTTGTTGGTAAACTGTACATTTACAATTTTCAATTCAGTCGGATACTTTATAGGTCCTAAGGACGTTGAAACTGTCGGCTGTGCATACAGGGTCAGATTGGATGAAGAACCCTGGTTCCCTCCTATAGCCAGTGCAAGGTTTATCAGGTCCTGGTATCCTTTATCTTTGAAGAACCTGAGAAGATCCAGGTTTATTTGAAGAGGAATGGTGCTTATTTCCCCGGTTCCGGGTACTGTTACTTCATTTTTCAATCCGCCTGATATAGTCTCTTTATCATTGATTAAAAGTCTCCACGGGAAATCTCTTATCGTCGCATTTGTACCCGGATATCCGCCTGTTCCGTCATTTGGATTCTTCGCCTGTACATTCAGAACAAAGGAAACAGGTAAATTGCCGTTAGCTACAGCTTGAGAGATTCTCAAAAGTTCTACAGAACTAAAATCTGATAATTTCGATTTACCAGCCAGGCTTACACCATTAACAGTAAACCCATTTACCTGACCGAGCTTGAACTGCAGTCTTGCCAGATTAACAAATGACTGATAAACACTGCATCCGCCAAGCGTGACTGCCAGAATGAAAATATATAAAAATTTTTTCTTCATCTATAACCTGCTAATTGGATAGAATTTTTTCCTGGGATTCATCAATTTTCTGCAATATTTGTTCAGCAACTCTCAGAGCACGCAAACCGTCTTCTCCCGATACAACGGGTTTTTTATTATTTAAAACAGATTCAACAAAGAGCTGAAGCTCGTACTGGAGAGCATTTTGTTCTTTAATTTCAGGCTGTTCGTATATTACCCTCCTCTTCTTTTCACCGACGCCGATCTCACCGAAGGATAAAGTAGTTATCCCGGTATCCTGGTCCATCGGCACCAGTCTGTATACTTCTGAAAGTCCGGTAATAAAATCCAGCGAAATATAATTATCTCTCTGAAATATTCGCATTTTTCTCATTTTCTTTTGTGATATACGGCTTGCAGTTACATTCGCAACTGCTCCGTTTTCAAATTGAATCCTTGCATTTGCTATATCGATAGAATCTGAGACCACAGCAACACCTGAGGCATCGATCTGCTTTACTTTACTTTTAATCAGGCTTAATATAATATCAATATCATGTATCATCAGATCCAGAACAACAGCGACATCTGTACCACGGGGATTAAATTGGGCCAGTCTGTCAGTCTGAATAAACTTCGGCTCAAGAATGTACTGCTCAAGGGAGACCAGTGCAGGATTAAATCTTTCAATATGTCCTACCTGAAGGAATACATTTTTTTCTGCAGCAAGTTTAACTATTTCCTCCGCCTGGGGAATAGTTGCCGTGATAGGCTTTTCAATAAAGACATGCTTTCCTTCCTGAATACATTCTTTTGCAAGTTCGTAATGCGCACTTGTTGTTGCAGCTATCGAGACTGCATCAGCCTGTTTAAGAAGAGCTCCGAGACTATCAAAAACTTCAATACCGAATTCATCACTTACCGTCTTTGATTGAATCTGATTAACATCAAAAACTCCTATTAATGAACAGTCAGGTATAGAACTGAACATTTTGGCATGCAGTTTACCGAGATGACCTGTTCCTGCTATTCCGACTTTTAATTTTTCCATTTCAACCTTTATTGCTGTAGATTTTCGCATAACCGATTATATGATCATATCCGCCAAGATCCTGATCATTATAATACAAAAATACATAATAATAATTTGCTGTTGCCCAATCATTTCCTTCAAGAGTATACCAGTCGATATCCTTCACACTATTTCCGGATATTTCACCCGTAACATACTGGTAATCGTATATCCCCCGTTTCAGAGTAGTTGTAATTGAATATATTCCACCCGCCTGCGCCATTTTGTACTCCGGCATCACTTCCCAATTATTGAAGGCCCCTACAAGGAAGACATCATTATATATTTCATTCGGCGGACGAATTGAGAAAGCTACTTTTTTATAAGTGGCGTAATCGTTTTTATAATTTAACAGGATTTCTCCGCCATTTAAATCCGGAGATCCTTCCTTAAAGAATCTTGAGTATTCAAGTCCGTCAAATTGTGCTTTAACAGTCTCTCCGGTAAATTTATTATAATCCCTGATGTCCGTCTGCCTGTATTCATTTCCGGGGCGGATGTCTCTTATAGTAAATGTGAACTTCCTGTCGCCATTCCAATAAAACTGTCTTTGATTGGTATTTGATATCCTGTCCACTATATAAGGGTAATCCGTTTTGTGGTTTTCAATTATTTCCATATGATCAACAAATGATGGATAGAACTTTTCAGGAAGGTTAAAGTCAGCAGTTATATTAAATACATAAGACAGCTCAGTCGGGAAATATGTTCCACCCTCCAGCTTTTCTTTCGTTAAACTCACATTCATAGGGAGTTCGCCTTTTATAACGACAAATTTACCGGAAGCGTAAACCCTGGACGTATCATATGCCCCTGTGATAAAGAACTTCCACTTCCCGGAAAAAGGAAAAGAAATCATCCCTCTTTTATCAGGAAATGAAGCAGTAAAATGATACCTGGCTTCTTTTACTGATACGGGGAGGACAGAATAATCAAGGTCTGTATATATATTATAACCGTTGTTTGCAAGGAATAAGTTTCCTGTTGGATTCCAGTTTTTATCACAAAACCGGAAGACTATACTCAGCTGAGGAACATACCGGGCTTCAATATCAAACTCTATTGTAAGCTTTCCCCCTGTAATTACAGGAAGTTCAGTTACATTCTCATCCGGGTATGCAAGAAGTGATTTTACAGTAACATCCGGCTGTGCATACAATACCGCCGGCAGAACTGCAATTAAAAGAATTATTATTCTATACAATGTTTCCCCTAAATGTTAAAGATTTCAACACATTTAATTGATTGATACGGCACGTATATTCTGACCTGTTCGCTTTCTCTGTATGTTTCAAGAAGAAGACCGTCGTCATAAGCTTCGAGCAATTTACCCGACTTGAATACTATTTCATATATGGGTGTATCTGAATGGGGATCGGTGGTAAGTCCATAATTTTCATAAAGTGTAATATGCAGGGTCTTTCCTTCAAACTTTTTCCATTCCATTTTCACTGCGCATCTCCCTGGTTTAATATCTGGTTAATATTTTTTATAAAAACATCAATGTCTGCACAGAG
Organism: uncultured Ignavibacteria bacterium; assembly: GCA_963811905.1. Classification (GTDB taxonomy): domain Bacteria; phylum Bacteroidota; class Ignavibacteria; order Ignavibacteriales; family Ignavibacteriaceae; genus DATFVA01. The sequence continues at coordinate 194,585 of CAWETK010000006.1, forward strand.
ATAATACTTTTTTATGAACTGTGACGCAATGGTAACTTCTCCCGCATCTGATATAATTCGCATATGCAGCGGCAATCGCAGATTTATTATGCCGGCCCATATCGCAATTGTATTCTCCCGACTCAGAAAATGAATCGAGGTAATCAACTATTTCTTCATTTTCCTGTATAAAAAGGTCATAAATATCAGTATTAATTAAATATACCTGCCCGCTGTCATATTTCCAGCAATTGATCGGGAGGAAAATATCACTGTCGTTGTCATCTCCATTGAATACCCCGAAACCGGCATTCCCGGTCACTATAATTTCCCCTCCCTCCTCGTTTGAAAAAATATCATATGGTTCTGTGGTACCGCTGTGCAGTGAATCTGCCAGTGAAAACTCATCTATTGTGTTGAAAATATAAATTATATAATCGGGAAGGTCAGGGCTGCCGGATGAGTCAATAACGATATACTCATCCACACTGTCCCCGTCAAGGTCCACAGTATAATCGCGCGGACTATTGAAAGTCATCTCGAACACAGAATTACCGCCGTTGTCGGTTACTATCAGCTTTGAATTCTGAATCCGGGCAGTAAATAAATCAAAGGTAAAAGCCTGCTGGGGAAATACAGCCCCGGCAGAAATAAAGATTAAGCAGAGAAAGAAAAGTTTATTCATATAATCCGGAATTTTTTCTTTGTCTAATATACTTTAATTGGAATAATTTAACAGTTCAATTAAACAAAAGTCTGGAAATTTCCGGGCTTAAAAAATGACTATACTACAGTCCGTTTTTACGATATATAATCACCTTCGATGTGTTTCCGCATATTGCTTTTTTAGAATATGACGAACGGAGGATAGGGTCACTGCTACTTAAATACTTATGGCCATTCGGATAATCTACAACAATATAATCCGGCTCATATTGATGTATAGTCCAGTCATAATCTCCCTCATTAATTCTTTTCGCAGATTCGGGATTTATCAAACCAAACGCATCAATTATTTTTCCCTTACGATAGTAGAAACCAACAATACCAATTTCGTCTATCATAACCGAGGAGCCTTTCGCGGCATTTTCATTCAGCCATTCCGCGGCTTTGCTGTACAGATCATATTTGTAATTAAACGGGGAAAGGAATGTCTTTAAAGGGAGTATCAGTCCCGATAATAAGATAATTACAGCGCCGGTGTAGAATAACCTTTTATTATGAAGCAGCTTATAAATCTCCTCCAGAGCAGCGGAAAAAATAATTGCAAATAAAAGTATATACGGCGTATAGTACCACGGATATGCAGGAGTATTGAGGATGAATGAATAAATAAAGAAATGACTCAGCGTCCATGAAATTATTAGAATAAATAAGGGATTTTTGAATCTTTCTTTATTTGTGAATAAAATTAAGATGAACGATCCGGAGAGAAGAGCTAAAAAGATATACGCTAAAACCGGGCCTCCGGGAAATAGTCGTGGAAATCCATTAAGATAGACAAGTCCGACACCGAAAAAATCGGATGTAGTCTGGTGCAGTTTTATATAAATAGTGGAAGGGATAAGTGAATGGAAATAAATGCTGCTGAATATAAACCAGGGGATAATAATTACGAAAAAAACAAGAAAACTCAGCAATGGAGGTGACTTCCTTTCGTGAAAGATCTGCCATAACAGCAATATCAGCAAAAAAAGAGCGGCATCAAACCTTGCCAGAAATGAGAGTGCAAGTAACACTGCGGAGATACTGAATTTGTTTATGAAGTAAAAATAGATCCCCCATAGCAGCAGAGCGATCATCAGAATCGATTCCATTCCCGCACCATGCTTTACCAGGGGATTAATTAAAAAAAATAATGGGGAAAAGTATGCTAATTTCTCTTCACGGAAATGTATAAAGATCTTATATAAGGCAAAGGCAGCAAAAATCAAGCTCATAGCATTTATTAATTCGCCTGCGAAAGGGACACCGGCGGCGGGAACAAGCAACGAGAAGATATAATAAATAAGAGCTGTCAGCAGCGTATAAAGAGGAGATGTTGTGGCGTTAATTCTTTCCCCCAAATTAAAAACATACCCGTTCCCGTCAGCAATGTTATGTGCATATGTATAGTATATATAAGCATCATCCTGCTGGTTTTTATGGTAGGATAAGAATAACAAAATTGACAAAATTATAATTGATAGAAATAAATATTCTTTCCTGAAGTTCATCCCCGGGTATCCTTTCAAAAGATAATATATTAAAATAAGAACTCCCGGTATATGCAGGAGTTCTTATTAAATAAAAGCTTACAGGTTCTTTATTTCGTTGGTCAGTTTGGTTATCGCCTCTTTTGCATCACCGAAATACATTAGTGTATTCGGATAGAAGAATAATTCATTATCGATTCCAGCATATCCTACGTTGAGGGAGCGCTTGTTTATAACTACTGTCTTTGCATAATCTACATTCAGTATGGGCATTCCAAAGATTGGACTGCTTTGATCGTGGCGTGCGGCAGGGTTTACAACATCGTTTGCACCAATAACTATGACGACATCAGTATTGGAAAAGTCATCGTTTATGTCTTCCATTGCATAAAGCTTGTCATACGGCACCTGTGCCTCAGCAAGCAGGACATTCATATGTCCGGGCATTCTTCCGGCAACAGGGTGGATTGCGAACCTTACATTTACACCTTTCTTTTCAAGCACATTCATTAAATCTCTTACTGCATGCTGAGCCTGTGCAACTGCCATTCCGTAACCCGGAACTATTATGACGCTGCTTACAGCATCAAGCAGCATGGCAAGCTCCTCGGCATCAATTGATTTGACATCACCTTTTGGTGAGGTCGTGCCGGTAGACTCCCCGGTTGTACCGGCAGAGGCCCAGCCGCCAAGAAGCACGTTCATCAATGATCTGTTCATTCCACGGCACATTATTAAAGTCAGAATAATTCCCGAAGCGCCTACAAGAGCACCGGCAATAATTAATTCATTATTTCCCAGGACAAATCCCGTTGTGGATCCAGCAATTCCTGAATATGAATTCAATAAAGAAATTGCCACAGGCATATCTGCCCCGCCGATTGGAAGTACAAGCAGAACACCAAGCACAAGAGAAACAAGAGTTATGATAAGCACCAACGTAATCGAACCGGGATTAATTACTAAATATGCTCCGCCCCCCAGAACAGCCAGCAGCAGAATAAGGTTCATCGGATGCTGCAGCGGATATTTAACTACTTTGCCGGTTACTATACCCTGAAGTTTTCCGAATGCTATCATTGAGCCGGTGAAAGTAACACCTCCAATTAATAAACTGAGAATAATCGCTATTCCCTGGTCTACCGGAAGATTGAAAGGCAATCCCTGCTCAACAGGATAGTTCGGGTTCAGCTTATAATATTCTGCAAGGGCCACCAGTGTTGACGCTCCGCCGCCGAAACCATTCAGCATACCGACCATCTGCGGCATCCCTGTCATCGGAACTTTAATAGCAAGGATCACCCCGATCAGGGAACCAACTATCACACCTATGAGTATCCATTCAAAGGTAAGTACTTGCTGATCGAATAGTGTAATGATAATAGCCATTGCCATTCCGATGGCGGCAAAAAGATTACCTTTACGCGCTGTCTTCGGTGAGCCGAGATATTTAATTCCAAAAATGAAAAAGATTGAGGATACCAGGTAAGTTATTTCAATTACTACTCTCATTTTTTATCCTCACTTTTTCTTTTAAACATTTTTAACATTCTGTCGGTAACGAGGAACCCGCCCACAACATTTATCATCGCAAAGATCACTGCAACCATCCCCAGGATTGTGCTTATAGTGAACTGCTCGAGTCCTGCGCTCAGCAATGCACCTACTATGGTTATTCCCGAAATGGCATTCGAGCCCGACATAAGGGGGGTATGCAGAGTCGGCGGTACTTTTGTTATCAGTTCAAATCCAACGAATATTGCCAGCACAAACACATAGATGTGCATTAAAAAAGTTATATTCTCCATAAACATTTTCCTTCCTTAGATTTGCCGGAACGATTTGAATTTTCAAGATCTGGTTTCATAACAGCAAACTACTTTAATAATTCTTTTACTCTTGGGTTAATCACTTCTTTATTATGCGTTATAAGACTCCCTTTAACAATCTCATCCTCAAGATTTAATGTTACATTGCCTTCCTTCCCGATATGTGTTATAAGGCTGAGAAGATTTTTTGAGTACATTTCACTTGAATGGTTAGGAACCAGGCTCGGCAGGTTGGGTTCACCGATAATGTTTACTCCGTATTTTTTGACGGTCTTCCCTTTTTCACTCACCTCGCAGTTTCCTCCGAATTCAACAGCCATATCGAGTATAACACTGCCGGGACGCATATTCTTTACCATCTCTTCTGTAACGAGTACCGGAGCTTTTTTACCCGGGACAAGCGCTGTGGTGATTACTATATCGGCCTCTGTTATGTGCTTGAATATCAGTTCCTTCTGCTTTCTCAGAAATTCTTCTGATGCTTCTTTGGCATACCCTCCGGCATCCTGCATATTTTCATCCGCCTCAACTTCTATAAATCTTCCGCCGAGTGATTGAACTTCCTCCTTAACCGCAGCTCTTATATCTGATACTTCAACTACAGCTCCAAGTCGCTTTGCAGTTCCCAGAGCCTGGAGACCGGCTACGCCCGCACCCATTATTACAACTTTAGCCGGGGAGATTGTCCCGGCAGCAGTCATCATAAGGGGAAATATTTTACCCAGGGTATCTGCACACATTATAACGCTTTTGTATCCTGCAATGTTAGCCTGGGAACTAAGCGCATCCATCTTCTGTGCAAGGGTTGTCCTGGGAATCATATCCATTGAAATTACATTTATCCCTTTTTCTGCACATCTCTTTGCCGCATCGGGATAATTCAAAGGATAGAGAAAGGTAACAAGCAGTGTTCCCTCTTTTATTAAATCAAGTTCGTGTTTATTGTACTCAGGATGTTCCATCGGTCTCTGAACTTTGAATACAATATCGGCCGCTGAATACAGTTCCTGGAGATTATCAATAATCCTGGCCCCTGCAGATTTATATTTATCATCGGTAAATCCGGCGTTTATCCCTGCATTTTTTTCTATATATATCTCAAATCCTGCTTTAATGAGTTTCGGAACAACATCAGGTACAGTTGCTACCCGGTTCTCACCTGCGAGGACTTCTTTTGGAACAGCTATGATCAAGGTGTTCTCCTCCTTTAAATTCAATTATAATTAGTAAAACTAAGTTGTTTGGAGACTAAATTCAAACCTGGCGGAATGTTTAAGCATCCGCAATTATTAGTGCTTGTTGTATGAGGATTAAGGACAAAAAATCCGAATGCCCTATAAAGGATGTTCATGTGTAAGACAATGAAGCGTTCCCAGTCCCCATACAAGATCAAGGGAATGTATTCCGATTACCGGGCGGTCCGTGATTAATTCTGATAAAATCCCCAGAGCCTCTCTGTCATGAGGATCATTAAAGGTTGGTACCAGAACTGCGTGGTTTGATATGTAAAAATTCGCATAACTTGCAGGAAGTCTTTCGCCTTTGAAAATTACCGGCGAAGGCATAGGAATTTCTATGACATTGAGATGTGAACCGTCCTCAAGTATTACGTTCTGTAATTTTTCTTTATTTTCCCGCAGCGGGACGTAATTAGCATCCGATTCATTTTTTTCTGATACAAGCACTACTGTATTTTTGTTTACAAACCTGCATAGATCGTCTACATGGCCATGCGTATCATCCCCGGCTATCCCTTTACCAAGCCAGATTGTTTTTTTTATGCCCAGGTACCTGCTGAATACTTCCTGGTAATCATTTTTCGTGAACCCTGGATTTCTTACCTGGATGGAATCATCCATCAGGCATTCCTCAGTAGTAATTAAAATACCGCATCCATTTGTATCGATGCTTCCCCCTTCCAGAACTACATGACGTCCATTGTGCATAGGAATTATTTTTTCCAGACCGGAGTTTTTTGAAATAAATGAAGGAAGTTTTTCATCCTTAGTAAAATTGTCATATTTAGCCCAGGCATTAAATCGGAAATTAACTAAGGCGGTTTCATCCCCTGATCTCTTCTTAATAAATATCGGACCGGAATCCCTCATCCAGCCCCTGTTTGTCTTAAGTTTGAAGAACTCAATATTCCCTGAGTCTGCACCGGCTGAACGTAGGACCCTTACCGCTTTTTTTTGATGCTCTTTATCCTCTACAATTATTCTCACTTTTTCACCAGGGGAAATGTACCGGGCTATCTCAGCATAGACCCATGGGATAGGAGAAAATTTTCCAGGCCAGTCCTCCTTATTATGCGGCCATCCGAGCCAGGTAGCTTCGTGCTGCTCCCATTCTGCAGGAAGATAATATTCAGATATTTTCATAGAGATTAGTCTGACTTTGGGTTACAAGATATTAATCAAGGTATCTTTTATCGATTCCTGCATATGAATCGATCCGCCGATCGCGTAGAAAAGGCCAGTTGCGCCGGATGTATTCTATTCTTTCCATGTCGATCTCCGCAAGGATTATTTCCTCTTTATCGCCTGAACCCTCAGCAATTACAATTCCCTGCGGATCTGCAACAAAAGAGGAACCCCAGAACTCAATACCTGCCTGATTTTTATCAGCTTTTTCCAGCCCGACGCGGTTAACGGCTGCTACATAAACACCATTTGCAATAGCGTGTCCACGCTGTATAGTCCTCCAGGAATCAAATTGAGGTTTTCCATGCACTTCCTTCTCATGGGGATGCCAGCCGATAGCAGTCGGATAGAATATTATACTTGCTCCCTTTAAAGCCGTAATCCGTGCTCCCTCAGGATACCATTGATCCCAGCAAACCAGGGTGCCGACATTTCCGTATTCAGTTTTAAATGATTTGTATCCAAGGTCGCCGGGAGTAAAATAAAATTTCTCATAATATGCCGGATCATCAGGTATATGCATCTTTCGGTACAGACCCGAAACCTCTCCCTTTGTATTCAGCATTGCTATTGTATTATGATAAATACCCTGAGCTCTTTTTTCAAAGAGCGAAGCAACTACAACTACATTGTATTTCTTAGCGGTTTTGCCCAGTATTTCAGTTGATGGCCCTGGTATTTTTTCAGCAAGGTTAAAATTTTCAATGTCTTCTACCTGACAGAAATATCGAGATTTGAATAGCTCCGGAAGGCAAATTACTTTTGCTCCCTTTTTGGCGGCTTTCTCCACCAGGTCTGCAGCTTTCTTTAGATTATCACCTGTATTTTCAGACATCGCCATCTGAATAAGTGCTGCCGTAAACTTTGCGGGTATTTCAGGTTCGGTTTTCGTACTCATTATAAATCCAATTTATAGGAATAATATTATGGCATTTAAAATAATATTCAAAGAATTATGATGAGATTATTCCTGATCAGAAATTTTTTGTTCCGATATTAGTTTACCATCCTCAGAATATTCTTTGTTAATTTCCAATTTTCCTTCATCATAAGTTTCAATATACCATAAAGTTCCGGTATCACGGTAGATCCTGGTGTCGCCTTCAAGTTTATTTTCGTCATAATGCTGTTCAGACCATAAAGTTCCATTCTCATAATATGATCTGGCAGCACCTTCCTTCATACCATTTTCATAATTGACTTCTGATTTCAGATTTCCATTTTCATAATAATTTTTGATCAGCCCATTCAGCTGAGAATAATTATAATTCTTCTCTGACATTAATTTACCGTCAGGATAATACTCTTTAACAGGCCCCTCCATATTGCCATCAGTATAATCATATACGCCTTTTAATGCCCCGTTTCCGTAATACCAGCTCGTTTTACCGTTCTGAGCATCGTGAACATATTCAGCCTCCACTTTCAAACCGCCTTCAGGATAAAACTCCTTTGCTTTGCCCTCACGCAACCCATTATGATAAAAATAAATCGAATTCAGACTCCCGTTTTCATACCATGTTCTTATCGTATCTTCGAATACCCCATCTTTATATTTCCCTTCTTCTTTAAGTATCCCTGCAGGATAATATGTCGAATAAATTCCGTCAAGCTTATTCTTATTATAATTCCTGACTTCTTTTAGAATACCTGAATCATAATAATTTCTATAGCTGCCGTCTTTCCTGCCTTTGCCGTAATTAATAACTTCCTTCAAAATGCCTGTCTCATAGTAATATTTTGATTCTCCGTTGAGAATTCCGTTCTCATATGATTCTGCCTGCTGAATAATCCCGCCAGGGTAATTCTTAGTAACTATGCTATCCTGGGAGTATATAACACTGTTCAGTGTCAATAATAATAGCGCAGTAATGCTAACTGCCGATTGATGAAACAAGTTTTCCTCCTTCGTCATATACCTTACTTGTCTGAATCACCCCTTTTTTATAAAATTCTTCTTTTTTAAGTTTTCCAGTCTCAAAATAATCCCTCACCCAGCTGTCCAGTTCGCCGTCTGCGTAATTTTCTTCTCTTTTTAATGCACCATTTTCGTAGTAATAAAATTTAGGGCCCTCCGGTTTGCCTTCTGTATAAGTACATTTTGATTCAAGAGTTCCTTTTTCATAAAAAGATTTATACTCTCCGTTCAATACATCTTCTGTGTAATGTTCCACATACCTGACATTTCCGTTCTCATAATAAGCAAGGTAAATTCCGTTTTTAATATTGCTGCCGTAATTTACCTCCGATTCGATTAACCCGCCCGGGTAGTAATTCCTAGTGATTCCCGTACGAATTCCATGCAGATAGTCAATTGAGGATTTCATGACTCCGCTCTCATAATAGGTAAACGATCTGTCATTTAAAGTATCGTTCTCATAATGATATTCCTCTTTCAAAAACCCGCTCTCATAATAGTATTTAGCAAAATCCTCTTTCTTTCCGTTCTTATAATAAATTTCACTTTTAAGTGATCCGTTATCATAATACTGGCGGTCTGTATTTTCTTTTGCTTCAATTTTTCCCAGGTAATCATATCGTACACGGTCTTTAATCTCCCCGTTTTCATATGTATCAATTACTCTAATTTCACCGGCAGAATCATATAACTTAACTTCCCCGACAATCTTATCATCCTTAAAGTATGCATCTACGGCTACCTTGCCGTTCTCATGGTAGACTTTTGTAGGACCCTGCATTACTCCATTGTTAAATGTCTTCTCAACTTCCACTGCTCCCGATTTATAAAAAGTCCTGGAGATTCCCTGAAGAAGTCCTATAGAATAATTCCATTCACCCTGCAGTTCCCCCGTTTTATAGTAAGTATAGGTTGTACCATCAAGCACTCCCTGGTAATAATTCTGTTTTGCCCAGAGTTCTCCGGTTTCATAATACCAGTATGAGGTATCCTCTTTCACCCCGTCTTTATAATTCCATTCAGTACTGACTATACCGTCTTCAAAGTACCAGGTCTGAATCCCCTCTTCCCGGCCTTCGAAGAAATGCCATTTTTTCCATACTTTGCTGTTCGGGTAATATTCAAAATATTCACCATGAAGCTGACCATTCCAGTAGGTTCCCAAAGTCTTGAGATTGCCGTTAGGATAATAGGTTTTCTTAACATTTCCCGAGGAATCAACCTGCGCCGAAATAACTGAAGTAAGGGAAATAAAGAAAAGAATGTAGAAAAGAGAAATTCTGATAATTTTCTGCATCAAATGGGGACTAATCCTTTTTAACTGAATAACTTACTGCAAAGTTATAATTATTCTTCTATAAGAAAAACTGATAAAGAAATACATAAAAAACCCCGGTATAAAAATACCGGGGCAATTAAAAATAATATGCGGAATTATTATTTAACCAATACAATCTTTCTGCCGTCTTTGAATAAACTATGATTCTGCATATCAGCAACTTCAAGGGTATAGAAATAAATTCCTGATGCAAAATCCTGTGCATTCCAGGTAACCTGATAATTACCGGAAGCCTGAACAGTATTTACCAGTGAACTCACCTTTTGCCCGAGAGAATTATAGACTATGAGAGATACATTCGCTTCGACCGGGATGGAATATTTTATCGTGGTCGTAGGATTGAAAGGATTCGGGAAATTCTGAGCCAGGGTAACCTGGTCCGGTATGAAATCGAAATCAGCAAAAACCTGGTTTGAATACTTATAACTTCCATCTAAATCAATCTGTTTCAGCCTGTAAAGAATACGTCCTGTATAATCTGCGTTTATTGACTCATCGGTAAATTTATACGAATGACTTTCAGTTGACGTTCCGAATCCTTCCACAAATCCTGCCGTCTGCCAATCCTGGTTTTTTAGCTTTCTCTCGACCTGGAAACCATGATTATTTGTTTCGGAAGCAGTTTGCCAGTTCAGTATAACATTGTTATCTGCAACAGATGCACTGAATGAAGCAAGCTCAACAGGAAGGTAAAAGTCTATATAAGCTTCATATACCCCCCTGCCGTGAGTGCCGGCTCTTAATGTATGTGTCTGAGGACTATAATCAAGATGCATAACCAATGTGTTCGGTATTCCGTCCGCCAATTCAACCCAGTCTATTCCGGCGTTTTTGGTAAGAAAAACACCTATATCTGTTGCAGCAAAATAGGTATCGGGATGCAGATTATCTTCGGTATAAATGAAGACATCATTAACGGGTGTATCAGGAAGATTACCATTCCTGTCTTTCCATGAAGAACCGCCGTTTGAAGAAGTAAATATTTTGGATCCGCCGAGCCCGAAAAATGAAACTAAAAAATACTTCTCATCGTCAGGTTTAATATATACCGAGGAAATTGTTTTGTTAGGCAGACCGAGACTAATATTTACCCATGATGCGCCGCCGTCGGTTGATTTGAAAATTTTACTGCCTGAAGCTGCCAGCATTGTGTTTGGTTCGGTTTTGCTTATTGCAAGTTCACTTACCGCACCTGTTCCATTGATATTCCCCGAAACTGCGGTCCAGCTTCCGCCATTATTAGTGGATTTGTACAGTTTCTGCCTTGCAGTATAATAAGTGCCCGAGATATCAGGATCATGAATTATCGGGGCAACCCAAACCACGTTCTCAGATTGGTCAATACCGTTCATAGCATTGTACCAGTTGTTTCCACTATTTTCTGTTCTGGTTAATCCCCCATTCTGCGATTCACCAATAATGTAGTTCAAATTAAAAGGGTTAAACGCAACCTCGCCGCCGTCGCCGCCGAAAGCTGCTGACCAGGAAATTGAGGAAAATGTCTGCTGTGTTCCGTTATCCTGAGTACCACCCAGAATTCTGCCGGGATCAAAAGGACTGGCTGTAATTCTATAAAATTGAGTCAGCGTAAGATCCTGATTCATGTTTGAAAAGGAATTCCCGTTATTAGTAGTTTTATAGATCCCTCCATCATTACAGATGAAAAATGTGTTAGGATCCTGCGGATCGAAGAAGAGATAATGCTGATCAGGATGAACCGGACCGTTGCTGTAGGCATTTGAAATATTCACAAAGGTCGTTCCCCCGTTTGTGGTACGGAAAACGTCTATCGTCCCTACATAAGCATCATCCGGGTTATCCGGGTTTACTCTACAGTACATATCGTACCAGGCCTGACCGCCTTCAAAATCCGTTGAAACGGACATCTGAGTAAACGTTACACCATAATCGGTGGATTTAAAAACTTTGAAAGATGAAGATGTGTAAGCCGCAGCATACATATAAGCCGGATTGCTGTAGCAGTAATCAAAATGCGTCCGTTCTCCAAGGACGAGTCCGGAACTGAAGTTATAGAAAGTCACACCCCCGTCGGTCGAACGCTTAAAGCCTGTGCCTGCCCCTACAGCAAAGACAGTGTCTCCTGAAGGCGTGTACCTTACTTCATCACACCTGCCGCCGAGAATCTGTGCCCAGTTTTCTCCGCTGTCAGTGCTTTTATACAGTCCGTTGTTTCCCATAGCCGCGAATAATTCATTATTATGCCCGGGACGAATTACTAACCTTGAAAAATAGGTATGAAGCGGAAGTCCGGAAGTATACTGGTTCCAGCTTGTTCCTCCGTCTGTTGATTTTAGTAACCCAAGTCCTGAGTACGAAGCACCGCTGTATGTTGCTTCACCCGTGCCGGCATAAACTATCAGGGGATCATCAGGATCAATTACAATAGCTCCCATAGCCATTGAAGACTGTTTATCTGTCAGCGGAATCCAGTTTGTTCCTCCGTTCGTTGATTTCCAAACACCTCCGTATGCAGGTCCAATATATATAATATTATGATCCTGAGGATTATAGGCCCCGGCAACAATTCTTGAAGAAATTTTTCCCCAGCTAAAATATGCGCCCGGTGTCGGTCCAAGGCTAACCCAGGTTATACCGCCGTCAGCATAATTATTTTTTTCTCTGAGTGCATCGCGCTGTCTTATCGCTTTTTCATACGCATCGGCGGGAATAAAATTATTGGGATAAGCTCTCTGCTCGAAAAAGCGCCATTCCCTGATAAATGCTTTGGAATGCTTTAACTGTTCAGGAGCATTACTGTATATAGTATTATCAAGCTGCTGATTTCTGTACTCAACCTGTGAGAAAGCAGTCTGCATAAGTAAAAGTAAAAAAAGAATAGTAGATAGTTTCATTATGAGGACCTTTTTATATAATTATGCCGGGATGGTATATTTCTGTTTTGATTCTTCAAATTTCTTTGGAACCGCTGCAATTAATTTCTGAGGAATTCAACGCCGGCGGCTCATCTGTCTGATTAAATAAGTTTAATTATTATCAGCATTACAATTTATAAAAATTATCTTTTTATTTGTAACAATTATTTAATTATATTTCTATTAAATGTCACCTGCTGAAGCCCTAAAAAAGTATTTCTCATATGATAAATTCAGACCCTCCCAGGAAGAGATAATTGAATCTATCCTGGCAGGTAATAATGTACTTGCAGTTCTGCCTACAGGCGCCGGGAAATCCATATGCTACCAGGTTCCGGCACTGGTTTCCGAAAACTTTTCAATAGTCATCTCACCTCTTATTGCCTTAATGAAGGACCAGGTCGATAACCTGAACCGGGAAGAGAAAATAGCAGCCTTTATAAATAGTACAATGAGTTTCAGGGAAGCTGAGATGGTTCTTCAGGATATTTCTTTTGGAAAGACCAAATTATTGTATGTAGCTCCCGAAAGGCTTGAGAATATTTTATTCGCCGAAAGAATAAAATCTCTTAATCCCGCTTACCTCTTTGTAGATGAAGCTCATTGTATCAGTCAGTGGGGACACAGTTTCCGGCCCAGCTACAGTAAAATAAAGGAATTCGTTGATTTTGTTTCCATAAAAAAAATATCGGGATTTACAGCAACTGCAACCCCCGAAGTAGTAAAAGATATTGTCAGGCAGCTTGAACTGGGAAAACCTAAAATATTTGTTAAGGGATTTGAAAGAGAAAATCTTCATCTCAATGTAGTGACGGGTTCAAGGAAATTCGAAAAATGTGTGGAACTTATTTCTATATACAAAACGCCTGCAATCATATATGCCTCATCACGAAAAAAGACCGAAGAAATTTCCGAATACCTTCTGATGCACAGGATTAATAGTGCCTCCTACCATGCCGGGATGCACGCAGAAGAACGGAAAAAGATCCAGGAAGCATTTATTAATGATGAACTCAATGTTATTTGTGCAACTAATGCATTCGGAATGGGTATTGATAAAAAGGATATAAGATTAATTATTCATTTCAATACACCCGGTTCAATTGAAAATTACTACCAGGAAATCGGCAGAGCTGGCAGGGACGGAAAGGACGCACATATTTTCCTGCTACATGATGACCCGGATCTTTTAATACAAAACTACTTCCTCTCAAATGCATATCCCGATAAAATACTTATTCAGAGTGTTTATAATGCCCTCTGTGATTACGGAAAAATTGCACTCGGCAATAAGGGTGATGAAGAAATATCCGTAAACCCTGAATTTATTTCGGCATACACCAAAAAGAAACTCAGCAGAGGTCTTTTATATTCAGCACTGAGATACCTTGAAGAAAGCGGTTATATCAGGATTCTTTCGGAGTTCGATAAAAGATCAGCACTTCAGATAAACTATAATAAAGATGAACTGAGAAAATTTGTAGACAACGTCTCTGATAATATTCTTAAAGAAACCATCCTCCTTCTGCTTCGCGAATACGGAAGCAGGGCATTTAATGCGCTTGTCCGGATATCTGTATCAGACCTCTCAGGGGATCTTGATCTGACAATCCCTGAGATAGATGAAGCCTTAATAACTCTTGATAATCTGGGGGTAATAACATACCGTAAGTCGCCGGCAAATGAGGCAGTCTTACTTGCTTCTCCGCGTATATCAGCAGAACGGCTTAATATTAACTATAAGAGAATAAATGAAGGATACCTTCATTCACAGCGAAAACTGGATCAGATGGTGGAGTATGTATACACAGGTGAATGCCGTTTCCGGTATATACTGGACTATTTCGGGGAGGAAGTTGAAAATTATAACTGCGGTAAATGCGACAGATGCACACTTGGAGATATTGTTCCTGAATCTGTGAGAGAATATATTGCAGAGATTATCCTGAGAACTTTGAGACTTCTTAGCGGAAAAACGACACTAAAAGTACTTCTGGATATTCTGAAAGGGAAAACGGCGGAGACAGGTTTAATAAAACTCTCCACTTTCGGATCCTGCAGAAACTATGACCTCAATGATTTGAAAACAGTTATCCAGGAACTTATTTCTCAAAAGAAGCTTGGTAAAGAAGGCTCTGCAATTACGATTAAAGAAGAACAGCTTCTTTTTGTAGACGATAACGAAGAGGTATTGTATAACGAGCCATCAGGTTATGAATCGGAGCTGGAACTATTTAATCTTCTGCGGGAGGCGAGGACAAAGGCTTCCAATAAATTTGTTCAATCAGCATATCTAATATGTCCCGATGATGTCCTGAGGGAGATCTCACGGAGCAGACCGGTGTATAAACAGGACCTGTTATCCATAAAGGGTTTTTCAAACAGGATGTTCAATAAGATCGGGGAAGAATTTCTGGAACTGATAAAATCATTCACTGCTGACAATAAAGAGGAGGAAAAAGAATTACCTTCCAATCTAAAAGAGACCTACGTGCTGCTGAAAAAAGGTTATGATTTAACAGGAATTGCTTCAATGCGGAAACTTTCAGAAGCCGTAATTTCAATGCAGATTGAAACGATTATCGAATATGAACCCGCAATAGAAATTAAAAAGCTATTCGGAGACATCAGTTATGAAGAGATTGAAACGGAGATAAAAAAAGGACACACAGATATAAAGGCATTGAAGGAAATATTAGATGGCAGGGTTAGCTTTCCGCTGCTTAGAATTGCGCTTGCCAGGTATAAATTCACTTCTTCTTCTTCAGAGTATCAACGCGCGCAATAGCCTTGTCATAAAACTGCTCCCATAACTCCGGATTATCTTCGAAGTATTGAAATGATGAATTATACTTCTCCTCTGTCAATCCGTATTTTTTAAGAATTTCAGCTTTAACTCTTTGAATATCTGTATTTTTACTCTTTATCGTATCTTCCGCTAATCTTAAATCGACATAAGCATTTACGAAATTTTCATGATCGGCTGATTTTTCGGAACAGGAGGAAAACAGGAGAGGCAACAGAAGTATAAACAGATACCCGGAGTTTTGCAGTAATCGGATGGCTGAATAGATGAATGAACCCGAGCCTGAAGCCGGCTCTGAAATATCAGGTGTTTGATTGCACCGGTGTATGACTGAATGTGATTTCAAAGTCACTTCATCTTCTTACTTGCTTCAAATAAAATTTTCTTTTCTTTCTCAGTCAGATTCTGATATCCCGATTGACTGATCTTATCCAGAATTTTATCTATCTGTTCCTGCGTTATTTCATCTTTTTTATCTTCTTTTCCTTCATCTTTTATCTCATAGAACCGGGCTTCCTGTACATCGTCATCCTTATGCTTTAAAGCATCCTTAATTCCTCCAAACGGATTATAAGGTTTTTTAGTTTTGTTTGATGAGCTTCGAAAAATATTTCCAATTGAGAAAGTAGTTTTCTTATCAACCATTATATAAACAAAGCCTGCAAGTGCTCCGCCGAGATGAGCAAGATGAGCAACACTGCCGCCCTGGGGAACAGCATACAGTTCCAGCAGGATATACCCGATAATTAAATATTTGGCCTTAATCGGAATGAAGAAATAAAGGAAAATATAGCGGTTGGGGAAAACCATTGCAAATGCAATAAGTACGCCGAATATAGCGCCCGATGCGCCTATCGTAGGGGCAAGCTGCTCATTAAATAACGGGGGAAATATAAGCTGTGAAATTCCCGCGGCAACTCCGCACATCAGGTAAAAAATAAGGAACTTGTTGGAGCCCCACATATTTTCTATTTCTATTCCGAACATCCATAAGGCGAACATGTTAAAAAGTATATGCGTAAAACCTCCATGCATAAACTGGTAGGTGATAAGCTGCCATACCTGGAAGTTATACCCGATAGGATTAAGTGCAAACCAGTGGTCAAGCAGATAAGCTCCGGGAACGCCCTGGAAAGTAATTCCCTGCATAATCATCTGCAGGACGAAAACAACGCCGTTTATTATTAAAAGATTTTTAATCACCGGGGGAAAGAAACTGAATCCGAATCCTCCCGGACGATAATAATTACTCACAAAATTTTCCTTTATTTATCAATGTTTATTTCGAATCACTCAGAGCTTCAACCCCGGGAAGACTTTTCCCTTCAAGAAATTCAAGTGATGCTCCCCCCCCGGTTGAGACATGCGAAACTTTATCATCAAGTCCTGCTTTGGTAATTGCAGCTGCAGAATCTCCTCCGCCTATAACCGTAACAGCCCCTTTTTCCGTTGCTTCTGCCAGCGTCTTAGCTATAGCAAATGTGCCTTTAGCAAAATTATGCATCTCAAAGACCCCCATAGGACCGTTCCAGACAATCGTCTTTGATTTTAAAAGCTCACCAGTGAACAATTTAATTGTTTCATCACCGATATCCAACCCCATTTTGTCAGCAGGAATGCTGTCTGTTTTTACCGTTTCTGAAGGTGAATCATTCTTAAATTCGTCCGCCGCAACTACATCGACAGGAAGCAGAAACTTTATTTTGGATTGATCTGCTTTTTTCAATACTTCTTTTGCCAGCTCAACTTTTTCTTCTTCCAGCAGCGATTTTCCGATTTCCTTCCCCTGCGCCTTAAAGAAGGTAAATGCCATTCCTCCGCCTATTATCAATGTGTCAACCTTATCAAACAGATTCATTATCACGTCTATTTTGCCTGATATTTTAGCGCCTCCGAGGATAGCGCAATATGGTCTCTGCGGGCTGCGGAGCGCAGATCCAAGATAGTCAAGTTCTTTCTGCATAAGGTATCCTGCAGCACACGTTTTTATAAAGTGTGTTACACCTTCTGTAGAAGCATGAGCCCGGTGAGCCGTTCCAAAGGCATCATTCACATAAACATCTCCCAGTCCTGCAAGCTTTTCCGCAAATTCATTATCGTTCTTTTCTTCCTCAGGATGGAATCTCAGGTTCTCAAGCAGAATAACTTCTCCGTCCTTCATATTGTCAACCATCTTCTTAACTTCTTCACCTATACAATCGGGTGCAAGCTTAACATCCTGTCCAAGCAATTCACTTAGTTTTTCTGCAGCCGGCTTCAGGCTGAATTCCGGTTTTACCTTTCCTTTAGGACGCCCGAGGTGACTCATTAAAACAGCTTTACCCCCGTCTTTAATAATTTTTTTAATCGTTGGAAGTGAAGCGGATATTCTTCTGTCATCCGTCACTTTCCGGTTCCCGTCAAGGGGTACGTTGAAATCAACTCTTACAAGCACACGTTTGTCTTTAAGATCCAGACTATCTATTGAAAGCTTATTCATAAATTTCCCGGGTTTGACTTCCTTTTAATAAAAAAAGGGGACGAAGTAATCGTCCCCGGAATAAAATTATTTTGCAACCTTTTTGACTAAATCAACAACACGGCATGAATAACCCCATTCATTATCATACCAGCCTACAGCTTTAACTAAATTGCCGATAACCATTGTTGAGAGGGAGTCAAAAATGCACGATGCGGGGTTCCCTACTATATCTGCTGAGACAATCGGATCTTCTGTATATTCCAGTATTCCTTTCATCGGACCATCAGCAGCTTTTTTCATAGCAGCATTTACTTCTTCAACTGTAACTTCTTTTTTCAGGTAAGCAACGAAATCAGTAATAGAACCGTCAGGGGTCGGTACACGAAGTGAAAAACCATCAAGCTTTCCCTTAAGTTCAGGTATTGTTTTGGTTACTGCTTTTGCGGCACCTGTTGTTGTAGGAATAATTGAAACAGCAGCAGATCTCGCCCTTCTTAAGTCGCTGTGGGGAAGATCCAGCAGCCGCTGATCATTTGTATATGAATGAACTGTTGTCATAAAGCCTTTATCAATTCCGAATGCATCATTCAGAACTTTTACCATAGGGGCGAGACAGTTAGTTGTGCAGGAAGCGTTAGAAATAACTTTCTCATCTCCCTTGATAACTTCATCATTGACGCCGAGTACTACTGTAGCATCTACATCACCTTTGGAAGGAACAGTTAAAATAACTTTATTCGCTCCTGCCTCTATATGCTTCATACAGGCTTCTTTCGTCCTGAATATACCGGTTGCTTCTATTACTATATCAGCACCAAGTTCTTTCCATTTCAGGTTGGCAGGATCTTTTTCCGCAGTAATTTTAATCCTATCGCCGTTTACAATTATATCATTTCCATCAACTTTGATTTCACCTTTGAAAATTCCATGCACTGAATCATATTTTAATAAATGAGCAAGTGTTTTTGCATCTGTTAAATCATTTATTCCTACAAAATCAAATCCTCCAAGTGCCAGGGCGCGTCTGAATACCAATCTGCCGATTCTGCCAAAACCATTAATACCTACTTTGATTGCCATCCTAAACTCCTTTGTTAAAAAATTTTGATTAATAAAATTACTTAAAGGGCGTCTGAATTTCAATCCAGAAGCTGTTGAACTATAATAGTTTAAAGGAATTGTGACGACAATTATGATACAAATAGTTTAAAATAAAAAACCTTCAAGCCCGCCGGAGCAGGCCCAAAGGTTTCTAGTTGAGTGGGCAGCAATTTCAAGCCCCTCCAGTAATGACACAGGAACTATCGGGGCAAACTTCATTACGGATTGGATACCGTATATTGTCAAACTCTGATACTATTTTTCAACTAATATGCCATAGTTGATACCCGATTTTTACACTAAATATCAGGTTTTTCTAATAAACGATTGATTTAAAATGAGAAGTTGTTTTTTTTTGAGTAGTATTATGAGATAAAGACATAAAAAAAAGATGACATCCTGCGTGAGGATGTCATCTCTTATAATTTTATTAGTCCTTACTTATACCCGTTCGTTATTTTATCAGCATCATTTTTTTCTCCTGAACAAAATCTCCTGCTTTAATCCTGTAAATATAAATTCCGGCTGCAACGGAATTTCCATTATCATTAAATCCGTTCCATTTAACATGGTAAGAACCGGCATCCTTCTCATTATTTAAGATAGTCTTAATCTCATTACCGAGTATATCATAAACTACCAGTTTCACCGGAGATTTCTGCGGTATAGAAAAACTGATGGTTGTTGACGGGTTGAAAGGATTAGGATAATTCTGTGATAAACTAAATTCAGATGGTATTTCAACCGAAACACTTAGCTCTGCTGAATAAGTAAATGAACCATCCAGATCTATCTGTTTCAGACGATATGTATATTTGCCTGTGTTTACCTCTTTATCGGTATAGGAATAGGATTTTTGTTCTGAAGTAGTACCGGCGCCTTTAATAAATGATAATGTCTGGAAATTTTCGCTGCCGGTCTTTCTTTCTACCTCAAAGCCTTTATTATTAAGCTGGGTTGCTGCAGACCACTGAAGATTAACATTACTGCCGTCAACCGATGACGTGAATGACACAAGCTCCACCGGTACAGCATTTAATCCGCCTGAAAAACAGGCAACTGTCCCGTTTTTAGTTCCCACCAGAAGTTCATAACTGGCATTACCGTCTATTGATGGAATAACATTTACAGAATTAATCCTGTCGCCGCCGAAAGTATGGCTGAAGAACAGAGGATCACCAGAACCGCTGATGCAATAAAAAGTACCGTCCTGGTCGCCTGTAATCATATCATCTACGCCGTCATTATTTAAATCAGGAACAGCTGCTACCCCGTATTGAAAGTTCATAGGATAACTCCACAATGCCTGACCATCTTCACCGCTAAGACAGGTAACGCCTCCGGAGAAAGCCGCTATTAATATATCATCTATATTATCACCGTTGACGTCTCTTATCTTTACGATCTGTATCATTCCTGTAAAACCGTAATCGTACGACCAGACCTGCGTACCGGTTTGACCATCAATTCTGTAGACATGTCCGAAATACTGCGAAGCCACTACATCCGGTGTTTGTCCCTGTACCGGCAGTTCGATAAGTTCTTTCGGCTCATAACCCGAAACAGGGAAAGTCCATACTGTCTGACCGTTTGCTCCGTTAAGACAGATAACGTCAAGGTCTGTAGTACCGTTATTACCGACATCTATTACGGCATCAGGCACACCATCTCCTGTTACATCATCCACAGATATTACGGTTTTTCCAAATGCCAGGTAGGGACCCGGAAAATAATACTGCCAGATAATATTCCCGTTAATGCCGTTAAATAAATAAGCAGTATGGTAGCCGGTTCCCTGTTCATTGCCGTCTGCAATTGCCAGAATATCGGGAACGCTGTCGCCGTTAAAATCCCTCTGCCCGTCCACTGCCTCAAAGTCGCCGAGACCATAGTTATAATCATCTCCGAATCCCCAGATAATATGTCCGTTCATTCCATCTATTGCGTATACGTGTTCATTGCCTCCGCCTGTTCCGATCACAACATCATTCTTTCCATCGCCATTTAAATCACTCACAACCGCAATTGCATCCTGAACTCCATAATCATTAGACTGACCGATTGATCCTGCGTTTGAATTATTGAAGAAAGTATTCAAGCTCCATAATGTATCGGTAGTTCCGCTGCCTGCTCCATCGAGAGCCATAATGAAGTAGTTATCCGTTGCAATTATGACATCATTTATGCCGTCTCCGTTTATATCGTTTATGGGTTTCAAACCTTCAACACGGTATTCATCATAGGTAGTCCTCGGGTTAGCAGGCACCTGGTACGACCAGAACTGGTAGCCGGTCTGATAATTTCCTGCAACACCGTTTCCTGCAACACCTATTTTGACTACAGGATCCTGCGGATCATTGGATTGAATGAACAGGGTATCATTATAATTGCCCGCCTGAGAGGGAGTAAATCTCAGCCTGACTGTTGATGTCTCAGCTGCGGCAACTTCGAAAGGTATTGCATCACTTTCAAAAGAAAACTCAGGCAGAGTAAAGTGCATATCAGAAATCTCAAGGGGAGTATCACCTGTATTAAAAATGCTGAAACTCCAGTACACATTTCCGTCCCCATTTACCCAGACGTCTCCGAAATTATGAGAAGCTGCACTCAGCACAATGTTTGGTCCGCTGATTACGCCCTGTCCCGATAAATCAACTTCAAATGCAGGAGTAACGATATCATTGCTCTCAATTGTCATTGTCCCTGTATATTGCTGAAAAGCTTCAGGATGAAAATCAACCTGTAAATCCTGGTTTCCTCCGGGAATAATTGTTATTGGAAACGAGCCTTCCGGAGAACTGAATACCGGATTGTCGAAAACGAGACCGGTAATTTGCAGATCAGCAGTTCCAATATTTGAAACCGTGACAGTTTTATGAGATGTATCGCCTGCAGTTGTCTGGGGAAAGATAAGTGAAACCGGTGATACTGAAATATGAGGAGTACCATTGCCTCCCAGGTCATATTTAAATAGCTGTCTGCCTGAAGATGCACCAACAGGTTCAGCCATCAGCCAGAAATAAGTACCATCCCAGGCCAGCCCGCGGGGGTTCTGCCTTGTCCCCGGCACTTCAGGCACATGCCATGAGAAAAGGGTATCCTTTGAAGCAAGATCAACAGCATAAATATTTTCCGGATCACCTTCAAAACCATCCATCACATAGAATAACGTATCGCCTTTTACAGTTATTCCTGTTGGCTGTACGCCGTAGACCTGAATTGTATCTATAATCTGCCTGGCATTAACATCTACTTTATATAAAGCAGCGAGGTTATTGGGATAATAGACTGAAACCCACAAACCGGTTCCATCCCATGCCGCTCCGCCGAGATACCAGGCTCCGCCGATAGATTGAATGGGAATCGAATCAAGTACATTACCCGACGGTGATACCTTAAATAAATCACACCTTGATATCTTTCTTTCTACATACCAGAAGTTTGTACCGTCAAATGCAAGTCCCTGCGAAGGATGTATCCCGGGATAATTTATATTTATCGTGGTTAAATAATTACCATTTGCATCAACCGATTTTAGGACGCCGCTGCCGTTAGCAGAGTTATCTGATGATATCCAGTAACTGGTTCCATCATATGCAAATCCGTAACCGGAATTGAAAAAATTATCGGAAGGAAGGTTAACGGTTTCTACTAAGGATTGTGAAAAACCGGTAGTATAAAATAAAAGAAACAAAATGAAGTATAAGTTTTTCATCTGCGTCTCCCTGAATAAGTGAAAGGAAAGATTACATTTTTATTTTTTTTGTAATACGATTATATATTTCTTGGATTTTTAGAAAACCATTCTTTTATATACTTTGCTATTTCTGTGGTTGCCGCACCCGGGGTAAACAGTTCACCAACACCCATCCCGTGTAAAGCCTTAATATCCTCTTCGGGTATTATTCCTCCTCCGGTCAGAAGCACATCATCAATTCCTTTATCTTTCATCAGTTTCATAATCCTTGGAAATATTGTCATATGTGCCCCTGATAAAATACTGATTCCTATAACATCAACATCCTCCTGAATAGCTGCTTCAACTATCATTTCGGGAGTCTGTCTGAGTCCTGTATAAATAACTTCCATACCGGCATCCCGCAAGGCAGCTGCAATTACTTTTGCACCGCGGTCATGTCCATCCAGTCCGGCTTTAGCTACCAGCACTCTTATTTTTTTGTCCATTTGATTTCAACCTTTATTTGTTACTGCGTTACGAATTATTTCAGCGAATTCTTTCATTGAACCATCTGCATAAACTTTAAACTGAGGACGGTAATTGAAATCGCTGCTGAATCTCGGAATTATATGAAAGTGAAAGTGGTAAACTGTCTGTCCGGCTGCTGCCCCGTTGTTAATGATAACATTAAAGCCGTCAGCTTTAAGCCCTGCCTGTATTGCCGCGGATATCGATTGAGTAACTTTGCACAGTTCCGCCAGGTATTCCGGCGGCAGTTCAAGGAAATTAGTGAAATGTTTTTTGGGAATAACCAGGGTGTGTCCGTAGTTAACAGGTCTTATATCCAGAAAAGCCATTACCATATCATTTTCAAATAAGATTTCGGCTTCCCCCTTACGATTTATAATATCACAAAAAATACAATCCATATCCAAAAATAATCTTAATTAATTTTTAAGGCAATAAACATTACAGGATGAATTTAAATTCCCCTGAAATGGATAAAGTGAATTTTAATTTCCTAAACTTCCAGGTACTCCTTTTTTCTGCCGAAAACACCGAATAATCCTCCCGTATGGAGGAAAAGGACTTTCGATTTTTTCTTCAGAAGGAAATTATGATAATATGCATAAAATGCCTTGCCGGTATAGGCAGGATCAAGCAGGATCCCGGTTTCCCTGAATAACTTATTTATCAGCTCAACCTTATCACGGTTTATATTTTTATAACCTTCATCAGAGTATCCGTTTAATACTGAAAGGTTTGCAGGATTTATTTCATACCCGGGATTGAATTCCAGAACTGCTCCCTGTGCAAGCTGGAGAATCTTTTTCCGGATAATATTCTCGTTATAAAGGACATTAACAGCATAAACACTTACATTGATATTCTTTTGAGCCAATCCCGTCATTATTCCTGCAGCTGTTCCCCCCGTTCCCGCCGCCGCCAATATTCCGTCTATTTCCTTCAGATTTATCTGCCGGGAAAGTTCATCAACGAAGGATACATAACCCTGTATTCCAAGGGTAGTGGAACCGCCTTCGGGAATTACATATACGTTCGTACCTTTTTTCCTGAGGATTTCGCTCTCCTCCTGCATAATTTCATTCACAAAATCATAATTCTTTTTATTCATAAAGAATATTTCAGCACCGCTAAGTTTGTCCAGGAAAAGATTCCCGCTGGCATTCGGTTTATCTTTTCCCCAGAGGAATAGTTTGGTTTTCATCCCGAGTTCCGCAGCTGCAATTGCCGTGGCCCTTGCATGGTTTGACTGGTCCCCTCCGCAGGTAAAAATATAAGCGGCTTTTTCCTTCCTTGCCTGGTACAATAAATATTCAAGCTTGCGTACTTTATTGCCTGAAAGCTCTACCCCCGTCAGGTCATCTCTTTTAATGAGGAATTTTCTTCCTTCAAAAACAATTTCCTGTACAGGAGTGGGAATATTTGCGAGATGTATCTTTCCGGGGTTTTTCATTCTCTTTCCTTCTGCATCCTTGAATAATATAACCGTGCACGTTTTAAGTCTTCCGGGGTGTCCACCGCAAGGTTTTCGTAAGGCGTTACAACAACTTTTATCTTAAACCCGTTCTCAAGCATCCTTAACTGTTCCAGCTTTTCTATCTGTTCAAGGTCTGTAGGCTCAAGTCTTGTAAACTTTAATAAAGAGTCTCTCCTGTAAACGTATAACCCGATGTGCTTATATATATCTGCCATTGCAATCCTATCGTACATGGTCCGGGCTTCACGGACAAAAGGAATCGGAGCGCGGGAAAAATAAAGTGCAAAATTATTATAATCGAAAACAACTTTAGTAACCGAGGGCGACTTAAGCTCCTCTATAGTTTCTATTTTCTTTGCAAGGGTTGATACGTTTACGGAAAGATCGAACAACAGAGGCTCAATTGCCTGGTCGATCATGATTCCCTGTATGAATGGCTCATCTCCCTGTATATTTACAATAATCTCTGCTGAAGGCAGCTGTTCCGCAACATAAGCGATCCGGTCTGAGCCGGTTGCTATTTCTTTGGGAGTAAGAAAAACTTTCGCACCGAAATTTCTTGATACTTCTGCAACCCGTGCATCGTCGGTAGCTATGATCACTTCGTGTAAGAGCTTTGATGTTTTAGAACTTTCATAGGTATGCTGTATCATCGGTTTGCCCCCGATATCTGCAAGAGGTTTTCCCATCAGACGGGTTGAAGCAAAACGTGCGGGGATTATTCCAACTATCATTTTTCTCTCAATAATTCCGGTATTACCGGATCAATTCATTTACTATAATAATTGCCTGCTATAATATCCCGTACTTTTCCCATAAGTTCAAGTTCATCGCTGCGTGATTCAACTTTTGCCGTATCAACAGGTTTACTGAATGTGACACTGATTGTACCCTTATTAATTTTCAGTGATCCTTTCGGGAGAAGTTTATCAGAATCTTTGATTGTTACAGGGATTATCGGATAATTTACCTGGCCGGCAAGGTGAAATGCTCCTCTTTTAAATGGTTGAAGTTCCCCGTCTTTACTCCTTGTCCCTTCCGGAAATAGTATCATTGAGACAGATTTGCTTTTCATTTTACGCCTTGCTTTGTGGATACTCTTCAAAGCACTTTCGGCATTGCTTCTGTCTATTACTATGTGCGGTCCTGTCAGCAACTGCCAGCCGAAGAGCGGAATCCTTGCAAGTTCTTTTTTAAAAATGAATCCTGTTTTCAAAGGAATTGTAAACTGGAGAGCGATTATATCAAACTGACTTATATGATTGGAAACGAATATAAAAGGTCCCTTTCCCTGAATATTTTCGATGCCGGTAGTTTTGACCTTAACGCCGCTTATAAATAATATCCCTCCGCTGAATAACTTTGTCATATATTTATAAGTAAAGAATGATCTGTCTATTACCCCCGACAACAAAGCGAGAAATGAACAGAGCACAGTATACAGAACTATAAAAACCGACTTAATATAAAACAACCCTAAATCTCCTCAAGGGAAATATCATTTTCCTTAATCCCGTATTCCATCATGTACTGCCGGATGGCACTTACTCTTTTTGTAATTGAAGGATGGCTGTAAAAAAACCATTCCACTAAAGGATGAGGCTGAACATCAGCCAGGTTCTGATCGGTCAGTTTATTCAGAGTGGCTATAAAAGCTGAGGGTTTATTGGTTATCGCAATAGCATATTCGTCTGCTTCATACTCAAATTTACGTGATAAAATATTTGTAAGGGGAGTTTCAATCAGACCGACCAGCATAGCCCAGACAGGCAGGATAGGGAGAGCAGCTACTTCCTGCAGCCTTGCAAAACCAAACCAGTTAAGTGAAATGCTGTATAGATAAGCTATCAGGAAGAGAGTACCGAAACTCGCTGTAGTCCCGATAATAATATTTTTTATAATATGTTTTCTTTTATAATGGCCGAGTTCGTGAGCTATTACTGTCTCGATCTCATCATTTGAATAATTATCCAGCAGAGTGTCGCCTAAAAGTATACGTTTGGATTTTCCAAGACCCGTAAAAGCAGCATTAGCTTTCCGGGTATTTTTGCTCATATTAAACTTAAAAATATTTTCTACTTTTATTCCTGCGTCTTCTGCTATCCCTGTAATACGCTCCTTAAGTTCTTCATTATCAAAGGGTGTTATTTTATAGAACAGCGGCAGTATGACAACGGGGATAAGCCTGGCGGCAATAACCGAAATAATAAAAAGGATAAACGCAAAGGGCAGCCACCAGTATTCACCGAATTTATTAAGCATATAATAAAATATTAAGAGGATCGGGATCCCGATTATAAGTGAGACTACAAGTCCTTTGAAATTTTCAAAAATCCATTTCCCGATTGTCTGGTTGGAAAGATCATACTTATGCTCCAGGTAATAATCCCGGTAAAAATTAACCGGCAGGAATAATAATATTCCTGTAAATCCTGTGATTAATATAAAAGCAAGAAATAAAAGATAACTGTTGGAAATATAATACCTGAGGAAATTCTCCAGTCCCAGGCTTACGTGGAAATAAACGAATCCTACGATCAAAGCAAAACTTGTTATACCTTTGAATATGCGTATACCAAGTTTGATATTATTATATTTTTTTGACTTCATTCAAATAAAACTAAGGAGAGAATAAATCAACCTCAACACATCTGGTGATTTAAAATACAAAAAGCTTTATTAAAAAGCTTTCTAAAAATCGAATAAATAGGCCCGGTCGTTAATCAGGCGGGAGGTCTTGCTTTGCAGAGTAGTATGAATTGCCGCAGTACAAGTGTCCAGACAATATAATATGGAATATCAAATCATCCTTAAGTCATTTTGAGGGAGCCAGCCCTGTTTACCGTCGTTCAGTGTTATACGGTAATAATTATCAACTTTATCCTCCACTTTGACTTTTAATCCTTCGTGGATTACAAAAGCATCTTTACTGTCCGCATCAGGAGATAGTTTAGCGGTAGCAGACTGCTGAACTACCACACCGTTTTTGATGTTGTATTCCCGGTTATATTTAATTACAGATATCGATATTGAGATAATAAGCAGAAAGAGAACCGCAATCCCGGAAAAGAACGATAGTCTTTGAAGATCAGGGCGGTGCGTAAAGAAATAGAAGATAACAAGTCCTGTAAGCATTATATAAAAAACATATGAGAGATAGACCCACCCCGAAAAAGTAAGGAGTGCCAGAAAACTCTCCCACCATTGAAAAAGGAAAAAATCAGGAAGAGTATTTATTCTGTCAATTGTCCGGGAATTAGCCAGTGCAAGGTTATGCTGAACATCCTCATCACCGGGAGAAAGCTTTAGTGCTTTTTCATAATTAAGGATTGCATAACCAAGATTGCCTTTCCTGTAATAAGCATTACCCAGGTTATAATAGAGTTCGGCACTCTCGTAACCTTCATTTAGTACTTTCTCATAATCCTGTATCGCTTTATCATACTGCTGTTTCTGGTAATCCTGATTGCCTTGTTCCATAAATGATTCCGGCTGAGCCAACAGCGGCGCCGAAACCAGCAGCAGCAGTAAAATGATATTCTTATGCAGCATTTTTCCTGATCGATAATGATTTTTCTAATTCAGTAATTACGTTTGAAAGCTCATCATATATCTCATTCATAGCGGCAGTTTCACTTTCCTTTGGAGCAAAACGGATAAACTCGCATTTATTGGCAACTCTCTCAAATTCGGAAATCAGTTCTTCATTCAGTTTCCGTTTCTTTAATTCTATCGAAGCTCTCTCTACACTCAGTTCTGATTTTGGAATATGAAGTTTATCCTCAAGGTAGCCGAAAAGTGCCAATGAAATTTCAGCATAGAACGCATTATGATCATCAGCATCCATTAAAGCTTTAGCCTGTTTTAATCTTGATTTCGCAATCTTCTGAGCGCGCTGATAACGCATCAGCCGGACATTGCCGGCAAGTTTGTCTTCCCTCTTCCTCCATACAACCAGTCCCATACCGATCAGGAAAGGAAAACCTACAGCTGCCCAGAATCCGAAACCGTTAAGCACAAATTTTCCTATTCTGTGCAGGTTTTCAGTATCCGTTTTTATATACCGTATGTCTTCCCCTAAAAGCTTAACATCCTCCTTGCCCGCATATTCAGGTGAATTGACGCCTGTTCCCTGCTCAACATTAAGTGCGTAAGGCGGAGTGCTTAGTGTGGTATAAGATTTTTTGTTTATATCGAAGTATGAAAACTTAACCGGGGGAATCTCTTTTTTACCTGCATCCCGGGGAACTATCAGGTATTCGGCAGTTTTTCTGCCCGATATTGTCTGATTCCGGTTAATCTGTTCATTCACTTTAGGTTCGTACTTTTCGAACCCTGCAGGAAGTTTAATTTCGGGCATATCGAGGAGACTGATATTTCCTGTACCGGTGATTGTAAGCTTCAATGTAACCGGCTCATTTGTTTTGGTGCGGTCTTTGTCGATTTGTGAATTGATTGAAAAATTACCTACAGCCCCGTTGAACGAATCAGGCACATTGCCGGACGGCAGCGGCTGTACATTTATTTTTAGTGAGTTCGATTTTGCGGTGAAGTCTATTGTCTGACCGATTCCGAAAAAAGGATCATTAAAAAAATCATCGAAAGCATTATTGCTCCTTCTTTTCTTCTGAACCTGGACAGGAACATCAAGTTCAAAAGGAGTGACGCTTAACTCCCCTGTCTGTGTCGGAAAGAGTGCTACCTTCTTTAAGATTCCCACCCTGTACTTCTTTCCTTCATAAGTTTCAGTAGTGAAAGAAATGTTATTAGGAGTCTCCAACTCCTCAGCCCAGAAGCCGGGGTATTGGGGAAGCTTGCTTATCGACATCTGGGAAGCAATATTCAGGCGTGTATAAAGTTTATAGGTTACAGTTACCTGTTCCCCCATATATGCCTTCTGCTTATCAACAGTGGCCCTTACAAAAACATTCTTTGCTATTTCATCGCTGCTGACGCCCGATGAATTCTGGCTGTTATTCTGCTGCGTGCCGGCACCGGATGAACCCTTTTCAACATTGATAGTGAGAGGATCAGTCTTATAAACATTTCCCTTATACTTAATGGAAGCACTGCCTATCGTTTGCCTCCCTAAATTCCTGGGCTGGAGATAAAATGAATAAGAAAGTGAAGCTGAAACTGCTCCATTAATAATCTGCATACTGGTTGATTGATTCGGTCCGCTCAGCACCATAAACCCGTTAAAATCCGGAGCAGAAAATCCGCTCAGACTGTTTATATCAGTCCCCTCAAACGTAAAGGTTACCTGGAAACGGTCACTTAAACCAACAGTAGTATTATCAACAGAGGCAGAAAATGTCTGCGCACTTAGTTCTGCTGCAAAAGCTATAATAATAAGCAGGATATTTATAGCAACGTTTTTCATTTTATAAAGTCTTACCAGTCCTTGTCCGTTTTAATCGGAGTACCTTTCTGCTTCCTTAATTTTTTCTGAAGCTCCTTCTCATTATTCTTTAATGCCTGAAGGATCCTTTCAGCTTCCTGTTTGGAGATCTTGTTCTGCTGCTGTTTCTGCTTTGTTGCATCCTGTTTGGCTTCCTGATTCTGCTGCTGATCCTGGTTTTGCTGTTTTTCCTTATTCTGCTGATCCTTATTTTTTTGATTCTGATCCTTATTCTGATCCTGTTTTTTATCCTGGTCCTTATTCTGCTGATTCTTGTCCTGCTTTTTTTGATTCTGCTGGTTCTTTAACATTGAAAGAGCATAAGATAAATTATATTTCGTTTCTTCATCATCAGGATTGAGCCTGAGTGATTTTTTGTAGGCATCAATGCTTTCCTTAAGCTGATTTGATTTCAAAAGTGAGTTCCCTATATTATGATATACTTTCGCTTTCTCCGTTTTTGTTTGTGCCCGGGAAAGAGCAGACTGATAGGATTTCAAGGCCTCATCATATCTTTTCTGCTGATAGTAAGCATCTCCGAGGTTAAAGTTCGTAATAAAATCAGAAGGAGCCTTATCAAGTCCTTTTTTGAAGTTAACCTCTGCATCAGCGAACTTTTTATCTTTATATTTTTCCACGCCGTTATTATTCAGGCTGCGAAGACTCTGAGCATGAGGTTCCGAAATACCAAGCATTAACAGAACAGAAGTTAAAATTATATACTTAAACATCACTTTCACACCTTTTCTTCAATTCCTAATTTCCTGTTAAGTTTATCGAATAGTACAGATCGTCTTTCCGATACGAAGAACTCTATAAGGAGTAATATGATTGCCGGAGCTAAAAAATAATAAAACCTGTCTTCGTAATCAGTAACTTTCCTGACACCGAACTCCGACTTCTGCAGTGAGGAAAGATCGCCGTAAATCCTGTCAAGGTAGTCTTCGTAAGTTGAGCCTCTGAAGTATTTACCGTCTCCTGCGGAAGCGATCTGTTTTAACGTCGTTTCATCCAGTTTCGTAAGTACAATATTCCCGCTTTCATCTTTTTTATAGTCTACCTGCTGACCCTGGGCATTGTAAACAGGTATCGGGACACCGGTAGGAGAACCAAGTCCTATTGTATAAATTTTTATTCCTTTATCTTTAGCCCCCTCCACAGCTTTCATTATATCGCCTTCGTGATCTTCCCCGTCTGTAATTATAACAATTACTTTCTGCGTGCTGGTTTTATAATCAAAAGATTCGACAGCGAGGTCAATAGCCGATGCTATAGCTGTGCCCTGTTCAGGTACTGAGTTGACACCAGCGGCATCCAGGAAAAGGTTAGCAGCAGAATAATCTGTAGTCAGCGGGAACTGCACGAAAGCCTGTCCGGCAAAAATAATCAAACCGATCCTGTCTCCTCTTAATTTATTGATCAGAGTAGAAATCTGGTATTTTGCTTTATCAAGTCTGTCAGGCTTAATATCCTGTGCCAGCATACTCCGTGATACATCCAGTGCAATAAACACATCAATACCCGACTGTTTTACTTCCTGAACCCTTGTACCCACCTGCGGGTTAGCTGCGGCTAAAATCAACAGAATCAGCGAGAAGAGAATTAATCCGGTCTTAAACCAGTATTTCATTCCGCTGAAATCAGGCAGAAGTATCCTGTGAAGTTTCCTGTCG
This sequence comes from uncultured Ignavibacteria bacterium, assembly GCA_963811905.1. Lineage (GTDB taxonomy): Bacteria > Bacteroidota > Ignavibacteria > Ignavibacteriales > Ignavibacteriaceae > DATFVA01. The sequence goes on from CAWETK010000006.1 coordinate 226,285, forward strand.
GCAAATTTCTCAAGCAGCCTGCTGCGGTTCCTGTACAGGTACCAGAATAACAAAACCAGTACAGGAATTGCATAAAGTGCGTTTAAATATTCAGGATGTGCAAAACGAAACATTTATCAATCAACAATTAAAAATTAACAAATAGCAATTAACAATTAAGCCATTAAGTTATGGAATCTTTCTTAAGACTGTACGTGACAGTGATATCTCCAGGAAAAGAAAGAAGATCCCGCCGCCAAGCCAGCCGTAGAATAATTCCTTTGCATTCCTGTAGGAGGTAATCTCAACCCTGGTTTTTTCAAGTCTGTCTATCTTATCATATATATCTTTAAGCGTTCTGTTGTCGGTAGCCCGGAAATAATGACCATCTGTTATACCGGCAATTTTCTGAAGCACTGCTTCATCTATCTCCACAGGAGCCATCTGGTAGCGTATGCCGAAAGGGGTCTGCACAGGGAATGGTGCATTGCCGCGTGTGCCGACGCCTATTGTATAAATCCTTATTCCAAATGTTTTAGCAATTTCAGCTGCCGATACAGGGTCAACCTCTCCGGCATTATTCACTCCATCAGTAAGAAGTATGATGATTTTACTTTTGGCTTCGCTGTCCTTCAGTCTGTTCACTCCGTTTGCAATGGCATTGCCTATTGCAGTACCGTCTTCAATCATCCCGCTTTTTATATCCTTCAGCAGGTTCCTTAAAACCGGGTAATCTACTGTAAGAGGGCACTGTGTAAATGCATCTCTGGCAAAAACAACAAGACCGATCCTGTCAGAAGTTCTTCCTTTAATAAAATTATCAATCACATCCTTAGCCGCTTCCAGACGGTTTGGTTTTAAGTCCTCAGCCAGCATGCTTCCTGAAATGTCAAGTACCATCGCGATGTCGATACCTTCAGTATAAATATCCTCACCTGAAGAAAACGTTTGCGGACGAGCAAGTGCTACGATAAAAAGCGCAAGCGCCAGCAGTCTCAGTATAAATGGAAGATGTCTGAATCGCTCTTTAATCGTAGGAGAAAAACCTTTCAGGAATCCAAGCGAAGAATATTTTACCGATGGCTGTCTTTTATATCCTTTCCAGAAATACCATGCAATCATAACAGGAATTATGATCAGGGAAAATAATATCCAGGGATATGCGAAGGTTATATCATTGAACATCTTCTTCCACCTCGTCCGGTATCGCTTTTGAATCCTTCCTGGTTTTCTGTACTATTTCTTCTGCCTGTTTCATCATTTCTTCATTTATCGATGCCAGCGGCTGATATTTCGCAAACTTTACGAGATCCGCATTACTAAGGAAGTCCCTGGTATTTTCAATTATAGTCTCTGTCCCTGCCCTCTTCTGCAGTTCATCAACAGCTTCACCGGATGTCATTTCAAGAGCAGGAAGATTAAACCTCTCCTCAAAATATTTTCTTATTATTTCCGTTATTTCAGAGTGATATTCCTTTACCATACCTTTCTGCCAGAGCTGTTTTTCACTTAAACTTCTTAATGATTTAAGAGCTGCGACATGAGGCGGAATCTTTATTACAATTTTCTCAGGAACATAGCCGGCTTTACGTTTCTGATATCTTCTGTAAAGATAATAAGCCGTTCCCAGCAGGATCAGGCCGATCAAAATCCAGAACACAATCCATTTCCAGTCAACCGGGATCTTTAGTGGTTCCTTTACATCTTTAATATCTTCTTTTACATTTACTTTCACGGGGCGTACAGTAAAGCTAAGGCTGCTGGTATTAATACTGCTTTCGGCCGTATCGCCTTTGATTTTATAATAAACAGGCAAAGGAGGAATCACGATATCGGCAGAATCGTACTTTGAGAAAGTATAACTATAAACAACAGACTGGCGGTTATCTTCATCATTCTTCTGAGGGGGCTGCTGACTGATCAGGTCCATCCCGGCAAGTGTATCGCTTACAGCAGGACCATTTACCGAAATGTTTTTTCCTGCTTTCACCTTAATTATTAAATGGATATAATCACCTACCTGGTACGCAGTTGTATCAGTTGATGCTTCAACAGAAATATTCTGTGCAGAAGAAAATCCTGCCAGAGCACAAATAATAATCAGAACATTTAAAAATCTTTTTACCATCTTCTCTCACGTAATCTGAAGAACTGAACGAGAGGTTTCACATAATCATCCCCGGTCTGCACTTCTATACTATCGAGCCTGCTTGATATAAATAGCGATTTCCTGTGATCCATCATATTTCTTCTTACTTCTTTTAACCTGTTCTGAACTTTTATACTGCTCGTATCCACCCAGCGTTCCTCACCGGTTTCAGCATCTGTTAATTTTACCAGTCCCATTTTCGGTATATCTGATTCTCTCTTATCATTAAGAACAACGCCGATGAGATCGTGTTTCTTCCCGATTATCCTCAGGATCTTTTCATATCCGGAATCCATAAAATCCGATAACAGGAAAACAATGCTTCTTTTCTTAATTGTGCTGTTCATATATTCAAGAGCAGCCTTAAGGTTAGTAGATTTCCCTTCAGGCTCAAATGATAAAACATCTCTTATAATCCTTAGAACGTGACTTCTGCCTTTCCTGGGAGGAACAAACTTTTCAATCTTATCAGTAAAAAGAATCAATCCTACTTTATCATTATTCTTCAGCGCAGAAAATGCAAGAATTGCGCTTAATTCAGCAGCAACCTGCTGTTTTGTCTTTTCAACCGTTCCGAATATCAAAGAGCCGCTAAGGTCAACCATAAGCATCACCGTTAGTTCCCTCTCCTCTTCAAATATTTTTATGAAGGGATGACCGAAGCGTGCAGTAACATTCCAGTCGATGTTCCTGATATCATCACCGTACTGGTATTCCCTCACCTCGGAGAACTCCATTCCCCTGCCTTTGAATACAGAATGATATTCACCGGAAAAGACCTGGTTCACCAGTCCTTTCGTCCTGATTTCAATTTGCCTGACCTGTTTAAGTATCTCTTTTGTTAACAATTTTTCTTCTCTTCCTTTTTCTTTTCCTTCCGACTTCTGTTATTCTCAGTATTTCCGACTTCTTTCTTTTTCCTTTTTACTTTTATCTTTTATCTTGTCTCACGGTACTTCTATCTTATTCAGGATTTCCTGTATAATGAATTCGGAGGTTATCTCCTCTGCCTCAGCCTCGTAAGTCACAGCGACCCTATGTCTCAGAACATCCTGGCAGATCGCCCGGACATCTTCAGGAATAACATATCCCCTTCGTTTAATGAATGCCATTGCCTTAGCGCCGAGTGCCAGGTTTATTGATGCTCTCGGCGAACCGCCGTAGGAGATAAGATCGGTGAGGTTATTAAGTCCGAAATCTTTTGGAGAACGTGTAGCAAAAACAATATCGAGTATATACTTTTCAATCTTTTCATCTACATAGACATCGTGGACAAGGCTTCTTGCTTTCAGAATATCAGCTGTAGAGATCACGGGATTGATTTTATCTTCGACAAGATTAACGTTGTTGCGCATAATTTTTAATTCTTCATCGCGCGAAGGGTATGATATTTTAACCTTCAGCATAAAACGGTCGACCTGTGCTTCAGGGAGCGGATAAGTACCCTCCTGCTCAATCGGGTTCTGAGTGGCAAGTACAAGGAAAGGTTCAGCGAGGAAGAATGTCTCCTCCCCTATCGTAACCTGGCGTTCCTGCATAGCTTCCAGAAGTGCGCTCTGAACTTTAGCCGGGGCACGGTTAATTTCATCAGCAAGGATAAAATTTGCAAAGAGGGGTCCTTTCCTGATAAAGAAATTGCTTTCCTTCTGGTTATAGATCTGCGTTCCCACAAGATCTGCCGGAAGCAGATCAGGTGTAAACTGTATACGCTGGAACTTAGCTTTCATTGCTGCTGCAAGTGATTTAATGGCAAGCGTTTTCGCAAGTCCCGGCACACCCTCAAGCAGGATATGACCATTTCCAAGCAGTCCTACTATCAGCTTTTCAACCATAGCTTTCTGACCGACAATCACCTTGCCGATTTCTCCTATCAGGAGGTCAATGAATGCGCTTTCCTGTTTAATTTTTTCGTTAAGTGCAGAAATATCCAAATTTTACCTCATCTTTTTTGTGAAGTTATCATTTTTTGATTGATAAGTAACGTATCCAAATACCTGGTAGTGTGATTAGACGGTTCCAAACATAAAAATGTTGCATTTCTTTTGCAAAAAAGTAGCCTGCAGGAAAAATTTTGGTATGTATCCCATTCTGTCTCTTATTGAATTTGATAAATCAAATTCCTACAGCCCAATCCTCAGCTGGAAAGTTTTATGACAGGCGGTTTAACCTTCAAGGCTTCCCAAAAATTTTTCGTACTAAAAAGTGATCCCTCTGACTAATGATACACAGGGTCTAAAGTATTGCAAAGAACTTAGCGGGACGGATACAAAAGGCGGGATTACTTATATATTTTGCGCATGGTCAGCTTAACTGAATAGTATATCAAATCTTTTGGAAATCAAATCGGAATATTTTTCTTTCATTTCGTCTGATAAAAAACTTCTGGAAATTAAACCTGTCATTGAAGGGAGTACATTTGTAAACCTGTCATAAATATCTGATCTTGTTTTTTCATTGATGGATAGTTTCCCCGCAAAAAAATCAAAATCCTTCTTCCTGAAATTATTTTTTTTGCCATTCAATGTTAATGCCAGATCTTCCTGATCCTCAGGAATTAAAAGTTTTGTGGAAAGTAAATCATAAGCGGGAGACAATATTATCTCATCATCCTGCTCTCTAATCAATGAAAAATTCTTAAGATGCATGTCGGAATTTCCCGTCAGATAAGAAAACAACGTAAGCTCAAACAAACGTATTAGATCATTTCCCGGATAATCCGAATACTTTAAGATTATTTTACTGATCTTTTCCATTGAACCCCGGTATTTGTATTCTGTAAGAGAACCGGTTAACTGAGCCATGTCTTCAACATGAAGTTTTTCTTTTTCTAAACGATCAAATCTTCTACTTATATAAGCGAGTTCCCCGGATTTTAACTTTATCAAACTATGCATTGCCGTTTTAATTTTACACATTTCAGCTAAATGCATTGTAAGATCTTCAATTTCCGGCATCCCGGGGTATTCAGCGAAAGGCGGTTTCAAAATAAATTGCCCCCACAATCCTACAATAGTAAGTCTGCTCTCTTTTCCTTTCTTTTTATAATAATCAAGTGAAAGTTTTGGCTGAACACCTGTAACTGCAATACTTTTTCCTAAATTTCTAATTGCTAAATCTGTTATATCTTTTAACCCGAATTCCAAAACCGGGGGAGCTGCAGAACCAAAAAATTTTCTACTGCATAGAGGATGAAAGTCTGTTTGATCATTTTCCAGATCATTGTAGCAATAAAGACATTTTGCTTTTGAGTCATTCATAACTTACGTTTCCTCATCAGGCAGTATACTTACTGCACCGATACAATCTCTGCAGAATGCTAACAGTAATCCCATTCTGTCTCTTTTATCCAGTTTCCAATTTTTTTCGGCAATATTTAACAGCCAGCCTTCCGGTATCAAACCGTCAAAAAAAGGAAACATTACGTTGCTTTTATAATCGTCACTTATTAACGGCATAGTTAAACTAATTGGCTGTGCATTTTCCCATTCCAGATATTCTTCATCGTATTTGAAATTGAAACCATTTTCATTTTCTGTAATAACTCCGGCAAACTTTTCTTTATAATAAACTCTCCCCTGCCTCATTTATTATCCTCATAATTTTTTTTAACCGGCCCCATTTCAAGACCGAATAATTGCAGAACCTGATCAACTTTATTAAGCTGTAATGTATTTTTACCCTGTTCAAGGTCTCTGATAAAACGAAGTCCTACGCCGGCTCTTTTTGCGAGTGCATCCTGTGTCAGTCCTAATTTTTTCCTTTTTTCCTTAACTACTGTCGATAATTTATTTATTTCCTTCATTTCTATACCTTAACGGGTATAATTATTTAGAGATTTGAAAATTTATACCTTTTCGGGTATAAAGTCAACATAACGGGATTATTTTATACCTTTTCGGGTATATTTATCAGAGCGAATATAACCATTTATGCAACTCTGAATACTGCAAATTTGAGATAAGTTGTTTCGGGCATAGAGGGGAGCTGAGGATGATCCAGTGAGGCAGAATTGAAATGGATCAGCTGAATTTTTCTGCCTGCTTTTACGGAGGAACTATTTATTATTTCTAAAAATTCATCGTTTTTAATGTGATGTGAACAGGATGAGGTAACAAGAAATCCATTTTCTTTAACTGCCTGCATAGCCAGCCGGTTCAGTTTTTCATAGCCTTTTTTTGCGACGGGAACCGACTTCCGGTTTTTGGCAAAGGCGGGAGGATCGATCATTACAATATCAAAGGTTCTCTTTTCAATTAATGCACTTTTCAAGAAAATCGAAAACGTCACCGGTTATAAATCCGGCATCCGAAGTTAATCCGTTGAGCTTAAAATTATTTTCGGCGCTCCCTGTTTCGGTTGAGGATGAATCGACAAAAGCAACTGAAGCTGCCCCTGCTTTTGCAGCATGCAGTCCAAAGCCACCTGAATTGCAGAATGCATCCAGTACAGTCTTCCCGGGGGATAATTTTTCGATAAAGAACCTGTTATCCGACTGATCGAAATAGAACCCGGTTTTTTGTCCCTTTTCAAAATCTATTTCATATTTAAGAGAGCCGTCATTTATTATTTCGCTCTTCTTCTCACCCAGGTAAATTTTATCTTCTGCATCAATTCCCTCAAGTTTCCTGAGGTATTCTTCATTTTTTGTAAAAATATTTTCGGCGGAAAAATCTTCTTTAAGAATATCGGCCAGCATATTGATATTTTTTTCCATCCCGGCGGAATAGACCTGCATAACAAAGGTGCTGTTGTACTTATCTATTATCAGTCCCGGCAGGAAATCACTTTCGCTGAATACCATCCGGTATGAATCCCGCCCGGGGTAAAGATTTTTTCGCAGCTCATTTGCTGATGTCAGCCTGGTCCGGAAGAGTTCTTTCAGATCTTCTGTTTTTACAGAGGAGAGAAGCCGAAGAGCAATAAGCGAGTTTTTATTGTAGAATCCTGTCCCCAGGAAGTTTTTTCTATAATCATAGAGGTCTGTAAGACCGCCGTTCTGAGGATCTCCCTCGGTTCCTGCAATCTCATTGCTGAAAACCCAGAGGTGCCCGGTTTTAATTCTACGCTCTTCATTTTTCTTCAGGTGTACTTTTGCATTCATAGGGCCGCTTATTATTTGTAATTTAGGATGGTAAGATAAAAAGATTGGAGTTAGGATACATGGGGGGATGAATGATTGAATGATTGAATGATTGGATGATTGGATGAGTTGAATGATTGAATAAATTGGATGAATGGCACGCTGATTTAATGGATCGAATGGATTAGCACAGATAAGAACAATTGATCTTCATAGAAAGAGTTTTGCCGCTAAGACACAATGACACGAAGCGAGGAATTTTGCGGATTGAGGATTGAGCGAATAGGGATTGAAAGATTGAATGATTGGATGATTAAATGATAAGATTGAATGATTGAATGCTCGCCAGAGGCGGGTAAAATTGAATGACCTGCCTACGTTTCACTTCGGCGGGTAAATTGGATGATTGTTGAGTCCGGCATTGCCGGACGAAACACCGCTTTGCGGGGAATGATTAAAAGATTAAAAATTAAATGGAGGTATTATGAAGGTACTGGCAGATTTGTGTGTGGTTCCGATTGGAGTTGGAGTTTCTGTTTCTGAGTATATCGCGAAGTGCGAGAAAATACTTAAGGATGCGGGACTGAAGACGATCATGCATTCTTACGGGACGAATATTGAAGGAGAATGGGATGATGTTTTCTCTGCAATTAAAAAATGTCACGAGGAAATTCATAAAATGGGCGCGCCGAGGATTTCCTCCACGTTGAGGTTCGGTACACGGACAGACCGGGAACAGACGATGGATGATAAAATTAAAAGTGTGGAACAGAAATTAAAAAGTCTTTGATATTCTTTCCCGTTATTAATGAATAAGGATAGATACAAAAAGAGTTTTCCTTTGTACGGATGGGCCGGTATCCTGCTGATTATCGTTTTCTGGTACCTGAATTGGTTCCTTACAGGTTTACGGACGGATTGGGCATTTTTTCCTTTGTGGCTGGGCTTCTGCCTGGCAGTGGATGCCATTGTGTATCGCCGTAAAGGGACATCTCTTATCCACAGGAGCATTAAGAAATTTATTCTTTTGTTTGTAATCTCTGCTCCTGTCTGGTGGCTGTTTGAGCTGTTTAATTCGTTTACGCATAACTGGTTTTATGACGGCAGACAATATTTTACGGATCTTCAGTTCTTCATCCTCGCTTCAATAAGTTTCTCCACTGTGATTCCTGCAGTCTTTGAAGCTGCTGAATTAGCAGGGACTTTCAGGCGGATTAGAAATCTGAAAACATATAAAGGACCGGAGCCTACCAGTGCTGCTGCACGGATGTTCTTCATCCTGGGAGTAATAACCCTTATCCTTGAAATCATCTTCCCGAAGGTGTTTTATCCTTTCATCTGGATCACTGTTTATTTCCTGGCGGAGCCTGTAAATATTAAAATGAAAAACCGGACTCTGCTTCAATATACCGGCAGGGGAAACTGGAAGCCGGCAGCTGCCTTGTGGACCGGCATCCTTATATGCGCTTTCTTCTGGGAGATGTGGAATTATTATTCTTACCCCAAATGGACGTATAGCCTCCCTATGGTGAACTTCCTGCACATATTTGAAATGCCGGTGTCGGGCTACATCGGGTACCTCCCTTTTTCACTTGAGCTTTTTGCAGTGTATAATTTAATTATCGGAATATCCGGTAAGACGAAAAGATGATTATATTTCTTTTCAGGATAAAACAGAGGAGGAAGAGGCAGCCGCATAGAGGAATGGTAATTTTATAATTAAAAATTTAACGAATAATTTTGAAAGCATCTGATCATATATGAATCAATTTAAGGGAATTATTTTCGATATTGACGGGACACTGACCTCTACAAATAAACTTATCTTTGCTTCATTCAATTTTATTACCGAAAAATATCTCGGGAAAACATTTACGAATGAAGAAATATTAAAATGGTTTGGGCCGACTGAAGATGTAATCTTAAAAGAATTCTGCGGTGATAATTACGAAAAAGCACGCGAAGAATACTATAAATTTTACTCCGATAACCATAAACGCTTTATGGCGGATATTTATCCGGGTATAAAAGAAATCCTTGATGAATTGAAAGCACAGGGAGTATTGTTGTCCATCTATACCGGGAAAGGAAGAGAGGCAGCCCGGATCACACTGAAAAAACTGGGGATCTATGATTATTTTGACTTAATAATTACCGGCGATGAGGTTAAAGAGCATAAACCATCACCCGAAGGGCATAGAAATCTTTCTTGAAAGGTTCAGGCTTGATAAAAATGAAGTCCTGATGATCGGGGATGCACCTTCAGATATTAAGGCTGCGCACGCTGCGGGAGTAAAAGCTGCATCCGTTTTGTGGGATAGTTATGCCAGGCATCACGTATTAAAGATGGACTATGATTATGTGTTCAATACCGTGGCAGAATTAAAAGAATTTTTGTTATTTAGCCCTCGACCCACTCCTTAGTCTCCTCCTTCATAAAAACTTATTAATGTTTTGAGGGAGGGGATTTTATTCAAGATAAAAGATAAAAGGAAGAAGATAAAAAAAAGGAAGAAGATAAAAAAAGGAAAAAGGGAAAAGATAAGAGGAGATAAGATAAAAGGAAGAAGATAAAAGTCATTCTCCTCAGCCGAAATTAAAAGGATACACGCCGTTCAATTCTTTTCTGAGACATATAGGCTACATCAAAGAATAAAAGGAACAAGATAAAAGTCATTCTCCTCCACAGAAATTAAAAACACTTCCTTAAAATTCCCGGAGAGGGATTTTCCACCATAAATTTAAGGATTCTTGTCGATATCGGTGGCCTCGATATCCCGCGTTGAAAACTTATAAGAATTTTCGCGGGATTTCGAGGACTCAACATCCCGCCCCAAAGTACCCTTCGGGAAGGAAAACCTTAAAAGGAAGAAGATAAAAGTCATTCTCCTCCGCCGAAATTAAAAGGATACACGAAAGATACACGCGGTTCAATTCTTTTCTGAGGGAGGTAGTCTATTATATTTTTATCATTATCGTAAAGAGGGGTGAATGTCCAGTCGTATACCAGTGAAACCACAATGAACTCAACCGGTTTGTAACCGACTTCAAAAAACAAATATGATTTATCGTCAAGTTTAAATATCGCAGTTTCATTGCCGATGTTTGTTTTGTCATAACCTGCTCTTAAAAGGAAGGGGGCATCGTCGGGAGCTATTTCGCTGTACAGATGCAATGCACCGCTTTGCGGTGTTTTATCCAGTCTCTGGTAGCTTCCTACTATATCAAAAAGACCAAGTACATTTACTCCAAGTTCACCAAAGATTCCGTTATCTGCATTCTCGTTGAATTCGAGTCGCTGTATTTTGCTATGGACGGTACCTGACGGCCCTAACTGAAACCTTTCAAGCTCGTAGAGCGGTCCGAAGTAAGACGGAAGGTAATGTTTCTGATTGAACCTGCGTTCAAGTTTTGCGTGGGCGCTGATCAGTCCGAGAGGATTAAGTTCACCCATAATACCGGTCGCTTCTCCGCTTCCATAATCAAGTATTTTGGCGTAATCTGCGTATACGGTAAGGTTTACCATCCCTGATGATAGTAAAGGCAGACCTATATCAGCTCCGATAATGTTAACTGAACCTTTATCATCGGCTGCGGTGAAATTATTCGTGGTGCTGTTGAAATTACCTGCCGTAATGCCTGCTTTGCTATTGTAATCTCCTGCATATGAAATACCAACTTCAAGATTTCCAATGACAGGGATAGGAGCCAGTGAAGTGAACTGCAAAGGACGTACATAACCGCGGAGCCCGAGAATTCCTGCCTCTGCAAAGGAACTGTAAATAGATTCAAATCCCATCTGTCCGAAATCGATATCGAGCGTCAATCCTGTTTTTCTTGCGTCAATTGTGGGACTATTATTATAGGCATACATGATACTTCCATGTCCCAGTGTATAATAATCGAGAGCCCCGAACTTTGCATAAACCGGGTCATTCTTAAAACCGTACCTGACGTAGCGGATAACGCCCAGGTAATCGGAAAAAGTATTGAAGTCTTCCTTACGAAGATTTCCATTCTTATCAACATCGAGCATTAAATCGAGTCCTACACCGAAGTCCGCGAATGATATTTCAGGGGTGAAATGAAAAGTATAGTAAAGTTCTCCGTCTATCCAGTTTAATCCCAGGCCGCCCTGAAGTTTTCCATTATTCGGCAGCGGATATTCATTAAACTGTGCGTCTGCCATATAAGAAATCAGAATGACGAGCAGAATTGTAAATGACCTTTTCATTCTTCCTCCGCGTTAAATAATTATATAAATATAGAATTCTTTATCATAAAATAATAAAATTACAGGATTATTGAGTGATTGAGCGATTGAGTGATTGGGTGATTGGCTGATTGAGTGATTGGGTGATTGGCTGATTGACTGATTGGGTGATTGGGTGATTGACTGATTGGCTGATTGGCTGATTGGGTGATTGACTGATTGGCTGATTGGGTGATTGACTGATTGGGTGATTGGCTGATTGGGTGATTGGCTGATTGGCTGATTGGGTGATTGACTGATTGGCTGATTGGGTGATTGGCTGATTGGGTGATTGGCTGATTGGGTGATTGGCTGATTGGGTGATTGGGTGATTGGGTGATTGGACTGATTGGGTGATTGGCGTGATTGGGTGATTGGGTGATTGGCTGATCGCAGCGAAGTCGAAGATCCAGTTAATAGGCGGGGGCGAAGATCCGATTTTAGCCTGCAAAAATCAAATTGAGGATACAGGTCAGTCGGTTGCCGGCTATACCGCGCTAAGGTTGTATGGGTTTGGTTGGATGGATACAATGGAATTGCAAAATTACAAGATTACGGATTACAAGATTAGATTGCGGGATTGAGTAAATGGGGCTGACTAAAAAGTAACCTAGTCATTTCGATCGAAGGAAGAAATTTTAGAATTCGAAAAGATTTCTCGGTCGAAGACTCCCTCGAAATGACATTGTCTTACTTTTTGGTCAACCCCTTAATGATATTCACACAGGCTCTGAACGGGTTGAATTTGTGTAGAAAAATAATACACCTTTGACAAAATGTCAGTCGAAGTGGTTATGCAGTATTAGAGTAGTAGTAATGCAGTATTAGTGCAGTATTAGGACTCAAAATGAGACAGCTCGAAAACAGCGAAAATACGCAATTTTCGGCTGTTGAATAATATTACATATGACAAAATGTCAGTGTCTCAAATTAATCAGAGGCTTACGGAATCTCAGGTCGGGCATCTCGGTACTTTTCTCATTCCGCTATCGCTCCATTCGAAAAACTCGATGACCATTACGATGTAAAGCCTGTCGAAGACCTGAGCTACGGGCCTGCTTTGGATGCCGGAAGATTAGAGGATAAGAAGATAGGAGGATAAGAGGTTAAGCCGGAGAGCGTGAGTCGTTTGGTTGGCATTTTAGAGTCATTAGTGGACGGATAACGTATCTTATACTTCCAGGATTTTTCATTGGGTGCTTGCGGAATCTCAGGTCGGGCATCTCGGTACTTTTCTCATTCCGCTATCGCTCCATTCGAAAAACTCGATGACCATTACGATGTAAAGCCTGTCGAAGACCTGAGCTACGGGCCTGCTTTGGATGCTGGGAGATTAGAGGATAAGAAGATAGGAGGATAAGAAGGTAAGCCGGAGAGCGTGAGTCGTTTGGTTGGCATTTTATAGTCATTAGGTAGGACGGATAACGTATCTTATACTTCAGGATTTTTCATTGGGTGCTGAGGAATCTCAGGTCGGGCATCTCGGTACTTTTCTCATTCCGCTATCGCTCCATTCGAAAAACTCGATGACCATTACGATGTAAAGCCTGTCGAAGACCTGAGCTACGGGCCTGCTTTGGGTGCCGGGAGTTTAGAGGATAAGAAGATAGGAGGATAAGCCTCGGATTATTGAAGTTTGTCATTTCGAACCCCGGCAAATTCAGCTCCCACTTTAAGCCGGGGTGAGAAATCTGAAGTATGTAAATTTTAAATCAATTACTTAAATTAATTAATAAATTAAGATTTCTCCATCCTCCTTACGTCGGATGTTCGAAATGACAATTCCTGGAAGTTATGATATGGAGTTCAATCGAGTTTGTCATTTGACAATGCAGCCATTCAACCGTGTGAGTATTCATTACTTCCTTGCAAGCCAGATTTCCGGGTTCTGGTTTTCACGGGAATTCCAGATTTCGAAATGAAGAACTTTCCCTTCGAGACTATCCCCCACTCTGGCTATTACTTTGCCTGGTTTAACCCTGTCCCCTTCATTAACATAAATTTCCGAAAGATGACTGTACACAGTTCTGTAATCACCTTTATGAGTAACAATAATTACACTGCCGTAACCGGGTATCCAATCTATGGCGGAAATTACTCCGTCGCTTACTGCTTTAACATCAATATCCTTTGAGGCAGCAATATCTACCCCGTAATTCAGCATAATGGTGTTTGTTTTGCTGTTCTTGTTTTCTCCGTATTTCCTGACAATCTTCCCGTTGGAAACCGGCCAGTTCAGCTTGCCCTTCATCGAAGAAAATGAGGCAAATCCTGAAGTTGACAAACTTATATCATAAGCGGATGGTTCGGCATTGTTTTCTGCTTTTATCGAGACGGTATTATCAACGGGTCTTACATCACCCTTTAATTTTTCCCTTTCCAGTCTATCGGCTTCCTCTTTCTTTTTTCTTTCAGCTTCTGCTATCATACTGGTAATGATATTACGGATTTTTATCTCGGCCTGTTTCTTAGCCTCGAGTTCATTACTTAATTCAGACTTATCATGTTTTATAAGATTCAGAATTTTTTTCCGTTCATTAAGCTTGCCCATCAGCAGATTTTCCTCGTTCTCCTTTTCTGCGGCAAGTTTAACTTTTTCCTCTTTTTCCTTTTTAAGAATTTCTTTGGCGGCGATAAGTTCCTGCCTGCTTTCTTTTAGTCTACTGATATCTCTGCTTCTCTGTTCGGAAAACTTTTCGAAGTATTTATACCTTAGAAGGGCCTGCTGAACAGAAGATGAATTTACGATCATTTCAAGTTCATTGGGACTGCTGTGCTTATAGACTGCTTTTATATAACCGGCATAGTTATCCTGAAGCATTTTTATATCATTCTCAAGGGCACTTATCTTTTCCTGGCTTTCACTTATCCGGTTATCTGCCTGCCTCACCCCTGTACGGTAGGTGCCGATCAATTTATTTAACAGAAAACTCTGCCTGCTGTAGTTTTCAATTACTGAGAATGATTCCTTTTCTTTTTTTGTTTTCTTTTTGATTTCAGTTTCAAGAGAAGTGATTTCATCTTTGATAGTGGAAAGCTGGCTCTGCTGTGTTTTTATTTCAGCTTCCTGTGCGAAGCTGCTGACAAAAGCGGACAGTACGATTAAAACCGCTGCAATGTATTTTACCGGTGCAATCTTCATCAGATTTTAATTACTGCCGCATCTTTCGGAATTGTAAAATCAATATAAATGTCTGGTTCATTGGCTTCCATATTTTTATAATTTATACTTATGTGCTGATCTTCCTGCGTTCTGTCTACTTCTATTTTATATGGGATAGGGACTCCCTGAAGCACATTGAATTTTGAATAATTACCCTCAAGGGCAAGGTTCCCTTCTTTATCCCACAGCATATATTTCGTGATACCCAGCTCTCTTACGTCAACCCGGTACTGTGTTTTTGTATTCATAAAAGAATCGACATAGGTCAGCACATACTGATCATAGTCAACCTTATATTCATCGGGCACTTTATACAGGTTCTGAGTAAGATTAACTGAACCGACAAAAGCATCTATTATATCGTTGAAGGGAAGATCTATATGAAATATATCCTTCAGCATATCATCATTCGGGATACCTTCATAAACTGTATTTTCGAGGGCATCATAAAAAGCAAAATTTTCTTTTGTAACCAGTACCTGCGCAAGTTCGATCCCGAAGGCTCCCATTATACTCAGGTAAATAGAATCAGGCTTGTTGATAACGACCCTGAAATTGGCGCTGTTATTTATCTTCGGCGATTTAACTGCAATAGTTCCATATCCCTCAAAGCTCCTTATTCTCCTCCGGTTTACTTCCAGTTTATTTATCAGCCTTTCTGAGGGAAGAAGCTCAATATCTTCATTCGGCTGGGAGGGAACGCAGCCATTAATAAGAAAGGGAATTATTTCAATGAGCAGGAGGAATAAGAACTGAATATTTTTTCAAATTTCACCTTTTTCTATTTTTATTTTTACCCGGTTGTTAGTTGAATCAAGGCTTAATGATTTTTCCCATATTCTCTTCGCTTTGTCCTTGTTCCCGAGCATGTAAGTGATATCCCCGAGATGTTCAAGCACCACGGAACTCTCTCCCCCCGCCTTGATTGCTTTTTCAATATAGTCCTTAGCTTTTTCATACTCACCCAATTTGAAATAAACCCATCCTATGGTATCAAGATAAGATGAATTCAGCGGCTCTTTTTCTATTGCAGTCTCAGCCATCTTCAATGCTTTATCAAGTTTTATTCCTCTTTCAGAGAGAGAATATGCATAATTATTATTAACAAGAGCATTGGCAGAATCAATGCTTAATGCTTTCTCATAAGTACTGTCGCAGGCTTCCCAGTTTTTCTGTCCGTCGTAAATAAGTCCCAGTGTACCGAGAAGATTTACAAGGTTTGCACTGTCAGGAGAAAGATCCATAGCCTTATTCAGATATTTAATTGCTTCATCGTTCTCTTTAAGCTGGCTGAGAGTAAAACCGTATGCCGACAGGGCATTCATATCTGAAGGGTTGATATCGACAGCTTTTTTAAGATAAGGTTTAGCCTCACTGTTATGACCGCTTTGAGCAAGCGATAACCCCAGTATAAAATTCACAGTAAAATCATCAGGGAACAAAGCTGACCGCCTCATCCATAACTTTGACTGCTTCATCATATCTTTTATTATCAAAGTATAGTCCGCCCAGTCTTACCCACGCCTGAACATTCCAGCCGGCCATCTGCGTAACCTGCCTGAATTCCTCTATTGCAAGTGAATCCTTATGCTCATTTATGGCAATAGCACCCAGGTACATTTTAACTTCCCAGTCGGTTGTATCCTTATCCATCTTTTCAAAAAACTCTTTTGCAACCGGGGTTAAACTTGAATCTTTTAATGACTGTATGAAATAAGAGGCGCCTACTCTTATTTTTGCATCGAGCGGAATTCCCGGTTTATCAAGGATGTATGAATATTCCCGGGCGGCAGAATCCCAGTCGCCTTTATCAATATATATCTGTGCCTTCTTCTCCCTTGCTTCAAGATCATCGGGATTCAGCTGAAGGAGGTCATTTGCGGCAGCAAGAGCCTCATCATACTTTTCCGCCTTTGTGTAATAATCGATCAGCAGTTTGTATAGTGAAGTATTCCCCGGATCGATTTTGAGCAGTTCCTTTATTGTATTTGAAGCGTTATCTATGTCGCCCATCTTTTCATATAAATCTGCTATCCGGATAAGGACATTCCATTCAGGACCGATAACGCTGGTAAGCTTCCTGTATATATTTATTGCACTCAGCGGTTTTGAGTTTTCATAGATCCTGGCGAGGCGGTAATAGGAAGTCAGCGAAGCAGAATCCTGCGCGATCATTTCTTCGAGAACAACAGCAGCCGAATCGAACTGGGATGCTGAGGAAAAAATATCTGCCAGCAGTGATTTATACTCGAGCCGCGCAGGGTTCATAGATGCTGCCTTTTTAGCATTCCGGAGTGCCTGGGGGGTGTTGCCGAGATAATAATAATTTTTACCAAGGGCGTAATAAATCCCTGCACTGGTATCATACCTTAGAGCATTCTGCAATGCCTCAATTGCAGCGGGGTAATCTCCTTCTGTTTCCAGAACGGAGCCGTCAATAAAATACTCCATTGCCTTGTTCTTGAGATCTGCAGGGTTGGTAGTGTCGCTGATCTGCTCAGCATTTTGAATTTCTTCTTCTTCTTTTACCGTTGTTCCGGTGGAGGAGCATCCGGCAAAAAGGAACAGAACTGCTGCTGAAATCAGCAAAGAAATCTTAATCATAATATCCAGGGTTGTTTAAGAAAAAATATTGCTCTCGCTAATTAATTACAAGGCACTTGCAGATAATCACTGAACTTAACCGTGCCTTAATAATGGCATTCTTGCGTACAAATATACTAAACTATATCTTTGCAAAAACTGATGAGGAAAATGGAAATATACGATCTTGCCCTGGCTTATGTATGGGAATATGATGATGATTTTATAAATCTTGTGGAGGACAGATTCCGGGAAGCCGGCCTTACCACATTTATAATTTCAGAACATAATATTAACGAGGTGCTCGAAAAGGTAATGAAACGAAAGCTGCACTTTAATTTTTACCTGGACCGTGCGTGGGATGTGGATGAGAGATTTGAGAACCTCGGCAGAATTCTTTTACGCAGGAAGGCTGTTCTTTTTAATCCTTATAAAAATGTACTCCACGCTATAGATAAAGCCAGCATGCACCTCGAGTTCATTACGGCCGGTCTGAATGTCCCCTACTCAATTATAATCCCACCTCACAGCGAAAACGAAGAAATCTTCATTTCTGTTGAGAACCTGGCTAAACTGGGACGTCCTTTTATAATCAAACCCTGCAATACAACGGGCGGCGGAATCGGCGTTGTAACCGGGGCAGAGACATTGAAGGAAATTATTGACGAGAGGATTACTAATTGTGATGACAAATATCTTCTGCAGGAAAAAATTTACCCTAAGATACTTGAAGGCAGAAGAGCGTGGTTCAGATCTTTCTGGGCATTCGGAAAAGCAATTCCTGTGTGGTGGGATGATCAGACGCATCTTTACGAAACGCTTCAGCCTGAACATTACATAAATTACCGGCTTAGAAAGCTAAGACAGATAACAAGGAAAATTGCAGAACTGACAATGCTCGATTTCTTCTCAACCGAAATCGTCCTGACAGAAGATGATAATTTTTTATTAATCGATTATGTTAATGACCAATGCGATATGAGAATCAAATCCCGCCATTATGACGGAATTCCCGATAACATAGTCAACGAGATAATTAAAAGTATGCTGAGGTACACTATCCGGAAAAAATCTTCCGCCGAACGATGAAAAGGAGCAGGGCTATCTACATCATTATTATCTTAATTCTTCTGATAAGTTCATTCGCCGTTTATAATTACCTGGTAAGCATCTATGAGGTTGTTTATAGAGTAACCCCGGGAGAATTATACGCCGACAGCAGATCTGAGGTGACAATCACTGCCGTGCCGCTCAATGCGCTTGGTCAAAAAGCTCTTTTCAGGAAAACCGCGGCAGTTTATCAGATTACAGAGGGGAAAGAGCTCATAGAAATAGTGAAGAATGACGAAACTAACGGGATTCTGAAGCTGAGGGCAAAAGACAGAACGGGAATTGTTAAAATTATTGCAAAATCGCCTTATGCCTTACTGCCTTCTCCCATAAATGTTGATATATATCCCAACCTGGTTGAAGTAAAACATGAAGTGAATGGAATAATATGAAAGAATTGCTATATTTGTGTATGAAGAATTATCTCTTCGAGGTATTATGAGAACATTCATCACTGCATCAATATTAGCCTTAATTTCTTCAGTTATTTCATTCCCCCAGGGAACAGCCGGAGAAAAAGCAAAATTCGAATACAGAACTTTAATAGATATGCCAACTGCCGGGATACTGGAAAAAGGTTTTGTGGGAGCAACTACCGATATTCTGCCTGTTGGAGTAGTAATAGAGAAACTTGAAGTCGGGGCATTTGATAATGTCAGTTTCGGGATATCATACGGAGGAGCGAATGTGATAGGTGAAGGCGAAGTTGACTGGTACAAACTTCCCGGCGTGAATATTCGATTCCGCTTATTTAATGAAGCAATCACCTTTCCTGCGATTTCGGTAGGATTTGACTCACAGGGAAAAGGAGTGTATCATGATTCGTCCGGGAGATACGATACAAAATCCCCCGGATTTTATGCTGCTGCAAGTAAAAACTTTGCTTTCCTTGGATATTTAAGTGTACATACAACGGCCAGCTACTCGCTTGAGTCAAAAGACGGCGATAATTTCGTCAATCTGTATGTAGGTGCAGAAAAAACACTCGGCGGTTCCGTATCTCTGATTGCAGAATACAATTTTGCTTTTAATGATAATGAAACAAAATATTACGGCAGTGATAACGGATACCTGAATGCAGGGATAAGGTGGTCCATCGGTACCGGGTTTACGCTGGAATTTGATCTGCGTGACCTTCTAAGCAACAAAAAATTAAATCCCTCTGCTGCAGACCGTGCTCTTAAAATAGAATATATCAAATCGATATTTTAAGTTATGCCCCTTTTTGCATTTCTGTCCAAAATAAATGAATCTCTTAAATGATTCTTATTATTATCGGCAGCTTCCATAAGCACATTGATATTAATTTTCTTCTTATTCCACTTCGTGGAGGCAAGAATAAGAACTAATCTTTATTTTTTTCTTTTTAGCCTTATCCCGCCGTCTTATAAATATATTAAAGATGGCGGGATAACACCTGCCTGCCAACCTTCGCTTCGCTGCGGTTGGTAATCAGGCAGGCAAGAAAGAACATGCTCGCAAAAGAATTCTAAAAAATTACTCCATTTCGCTTCGATAAATGAACCTGCCTGCCAACCTTCGCTTCGCTACGGTTGGTAATCAGGCAAGGCAGGCTCGTCCTTCCGCTGAAGTTCTTAGCAAGATCGGAAGGACTCGAACAGCATTTATCGATTATCCCGCCCTAAACTTTGAATATATTTTTGCGGGATAAACCCCGCCTAACCGTCGGGGCAGGCGCTCCATTCCGTAATTTTTTTCCCCCGCCTACTATAAGTTAAGCTAAATTCTGGCGGGGGGATCGCAATTCCCCCAGGGGATTTCGTCACGGACTCAACTTTTGAGGAGCGGCGAACAACGTAGTACAGTTTTCCTGATAAAACTTAAAAATCAAAAAACTAACCATAATTGTTATTTCGAACCTTTACCTCCGGAGGATAAGGAATTCCAGGCAATCCGACTTGATAAAAGGGGGATTCAAAATAAGAAAGGAGAAATTGCTTTATTTCTTTTCTAAAAACTTAAACTTTTTTGATACTTTAAGTTTTTTGTGGACATCACTGCCTTTTTGTAGAATATTATAGACAATCAATTCCAATATTCTATACATCACACCTTTTGATGAAACTTTCAGACCTTAGATTTTGTCTATAATATAGAAATTTAATCCTTTAATCAGGCTTGATTTTTGCGCATATTAGAGAAGTTATTTTTCGGAGGAAGACCATGAAGAGATTTACATACATATTATCAATAACAGCAGTAACAGCACTACTGTTTACAGGCTGTTATACTCAGCTCGCAACACGAGACAGGGATTATTCCGGCGGCAGAAGTCAGCCTACCAACGGAGGCGATCAGGGCGGTTATTACGGGCAGGACCAGGGTTCTGCTTACGATGATTCGTCAGAATACTACAGCAATGATTACTATGACAGCACAGGATATGATGATAGTACCGCTTACTACGAGGACCGCGGGTATGGTGATAACAGTGATTATAATTATGGAAATTCGCCATATTATTATGATGACTTTTATTATACATATCCTTCATACAGACGATATTTCTGGGGCTATCAGCCTTCAATTGCAGTAGGTGTTTCATGGAACTATTACGGTAATTCCTTCTGTTATGATCCTTTTTATTATAATTACTGGTACAGCTGGTATTATCCCGGAAGCTGGGGCTGTCTGCCTTTCTCCTATTACTATCCATCACCGTGGTACTTTGGATTTAATTATTATTATGGCGGCGGTTTCCATTCATACACGCATAACTACTACACATACCGCGATAGAACACGGGATATGAGAAGGATAAGAAACCTTGATGGGTTAAGAGGCGGCGGCGGAAGAAGCCCCATTATCGGATCAAGAGATGGAAATACCGGCAGGAATCTGACAGAACGCAAAAGAGGTGAAAGCAGGTTATCCCCGACTACGAGGACTTCGACAGACAGAGTCAGCAGCGGCAGAGTTTCCAGAGAAGTAACAAAAGATGGAACAAGATTAAGAAGACCCGTAGAAAGAAAATCTCCGTCCGGTAATTTTGATCAGAGAAGGACTCCTCCGCGGGTTAATTCAAGAAATGAATCCGGAAGGAAAGAAAACAGAAGAATAAACCCCTATCTGAGAAGGGATAAATCACCGGATGTTCAAAAACGCAACGAGGGACGAAGAACTAACGGGAATTACAGACCCCGCAGTTATACACCTCCGAGCAGAGAGTATAATCCTCCTAAAAGAGACAGTTCGCCAAAACAATACTCTCCGCCCCAAAGAAATAATTCACCGCGGAATTCCACACCTCCGCGTTCCTATTCACCTCCGCAGAGGAGCTCATCTCCTCCAGCAAATAGCAGCGGCAGCCGTTCCGGAGGAAGCAGCAGCAATTCCGGACGGGGTAGAAGGTAGGAGCATTTAGAAATGAAAAAGCTTGTATTCAGTATTATATTTACAGCAATAATTGCATTTGGATTTACAGGGTGTTATACAATAATCTGGAGCCCTGATTCACAATTTCCGACTGAAGATAATTCAACTACCACTATATATTACGGTGATACGTACTACGGTGATTACTACTACTTCTATGATACACCATGGTGGTGGGATTATGTGCCTCCTGTTTCATCGCAGACATCAACAGGAACAAGATCGGATAATAAAGATAATCAGACACTCAGAGGCAACGGCGGCAGAGGGACACCATCACGTGTTCCTGAAGTGCAGCCCCCGTCTCATAATGCACCTCCGATCGATACCGGTAATGATAACGGCAGTAAGGATACTTCAGGCGGTTCATCGTCAGAGACTGTAAGAAGTTCATCCTCCTCCGGTTCCGGTTCATCCAGCGGAAATACTTCCGGCGGAAGTACTGTAAGAAATAACAATGGTGGAAGAAGTTCCGGCGGAAGGAGATAACTGATGAAGAGCTTAATTTCTGATTTCTCAAAGCTTGCAATATTTTTCATCCTGTCATGTTCTGCTGCAGTCTTTGCTCAGAATGTGAACGATGCAGTACGACTCGGACAGCCGGGTCTTGGAGCTAATGCCCGCGCTCTCGGAATGGGCAATAGTTATATAGGATTAAGTGATGATGCGTCGGCAGCTTATTTTAATCCGGCGGGATTTGGTTTATTAAAGAGAATGGAATTTTCCGGAGGTCTCCAGTATACTAACTTCGGGAATAATACTACATTTATGAACCAGGCTACGGATTATTCCAATAGCTCAACCACACTCGACAGGCTGAGCTTCGCTTTCCCCTTCCCTACTATGCGCGGAAGCCTCGTATTCGGTCTGTCATATCATACTACAAAAGACTTTACAGGTGCCGTGAAATTTGACGGGTTCAACAGTGCAAATAATTCATTAATACAATCGCTGCTGGAACCTCCCTATCCGTCCGATATTCCTTATCAGCTCTACTTAGCCGATTCCACCAATTACTCGCTGATAAATGGAAACCTTAACCAGAGCGGATCGATACTTAATTCAGGCTCAATTAAAAACTGGACATTCTCAGGAGCGGTAGAAGCCTACAAAAATCTTTTCCTGGGATTGAATCTTAATATCATCAGCGGAAGTTTTACTTCTAATAATGATTACTTTGAAGATGATACAAAGGGTATTTACGGAAAAGCTGACCCTACAGATCCCCTGCATTCAGATTTCCTGACCTTTAACCTTAACCGTGTGCTCGACTGGGATTTATCAGGATGGGATGTGAAGGCAGGAATGCTTTACCAGTTTACTGACCTTGCACGGTTCGGTTTCACTGTTCAGTTTCCGAAATCGTATGATATAAAAGAAAAATTTACAGTTAACGGCTACAGTGATTTTGCCAATGACCGTGTTTCCCTAAACAGCGCCAATTATAGTGACCAGGTTGAATACAATATAACAACTCCTTTTGAACTTGGCCTCGGATTCTCTGTTAATCTGAAAGGTTTTATTGTAAGCGGACAGGGTACTTTAATGGATTATTCGCAGATGAAATTTGAGGATGTATCAGGGTTAGGCACCCAGGTTGTTGAGGACCTTAACAAAAATATCAAGGATCAGCTGGCAGCCGTACTTAATTATAACATCGGTGTTGAATATACATTTCCCTATGATCGGTTTAAGACTAAGGGGCGGTTATATGGTACAGCCTTCACCTTACAAGAGCGATCCTTCCAAATATGATCACCAGTATATCACCGGCGGAATCGGATTCCTCGCTGATGAAACAATCGGTTTCGATCTTGCTATTGCACATGGAATGTGGAAGGATTTCGGAGATAATTATGGTTCTGATGTATCGAGAACTTTCCAGGACGTTAGCGTCAATAAGCTGATATTTACCGCAACCTACAGGTTCTGATATTCCTCATCAGGCAATTGATAGAAAATTTAAAGCATCTTATCTTTCGGTAGGATGCTTTTTTATTTTAAACCGGAGAAGTCATTAAAGGAATAGTTTTAAGAGCGGAAAGTAAAGATTATTATATCTACTCCGAAGAAAGAGATGAGGTGATAAGAAGCGGACTGAAGGGGAAATTCAAAAAAGACTTCAATCTCAAAAAAGACAAACTATATTTAACAGATATCGCAGTTACGGGCGACGTTGTTCAATTCGATCTGAACAGGGACGGAACCGGAATTATTCATACAGTAGAGAAACGAAAAAATTATCTTTCAAGAAAAGCTCCGCGGATAAAAGGAGCAGGCTACCGGGGAGAACGACTCGAGCAGGTAGTTGCTGCAAATATTGATGAACTGTACGTAGTAAGCAGTGTCTATAAACCTGATTTTAACAATAAGGTGGTGGACCGTTTCCTTGTTACAGGTGAAAGTGCTCAGATTAAAGTAAATATCATTATAAATAAAACAGATCTGGACGAGGAAAGACAGATAGATCAGTGGACCGGATTATACAGGACGATCGGCTATGACGTTTTTTTGACCAGTGTAAAAAAGAAAACAGGGATTAGTGAACTTAAGAACGAAATGAAGGGAAAGAGATCTCTATTCTGGGGACATTCGGGTGTAGGAAAGTCATCCCTCCTTAATATCCTTTACCCTTCTCTAAACCTTAGAACCGGTATGATCAGCGCATTTACGGATAAGGGAACCCATACAACGGTTACTGCTGAGATGATAAAAATCGAGCCGGGAACTTATATTATCGATACACCCGGCATTCGGGAAATTGAACCGTATGGAGTGAGGAAAGAAGACCTGGGACATTACTTTCCGGAATTCCTTCCTTATATAAATAAATGCAGGTTTAACACCTGCACACACCATCATGAACCGGGTTGTGCAGTTATTAATGCAGCAGAAGAAGGCCATATTTCCGTTTACCGATATGAAAGTTACCTGAAGATGCTTGATACCATAGAAGAGGACATTATTTTTTAGTAATCCATAACACAAGTTTTAATTGAAATTTTAATCTTTTTATCTGAAATTTACGAATATTCAAAAAGCATATTATAATTGATGGAAGACAATCTGACACAAAAAGCCGCATTATCATTTACTGAATTCATAAAAACCAATGAAAATATAATCAAGTCGCACCAGGGGCAGTCTCTCCTGAGCTTTATCTTTCCCGCAGAAAGAATTGATTTATATCCACGCATAAATGGACTGCGTAAAAAACAGGAAGTACTCTTTTATTCAGAAAAACCGGCAGAGGATAGGTTCTTCCTTGGTATCAACTCTATTCTGATGCTTACTGAAAAAGGAGAAAAACGCTTTTCCTCGCTTGAAAAGAAGCTCAAAGAGCTGCGTGAAAATTTTATCTCAAACAGGCGGGAATTTGAAAACATTTCATTTCCGCTGCTGATGGGGGGTATGAAATTTACGGTAGAACATTCGGATGAGAACTGGAAGGATTTTGATGACTCGGAATGGTTCATTCCTGAACTTATCTTTCTCAAAGAAGAAGGCAATTATTATTTCATTTTTAACTCATTCACCTCTCCAAAAGTAAAGATAGATACCCTGCTGACCAGGCTCGAGTACGTATTAAAGTTATTCTACACAGAAACCAACGGTGAAGAATCTTCGAAGCTGCGCATCATCAAAAAAACCGGGGATGAACCCAAGGATAAAAAGAAATGGAAAACCCAGGTAAACAGCTTGCTGGAAAAAATTGAAGACGGCGGACTTCAGAAGGTTGTTCTTTCAAGGAAGGTTGAACTGGTGTTCACAAATGATATTTCAATTGAGCCGATCCTTAAGAGCCTGGTAGCCAATTACCCTGAATGTACTTTGTTCCTTTTCCATATCGGCAAATCCTCCTTTATCGGTGCCTCACCGGAAACCCTGGCAAAAATCAAAGGTTCGGAAATGACTCTTGAAGTACTGGCCGGTTCAGCTGACCGCGGCGGCAGCGATGAAGAAGATATGAATATTGAAAACGGGCTCCTTGCCAGTAAAAAGAACCTTAATGAACACGAAATAGTTATTAACTATATTAATGACTGCCTCTCCAAATCTGTTGAAGACCTTGTGATCAGTGATCCTTCAGTAAAAAAATTGCAGAATATCCAGCATCTTAAATCGACTATAAAACTAAATCTTAATGAACATAATACCTTTATAAATGTCATCGGCAAGGTCCACCCGACCCCCGCTGTATGCGGATCTCCGGCGGATGCGGCATTAAATCTTATTAAAAAAACTGAAACCCATCAGCGCGGATTATATGCAGGTTTAATCGGCTGGCTTAACCTTCAGAATGAGGGGGAAGTAGTTCTCGCAATCCGTTCCGCCCTGGCTGCAGGGAAAAAACTTATAGTCTATGCCGGATGCGGAATTGTAAACGGAAGCAATCCTGATGAGGAATACAGGGAAACAGAACTCAAACTCAAACCATTTCTTACAATCTTCAATAATGAAAATTAACCGGAATACCTTCTGGACAGAAAACTTCTTTGAGAGGCTGGCAGATCTTGGTGTAAAGTTCATCTGTATTTCACCCGGATCAAGAAGCACCGCTTTGACATTAGCTGCCG
The DNA here is from genome assembly GCA_963811905.1 of uncultured Ignavibacteria bacterium. Taxonomy (GTDB): domain Bacteria; phylum Bacteroidota; class Ignavibacteria; order Ignavibacteriales; family Ignavibacteriaceae; genus DATFVA01. The sequence continues at coordinate 252,574 of CAWETK010000006.1, forward strand.
CCTCCAATAAAAAATTCAAATGCTTTGTGCATATAGATGAAAGGAGCAGTGCATTTTTTGCACTGGGACTGGCAAAGGCATCCGGTAAGCCTGTTGTCATAATCACCACATCAGGAACAGCTGCAGCTGAACTATACCCTGCAGTAATAGAAGCGTACCAGCAGAGAATACCATTGATAGTCTGCACAGCCGACCGCCCTCCTGAGTTAATAGGACGCGGTGCGAACCAGACTATAAACCAGCATAACCTCTATAGCAATCATATAAGGTATTTTAAAGATGCAGGACTTCCGGGAATTTCAGCTTCAGGGATAAGGAGAATAAGAAGATACGCAGGCGAGGCTTTCATCCATAGTATGCAGGGACCTGTACATCTCAACTTTCCTTTCCGCAAACCATTTGAACCGGATGCATTTACTGATGAGATTAGTGAAAGTACTATTAAACTGATTGAAGTTCACAGGGTCCGTGAAAGTATTTTCATCAAGCGGGAAATAAAACCCGGCAGGAATATTTATAAGGAAATCCTGCGAACCCTCAATGATTCTGAAAACGCTCTGATACTGGCCGGACCGATGGAATATGACAGGGACACAAAGAAGCAGCTGCTGAATCTTGCTGAAAAACTGAATTATCCTGTGATAGCAGATGCCTGCTCACAGTTAAGGTATGGGAATAAATCGAAGAACATTATAACCACTTATGAAGCTTTCCTGCGGAATGAGAGATTTGTAAATGAATACTCTCCTGATGTAATTCTTCATTTCGGAAGAACACCTTCGTCGAAGGCAGTGGAAAGCTGGATTGGGAAGATACCCGCAAAGCGGTACATAATAAATGAACATGGTGATATCTTCGATCCATGGAATAATGCCTCGGGAATATGCAAATCCTCCCCTTCCCTTTTCTGCAGTAAGCTGATCAAAGATATAGAAAAGGAGAACAGCCGGGAATGGCTTAATCATTATATTCAGGCGGATAATTCCGCAGATAAAATAAAGGCTGAGCTCACCGGGAAATTGGCCTTCTCAAACGAGTGCGCAGTTATTCCCGAAGTTATAAATCATTTACCGGATAACACACACCTGATGATCTCAAACAGCATGCCCGTGAGAGATCTTGATTACTTTTCCCAGCAGACTGAAAAGACGATAGTCGTCCACTCCAGCCGCGGTGCCAGCGGGATCGATGGAATATTGTCAACTTCTCTCGGTATTCAAAAGGCATCAAATAAGCCCACTGCGCTCATTACCGGAGATATGGCTTTTTACTATGATATCACTTCCCTATTGACCGCGAGAAAAGTACAAAATACCCCTTGTCGTAATACTTATTAATAACAACGGCGGGGCAATATTCGGAATGCTTCCGGTATCATCATACGGAAAAAAATTCAAAGATTATTTTATTAATCCTCACAACCTTGACTTCAGTTCAATTGTTAAAAGTTTTAATGCAGATTACAGTCTTATCAAAAACCGTGATGACCTGAAGAAATCGATGGCAGATGCTTTTAAAGAAAAAAGACTTACCGTGCTCGAAATTAAAACTGATATGAAGGCGTCCATCAGAATGAGAAAAGAATATTTCAGAAAAGCCGGGAGTGTCCCGGAAGGGATTGAATGAGAGTAAAGTATTCCAATGTTTTCCTCAACGTTAACCAGCCTGAGAAAATTAATAAATCAGCCCGGGACATATTTTTTCTTCACGGTTTTACCGGCAGCTCAGAGGACTGGTCTGCCGTTCTGCCGGAAATAGACAACAGGTTTAACAAATTCACTATCGATCTGCTTGGACATGGTAAAAGTGCTTTTCCTAATGACCCGGAGCTTTATTCCTGGGAGCTTCAGGTTGAACAGCTTAATAAGTTAATAACACACTTCACAGAGGAGAAAATAATTTTAACAGGTTATTCGATGGGGGGAAGACTTGCCTTATGTTATGCTTTTACTTACCCGGAAAGGATACTGGGTTTGATACTTGAGAGCGCCTCACCGGGTATTAAAAATAAGAAACAGAGAGAAAAAAGAATTAAAGAGGATGAAGGCGTAGCGGAATTTATATCGTCCCACCCGGCAGAAGAATTCATTGAAATGTGGATGCAGAAAGATATCTTTTCTACCCAGCTTCGGTTTTCCGAAGAGAAAAGAAATGAAATTAAAAAAAGAAAAATGCGGAATAATCCAATCGGATTATCAAATTCATTACTTGGGTTCAGCACCGGAAAAATGCCTTCCCTCTACTCCGGGCTGAAAAATATAAATGCGAAAACACTCCTCATCACAGGTGAACTCGACACCAAATTTACGTCATTGAATAAAACCATCGTTAACAAGTTTCCTGCCGCAAAACATATAATAATTAAAAATGCAGGTCATACCGTTCACCTGGAAGAACCGGCTAAATTCACCGCAGCAGTTAACAGCTTCCTGAAAGCCTTCATTAAAATTGATCAAAATATATGAATCGTTTGAATGATTCTTATTTTCAAAAAGCACATTGATAATAATTTTCTTGTTATTCCACTTCGTGGAGGAAGTCATAAGAATAAATCTTTCTTTTTTTCTTTTTTTAGCCTTATCCCACTTTCTTATAAAATAGAATAAAGATAGCGGGATAACACCTACCTGCCAACCTTACTTTCTTATTTTCTTATCTTCTTCCCTTCTCACCTCCTTACCTTCTCAGTCCCTCAGTCCCCGATTCCCTCCCCACCCGCCTCCTGTGCTCCCTCCCCCACACTAATTAACTTCCCATTGCTATATTTATTCTAACTTTCACAACTTTTCAATATTTTTAACAGATACTTCTAAAATTTCGAGGTAAAGGATGACTTTTAACTGGAAAAGAGCCGGTGAATACCAGGATATTATTTATGAAAAAATGGAGGGATCGCTAAAGTAACCATCAACCGTCCTGAAGTAAGGAATGCTTTCCGCCCGGAAACAGTAATAGAAATGTATAATGCTTTTGCAGATGCCCGTGAGGACCAGGAGATCGGGGTTGTATTATTGACAGGGTACGGACCCGCCAAAGACGGCAAATATGCTTTTTGTTCAGGAGGCGACCAGAGGATCCGCGGCGACCAGGGATATGTGGGTAAGGACGGTGTTCCAAGATTAAATGTTCTTGACCTTCAGAAGCTTATCAGAAGTATGCCGAAACCTGTAATAGCTCTTGTAGCAGGCTATGCTATAGGAGGAGGGCACGTACTGCACGTCGTCTGCGATCTTACAATTGCAGCCGACAATGCAATTTTTGGTCAGACAGGCCCTAAAGTCGGCAGCTTTGACGGAGGATTCGGATCGAGCTACCTTGCAAGAATTGTCGGGCAGAAGAAAGCGAGAGAAATATGGTATCTTTGCGACCAGTATAATGCTGATGAGGCTTTTCAGATGGGACTGGTAAATAAAGTAGTACCTGTTGATCAACTTGAAAATACCGGCGTTGAATGGGCAAAGAAGATATTAGAAAAAAGTCCCCTCGCCATACGCCTCCTTAAATCAGCCTTTAATGCAGAGCTTGACGGACAGGCAGGCATCCAGGAACTTGCCGGCAACGCAACTTTGTTATACTATATGAGCGATGAAGCCCAGGAAGGCAAAAAGGCTTATCTTGAAAAAAGAAAACCCGAATTTAATAAATTTCCGAAACTGCCTTAATAGAAATACGAATGGAAAAAGAACCGGAAATACCGACAAAACTTGAAAGCTGGGTAATAGCCAGCAGGCCAAAGACTCTTTTCGCAGCAATCGTCCCTGTATTTGTCGGGTCAGGCGTTGCGATAAGCGAGGGCATCTTTGTACCTCTCTACTCGCTTGTTGCTCTAATCTGCTCTATACTGATCCAGATAGGGACTAACTATACAAATGATCTTTACGATTATACAAAAGGCGCAGATAATGAAAAGCGAAAAGGTCCGAGGAGAGTGCTTGCCAGCGGTCTGATCTCTGTAAATGAAATGAAGATAGCAATTATTGTGACTTTCCTTGTTTCATTTCTGCTTGGACTCTATCTCGTGTATGTCGGCGGGTGGATAATCCTTATCGTCGGAGTATTTTCAATAATAGCCGGTATAGCATATACGGCAGGACCATTCCCTCTTGCATATAATGGTCTCGGTGATATTTTTGTTTTCGGATTCTTCGGAGTTGTGGGAACAGTATTTACTTATTACCTGCATTCGCACCATATAAATTTCGTATCTCTTGTAGCATCTGTGCCCGTGGGCTCTCTTGTTACTAATATCCTTGTAGTCAACAATTACCGCGATATCGAAGAAGACCGTGCTGCAAATAAAAATACCCTTGCGGTAAAAATGGGAAGAACATTTACCCGTTACCAGTTTATATTCCTGATTGTAATATCCTTTTTAACCCCGCTTATTCTGTTCTTATTCTTTGACTATACTGTTTGGATTTTCCTGCCCTATTTTACTGTGCCGTTTGCCGCCAAAGCAATAAAAATGATTACCACACTTGAAGGAACTGACCTTAATAAAACACTCGAGCTTACAGCAAAACTTTCTGCTTTGTTCGGAATATTATTTTCGGCAGGACTCGCACTGTGACAAACCTTGAACTTACATATTCACCATACAGCCTTAAGCTTGCAATGCCTTTTTTCACTTCTGCGGGAACAATTGAGGAACGAAAAGGATTTATTATCTCGCTTAAGGATCTCAACGGAGCAGAAGGTATCGGTGAAGCAGCTCCCCTTCCCGGGTTCGGGTCGGAGAGTTATGAAGATGATGAAGCCGCACTTGAAAATATTAATCTCAGACTGAAATTTGATCTGAATAATCTGCTCCCTTCTATTGAAGAAAGTCTTACTGAATTCAGATACCTTCCGGCATTAAGGTGCGGCCTGGAACAGGCAATGCTGAATCTGATCTGCGTAGAAAGAAAAACAACTCTGAGTGAATTGTTTAATAAACCGGTTGCCAGGAACATCAGTGTTAACGGTATTATTGGATTGGTGAAGCCGGATGAGGCTGTTGAAAGGACAAGGCAACTGAAAGCAAAGGGCTTCAGGACGATTAAGATAAAAACGGGCAGAGAGGATTTTGAGGAGGACTTTGAGACGATTAAAAATATCAGGAAAGAAGCCGGACGAAATCTTAAGCTGCGTCTGGATGCAAACGGCAGATGGGATACACAGAGTGCAATCAATAACCTCACGCGTCTTGAACAATTTGATATTGAGTATATAGAACAGCCGGCTGCCTCCATAAATGATTTTCCTGAGATCAGCAGTGAAACTTCCATACCTCTTGCCGCTGATGAGTCTGTAAGGAGTTATGATGATGCTGTAAATATCATCAGGAATGACCTGGCGTCAGTTTTAATACTGAAACCGATGATGCTGGGAGGACTTACCACAGCTATGAAAATAATAGATGAAGCCGAAAGAAAGGACTTAAAAGTAGTAATAACCTCTTCTTTTGAAACTTCAATTGGAAGGTCCATAGCGGTCTTTGCAGCAGGTATCTTAAAAAATCAGACTGCACATGGCCTCGCAGTTGCAGATTACTTTAAGAATACAATAGTAAATGATCCGTTTCCTGTCAGCAGCGGTGCTATAAACATTGGATAACAATGAATATACTTAATATAATCATTCGTCAAGACTCAGACACTTCTGATAATAATCCCGCAGTAATCACTCATCAAAATATAATTACCTATAATGAGCTTGAAACTAAAATCCGTCTTACTGCAGCTTACCTGGCGTCCCTCGGGATTAAAGAAAATACCAAAACAGCAATACTCAGCCGGAACAATCCAGAAAATGTAATTTATCTTCTTGCCTTGTGGAGTCTGAATGCCTGTGCGGTTCCGCTTAATATAAAATTATCCGACACTGAGCTGACAGATATCATAAATTTTTCCGATGCAGAATTTCTTTTCTATAATGAAAAAGAAAAAAGGGATCTTCCGGTACAGATACCATGTGAAGCCTTCATTAAATCCCCGCCTGAGAATGGACCTTTTGAATCCGGCGAAATTAACCCCGATTCTATTTCGGTTATTATGTTTACTTCCGGAGTATCGGGTAAGCCAAAAGGAGTAATGCACTCATTGAATGATCTGCTGAATAGTGCCGACAACAGTCAGACTCTTCTGTCTCAATCGATTTCTGATAAATGGCTCGCCAGTCTGCCGTTTTATCATATCGGCGGGCTGTCAATTATAACCAGAACTTTCAGGTTTGGTTCTTCACTTATTATTCCTGAATCTTTAAAACATACCGATTTAAGGGATTCACTTGATAATCAAAAACCGACTCTTGTATCTCTTGTCTCCGCACAATTGAAAAGGCTCCTTGAAACCGATTGGAAACCGGGGAAAGAGTTAAAATATCTTCTCCTCGGCGGAGGATTTGCCAATGAAGAATTAATAAAAGAAGCTTTGTCGATAGGATGTAAAATTTCAAATGTTTACGGCTCTACTGAAACATCGGCATTTGTTACAGCCAATAGTCCCCCGAATGTCAGCCGCAAGCCTGCATCGGTTGGAAAACCACTAGGCGGTAATAAAATTTTCATAGAGAATGAGACTGTAAAACTTTCACCCGATGGTATTTCGGGCGAAATAATTATTGAAGGGAATTCCCTCTTTCACGGATATTATAAGAATCAAGCCGCCTCTTCTAAAAATCTCATCAATGAAAAATATCATACAGGCGATATAGGTTATTTAGATAAGGATGGCGACTTATTCATCCAGGCAAGGAGAACTGATCTTATCATCACCGGCGGAGAAAATGTTAATCCGATAGAAGTTGAGCTTTTGCTGAATACAATGCCCGGAATAAAGGAGAGTTGTGTATTTGCACTGCCTGATAAAGAATGGGGACAGTTAGTCGCCGCGGCAATTGTATTGAACCGAAAGATATCAATCGATACGATCATAGAATTTATGAAGGGAAAGATTGCAGGTTTTAAAATCCCCAAACGTTTTTACCCTGTTGAAAGACTTCCAAGAACATCCCTTGGGAAAATAATGAGAGAAAAGGTTAAAGAGGAAATTGAAATACTGATCAGGTAGAATGTTCCGAGAGGTGTGCTTTGACATCAGCATCAATCGGAATTTTCTTCCAGTTTTTCCTGCTTATAAAAACATGTACTGTCTTTACTTCGTTGGTTATTTTCCCGTCTGCATTTCTGCACGCATAACTCAGTTCAAACGAACTCTCTTTAAGCTGACTTACTATGACCTCCACTGTAATCTGGTCACCCGGTCTCAGCGGATAGAGATATTCTGCCCCGGTATGAATTATAGGCACCGCATATTCTGTATTATTCCAGTAATCCGAATCAAGCTTAAATGAGTTTATCATATCTTCATAGGCAGCGTGGCATATTTCAAAAATCCTTCCGAAGAATAATATCCCCGCAGGATCACAATCATAAAAGTTTATAGTCTTTTTGAATTTGTGCATATCAAATCAGCCTGATATCATTTAAAAAAGGAAGAGTGGTCTTTACTTCATCGGCTTTATCTTTGAACACATCTGCAGTTACTATTTTTTCTTCAGCTGATACGGAGATAATTTCATTTCCCATCGGGTCAACAACAGCGCTGTAACCATTATACTTAAGTTCAGGATCGTTACCCACTCTGTTCACACCCAGTACATAGCACTGGTTCTCTATTGCCCTTGCCCGTAAAAGAGTTCTCCAGTGTTCTATCCTCGTATCCGGCCAGTTGGCAATTACCACAAGCATATCAACTTTTTTCTTTGCATACTGCCGGTAAAGTTCAGGGAACCTTAGATCATAACAGATAGATAATCCGGTACTGAGATCATTAATTTTTGTAATTACAGTTTCTTCACCCTTCGCATAATTCTTATCTTCAGTAGAAAAAGAAAAAGGATGAATTTTCCTGTATGTTTTTAGAAGCTTGCCTTCAGGATTGATATGCACCAGGGAATTATAATATTTCTTTTCGCTCTTCTCTATTATGCCGGCAAGAATATGTGCTGTGTACTTCCGCGCCAATTCAGAGAAAAAGGAAAAACTTTCACCATTAAGTTCTTCCCCATATTCAGCGGCTTTCATAGTGAATCCGGTAAGAGTCATTTCAGGAAAAACAAGCAGTTCATGCTTCTCATAGTTGTGCGACAGCAGCCAGCTGATCTTATCACTGTTCATCTTTTTATTTTCCCACTCGGGATCGTATTGTATTAATCCAACTTTCATAATATCACATATCTTAATTCTTTTTTGATTTATTGTTCATTTTATTCTAAGTTCAGAATGTAAATTACATTTTCTGCTAATCTAAAAAAAGAGAGGGATATTATGGTAAAAAAAATCTTTACCCTTTCAGTGATCCTTATTGTATTTTCTTCCACTGCTTTCTCTCAGCAAGCAAGGATAACCACTAATCACCAGGAAGTAAAGCAGCTATTCAAAAACTCACCGGTCATCCCGGATGTAATGGGACGAATAAATTATATACCTCCTGCCGGTGCAAACAATCCTGCAGAAGTAGATTCATTCCCACTGTTCAATGGTTTCCCTATCCAGATCGCCGGTGCTTCCCTTGAAGGCGGTATTTTCTGCAATATGGATAATGATCCTGAGCTCGAATTCGTCTACTGTATAACCTACACCGTTCAGGCATTTAATATGGACGGTACCCCTGTAACGGGCTGGCCGAAAACATTAACCCAGCCTACACAGAGTGCTCCCGCTTTCGGCGACATTGACGGCGACGGCGAGGGAGAAATTGTTGTAACAAGTTTATTAGGCACCTCACAGGGAAATATATATGCATGGCATACCGATGGTACGCTTGTAACAGGTTTCCCGGTGAGTCACGGTTATTCAACAAGGACTCCGGTACTTGCCGATATTGACGGCGACGGAGCTCTTGAAATTATTATAAATAAACGTATCTACCCGCTCGGTGAAGAATGGGCATACAAAGGAGACGGTTCTGTCCTGTGGACACAATCGTTAAACCACGTTCCTGCTTCAAGTGCAGCTGTTGGTGATATTACAGGAGACGGCATCCCTGAAATCGTCTGCGAATCATATCTCAGTTTGTATGCTATGGATAATGCAGGAAACATACTTCCTGGATTTCCATTCAATCTGCCGGCCGGTGTAACAAATTCATATTCATCACCGGTGCTGGCTGATGTTGACGGCGACGGAATCCGTGAGATAATTTTCGGTTCGCAGTCAAGCAGCGGTCAGGGTTATGTACATATCTTAAAGAATGACGGTTCAGTTTATCCCGGATGGCCGAAAATTACAGGCAACTGGGTTTATACTCCTCCTGCTGTGGGCTATATAGACGGCGATAATATTCTTGATATAGCTGTGGGCGACCAGGTATTAAGCACCACTCCTGTAGATTATGTATATGCCTGGAATGTTAACGGAACTGCTCTTACAGGATTTCCAATCGGACCCGTTAACGCCATCAACAGCCAGATCATTCTTGGTGATCTTGACGACAATGGAACAATAGACCTGATAACTGATGATAACGGAGCTCCTCTTTATCATGGATACAGTTCAGATGGTTCAATATTACCCGGCTGGCCGATTTCAGTTTCCGGCGATAACAGCTTTTACCAGATGCCCGCCCTTGCTGATGTTGATAACAGCGGATCGCTCGATCTCCTTGGAGCAGGCAACCAGGGATTCGGATCTTCAGCATTTGTTCTGATCCATCTCTGGGACACAGGCTATCCTTTTGTTGGAGATAACTATATACTCCCTGTCTTTCAGTACAATGAAAGACATAATGGCGTATACGGAGATATTGCATCGGCTATACCTGTTGAGCTCGTCTCATTTACCGGTACTGTTTCAGGAAACAATGTAGTCCTTAACTGGAACACTTCCACAGAAACCAATAACCGCGGGTTCAGCGTTGAAAGAAGCACAGACAATAATAATTTTGCTGAGATCGGATTCGTTAAAGGAAATGGAACTACAACGCAAATGTCGGCTTATACTTTCACAGATAGAAATCTGAACAGCGGGAAATATTATTACAGGTTAAAACAGGTTGATTTTGACGGCACCTTTACGTATTCAAACGTTGTAAATGCAGATATGAATAATCTCACATACAGGTTAACTCAGAACTACCCGAACCCTTTTAATCCAGCTACCTCGATAAGTTATGCGGTACCTGTTAAATCATTTGTTAGTCTCGAGATCTTTAATACACTGGGACAAAAAATTCAAACTCTTATCAGCGGAGAAAAAGAAGCCGGCAGTTATACAGTTAGCTTTAATGCAGTTAATCTGCCCAGCGGAATGTACCTGTACAAATTGACCGCAGGAAATTTCTCTCAAACCCGGAAGATGCTCCTGTTAAAATAAAACCAGGAATTTTTCCGTGTAAGACATATTACCCAATCGGCGGACTATCACCCTCGCTAGTCCGCCCATCTTCCATCATCCATCTTTCCATTCCCTCAGTTCAGAATGAGCTACGTGCACGCTTCAATGCATCTGTCGTAGAAATAGCTCAGTTTTCCTGACCTGAGTCCAGGGAATTCATGATGTGCGGACTGTCAGAAGCTTACTTATAATCCCTATTTGTCCCGGCATTTCCCCGAAGTTATCCCGTAGTTTGAGGCCGAGAGAAGGCCGACAGATGGCCGACAGATGGCCGAAAGAATTTAGGTAAATTAAGGATGAAAAGACCCTGAGCCCGTTTAATTTTCAAACAAATTTAGCAAAATTGTGATTAAAATAAAAATGGGAATCACACTGCGGCTGAAAGAAAAGGTTGTGTACACTACACCCTTAGACCAACAGCTAAAAGCAGCTGGTTAATGAGAGTGCATCACTGCATTACAAATCCATCGGTTCGCCACCATTCCAAAACTTCATCGATTCCTTCTTCACTCCCATAGAAGCAGAAGGAAAACTTATATAAATGCGGCTAAAGCCGGGATAGTCTGTTCTATACCATCCACGAGCTGAAGAGGCTGTGTGAAAATTAAACCTGAGAGATCAAATAGCGTAACTTTGTTGAAAAATAATAAAATTTTTACAATGCAGGTAAGCGAAACGGCGTTTCGCTTTACATTTTCCCACAGCCTCAGAAGCTCGTGGCAAGTCAGCCGACCAACTAATGACTATGAAGATATTGAATGACCACCTACTGACAATAGAATGACAAACTCCGGGAAACTTATGCACCGCGGTTCGTCCCATCATTTATTCACCCTTAGCACGGCAAGCCGGCAATCAAAAGCAACCATAAACAGGCAAGAAACTCTATGAATTATTGACATTTTTTGATTTCGGTGGCTTCGATATCCGTCAAAGCCGGATTTATCAACATCCCGCCCATAAGGATATATAGCAAGGGCGGGCCACTCCCGACCTGATGTTAACAAGAGCCGGGACAGGTCAGCCACCGCTATACGTTACAAACTATTGTGAGTTCTAATATCTTGACCAATAAAACAAAAATTTGACTGAGGATACCATTCACCCTTAGTGCGGCAAGCCGACGACCAAAAGCTAAAGTATTATGATAGAACATTACCGTTCGGCTTTAGCCAACGGACCTGTACCATCAACAAAAATCCAGGCTTTAGCCACATTGCCGGAGATAAACATCTTGACCAAACAAATCGTAGCGAAGTCGACGATCCCGTAGATAGACGCGGCGAAGATCCAGATTTTAGCGGGATAAAAATCTGACTGAGAATACTATACAACCATACAAAAATTATCACCCATCCTCCATCTTCCATCACCCATCATCCATCATCCATCTTCCATCCTCCCTCTCCCCCTGCTATTCGCCAATTCTCTTTATTTTATTATTTTTGCAAATCACTTTATTCATGAATAATCTCCGGGTTTCAACTTATGAGTTCTGATAAAATTCCCGTAGCGGTACTTGGTGCTACCGGCAGTGTAGGACAAAAGTTTATTTCACTACTCTCCGGTCATCCCTGGTTTGAAGTTAAAATGGTTGCCGCTTCCGATAAATCTGCAGGAAAAAAATATAAAGACGCCGTTAACTGGATATTGAATGATCCTCTGCCGCAGGATATTGGTGAACTTGAAGTAAGGAATTGTGAACCGGATATAAATATTCACGTTGCGTTCTCAGGACTCGATTCAAGCGTGGCAGGAGAAATTGAAGAGAACTTCGCTAATGCCGGCTATACAGTAATTTCAAATTCAAAAAATCATCGCATGGATAAATTTGTCCCGCTGCTTGTTCCTGAAATCAATCCCGGTCACCTTGAGCTGATCAAAAAACAGAATTATAATAACGGCTGTATAGTTACAAATCCAAATTGTTCCGCAATAGGACTCGTGCTTGCATTGAAACCCCTGGTTGACAGATTCGGAGTTGAATCTGTAAATGTTGTAACGATGCAGGCAATATCGGGAGCAGGATATCCCGGTGTATCAAGTCTTGATATAATAGACAATGTTATTCCTTTTATAGGCGGGAGCGAGGAGGAAAAACTTGAGTCTGAACCAAATAAAATTTTCGGAACATTAAGTGAATACGGAATTCAGAATAATAATATTAAAGTAAGCGCTCAGTGCAACAGGGTCGCCGTTATTGACGGTCATACCGAATGTGTCCAGGTTAAATTGAAGAAGCAGGCCGGCATCAAAGATATTCTTGATGCATGGGATTCATTCAGAGGGGAACCTCAGAAACTTAACCTTCCGTCAGCACCGGTAAAGCCTGTTTATTATTACCACGAAAAAAATTATCCCCAGCCTAAGCTCCACCGGAACGTTGATAAGGGAATGGCAGTGTATATAGGAAGGCTGAGAGAAGATAAATTTTTCGATTTTAAGTTCGTCATACTCTCTCATAATACTATGCGCGGAGCGGCAGGCGGAGCACTCCTCTGTGCTGAACTGATGAAAATTCAGGATTATTTATAAAAACCCCCTGAAAAATACAATTTATACGCCCTTCCTTCTCAGAAATGAGAAAAAATATTTGTATTTTTGTTCATCCAAAAGCAAAGTAAGTTTCAAATTGTAAATTAGTGAGTTTACCCCCGGAAGGTTCCATATTAAATGCTAAGAAAAGAACTGCTGGAAAAAACATTCAAATTCGACTTTGACCTGTTCAATAGTCTCCAGGATATGTGTTTTATCATTTCGGAGGCTGGTGAAATACTGGACGTTAATATTTCAGGAGCAATTAAACTCGGCGTTCCTCTTAACCAGATTGAGGGAAGAAAATTTATTAATATAATTGAACCCGAGTACAAGGAAGAAGTGGGTTCAATTTTTAAGTCTTGTGTGACTCACAATAAGAGCGGCAGCGTTATCGCTAAATTTATTTCTTCGGAAAAATCAGTCGACGTTAACATAGTTTTCACACCCAGTCTGCAGGTAGTAGACAAACAGGAAAAACTCTACTTCTTTGTGATGGCTCACGATATCACCGCTGAAAAAGAACGTGAAATGAATCTCCTCAGGTTTTATAATATCGCGGAGAATACAGTAAACCCTCTGCAGATTACAGACCTGAGCGGAAGAATGATATATGTTAATCCGGCATTTGTTGAGAGCAGCGGTTATTCCAAAGAGGAACTGCTCGGAAAAAATCCCGGTATTTTCGGCAGCGGGAAGAATTCAAAGAAATTCTGGAAGCATATGTGGGATACAATAAACTCAGGGAAAGTATGGGTCGGCGAACTGGAAAATAGAAAAAAGAACGGCGAGCCATTTTACACTCAGCTTCTTGTTTCGCCGATACTGGATTCAAACGGCAAGATATGGGGCTTTTTCGGAATACACCGCGACCTGAGCGAAAAGAGAATGTTTGAGAAGCAATTAATTCATACCCAGAAGATGGAAAGCATCGGAACACTTGCTGCCGGTATCGCTCATGAAGTCGGCAACCCGCTTGCATCCATCTCGGCACTCGTACAGGTTGTACTGAGGACAACCAGTGATGATTTTGTTAAAGATAAACTGGGACTTGTAAGAAGCCAGGTTACCAGGATATCAAAAATTATACGTGATCTTGTGGATTTCTCGCGGCCTTCAGATTATGAACTGCAGGTAATGAATATTAATGAAAGCATTAAGGAAGCTGTTGAAATTGTTAAAGTAGGTGCCCGTGCTAAGGATGTAGATTTCATGCTGGAGCTTGGACACGAAATTCCCCTCCTGCCCTTAATCTCAGATCAGATACAGCAGGTGTTTATAAATATTTTAATCAATGCAGTCGATGCTATGGCTGAAGATTCTGCAAGGACCAGGAAAAAACAGATCAGGATAAAATCACATCTTGAAGATGATATCATACTATTAAAATTCACGGATACGGGGCCAGGTATAGAGGAGCAGAATTTTTCTAAAATTTTTGAGCCGTTCTACACAACTAAAAAACCGGGTAAAGGAACAGGCCTCGGGTTATGGGTAAGTTATGGAATAATTAAAAGTTTCCAGGGAAATATAGAAGTGGAAAGCATCCGCGGTGAATATACGGCATTTAAAATTTCCCTCCCCTTAAATACGTAAAAACAACAGGAATATAAAAAATGAATGAGAGAATACTCGTAGTAGATGATGAAGAAATAATAAGAGAATCACTTTCTTATGTATTAAGAAAAGAAGGCTATAATGTCCATGAGGCTGAGAACGGAAGAGTCGCCTATGATATGATACTGAAAGAATCTTACGATCTTGTTGTAACCGATCTTGAAATGCCTGAAATGAAAGGTATCCAGCTTCTTGAAGAATTAAATAAACTCGATATCCATACTGTTGTGGTTGTAGTAACTGCCTACGGATCTCTCGATACTGCTATTGCAGCATTAAGAAGCGGAGCCAGCGATTATATACTGAAGCCTGTTGAGTTCGATGAACTGCTTATTAAAATCAATCGCCTGCTCGTGATGAAAAATCTGCTTATTGAGAACCGTTTGTTAAGAAAAGAGATCCAGCGGGATTATGACTTTGACAATATCATCGGCAATAGTCACGCAATTAAAAGAGTATATGAAATGATCGATACCGTCGCTGATACCGACAGTACTGTCCTGATCACTGGTAAAAGCGGTACAGGGAAAGAGCTGGTTGCAAGATCACTTCATTATAAGAGCAAGAGGAAGAGTAAACCCTTTGTTGCAATAAACTGCGGTGCAATTTCAGAAAATCTTATTGAGAGTGAACTATTCGGACATAAAAAGGGCTCTTTTACGGGAGCAATCTCCGATAAAGAAGGGTTAATAAAAGCTGCTGAAGGAGGAACTTTGTTTCTTGATGAAATAAGTGAATTGCCGCTTCAGCTCCAGGTAAAGTTTCTCCGCTCACTTCAGGAAAAAGAGTATACCCCGGTAGGCACCACCTTCTCCCTTCCGGTAAATGTCAGGTTTATTGCCTCAAGCAACCGGATATTAAAAGATGAGATCGCAGCCGGAAGATTCCGTGAGGATCTTTTCTACAGGCTGAATGTTATAGAAATAAATCTTCCTGCATTGAAAGAGAGAGAAGAAGACATTCCCCTTCTCGCAGACCACTTCCTGGATAAGTATCGTAAGGAAATGAATAAAAATATAAAAGGAATTGACAGTGAAGCTATACGCGCACTTATGAATTATGAATGGAAAGGCGAGATAAGAGAACTTGAGAACGTAATGGAACGTGCCGTTATTTTCTGCAAGAGTGATTATATTACTTTAAAGGATCTTCCCGCCGGATTTAAACCCAACGATGCGCCAATTAACCTTTCAGGAAAAATGTCGCTGGACGATGCTATCAGGCGTTATGAAAAAGACCTGATTATGAAAACCCTTGAAGAAAATAAATTCAATAAGGAAAAAACAGCTGAAGATCTGCAGGTGGGATTATCAACACTTTACCGCAAACTAAAGGAACTCGATATAAAAACCTGATCCGGCTTTCTCATTAGTTGAAAAACGATTTTCGCCATCTTTTTATTTACGAGAAATTCAGGGGAATTTTAATCCTGGAATTGCTTATATCCCGGCCTTTAAACTGCCTCTAATTAAATAAATTATCGGTTTTTGCTCAAAAATACCCATCTGGCACGTTTATAGCCTATAGAAACCGACCCGGCACTTCGGGGAATGAAAATTCACAAGAAAACCAGAATGAAGAACGTTTTATTTTATAGTCACGATTTTAACTTATGCTACAGTCTCCTGATGTATCTTCAGGAATCGTATTCTGTTACTGCCACTACAAACCTTAAAGCAATCGGCGCATTTGCTGAATCTTCAGACTTTGATCTGGTTATCCTGGACGATGCCCCAAACAAGCATATAATGGAATTATGCATGGAATTAAAGGAGAAAAAGCCTGCTCTCCCTGTCATCATCACTTATGTATACGATACGAAAATAAAAGATATCGAACCCTCCCTGAGAAAGTATGTAACTTCAATTTTCTACAAACCATATGATCTGAATGAAGTCACTATGAAAATGGCTTCACTGATGGTCTGAGATCATCCCTTTCTATTTAGTTAAATTATTTTACCGGAATCTTATAAATTTGGGTTTCAATAAATAATTTTATTTTCATCAAAGGGATTAACTTGACTGAAACAAACGGTTTTAAGATCAGCACCGATAAATCGCTGCTCGATACAGAGGTCATTCATAGTTTCCTGTCCGGCTCTTACTGGGCAAAAGGTAGACCGCTCAGTATAATAAAAAAATCTATTGAAAATTCTCTTTGTTTCGGGGTATATCTTGACAATAAGCAGATCGGTTTTGCCAGGGTCGTAACCGATTACGCAACATTTGCCTATATAGCAGATGTTTTTATCCTGAAAGAGCATCGCGGAAAAGGAATATCAAAAAAACTGGTTAGTGCTATCCTTGATAATCCTGATCTGAAAACAATCAGGAGGTGGATGCTTGCAACTAAGGATGCCCATAATCTTTATTCGAAGTTCGGTTTCCGGCTGTTAAAAAATCCGGAGAGGTTTATGGAAATAGTAAAAAGCAGTTATGATGATTTAATCAGGCTCCCGTCTCATAATAAAGCATAAATAAAGGGTTTCAGGCGCTTATTTCCAGCGCTGCCCCATTCTAAAATTTGCGAAGGGACTTTTCCCACCCTCCCATTACTGAGAATTATCCTGAATTTATGTTCATTTTTTCAACTATTTACCCATATCACTTGTTGGTATTATGTTTGAATAATGGCTGTTGAATTTATGTAACTCATTTAAGGATAATTAAAATAATGAAAAATATTGTGTTCTATTTGCTTTTCGTTATAGCGATAGTAGCTTTATTTGGATTTGCATTCTCAATGGCTCAGGGAACTCTTCCAGCAGGTCAAAAAATATTTTTAGAAAGTAAATGTTCAGCCTGTCATTCATTAAACGCTGCAGGAATTACAAGCAGCAAAAAAGATGCGGTTGATCTTTCAAAAACAGGTGATAATCTTAAGACCGATTTCATTATCCGGTACCTTAACAAGGAAGTAAAGCAGAATGATAAACTGCATAAGACTGCTTTCAAGGGATCTGCAGAAAATCTGAATTCCCTGGCTTCCTGGTTATCTTCCCTGAAATCGACTAAATGAGTGTTCTTATATTTATTTTAACCGATACGCAGCACGAGCTGCAGTTCAACAAAACTGAGTGGAATACAGAGAGATGAAGATGTTCTTTTCCGGAGTTACCGATTTGAAGTTGTTCTTTTTTGTTTTTGTTTGTCTGTTATTCGTTGCACCTGTTAATGCACAATCGAATGACGACTGTCTGATGTGTCATAGCGATGAGTCTATGACAATGGAAAAAAACGGAAAGGAAGTTTCTATATATGTCAATCAGAATGTATTTCAGCACTCAGTACACGGCAAATTAAACTGCGTATCCTGTCACATCGGATTTGATCCGGAGGAAGTTCCCCATAAAGAGAATATTACCCCGGTAAATTGCCTCAACTGTCATAAGGATGCAAAAGTTATTCATACCTTTCATCCGCAGATGGTTAAGGCTAACGGGATGACCGGAACCCCGGATGTTTCCTGTAAAAATTGCCATGGCACGCATAATGTATCGCCAATTTCAAATCCAGACGGCAAATGGAATAAAAAGAATTTAATAGAGTCCTGCGGCAATTGCCATAAGGAAGCTAAAGAAAAATTTGTTCTTTCAGAACATGCAAAAGCTTTTGCGGAAGGTGTTGAAGGTGCGCCCAATTGTATATCCTGTCACCAAAGCTCGATAGTATCTGTAAACAAAGGTAAAAACTCCCTTCAAACAAAACTAAACCAGCAGAAACTCTGCCTGTCATGTCATCTCGACGATCCTAAAATCCGGGCCAAAACAACACCTTCCGCAGGTTTTATAAAGGCTTATGAGCAGAGTGTCCACGGAAAGGCACTCTCTGAAGGAAATGCTGATGCACCAAGCTGCATCAACTGCCATAATCACCACGATATTGAAGCACCAACATCTGATAGTTCATCAATAAATAAATTTAACATCCCTTTTACATGCGGTAAATGCCATACAGAAATATCAGCGCAGTACAGGGAAAGTATTCATGGCGTTTCCCTCCTGCAGAAAGGCGTAGCCGATGCACCGTCCTGCACCGATTGCCACGGGGAACATGATATTCTCGGACATAAAAACCCCCTGTCGCCTGTTGCTTATCAGAATGTTTCATCACAGGTCTGCTCTCCCTGCCATAGCTCGGTACGCCTGGCTGAGAAATACGGTATACCTACTGAAAGATTTAAGACTTACGTTGAAAGTTATCATGGACTTGCACTTAAAGGCGGGTCTACTGTCGTTGCAAACTGCTCAAGCTGCCACGGCGTTCATAATATAAAACCGTCGAGCGATCCGACTTCACTCGTAAATAAGAATAATCTCGCAAAAACATGCGGCGCTTGCCATCCGGGCGCAAACCAGAATTTTGCTAAGGGTAAGATCCATATAATAATGACTAAACAGGATGAACCTATACTATACTGGATATCAACTCTATACATCATCCTGATCATTTTAACTATCGGCTTTATGCTTCTGCACAATTTATTTGATTTTATTAAAAAAGCTAAGATCAAAAAGATGAAGCAGAGAGGGCTGATTAAGGAAGAAAGACACGGACACGCACTCTACCTGAGAATGACAGTGAATGAACGGATTCAGCATCTTGCTTTGCTGGTAAGTTTCCTCACTCTGGTCATTACCGGCTTCATGCTTAAATTTCCCGATGCATGGTGGGTCTCGCACATAAGAGATCTGAACAGCGATGCATTTGAATACCGCAGCATCCTCCACCGAATCGCGGCAGTCATAATGGTTGCAGCAAGCCTCTATCATATTTATTATATCCTGGCTACCAAACGAGGAAGACAACTTGTAAAAGACCTCCTCCCCAGGCTTCAGGATGCAAAAGATGCTATCGGCATTGCTAAGTATAACTTAGGATTTTCAAAAATAAAACCAATGCTCGACCGCTTCAGTTATGTCGAAAAAGCTGAATACTGGGCCCTTGTATGGGGAACTATCGTTATGTCGGTAACCGGCGTAATATTGTGGTTTGATAATACCTTCATAGGCTTGTTAACAAAACTTGGATGGGATGTTGCAAGAACCATCCATTACTATGAAGCATGGCTCGCTTTCCTTGCCATTGTAGTATGGCACTTCTACTTCGTAATTTTCAACCCTGAGGTCTACCCAATCAATTTGTCCTGGATTAAGGGAACCATCTCTGAAGAAGAAATGGCTGAAGAACATCCTAAAGAACTCGAAAGGTTAAAAAAAGAATCTCAGCCTGAGGATGAAAAGGCAGAAGAAAATCCTGAAGAAATCGAAAAGATTTAATTACAGCCTTTGCCTGAATAAAAATGATATTTTATGATTATACCGGATTATGCGCGGGGAAAAAATATGTCGTATCGAATATTAGTTTCTAACCTGTTACTCATTACTTCAATTTTTTTGCTTTCATCATTTTCTGTACTTAAAGCACAGGCAAATGATGACTGCCTTATGTGCCACGCAGATAATGAACTTAAGGGACATAAAAACGGCCATTCCTTTTCTGTATTCGTTGACGAAAAAAAACTTGAGAAATCAGTTCATGCAGATGTCGAATGCATAAGCTGCCACCAGGACCTGGCGGGATCTGAATTCCCGCATACAACTGATGTCCAGCCTGCTAAGTGCGATGCCTGCCACGATGACATTCAGTCGAGATATAATAACAGCCTTCACGGGAAAGCAAAAGCCCGGCATGATAATCTTGCCCCGACCTGCCAGACGTGCCACGGCTCGCATGGTATTATCCCTGTAAAAGATCCTAAATCTAAAGTAGCTCCTATTAATGTTCCCTATGTGTGCGGCAGCTGTCATAAGGAAGGATCCCCCGTTCAGCTGCAGAGAAATATTCCTGAGACGCATATCCTGGAGAATTATTCCGAAAGTATGCACGGTGAAGGTTTGCTTAAGAAAGGTTTGTCTGTTGCTGCAACCTGTGTATCCTGCCATACTTCTCATGATATACTTCCCCATACCGATCCTAAATCTTCAATCGCAAGAAGGAACATAGCGGCAACCTGCGCAAAGTGTCATTCTGAAATTGAACTTGTGCACAGGAAAGTTATTAAAGGCGCGCTCTGGGAAAAAGAAGCTAATGTACTCCCCGCTTGTGTCGATTGCCATCAGCCCCATAAAGCAAGAAAAGTTTTTTACGACCAGGGAATGGCTGATTCAGATTGTTTGACCTGCCACGCAAAGAAAGATCTTAAATCCTCAGAGGACGGAAGGTCGCTCTTCGTCGATTATGACCAGGTTAAAGGATCGATGCACAAACAGATTGCCTGCAGCCAGTGTCATTCCGAAGTTAATACTTCACACGTCAGACCGTGCGATAATATTACTCATAAAGTGGAATGTTCAAAATGCCATGAATCAGTTGGCCAGGAATATTCGCAAAGCACGCACGGACAGATGTTTGCTAAAAATGATCCTAATGCCCCAACCTGTACCGAATGTCATGGCACTCACGGAGTACTCGGAAGAAAAGATTCAAAATCGCTGACATTCCCGACAAATATTCCAACTCTTTGCGGCAGGTGCCACCGTGACGGTGAGCAAGCTGCTGTAAGATATACAGGCATCGAAAAAGATATCATTCGTAATTACGTAGAGAGTATTCACGGTAAAGGATTATTGAAAAGCGGACTCACTGTAACGGCTACATGCACGGACTGCCACACTGCACACCGTGAACTGCCGCATACCGATACTACGTCGAGTATTTATCCCGGCAATATTGCAAAGACCTGCGGCACCTGCCATTTCGGAATTGAAGAGAGCTTCAATAAGAGTGTACACTCGCCCGACTTTACTAAGACCGATAAAAAACTCCCTGTTTGCAATACGTGCCATACCGCCCATACTATTAAAAGAACTGACCTGGCAGGATTCAGAATGGAGATAATGAATACCTGCGGAAACTGCCATCAGAAAATAGCAGAGACATATTTTGATACTTACCATGGTAAGGTTTCACAGCTCGGGTACTCTAAAACTGCCAAGTGCTACGACTGCCATGGTTCGCACGATATTCTTCCGGTGACCGATCCAAAATCTCATTTGAGCCGTAATAACGTATTGAAGACATGTCAGAAATGTCATGAATCCGCCACCAGGCAGTTTGCCGGGATACTTCACCCACGCAACTCACCACGATCCTCAGAAATACCCATGGCTCTTCTGGTCATTCTGGGGAATGACCGGACTTCTCATCGGAACTTTCTTTATTGCAGGCGTACATACCCTTTTATGGCTGCCGCGGTCCCTGCAGTACAGAAGACAATTAAAAAAGAAGTTAGAGGAAGCTGAGAAGAACGAAAATCCTGAGACAAAAATTGAAAAATCTGAGAGTTGAGTAAATGAACGGTAAAACAAACGGCAATGCAAAATTGCAATATCAAAGATTCACAAGGCTGAATCGTGTCCTGCACATCCTTATGATCGTAAGTTTCCTCAGCCTGGCATTAACGGGAATGACGTTGAAGTTCTCGTACACAGGCTGGGCAAAGCTGCTTTCACATATACTGGGAGGTTTTGAAAGCGCAGGATTCATTCATAGGTTTGCCGCTGTAATTATGTTCGGCGTATTTATTACACATATCACCGATCTTTTTATCCAGAAAAAAAAGGAATCAAGATCATTTATCAAAATGATTTTTAATCCTGATGGAATAATGTTTAATAAAAAGGACTGGCAGGACTTCGTAAGTTCGATGAAGTGGTTTTTAGGAATGGGGGAAAGACCTCAGTATGGAAGATGGACGTACTGGGAGAAGTTTGACTACTTTGCAGTTTTCTGGGGAATATTCGTTATTGGTTCCACAGGCCTCTCCCTCTGGATGCCGGAATTCTTTACCAGGTTCCTGCCCGGATGGTTTATAAACGTAGCGACTATCATTCACAGCGACGAGGCTCTGCTGGCTACCGGGTTTATCTTTACGGTACATTTTTTCAATACTCACCTCAGACCCGAGAAATTTCCCATGGATATTGTTATATTTTCGGGTCGAATGCCCGTAGAAGAGTTTAAACTTGACAGACCGGAAGAATATGGTAAGCTTGTCAGTGATGGAAACCTCAATCAATTTCTGGTTGAGCCCTACCCCCCGATCGTGATCAGAGCTATAAAAGTATTTGGATGGATTGCTTTGTCAACGGGATTTAGTATTATTGTATGGATAATTTATGCAATGATCTTCGCCTATAAATAATATATAAATCATTGAGGTACTATGAAATACAAACGCTTCCCCGATACCTTTTATAACACAACTACACTGATCGGCTCTGCACTTGCTCTGCTTAGCTTCGGTCTCATCCTTTTTCTTACCGTTGTTGAAGCCTTTACAGCCGAGCCTAATGCCTATGCAGGTATTGTAACCTTTATAATCCTTCCTGCATTCCTGATTTTAGGACTTATTCTGATTGCAGCAGGTATCTGGAATGCCCGCAAAAGAAAGCATGCCGGCACATTTGAAGAAAAAAGTCTTCCCCGGATGGACCTCAATGACCCAAAGCAGCGAAGGTCCTTTGTTATATTTTCTACAGGTACAATTTTACTTCTTTTCTTTACCGCATTCGGAAGCTTCAAAGCATATGAGTATACAGAGACAGACCAGTTCTGCGGAACTATCTGTCACAGTGTTATGAACCCTGAATATACTGCTTATAAAAATTCACCCCATTCAAGAGTCGGCTGCGTCCAGTGCCATATAGGTTCCGGCGCCGGCTGGTTTGTAAAATCCAAGATATCGGGTTCCTACCAGGTTTACTCGGTTCTGTTCAATAAGTACTCAAGACCTATACCTACGCCAATCTGGAACCTTCGTCCTGCCCAGGGAACCTGCGAGCAGTGCCACTGGCCCAGGAATTTCTTCGCTGAGAAAAAGGTTGATTTCAATTACTATCTTTCAGATGAGACTAATACAAAATCAAAAGTTACTATGCTCCTTAAAGTCGGCGGCGGCAATAGTATACTTGCTAAACAAACCGGCATCCACTGGCATATGAATATTGATAATGAAGTTACTTACCTGGCGGCCGATTCATCAAGACAGGTTATAAACTGGGTCGAAGCAAGGAACCGTGAAACCGGAAAAGTAACAGTTTATAAAAAAGGCGATGTAAAGTTTAATGCAAAGGAGATGGAAGATAAAGGCCTCCTCCGTAAAATGGATTGTATCGACTGCCATAACAGGCCGTCGCATATTTATAACCAGCCTGACAGGATGGTTAATGTATTTATGTCGATTGACAGCATCGACACTACCCTTCCCTATATAAAGAGTACCGCTGTAGAAGCTCTTGAAAAACCCTATACTGATAAAGAGACTGCCCTCGACAGCATAGATACATTTGTTAAGAATTTCTATTCGGTGTATTACCCGGAAGCTAACAAACCTGCTATCAATAAGAGCATCCGTTCAATAAAAGAGATCTATAAGAATAATTATTTCCCCGAGATGAATGTCAGCTGGAAAAAATATCCCAATAATATCGGGCATATGTACTACAGCGGCTGTTTCCGATGCCACGACGGCGAACATTATGATGAGAAGGGAAATGTATTATCGAAAGACTGCAATCTCTGCCATACCATTATAGCCCAGACAATTAACGACACTACGAAGGTAAACCTGGACGGACTCTCATTCCAGCATCCCGTCGACCTCGGTGAAGATATCCAGAACCTCACCTGCACCGACTGCCACTCAGCACAATAAACAAGAGGGATTGGATGATTGAATGGTTGAATGACAAATGAATGGTTGAATCACGTGTGATTGAGGGATTGAATGATTGAGGGATTGAATGATTGAATGGTATCCTCAGTCAGATTTTTGTTTTTTTGGCTAAGATATTTTAAGGAACTCTATAAATTATTGAACGTTTACGGATTTTCGGTGGCCTCGATACTTCCCGCCCCAAGATTTAAAGTAAGGGCGGGAAACTCGGCCACCGCTATACGTTACTCCACTTATGTAAGGTTGTTTTTGGTTGACGGCTTGCCGCGCTAAGATTGAATGATTGAATGATTGAATGATTGGCGAACCCCGCAGTGAATGCCACCAGGATTTTTCATTAAAGGTTTATTGCCGCTAAGATGCAAAGGCGCGAAGAAAGGTTAACACCGCGAATTTATCCCGGTGGGATTTAGTATTCCGGAATCTTCCATTCATAACTGTTTCAACAGTTTTATTTAATTGAACGCAGATTGAATGATTAAATAGATTTATACTAATAGGGGTGCGAATGAATGTATGATTGGTTGATTGATTGATTGGTTGATTGTTGAGTCCGGCAACTGCCGGACGAAATCTTGAGTCCTCGAAATCTTGAGCCCCTGGCGAAATTCCGCCAAATTATTTATTAGGTTTAAAGCGGAACCGCTAACGTTTATTGATTAATTTTCTACAGCGGGACCTCTTTTGCGGGGAATGACCCGCCTCGCCGTTTTATTAGCCGGGTTTGCGGGCAAGTTGGCAAACCCCCGACCTTCCCTCGCACAGTCTCACAGTCGCTTAGTCTCCCCGTCTCTTATTCTCAGTTTCTTAGTACCTCACCTCCGCTCGCGCCTCCGCGCCTCTGCGGTAAACCAACCCAATTCATCCTCCAAATTACCCTGCAGCATAGCGTAGGTTTAGCCCTAATTCTTCACTTCTGCCGGCTTAATTTTTCTCTACTCGTATAAACCTTCCCCCCTCACCTTCTTACCTTCTCATCTTCTTAACTTCTCACCCTCTCCTCTCACCCATCGCGCCTCTGTGCCTCTGCGGTAAACTCCTTTACCTGCCTCGACGTCAGTCGGGTTCGCCCTTGTTACTTCTCACTTTTATCTTTTGTCTTGTCCCTCAGCTTCCCATCCTCCGCTTTTCCCTGCAGCATAGCGTAGGTTTAGCCCAAAATCTTTACCTCTACCGGCTCAATTTTACTCCGCTCGTATAAACCTTCCCCCCTCACCTTCTTACCTTCTCATCTTCTTATCTTCTCACCCTCTCCTCTCCCTCTTTCGCGCCTCTACAGTACACACCCCTCCTTTAAAATAAAAAAAGAACTAAACCTCTCGATTTAATTCCTTCTCCTCCTCCCTACTATTTACTCCGTCTCCGATTTCTGATCTCCGACGTCCGACCTCCCTCTCACCCTCCCATCTTCCCTCCTCTCCCCCTTTCGTCGCTGCGGTGGCCCCTCTTACCTTCTCATCTTCTCATCTTCTCATCTTCTCATCTTCTTACCTTCTCATCTTGCCGCTTACTCCTTCCGACCTCCGACTTCCCTCAATCACTCAGTCACTCCGTCACTCCCCTCATTTCCAAAATCTCCTCCAGCAGCCCTATCAACTCCAACTTACTGAACGGCTTCGGAAGGTAGTGAGAACATCCGTTGCTGAGAAACCTCTTCCTATCCCCTGCCATCGCGTAAGCTGTTACTGCAACTACAGGAGTATATTTATATTCACCAATCTCCCTTATCACCCTCACTGCGTCCAGTCCGCTCATACCTTTAAGATTTATATCCATCAGTATGACATCATATTTCTTCTGCTTCACCATTTTAATTGCATCCGTTGCCGTGGCCGAATGATCTACATTGCAGTATCCCCGAAGAAAAAGATTGATTACATCAACATTTATTTTGTCATCCTCTACCAGCAGAAGGTGAGCGTTTTTCTTTTTAGCGGTCAGTTTTCCGGTATTCGATCGCGGTTCAAGGGTTTGGATGACCTCAGCATCATGCTGTTCAATGCTTAAGGGAAACTTTATAGTAAATAATGATCCTTTATCCAATTCACTCTCCACTTCTATAGTGCCATTCATTAGTTCAACAAATTTCTTCGTAATTGTCAGTCCCAGTCCCGTTCCTTCAAATCTCCGGTTGTAGCCTTCGCTTGCCTGTCTGAAGGGTTCAAAAATAATATCAAGACCATTTTCAGAAATCCCGATACCCGTGTCGCTTACCTTAATGACAGCCGATTCTTTTTCTTTTTTCAGTTCGACATCTACCCTGCCTTCAAACGTGTATTTCACAGCATTATTAATAAGGTTCCCTATAACCTGTGAGAATAATCTTTCATCCAGCTTCGATGAAATATTTTTTTCCTCTACAATCAAATTGAGCGCAATGCCTTTTTCCCTGGCAGCTAACTTGTAGTGATTAATTGACTCTTCAATTAAGCCTGACATTTGCACGTTCCTCAGACGAAGATCTATTTTATTTGCTTCAACCTTCGAGAGATCAAGTATCAGGTTCAGCGTGTCCGTAAGCCTGTTTGCGCTTCTTACAATTGTACCTGCCATCTGCTTTACTTCGGGATCATGACTATCCTCTGTTATCATTCCTGCAAAACCAAGGATGCCGATCATAGGTGTTCTTAATTCGTGACTCATATTGGCCAGGAAGATCGATTTCAGTTTATTCATCTCCTCGGCACGCTCTTTTGCCTCCGTGAGCATCGTTTCAGCTTCCTTCTGCCTTGTTATATCCCGCGAAATGGCAATATATGTAACTCTTCCTGAGGCTTTATCTTCAATTCGTGACGTCGATAAAAATATAGGGAATTCCCTGCCGTCTTTGGATTTATTAAGAAGTTCGCCGGTCCATCCCCCCTTTTTTGTAGCTTCACTTATCTGCATTTGCAGTGCAGGGTCGTTTTTATCCGAATCAAAAATGAGAGGACTCTGGCCGATTATTTCATCATTGGAATAACCATAACTTTTCCTGAAAGCTTCATTTACAAAAATTATTTTCCTTTCCTCATCGCTCATTACTACCGACTCGCTTATTTCTGTCAGAGCTCTGGCCATTATCATAGCCTGATCTTCTGCCTTTTTCTTATCGGTGATATCTATAAGCGTCCCCTGGATGGCTGTACTTCCGTCATTTTCGTTTATTGTTAAACCTACGTTACCTAACACCCAGATGTCTTCACCATTTATTTTTTTAAGCTTTAATTCAACATTGTAAAGCTCTTTTTCTCTGTACAGCCGTTCAATTGCATCCTGCTTGATCGATTCATTCATCTGAACCTGTTTCGTGCCGCTCTGCATTAATTCATCAGCAGAGGAATATCCGAACATCCTCGCCAGCGTCGGGTTGCATTCAATCAGCTCTCCTTCAATGGTACTCTTAAATACCGCGGCCAGGTTCTGTTCATACAGCAGGCGGTATTTTTCTTCGGAGGACTCTAGCGCTCTTTCGATTTTTTTCCTGTCTGACATATCAATGATAATTCCTCTGATGCCTTCAATTTTATTCTTTACAATTACTGGTGAAGCATAGAGAATGGTTTCTATCGAGGTACCGTCATTTCTTAAAAGTCTGTACTCCCTCCCTTTACTTTCATCCCCTTTAAGAACTGTTGCAAAATTTGCTTTGGCTCTGCCTCTTTCATCCGGATGAATAAAAGAAAACACATTAGGATGTTCCCCGAGTATTTCCGGCGAGTAACCCATTGTTTCGGCACCGTGCCTGTTGAGATAAATCAGGTTTCCTTCCCTGTCGGTTTCAAATATGATCTGGGGAAGAGACTCAGCCAGGTCCCTGTACTTTTTCTCGCTCTTTGCCAGATTTTCTTCGTATTTTTTCCTGTCTGTTATATCTCTGGCAACTGCAATTACTACTTTCATTCCAAAGTAACTGCCCGGACTCAATGAAACTTCTTTGGGAAATATTTCTCCGTTTTTTCTTCTGCCCCACCATTCAAATCTTTGCGGGATGCCCTGAAAGGCCTGTGTGACCTTCGAAAGAGTTTCATCAAGATTATTCAGACCCGGCGCACTCAGCAGTGAAGGATTCTTACCTATCATCTCACTTTTCGAATACCCGTACATCTTCAGCGCGCCTTCATTCACATCAATAAAACATCCGTTCTTGTCCTGAATGTAGATCGGATCATTGATGGAATTAAAAAGTCCTTTATAGCTTTTCTCACTTTCAACCAGAGCGTTTTCCTGGTTCTTTTTCCCGGTTATATCTTCGATCATTGATATTGTATAAAGGAATTCATTTTTCTCATTATAGACCCCGGAGACCTTTACATTAGCCCAGACAACTCCGCCATCTTTCTTTAAATATCTTTTTTCAACCCTTATTACTTTCTGTCTGCCTTCAGCTACTCCCAGCAGGCGAAGCTGACTCATTCGCCTGTCCTCCGGGAACGTAATGTCAAATGTCGACCGGTTCGTAAGCTCATTCTTTTCATAACCGAGCATCTTTTCAAATGCGGGATTTGCATTGACCATTATTCCTTCCGAGTTAACATTGCTTATACCTATCGGCGCCTCGTCAAAGATCGATCTGTACCGTTTTTCGCTATTGTAAAGGGCATCATTAGCCGTTTTCCTGTCAGTAATATTGTGGATAATCGAAACTCTTGATTTGATACCTTTAAGGATTACCGGATAGTTATATATCTCAACGTAAAAAACTTCTCCATTCCTGTTCATATGTTTCCACTCCCCCAGGTAACTGGCTTCATTTTCCAGGTACAGCTCTTTCTTGTGCGCAAGGTTTTTAACTTCTTCCGGCGGCCTTATATCGGCAAGGTTCAATTTCAGGAATTTTTCCTTTGTATATCCGTAAGTACCCGCTGCAGCTGGATTGACATCGAGGATATTTAATGTTTCCGGGTTGTAAATAATGACAGGGAAAGGCATCGATTCATAAAGTGTTCTGAATTTTATTTCCGAACTCTCAAGTTCTGCCAGGGCAGCTTCTTTTTCATTTTCCACCTGTTTATTATTAAGGACATGCTCAATTGCGCTGGGCAGCCTTATAAGGTTTGATTTCAGAAGGTAATCATCGGCTCCCTGTTTAATACATTCTACAGCAACTTCTTCGGTTTGTGTCCCCGTAACAAGGATAAATGGTATCTTCAGCCCTTTCTTATTCATAATTTTTAGTGCTTCAAGTGCTGTAAACTGCGGCAGGTTGTAATCGGCAAGTATCAGGTCGGGGTTCCTGGTCACTCCTCTGGTAAAATCTTCTTTCGATACAGCGCGGTATGATGTAAATTGTATGCCGGAACGCTTTAATGCTAATTTTACAAGCTCATAATCGCTGTCCAGATCCTCAAGTATCATTACCTCAATTGGTTTTTCTATACTGTTAAGTTTCATTGGTTTCCCTGTCTTCCATCTCTTCGAGTGTAAAATAAAATGCCGCTCCCTTATTCAGCTCAGCCTCAACCCATATCTTTCCCTGGTGCCTGCTGATTATACGGTGAACATTGGCAAGCCCTATTCCTGTCCCTGGAAATTCGTCGTAGGAATGAAGCCGTTGGAATGGTGCAAAGAGCTTCGTGCCGTACTTTGGATCAAATCCGGCACCATTATCTTTTACAAAATAAATTTCAATTCCGTCAGATCTGTGTCTTCCGAATTTTATTACTGCTTCTTCTTTCTTCGATGTGAATTTGTACGCATTCTCAAGCAGGTTATAAAGAGCAGCCTGCATAAGTGTTTCGTCTGCTTTAACATGCACCCCGGGTTCTATTATAAATTCTACATTCCTGTCCGGGTCGTTCTTCTTCATCTCCTCAGAAATCGATGCGGCCATCTCGCTGAGGTTAATATCTCTCTTTACAATTGCTTTGCGGGTAACACGGGAAAGCGTCAAAAGATCATCAATAAGCCGGCTCATCTGCCGGCTGCCTTTCCTTAGCTGGTTAAGATAAGATAGACCGGTCTCGTCAAGAGAATTACCGTAGTCCTGTATCAAAGCCTCACTGAAACCCTCAATGGTTCTGAGAGGTGCTCTCAGATCATGACTCACAGAATATGAAAAAGTTTCAAGCTCCCTGTTCGCAGCTTCCAGTTGTGCTGTCCTTGCCCTTATTCTTCTTTCAAGGTTTTCGTTCAGGTTCTTGATTTCAGCTTCATTTTTCTTCAATTCATTATTTATTCTTTCTTTTTCTTCTTCGTCTTTAATTCTCCGGATTGCAAACGCTATGTCCTGTCCCGCTCCCTCCAGCAGCTTCAACTCGCTTGTATTAAAGTAAATCTTCTCCGAACTATACACCACAAAAACCCCTGATACCTCATTGTCGGTTATCAGGGGAACTGAGGCAACTGAATTAAGGTTTCTTTTTAAAGCTTCAGAAACCCAGGGACCCATCTGTGGATCCTGAGCAATATCGTTTGAGTATTCAACCTTTCTCGATCTTACCGATTTACCTGCCGGCCCGTTCCCGGTAGGATTATTGCCAGCGGTAAACCCGGGGTTTGATAGATAACCTTCCTCCGTTCCGGCCCACGCTGCAGGAATTATTTCATCCCCGCTCACCCTTCCTATCCAGCATAGCCTGAATTTGCCTGCTTCTGCTGTAACCCTGCATATCTCATCAAGCATTTCGTCCAGCACATGATTCCGTGTTATTACTTTATTTATGGCGCCGGTAATTTCATACAGTCTGTTAAGCCTTTTCATTCCCAGCTCGGCTTCTTTCCTGTCGGTTATATCTCTTATAATCTGCTGAAGGAATACTCTGCCGTTCTTTTCAATAACTCTTGCGCTGACTTCCACAGGTACTACGGTACCGTCCTTCCTTGCATGCAGCG
Source organism: uncultured Ignavibacteria bacterium (assembly GCA_963811905.1). Taxonomy (GTDB): domain Bacteria; phylum Bacteroidota; class Ignavibacteria; order Ignavibacteriales; family Ignavibacteriaceae; genus DATFVA01. Next base: position 283,655 of record CAWETK010000006.1, read on the forward strand.
ATTCGTATACCTTCCCGTTCCGCTTTTCGATCTCCTCAAAATAATTACTGATTGATGCAATCTTGTAACCCGGCGCTCTGAGTGTATTGTATTTCATTAAATATAGTTCATCCCGCGTATACTGATAGAACCTGCCGGCCGCATCGTTAACTTCAATGATCTGTCCCTCAGAATTCGTAACCATTATAATATCATTTGCATATTTTACCAGGTAATCAAGCCGGAGTTCAAGGGTTTTTGTTTCTGTGTGCTGCTCATACAGCTGTTTGTAAAATTTCGCCTGCCTGTCGCGCCATATGAAACCGATGCCGATAAATGCTGCAATTACCACCAGTCCCGAGATAATTAAAACCATCATCTCCTGCTGATCCAGTACCGAGTAAATTTCATTCTGATCGATCTGTGAAACCAGGTACCAGGGACTTCCCTGTATCTTCACTGAAGCAGCAATCACTGCATTGTTATCATAGTCAAATCCCTCTATTACTGTATCCCTGTCTGTCGCTATGAGCGCGGTCGATTGACCATTACTAATCGACCTCTTAAAATCAGGCAGGGGACTTAATATGTTTACCCGGGCATCATTGATTTCATAAAGTATATTTTCAAGGCTGGATTGGTTAAATTTGTCAACGGTAATTACGGTATACAGGAAGTTTTTGGGATCTGTTCTTAACACAATAAAACCCGCTCTCATTTCATTATCCCTGCTTAGTGAGAGCGGAATAAAATAATCGAGGTCGTAATCACCATTTTCACCCGTCTCGTATAGATCGGAAAACACAATTTCCCCGCTCTTATCGGCTTGCTCCAGGAAAGAATAAAATTTGTCAGTGAAATTTGTTTCTTCTGTCGCGCCTTCCCGTAAAACTAATTTTTTATGGTGGTCAAAGAAGAATATGTTCTCGTAATTGTAGCTGTTCAGACGGGATTTCATCCATAATTTTAATTCCGATCCGGCGGAAGTGTTTTTCTTCTGTAAAAAGTTATAGAAACGGAAGGCGGTCTGCGGGTTGTTTTTAATTACTTCACAATCCGCTTTTCTTTCTTTCAGCCATTGGGATATCTGTGCCTGCTTTAATGCGGCTATTGTCATCAGTTCCTGCCGCATGTACTTCTTAACTTCCTCTTTCTGACCCTGGAAGTATAAATACCCGGCCGCAGTCATAGAAAGCAGTATCATCAGGATCAGCGTTATCAAAAGAGCGCTGTGTTTCTCTTCGAGCTTGTATAAAGGCTTCAAACTAATATACGCAAGAAATTAACTGAACTTTCCTTTTACGGAAGATTTATTAAATTGAGTCAGGATATAGATTGAATAGCAGTTTGAATATAAAACGTCACCGGTTCTTTGTCCGGAAAGATCAGGATCTTCTAAAAGAAGAGGGCACTTTTTTTTCGATGATCCGCAATATTAAAGAACACGGGGACGTTTAATACTTCAATTTAAGAGGCAGCCCCGGAGCGTATAGAGAATATAGAGGATATCTGCCGGAGCAGCCCCGAATTTATTTCAGATTTAGCTAAATAACCATCTGCCCCTGAATTTATCGATTCAACGAGGTATTCGGGATTGTCATTGAAAGATAAGAGCAGAATCCTTGGAGGATTATCAAGTAATTTTATCATCCGGGCAGTTTCAAACCCATTTATGCCCGGCATTTTAATGTCCATCAGTACAAGATCAGGTCTAAGGTTACGGCATAATTTCATTGCTTCTTCACCTGTGCCGGCTTTTCCGGCAATCTCAACATTGGGAAGTGTTGTTACATACCTGATAAGTGTATCCAGGAAATTTTCATTATCATCAACCAGTATGACGCGCAATCTTAACTCCCGATGTCTAAGCGATGATTAACTACAGTCCTAACTTATACCTCTCACAATTACCAGACAATCAGGGAAACCCTGATTTTTATCAAGAAAAAAGATGAGTGAACCTGCTTGAATGGAACACAGATTAAACAGATTAAATAGATTTCCGCTGATAAGTTTACGACTGCACGAACCCTATAGTTACAATGCCGAACATCGTAGATGTTCAATTATTGTAGTCAAGCGTATCGCCCAGTGAATTGCCCGATCCTCGTAGAGGATCAACTATAATTATCTATGATTCACAACAAAAAAGATACAAAACCCGGGGAATAATCTACATTAATTTGGAGTTATATGATCGTCTATATAATTTTCTGTCCTGATATTTACAACAGGGAGGAATTATGAAGGCGGGTGTTTTTACACAAATGTATGTTCAATTAATTTTTGCAGTTAATTACCGGGAACGTTTGTTAAGAAAGGAATTCAGGGAAGACATATTCAGATATATCAGCGGGATAATTACCAATCGAAAACATAAATCAATAATTGTAAACGGCCCTCTGGATCACGTACATATCCTGCTAGGCCTGAATCCAAATGATAAAATATCCGATCTTGTTGGCTGCATTAAAAAAGATTCATCTGTTTTTATAAATGATAATAATTGGTTCAGGGGAATATTCCACTGGCAGGATGGCTATGGTGCTTTTACATACAGCAGATCCCAGTTGGATAAAGTTTATAAATATATAGAGAATCAGGAAAATCATCATAGGAGACGGACTTTCCGGGAGGAGTATACAGAACTGCTCGAGAAATTCGGGATACAGTTTGATAAAAGATATTTGTTCGATTTTTTTGAGTGATTTTCTATACCAGGTTGTTATAAGGCAGTTACGTTTTAATAGTTCAACCTCTACGAGGTTGGGCGGATGCCTGGGAATGACTATTATCTACAATAGTTTAACCTCTACGAGGTTTCGACTACACGAACCCTATAGTTACAATGCCGAACATCGTAGATGTTCAATTATTGTAGTCAAGCGTATCGCCCAGTGAATTGCCCGATCCTCGTAGAGGATCAACTATAATACAAATCCGTATTTTGATGGTTACCTGATAGAACGCAGATAATAAGGATTAAATAGATTTCCGCTGATAAGTTTACGACTACCCGGATGCTATAGTTGGATGATTGAGTGATTGGATGATTGTTGAGTCCGGCAGCTGCCGGACGAAATCTTGAGACCTCGAAATCCCGCAAGTGAAGCTTAAATTTGTACCCGCGGGACGGCTCTGCCGGAACTATCGATTTCCCTCCCTCCTACCTTATCATCCCTTTTTTAATCGCATACTTCACCAGCCCCGGTATATCATTTATCCCTAACTTTTGCATTATATGCGCGCGGTGAGTTTCTACTGTCTTGATGCTGAGGAACAGCTTAGCCGCTATCTCCTTCGTCGAGTTCCCTTCGGCTATCAGCTGCAGTACTTCCTTTTGACGTGAAGTAAGTTTTTCTTTCTCTGCTGCAGCTTCTTCAGGTGTGGCCGCTCTCTTAAGTCTCTCGGTATACCCGTCAATCATTTCGCGGGGGATGGCAGGACTAATATAAACCTTTCCCTGGACTACTGTATTCAGCGCTATCTTTAACTCATTCGGCGCCGAATCCTTCAGCAGGTATCCTGATGCACCTGCATTCAATGCCTGTACAACATATTCCTCATCTAAATACATTGAAAGGATAATGATCTCAACATCGGGATAATCTTTTTTTATTCTTGCGGCTGCTTCAAGTCCGTTTAATTCCGGCATAGCAATATCAAGGAAGACCATATCGGGCTTAAGCTTTCCTGTGAGCTCAATGGCCTCACGCCCGTTGGATGCTTCACCAATGACATTAACTCCGTCGGAATCCTCCAGGAGAGATTTTATCCCCGCCCTTACAAGTTTATGGTCATCTGCTAAGATGACCTTTATTGGTTTCATTTTTCTGCACCTGGCAGGACACTTTTATGGAAGTGCCTGATCCTTTTAAAGATTTAATGCTGAATTTACCGCCTATCAATTCAACTCTTTCCTGCATGCTCAGCAAACCCAGACTTTTACCTTTCGCCGCCTGCTTCAGTGCTCTCCGTACATCAAATCCATTACCGTTATCCTACAATAGACAGGTTGACAATACTTTTGTTTTGAAAAAGAGTTACCTTAACATAATCAGCTTCTGCGTGTTTAGCAATATTCGTCAGTGCTTCCTGGCATATCCTGAAAAGTGTGATGGCGCAGTCAGGAGATAAAATAGCCTCTATTTTCTCTATTTCTGCATTCACCTCTATTGATGTCCTTTGATTAAATTTATCAGCATACCACCTTATCGATGCAGCCAGACCAAGGTCGTCTAAAATCGACGGCCTTAGTTCAAGCGAAAGATTCCTTACAACAGAAATTGTCTTTTCAACAAGTTTTGTGCAGTCGCCTGCGATATTTTTGATGTCCTCAGAATCGGAATCCGTATTTATTCTCTGCAGATCAATTTTTACCGCCGTAAGCAGCTGCCCTATCTCGTCATGCAGTTCCCTCGAAATATTTTTTTTCTCGGTTTCCTGTACCCTTATTAGCTTAGAGGAAAGAATCTTCAATCTGTTCCTTGCGGAAGTTATCTGCTTGAATAACTTTTCTCTTTCCTTTTCGGCTTTTATCTTTTCAGTTACATCTACATGAAATGATGAAATACCTATGGGTTTATGGTCTGAATCAAAAAGAGGCGACGCTGATAGACTGATATTAATTTTTTTGCCGTTCTTCCGCTTTCTTACAATCTCTTTACCGGTAATAGTTTCACCGCTCATTACCATGTTTCTCAGTGTAATATGTTCATTTTTCTTTTCATTCGGTACTGTAGGGAGTTCTTTGCCAAGCACTTCAGAACTGCTCCACCCGAATAACTTTTCGCTCGCAGGGTTCCATAATTCCATCTTTCCTTCCTTGTCAAGTATTATTATGCTCAAGGGCGAATAGTCTATTAATGCTCGCAGCATCTCGTTGGTTCGCTGATATACGGCTTCAGCTTTTCTCTGGTGTGTTATATCGGTAATAAGCGCAAGCCCTCCCGAGTATTTGTTGTCCTCATCAAACACCGGCACTGCATTTGCCATCACCCATCGTTCGGTGCCGTCTTTATGCTTAAACCTGAATTCAAAGGTTTCCTTTATCCCCTCTCTATTCTTTCTTATATAATGATCAGCGGTTTTCTGGTCCTCTTCAAAAATAAAATTTAGTACAGTCTTCCCTTCAACTTCTTCTTTAGCCAGGCCGATTATCTGTGCCAGTTTATTATTAATAAAAGTCACATCAGCATCGGAGTTAACCAGAAGTATTCCTTCATTCGCATTTTCAACTATCTCCCTGTACTTTTCCTCACTTTGCCTCAGGCTTCTCTCTGCTCTTACTTTGTCTGTAACGTCATTTGCCAGCACTATCCTCGACGGCTTGCCGTTAAAGGATATTTTATGTGTGGTTATCTCAACATCTATTAGCTCACCGTCTTTCTTCCTGTGCCGCCATACTCCGAATTTATTCATCCCGGGGAGCTGCGTCTCTAGTATATGATTTAATGCGGGTATATCTTCTTCGGGTCTTATATCCCTTATTGTCATACGTAGAAATTCATCTTTCGAATAACCGTAATGATTTACAGCTGACTCATTCGCTGCAAGGAACATGTAAGTTTCTTCATCGTAAACCAACATCGGCGAGGGATTTCGCTCGAACAGCAGGCGGTACCTCTCTTCGCTGTCTTTTAGGCCTTCCTCTACAAATTTTCGTTTGGTTACATCCCTTGCAATACCAACAACTATCTCCGGGTCTCCAGGTATTTTAAAACTCTCGCCTTCCACCCAGACCCAATCCCCGTTCTTATTCCTTACCCTGAACTGAAGCAGCCCTGCCTCCTGCCATTGCTTCAGGGAAGGTCTGTCTTCAGGATGTACCAGTGATAAAGGTCCCATTTCCCTGATTTCATCTATTGAATAACCAAGTACTTTTTCATAAGCTGGACTCACATACATATATTGGTTGTTCGATACCATCGATATCAGTTCACTTGTATTTTCAGCAATCAGCCTGAATCTCTCCTCTGTGGCACGATATGACTTCTCAAAATCTACTCTTTCTGTTATATCAAGGCAGACTCCAAGCAGACCAGTTACTTTTTCATTGTCGTTCATTACAGGAACGAAGTAATTATCAAAATAACGTCCCGATATGTTAGTGTGGCCTGCAACTATCCCGCCTTTCATTACCCTGGGTATGACTTCATTTACAGGTATTACTTCCCCGTTATACTGTGTAACCTCAATTTCACCCAGAATTCCTGCAGCCGACTGACCAACCAGCTGCCCCTCTTTGAATCCTGCCGAAGAGAGAGCCTTTCCTTTCTGAAGTATGAAATTTCCTTTATTGTCAAGCTCCAGCAGTACCATCGGCAGATTCTCAACTATCATTTCGAGCTTGGATGAATAATCGTACAGCTTTTCCTCTGTTTTCTGCTTTTCTGTTATATCGTTTATAACAACAAGTCTCGCATTGAATTCTTTGTACCTGATGCGTGTCGATGTATATTCAATATATATTCGCTTACCCGACTTATTTATACTGTAGAACTTGCCTTCCCGCCTTTCCCTGTTATCTCCAGCAGATATGGAGTTTAATATATCCATCGATTCCGGCGTCATAAGGTCGGGGACCTTCAGCTTAATAAATTCTTCTGCGCTGTATTCATATTTATTTATCGCTGCGTTGTTTGCCCTTAGAATTGAATAGTCGTCTTCTTTATAGACCAGCACAGGGAGAGGATTTTCATCGAATAACTTCCGGTATCGCTCCTCGCTTCTCTTTAATTTTTCAAGAGTCAGCATCTTTGCTGTTACATCGCGGTTTACTGATACATAACCGGATATCTTCCCGTCATCATCGTGAATACATATTGTTTTGCAATCGGTAAAAACGGGAGTGCTGTTTTTATGTCTCCTTGTTACAACCTGCTGAACCCAGCCCTTAGTCTCCATATCGAACAAATACTTCCTCCGCTCCGCGTCTGTCATCTCAGTCTGCAGCAGTTCACCAATATTTTTCCCCAGCGCTTCCTCTTCATTAAACCCGTATATTCTCCGGGCAGCCTTATTCCACGATGTTATTTCCAGGTTCAGATTTGTGGCAATCACTGCGTCATTCAGGTTGTCTATCAGCTCGGCGCGGTAATTCAATTCAGATGAGTTCAGATCGTGCTTAAATGAAATAAGCACCGACTCATTGTCCAGTTCCCCGGAATATAACCTGTGCCTTGTCAAGCTTCCGTCCCTGTGCCTGAAATGAAATACTCCTTCGCAGACCTTCCCGCTTAAAAGAGAAAGCAGACCTTCTTTTTCGGAAGGGACAGCTATCTCAAAGATGGTTTTTTGCTTAATATCAGTCCTGTTATTCAGTTTGCGGCTGAATACTTTGTTGAAGTACGTTATCCTGCCGGAACCTCGCTCCGCAATAAAAACAGCATCAGGATTGATATCAATCAGTTTTTGTATATACCCGTTATCCATATCGCATATCTATTTTTGTTTATCATGCAAAGATTTGAATATACAAGTTAGAATTCAAAGTAAAAATGGAAGGAATTGACGAATTTTTGTATGGCTGAATGGGAATTGAACGCAGATTGAAGGGATAAAATAACGAATGAACGAATGGTTGAATGGTTGAATGACGAATGAATGAATGGCTGAATCACGAGTGATTGAATGAATGAATGAGATTGAATGATTGAATGAATGACCCGCCTCGCCGTTTTATCAGCCGGGTTGGCGGGCAAGTTGAATGATTGAAAGTCGAATGAATGTTTGATTGAATGATTGAATGATTGGCGAACTACGCAGCGGATGGTTACCGTATTTTTCATTGAGAGGTTTTTGCCACTAAGACGCAAGGGCGCGAAGAGATTAGATTGTCATTTCGAACCCCGGAAAAGCAGAAGGTAAGAGGTTAAGAAGGTAAGAAGTTAAGCGCCAAAATATTGAATTTTGTCATCCGGGACGCCCTGAATCGCTTTCGTAATCCCGCTTGTCTCTCTTGCCTCTGGAATGTGGCTAAAGCCTGCACTCTCATCCAATTCCTTTTACCCGTCAGCTAAAGCAGACGGCAATTTAATTCCTCAATTTTACCTACCTGATTTTATTATTGCTCAATCCAAATGTCATTTCGAACCCCGGAAAAGCAGAAGGTAAGAGGTTAAGAAGGTAAGAAGTTAAGCGCCAAAATATTGAATTTTGTCATCCGGGACGCCCTGAATCGCTTTCGTAATCCCGCTTGTCTCTCTTGCCTCTGGAATGCTGCTAAAGCCTGCACTCTGATCCAATTCCTTTTCCCCGTCCGCTAAAGCAGGACGGCAATTCAATCCATCAACTTTACAAATGTCATTTCTGAGAAATCTGAAGCAGGATTGTTTGCCGCTAGGACACTAAGACGCAAAAAAAGGTTAACACCGCGGATTTAATCCCGGTGGTGTGAGTAATTCAGGACCTTCCGTCATAACTGTTTTAACAGTTTTACCGTTAGAAGAATACATAATCAATTTTTGTATGGAGATATGGCTGGATGATTGTATGGCGAACCTGCTTTAACGGAACGCAGATTGAACGGATAAAATAAAGAATGAACGAATGGTTGAATGAATGAATGACGAATGATTGGTTGAATGAATCACGAGATTGAATGATTGAATGAGATTGAATGGTTGAATGAATGACCCGCCTCGCCGTTTTAACAGCCGGGGTTGGCGGGCAAGTTGAATGATTGAAAGTCGAATGAATGTTTGATTGAATGATTGAATGATTGAATGATTGGCGAACTACGCAGCGGATGGTTCCCGGATTTTTCATTAAGAGATTATTGAGGCGACCTGTAAAAGGGTCGACTAAAAAGTAACCCTGTCATTCCGATCGAGAATCTTAGAATTCGAAAAGATTTCTCGGTCGAAGACTCCCTCGAAATGACATTGTCTTGCTTTTTAGTTAGCCCCTTAAGCGATTCAGCGAAACGGTCCGGCTCTGACGGATCGCTTTACACGCTTGCCTGCTTAAAATTTCTCAAATCCAATGAAAAATCCCCGATGTGTCCACTGCGCCGGCCGCCCCTCACCTTCTCACCTTCTTATCTTCTCATCTTCTTACCTTCTCATCTTCTTATCTTCTCCCCCTCTTACCTTCTAATCTTCTCACCTTCCAACCAAACCCCCATCCCTCCCTCGCCCAATCTCCCGGTCACTTAGTCTCCCCCTCCGTCTCCCACCTCCCCCCTTCGCGCCTCTGCGCCTCTGCGGTAAACCAACCTTGCCTCAAACAAACATCGGGAAAACTGTTCTCTCCGTCTCAACATAATGCTTACTGATCATATAATAATCTTTAATTCCAAGCTCTTCAGCCCGTTTCCTCAGCAAATTAAGATCACCTGCAGAAGCTTTCAACTTCACTTCAAAGCCATTTCCTTATTAAGAATAAAATCAATTTCGCTCTCTCCCCTCTTATTAAAAAAAGACAAATCACCGTAATGCCCCAGCTGGTTTGCTGCGGCGTTCTCAAATAATTGTCCCGCGTTAACCTTCCCGATAATATTAAGCAGTCCCGTATCCTCAAAATATACCTTTTTGCCGCCGGCTACGCTCCTGTCAATACTCCCGGAAAATTTCGGAACAAGCTTAATAAAAAATACGCCCTGCAGCAGCTCCAGGTAATTGTAGACCTTCACCCTGTTTATTCCCAGCTCACCTGATATCCTGGTAATATCAATCATATTTCCTGTCCTGGGGACAAGAAGCAATATAAGATCCCGCATCTCTCTTATGTCCTTAATATCGGAAAGTATTTTAATATCCTTCTCAAAAAAAGAGGCAAAAATATTTTTCAGAATCATTATCTTCGTATCCTTATCGCCTGTAAGAACCACTTCCGGAAAGCCGCCGAACTCCAGGTATAGATCATAATCCGAATCATATTTTTTATAATCGGCTAAAGGATAAGGAGGATTGATATCGATCTTTTTCCTAGAAGAAACTTCACCCGATTTATCCGTAAAGAATAAATATTCCCTGAAATTCAAAGGCCGCAGAACGAATAGAAATTTTCTTCCGCTTAATGATTCGGGAAATAGATTTTTAAGATAATAATTAGATGATCCGGTAACGATATATTTGACATTGTATTTGTCTATGTGATATTTCATTATCCGGGTAATATCAGGGAAATTCTGAATTTCATCTATGAATACATAAAGCCTTTTTCCCTTTGTTACTCCTGCTTCATGCTTAAGCCGTTCATAAACTGCGTCAAAATTGATATCCTCAAATGGAAGCATATCAAGCGGGTTTTCAAAGTCATACCATAATTTGGGACTGTCAACCTCGCCGAACAATTGCTTTATAAGAGTTGTCTTCCCAACCTGCCTCATTCCTGTAATGATAAGTGCATTCTTATGATCAATATACCTTGCTAATTCACTATAAAGCCATCTTTTTTTCATATATGTAAAATATTTTTTACAAATATACGCATATTTGTAATTAAATCAATACATAAGTTGATTGTATGGGAAAGAGGCAGATTGAATGGATAAAATAACGAATGAACGAATGGTTGAATGAATGAATGACGAATGAATGAATGAACCACAAGTGATTGAATGATTGAATGAGATTGAATGATTGAATGATGAATGAATGAATGATTGAATGATTCGGTAAATTAATAAAAGGTCTCGCTTTCCTTTATGAGTTACTACCTATAAATTAGGTAGAAAAAATGAACTTCTAAAAAGAAAGGAGACCTGTTATGAAAATAACAAAACTATCAACAAGCCACAATCCTATGAATTATGTAGATGCAAACTTCTACGATTATTACATAGCAATAGACTGGTCCAGCACAGTAATGGCAATAGCCTGGATGAGAAGTAATAGTACTAATCCTGTAGTCAAAAATAATCTGCCGGCAAAGTTAAGTGTAATAAAGGACTATATTAAAGACTTATCGGGAAAAAAGATATTGACTATAGAGGAGACAACAGGAGCCCAGTGGTTATATGTAGAGTTGAAAGACTATGTAGATAAAATAATTATCTGCAATACATACAGGAATGCTCTTCTGAAAGAGGGTCCCAAGAATGATGCAAAGGATGCAAAAGATCTATGCAGGTTATTAAGAGCAGGAATGATAAAAGAAGTATACCATAGTACAGATGAAAACTACAAAATCAGAAAATTCTTTAGTGCATATAATGACCTGGTTAAAGCAGGAGTAAGGACACAAAATCAACTCTCTGCAATATACAGGTCATATGGACAAAACCATAAGAAAGACAAGTTAAACATAAAGGATGACCCGTATATTGATTTTATAATTGAGGAGAAACTCAAAGCAATAGCTCTCTACAAAGAAGAAAAAAAGATATACATAAAATTTTTCAGAGAAATAATGAAGAGTAATAAAACCATAAAGAATCTAAAAGCTATCAAAGGAATAGGTTTAATAAATGCGGTAAAGATATTTTCAATAGTAATAGATGCAACCAGGTTTCAGACAAAATATCGTTATTGGTCGTACTGCGGATTGACAAAATACAGAATGGAAAGCGGCCAGAAGTACTATGGTAAAAGAAACACACAATATTCACGAGTATTAAAGGAAGCTTATAAAACAGCGGTTATGGCAGCTTTAAGAGGTAAAAATGATATCCGTGAATATTACGATAGCTTGTTAAAGGAAGGGGTGCCGGGAAAACTGGCTAGGAATAAGGTATGCAGATATATAGCAACATCGACCCTGGCAATGATGAAACACGGCACAGAGTATAAACTATACAACTGGAGAGAAAACAAAATAAACTAAGATAAAGCTAATAATATAATGGCAATTAAAGACTACTTAGGACGAGTTTGTTAATAAAGAAGAAATATAGAAGAACAATTTTATTCTCCGGGGATGAAGTTCAGCAATCATTCTGCTTCATTCGAAAGCCACTTGATTCGGTTAACTCTCCCCGTTATTCAACAAAATTTAACGTAATTCAAATACAGTAAATACAGAAGATTCAGATAGACGATTAGAAAAGAGGATAAACCTCTAGGTTAAAGTAAAAATTGTTAAAAACAGAAAGCAGAAAACAAGCTGCACCAGTAGTTTGGAAAGCGAGCCCAAAAGTAATAAAACAAATTGTACAATTTGTCATTGGTGAACTATTTTTACTTGACTTTTTCATTAATAGAGAATGATTGAATGAGATTGAATGATTGAATGAGATTGAATGATTGAATGAGATTGAATGATTGAATGATTGAATGATTGGCGAACTACGCAGCGGATGGTTACCGTATTTTTCATTGAGAGGTTTTTGCCACTAAGACTCAAAGGCGCGAAGAGATTACATTGTCATTTCGAACCCCGGCAAACTTTGTTCCAGCATCAAGCCGGGGTGAGAAATCTGACTTCTTTCTTGTTTCAAATACATAATCAATTTTTGTATGGAGGTATGGCTGGATGATTGTATGGCGAACCTGCTTTAACTGAACGCAGATTGAAGGGATAATTGAAAGTCGAATGAATGTTTGATTGAATGATTGTTGAGTCCGGCAGCTGCCGGACGAAAAATGTTTGATTGAATGATTGAAGGATTGAATGATTGACGAACCCGCCTACCATCCTTCGCTTCGTTACGGCTGGTAAACCGTCGAGGCAGGCAGCGCAACGTATGCTTTCCGGATTTTTCATTAAGAGATTATCGGAGGGACATTTGTAAAGCAATCCGTCTGAGCCGGACAAGTTCGCCTGAATCGCTTTCGTAATCCTGCAATCGGGCTCGCCTTAATCGTTAATCACTCTTACTCATTTTTTTTCTAAGCGAAACGGCGTTTCGCTTTACACACTTGCCTGCTTAAGATCACCCTCTCCTCATCTTCTAATCTTCTCACCTTCTCATCTTCTCCCCCTCTCTCAGTCTCTCAGTCTCCTCCTCCCCCTTCGCGCCTCTGCGTCTCCGCGGTAACCCAACCCAATGAAGAATCCGGGAAATTAACGATACGGTATTCGCCCTACTTCTTCCTTGGTACTTTTATCTTTTATCTTGCCCCCGCCCTCTCCCCTTCCTCCTCAAACTCAATCCTCACCTCCGTCCCCTCATTATTCCTCACCTCAAACTTTCCATACAGCTGCCCCACCAGTGTATCCACAAGCTGCAGTCCCAGCGTTTCGCTCTTCGTTATATCCAGGTTTTCCGGTATACCCGTACCGTTGTCCTTCACAATAAAAATATATTTTCTGTTTTCTTTGGTAATAGATACCGTAATTTTCCCGTCCTGCTTTTCTTTAAATGCGTGCTTGTAAGCATTAGATGCAAGTTCGTTTATTATCAGTCCCAGCGTTATCGCACTGTCTATGTTAAACGAAATATCCTTAATGTTTACTTCCGCTTTTACATTCTTACCCTTGGGACCATAAGATATCATCAGGTTGTTCAGCAAATCAACTACGTACCCTTTGAAATCTACCCTGAAGAAATCCTTCGACTGATACAGCTTCTCGTGTATCAGCGCCATAGACCTTATCCTGTTCCTGCTCTCATCGAATATCTCCTGCGTCTCTTTGTCCGGTATGGTCTTCGCCTGAAGACTCAGAAGACTCGATATTATCTGCATATTGTTCTTTACTCTGTGGTGTATCTCCTTCAGCAGGATCTCTTTCTCCTTTAACGAGGCGCTCAGCTCCTGCTCAAACTTTATCTGTTCGGTAATATCCATTGTTACACCGCGCATACCGATTACATTGCCTTCTGAATCGCATATGGAAGTCGACTGCGATTCAACCCATACAATCGACCCGTCTTTTGCAATCCACCTGTACCTGTTTTTCCCTGCCCTCTTGGTATCAAATTTATTTTTTGCTTCTTCTCCTGCAGATTTTTTGTCATCAGGATGAACAATACTGAACCAGAAATTGGGAGTGTTAAGCCACTGCTCAACAGGATATCCCAGCAGCTTCTCTGCATAACTGCTTATAAAATCTATCTTCTGGTTCGGCGAAACAGGATCGCCGTACGCTTCCCATACTACTCCAGGCACATTCGCTATCAGGTTGTCAATCCTTATCCTCTGGGCTTCAAGCTGCGAGTATAGTTTTACCCTCTCAATCTCTATCCTCTTCCTCTCAGTTATGTCGCGCGATATCCTTACGGTTATCGTATTGCCATGGTAGTTAACCTTCAGGCTGCTGCTTTCAACCCATACATATTCCCCGTCTTTTCTCCTGTATCTAAGCTCTGTTATTGAATTGGTGCTGTAGTGCTGAAGCAGTTCCAGGTCTTCAGGATGAACAAGATCCTGCGAGTTAACCTTGCCTGCAAGTTCCGCCTCACTGTACCCCAGCACTCTTGTGAAAGCGGGATTAGCATATATGAAGATATTATTCTCATCAAGCAGCGATATGAAATCATTTGAATTCTCCGTAATAAGCCTGAACCTTTCTTCCGATTCCCTCAGCTCTTTCTCAACTTTCTTCCTGAACTTAATTTCTTTCTGCTGCTGCTGCACAGTGTACTCAAGATTACTGTTAAGTTCTTCTATCTGTCTGAACAGACTCGCATTGTCGATTGCAGTTGCAGCCCGATGCGCAATATTTTCAGCAAACCTAAGATCTTCTTCATCGTATCTCTTCCCCGATTCAGCCGTGCATAATGTAATTGCTCCCAGTATCCTGTCTCTTACTTTGAGCGGTACTATCATAACCGACTTCAGTCCGATGCTCGTAAAAAGCCTGTATGTCTCCTCATCCGGTAAATTCTCTCTTACTAAATTCATATCGATATCTTTTACTAATAGAGATTCGCCTGTTTTTATTACCCCTGCTGCACCTGTATCGTCACTCATATCTACAGGATATTTTTTCATAAAATCTTCGGCAAGCTTTAATTGTGAATGGTCCCTGTGATATATCATCAGTCTTTCTATTTTTCCCTTCACGTATAGGTCTACTGCAAACCAGTCGCATACCGCAGGTGACAGCAGTTTCGCCAGTGATTCCAGTGTCTCTGTATAATTAAGTGAAGAATTTAATATAATGCCGGCTTCTGCTGCATACTTAAGTTTATCCTGCATCCGTTCAGCAAGCATTAAAGCCCTCTTTTCGCTCGCCAGTGCTTTAGAAAGTTCAACCTCGTTCCTCTTTCTTTCCGTTATATCAACAGAAGAACCAATGTAGCCCTGGAACACATTGTCTTTCGAAAATCTCGGCACTCCATGACAAAGCAGCCACCGCTCCTGACCATCATGCCTGTAAAGTCTGAACTCTGTCTTGAATTCTTCCCTGTTCTCGAATGCCAGATAATAAACCTTTTTGAATGAGGGCAGATCGATTGGATGCACCCTCTTCAGCCATCCCTCGCCAATCTCGTCATCAATCTTTCTTCCTGTAAAATCCAGCCACGGTTTGTTGAAATAATAGAATCCTCTGTCCAGGCCGGCAGTCCATATAAGTACCGGGGCAGTATCGGCCATTATCCTGAACCGCTGCTCGCTTTCAGAGAGTGCCCGTTCCGTTAGTTTCCGCTCGGTAATGTCCACCAGGCTTGCAACGGTATACCTGTAAGGCGAGTCCTCTTCGGGAAAATTTGTTATGGAATAAATGTAGATGGTATCCCCGTTGAATGTCTTAAGTTCATACTCAGTTTCAAAATGTGTTCCGCCGTTTGCCCGCACAATCAGCAGCTCTGCAAACTTCGACTGAAAATCACCCGTTAATATCTGCGGCATATTCTCCAGCAGATGCCTTACACTTCGCGCCTTAAATAACATCACCGACCGCGGATTGGCATCAACCACTTTCAGCTTCCTGTAACACTCCTGCACGAATTCGGGATGTTCATCAAAATATTTCCTGAAATTTTCCACCCCGTTACGCTTCAGCTCACTCAGCATGCTCACCACTTCAGAATCATCCGACTCCCACATAGAAACAGCTGTTGTTTCAAAAATGCTCCTGTACCGGTATTCGCTTTTCCTCAGTGCTTTCTCAGATTCAAACCGATCGGTAATATCCTCGGCAATACCTATTATCCTGATAACCTGATCCAGACTGTTCTTAACCGGGAAAGCTCTTTCCCGCAGGTACCGTGCAGACCCGTCCGCTCTTTTTACCCTGTAGGTATAATCTGTAGCTAATCCTTTCAGCTGCTTCGCCAATGCCTTGCGCGCCTTACCCACGTCCTCCTTAACTATTAAATCGAGATAGGCCGTCGGGTTCTCATAAATTTTCTGCACACCGTCGCCGAAAACTTTCTCATAAGCCTGGCTCATATAAAGGATCTCAGGCTTCCGCGGATCGCTTACATAAAAAATCTCGCTCAGGTTTTCTATCAGATGCTTGAAGATGATCTCATTCTCCTGCAGACGCGCCAGACTTTCCCTTGCCTTTGAAATATTCCTTGCGATTGCCGAAGCACCTATTATTTTTCCCGCCAGGTTCCTCAGCGGTGACACAGTTATCGAAACCCATAGAGTCCTGCCGTCCTTCGTCTGCCTCCTTGTTGTGTAATGGTCATACTTCTCCCCTTTTCTGAGCGTTTCCATTATATCGCGTATCTCGTCCTTCTTATCTGGAGGAGCAATAATATCTATATTCCTTCCGATCACCTCTGCCGCCTTATAGCCATACATCTTTTCAGCGCCCTTGTTCCAGCTTAGAATTTTACCGTCAAGATCCTTGCTGATAATTGCATCATCGGACGATTCAACTATCGCAGAAAAAAGAAGTCTGAGGTAATCCTCTGCAGGCTGGGGAGATGATGAGATGATAGTCTCAAGACGCACAGGCTTATTATCATAGACAAGTTCAGTTGATTTGATGTTAAGAGGAATTTTTGTCCCGTCTTTTTTCCTGTGGTAAACCCTTGATGTACCGTTGATCTTGTCGATAGTATTCAGCTCATTAAGAGAATCCTCATAAAAGAGACGGTCTAATTTAAATGACAGCAATTCAGAACGCGTATACCCGTAAAGATCAGACGCCGCATTATTGACATCAAGGATCTGAAAAGAACGGACATCATAAATGATCATCGGAAAAGGATTTATGTCGAACAGGTTTTTATAGTCTGCTTCCGTAATAGTATTCATGAACATCTTGGCGCGGTCAGCCCTGAACGGGCAGCCTGGTTAAAATCCGGAGAATGATAAAAATAATTGATTAAGCGTATTAAACCCGGCAAAATATAAAAATCCATACACCCGGATTGAGTGATTTATGTCAAGGAATGATTGTATGGCGAAGCTGCTTTAATTGAACGCAGATTGAACGGATAAAATAGCGAATGAACGAATGGGTGAATGGTTGAATGACAAATGATTGAATGATTGGTTGATTGATTGAATGACCTGCCTCGCCGGTTTATCAGCCGGGTTGGCGGGCAAGTTGAATGATTGAAAGATCGAAAGATTGAATGTTTGATTGAATGATTGAATGATTGAATGATTGGCGAACTACGCAGCGGATGCTTACCGGATTTTTCATTAAGGTTTATGCCGCTAAGGCGCAGAGGCGCGAAGAGATTAGATTGTCATTTCGAACTCCGGCACACTTTGCTCCAGCTTGAGGCCGGGGTGAGAAATCTGAAGTATGTAAATCTTAAATCAACTAATAAATTAAGATTTCTCCATCCTCCTTACGTCGGATGTCGAAATGACAATAATTACTTAAATCGT
Organism: uncultured Ignavibacteria bacterium; assembly: GCA_963811905.1. Lineage (GTDB taxonomy): Bacteria > Bacteroidota > Ignavibacteria > Ignavibacteriales > Ignavibacteriaceae > DATFVA01. The sequence continues at coordinate 301,261 of CAWETK010000006.1, forward strand.
CATTTCCCATAACCCCATCTTACTTCTTCCTTGTCCCTTCCTACATCTTCCATCATCCATCTTCTTACCTTCTCACTTTCTTAACTTCTTATCTTCTCATATTTCTAAATGTATGGCTGGATGATTGTATGACGAACCTGATTTAACTGAACGCAGATCGAAAGGATAAAATAGTGAATGAACGAATGGTTGAATGGTTGAATGACAAATGAATGAATGGCTGAACCACGAGTGATTGAATGATTGAATGAGATTGAATGATTGAATGACCCGCCTCGACGGTTTATCAGCCGGGTTGGCGGGCAAGTTGGCGAACTACGCAGCGGATGGTTACCGGATTTTTCATTAAGAGATTATCGGCGGGGCATTTGTAAAGGATCCGCTGAGCCGGACAGGTTCGCCTGAATCGCTCAGAGACATAAGTATTGCGTTTACAGATTTAATAGAATTTATACTGAAGGGTAATGAAGAATGAACGAATGGTTGAATGACTGAATGATCTCAAATTAAAAAACCCCGGCGTGTTCTGCCGGGGTCTACAACAATCACTAACTATCAATTTTCAATTACTAATTATCAATTAATAATTGTTAATTTGTAATTATTTACTTCATCAACATCATTTTTTTCGACATCATATATGACGAACCGTCAACACCCTTAGCTTCAAGCGTGTAGAAATAAAGACCGCTTGAAAGCTTTGATGCATCAAAATTTATCTGGTGACTGCCTGCTGTGAAAGTATTATCAACCAGCTTCGACATTTCCTGTCCCAGTGTATTGAATACTGTAATCTTTACACCCGCATCAACAGGAAGAGCAAAACTGATCTGTGTTGAAGGGTTGAAAGGATTCGGGAAATTCTGGCTCAGCTGATATTGAGCAGGAGCATCAACATTAAGAGTAACAACATCTGAATAAACAAAAACTCCGTTAAGGTCCAGCTGTTTCAGTCTGTAAGAAGTTGTTCCGTTACTTACGTTCTTATCAACAAAGCTGTAAGAATGAGTTTCGGTAGTAGTGCCATGACCTTTAACAAATCCGACAGTAATGAAACTCTGTCCATCAATTGATTTCTGAATCTCAAAACCGCGGTTATTTGTTTCAGTTGAAGTTGACCACTCTACATTTACCTGGCCGCGTACATCGTATGCAGTAAAAGATGAAAGTTCAACAGGAAGAGCCTGGTCGCCTACAACGCTCATTACGATATTCATCGTACCAAAACCTATAGAACCGGTAGTAACCGGAGTAGTTATACTGCAGTCAACTGCCTTCAGGTAGGAAGGAGCAGTTTCACCGCCGGTGTTGGAACCAATAAAGAAAGTATTCATTGCAGTCTGGCCGTCAGGAGTATGAATCTCAACAACCAGCTGATTTGTTCCTGCAGGAACAAGACCTGTAACATTGAACGAATAAAGAGTCAGGTTCTGGTCAGGAACGCTTGCAGTAACAGTCCCTATCTGTGTAAGAGAACCCGGAAAACCTGTCGGGAAGGTTGAATTAGTAGTATACAGGATGCAGTCAACCGGCTGTGTGCCCGTATTGCCAGTCGCCTGCTCAATACCGATCTGAACAGAAGAAACCGTAAAGTCCTCGGTAATACCGAAATCTGACATTTTGAAAGCACGGTAATAGCTGTTATCAGAATGATAATAAGTAGGAGAACCCCCGTTGCATGAAACTGAATTTCCAGTCAGAATAGTAACCGGATCGTTAGATTCAGTTATTGTCGTCGAATTAGGGGCAAAAGGAATAACCGTTTGTCCTTTAATCTCTGATGGAGGATTAGAATTTACACTGATATTCTGCGCATAAAGTACAGTACCAAATATCAGAGCCAGAACAAGAACTAGAGATTTGTACATAAAGATCCTTGTGATTAAAGGTTAAAAATAAATGTAAGAAGATGTAAAATCTTCCGGATGCAATTTATTAAAAATCAGCATTAAAAAAAGGATGCGTGAATGAATGGCGAACAAGATTAAATTGAACGGATTGAATAGGTAGAGAATGACAGGGGTACGAATGAATGAATGGCTGAATCACGAATGATTGAATGATTGAATGAGATTGAATGATTGAATGATTGAATGGTATCCTCAGTCAGATTTTTGTTTTTTTGGTCAAGATATTTTAAGAAGCTCTATAAATCATTGAACAATTTACTTATTTTCGGTGGCTTCGATACATCCCGCCCCCAATGATATCAAGCAAGGGGCGGGACACTCAGCCACCGCTATACGTTACTCCGCCTATCTAAGGTTGTTTTTGGTTGCCGGCTATGCCGCGATAGGATTGAATGATTGAATGAGATTGAATGATTGAATGATTGACGAACAACGTAACGGATGCTTACTGGATTTTTCATTAAAGGTTTATTGCCGCTAAGGCGCAGAGGCGCGAAGAGATTACAATGTCATTTCGAACTCCGGCACACTTTGCTCCAGCTTGAGGCCGGGGTGAGAAATCTGAAGTATGTAAATCTTAAATCAATTAATAAATTAAGATTTCTCCATCCTCCTTACGTCGGATGTCGAAATGACAATAAGTACTTAAATCGTCATTTCCCATAACCCCATCTTACTTCTCTCATCTTCTTACCTTCCAACTTCTTCCTTGTTACTTTTATCTTTTATCTTACCTTCAGCTGCCCTTTTTTTAATGTGAATTTTTAGACTCAGAGTTGTATAAAAACAAAACATCAGCTGCTACCTTAAGTTAAGCTGGAAATTTCGAAATAACGGGTTTGTAGTCAGCTTTACAATAAGTGCTATAAGCAGACCGACTAATGTAATTGCCGTGACCATAAAGATTGTATTCACAACTTTCAATTCTATAACACTTAAACCGCTTATTTCATCAGACTCAACATTTCCATAAAAAATGCTGTTCGATTCAGCAATCATACCCCTGATCCAAAATCCTGAATTTGTCGCTTTGGTGATGTTAAAATAGTTTCCGTTAATGAAGTAATACTGCTTCCCTCCTGAATAACAGACCAAACCGGTATCCAGGCCATAATTCATTTTCATTGAGTCAATCCGGGATTTTAATAGAATTGTACCAGCATTCAATTCAAGTTCTCCTTCACCGGTAATATTTGCTTTTCCAAATAAGAAGTCTGAAGGCTCGTTCACAGTTAAATGCTCATAACTTTTTGAAATTATGGTTCTTCCATCTTTAAGTGTAATTCGTAAATCCCTTTCCGTATCGGAGATATAAGCTGAATAATCTTCTTTCAGGATGGTAGTACCCGAATAACAGCCGCACAAATAAAGCAGCAGGCATGGTATCAGAATTGAGGAAATATATCTTTTCATTTCTCACCTTTCAACTTCACCACTGGAAATATAATGCGCGGGAGCGGCGCAGTTGTCAAAGAATTGTAAAAACCGAATTGCGAGCTCAGTAATCACTGCCCTGTTATGTCGTCCCGAGCCATTTTCGAGATCTATCATAATTCAGCTCAACCGAATTTATATCAATTGGCGGGAAATAGTCTTTTTACAATTTCATGACAATTTCACCCTCCGGCCGCGCTATATTGGCACCCGGAGATAACTCTCATTATAAAAAAGAGGGCTGATTATGAAAACCTTATTTACTTTTTGCTTCATTTTGTTTCTTTCCGCAAACCTTGCAGCACAGATTTTTGATAAGTCAAAATCAAAAGAGCATAGACCCGATCTTAAGCAGAAAAAATCATTGATGAATGTCCAAAAGATTCAGCAGTACCCGGATGCTCACCTTCCCAAAATTCCAAACAACTACACGAAATCTTCATCAAACCTTCAACAGCCCGAAAAGTTTCCATTAGGTGAATATGTATACAAGGGAGTTCCTATAGGCTCTTTCAGATTCTTTAATCGCCTTTGCTTATGTATTCCTATGATGGGTTAAGATTTGCATCCAGCGCAGACAGCGGAAAAACCTGGGGTGATCCTGTAACAATCGATTCAGGAGATTTTTACTTTGATCATCTCACAGGATTAAAAACAAATACCGGACGTATAATATTGACCTGGTTTTCTTATGATTACAATTCTTTTAGCTATAACTTAAAGATGGCTTATTCAGATAATTTGTATACATGGTTCATAAATACTCTCAATAATAATGGTGAATACTTGTATTCTTTGAATTTATCATATACAAATGATAATAAACTCTGGCTTTGCTATTCCAGGTATGGTTCGATCGCTTTAGATCTATATTACATCACAAGTACAAACAATGGAATTACGTGGAGTGGTGAAAATATTTTTCTGTCCGATCTCTCCGATAAATTGGACTTAATAATTGTTTCTGGTTTATCCTCTGCTCTTATGGCTTTTTATACTGATTATTCAACCGGTAAAAGTACTATATATGAAAAATATTCTGCGGATGGAGGAATAACCTGGTCAGCAGGAATGCCGGTCATAAATTCTTCATATTATGAGTTCGATCCAAAAATAGTCATGCAGCCCGATAACACGCTCTGGCTTTTCTATTATATTGAAAACCCGGCAAATCTTTTATCCGGTTTTTATCAATACGATGTCGAATACATTGTAAGCAGCAACGGCGGGACTATTTGGGGACAGCCGCAGCGCTTTACGCATTATTCAGGAAACGATTATGATGTAAATACTGCTTTACTTTTCGGCAAACCATTCGTTTCCTTTTCTTCATCCCGCTGGTCATATGATTCATATTCAACTCAAATCTGGTATGGATTGATAGGAAAAACAGAAGATAATAACCCTCCGCCTGCACTTTTGGATTTTACCTTTAAACAAATTCCGTCTGAATTATCCTTCATTATAAATGCTTATGTAGATGATGAATCCGGAATATCGGATGTAAAAGGTGAAGTTTTTGTAAACTATTCTTCCCAGGGATTTGTCCAGTTGTACGATGACGGACTGCATAATGACTTTGAGGCGAACGATAATATCTGGGGAACAATTATTGGTCCGTTTAATATAAGTGATGTTATCTGGGTATATAATTCAATATCGGATATCTCCAATAACACCGTTAATGTTTACCTGGAAGTCAGTACACTATAAATCCCATACATAATGCCGGTGACTTAATTTTATCATTACACAGCAATTCCCAGTTAGCGGAAATGGGATCCAATTACGGCACCAGCGCATTCTGGCATGGGTATGACTATTTATTCCTTGGCGGGCTATGGATAGGTGCGGATATTTCCGGGGAAAAACGTGTGATGAACCTGGATTATTATGAAACAGGATTGGTTTAATACACCTGGTTCAGTCATGACCTGGATGTCAGGAAATTTCGGATCAGGATTGCGGTATATTTTATGACGATGCGAATTCTCCAACCTCACCTATTGGATTGTCAGTTCATCAAAAAAGTTATCAGTGGAGTATGCCGGGTCAAGATGATTTTATAATTTTTGAGTACGTAATTAAAAACAGGACGTATAACACATTAAATAATCTCTTTACATCCTCATGGCTGGATCCGGATATTTGCTCCCAGTTAATCACATTCGACGACCTTGGCGCATATGATCCTGAGAGAGGAATGATTTACATGTACGATCCTCAGAATAATCCCACCGGGTATCTGGGATTAAGATTGCTGACTGAAACGCCTTCCACTGCTTATTTATATACACCTTATAATTCTGAGCCAACGAATGACGACGAAAGATACCAGTTTATGACGGCTGGTATAATGCCGGATCCAACAATTCTTTCAGATTACCGGATGCTCCTTACTGCACAGCCATTCTCCCTTGCACCCGGGGATTCTCAATTCGTTGCTTTTGGACTGGTAATGGGAGAAGGGTTAGCAGAGCTGCAGTCTAACGCCGATACAATGAAGGCCCTATATCAGCATTATATTGTCGGCGTGGATGATAAAAATGAAAATCCCCTGCCGACTGAGTTTAAACTTTTCCAGAACTACCCGAACCCTTTTAATCCTGCTACAAAGATAACCTGGCAATTACCTGTCGGCAGCTGGCAGACACTAAAGGTTTACGACGTTCTTGGAAACGAAATAGTAAAACTTGTAGATGAGTACAAACCTGCGGGCAGTTATGAGATTGAATTCAACGCTTCATCATTGACTAGCGGCGTCTATTTCTACAAAATACAGGCAGGCAGTTTTGTGCAAACAAAGAAGATGATCCTGCTGAAATAATTTTTAGTGATATTACTTTTACATTGAAATAATCAGAGCAGATTAACAGTAAAATTAATAGGGAGGGCCTTATGAAAAAGTTCGTTCTTACATTGGTTTTATTAAATTTCTGTTTATTCGGTCAAACTCAGAATTGGGAATGGATCAATCCATATCCTTCGGGATCCTTGATCAACCAGACCTGTTTTCTGAATGAACAGAAAGGCTTTGCAGTCGGTGATGGAGGAACTTTTCTTCGCACCAATGACGGCGGTACAATCTGGGATCCTGTTGATCCCGGAGTGTATCTCAACCTGGTCAAAATTTCATTTTCAGATTCATTAAACGGCAGGACGCTCGGATATGACCCGAATTCCGGAACGCAGACTTTTTTAAGAACCACAGACGGCGGGTCTACCTGGATACAGTATCCAGTTTCATCTTTTAATATATATCCGGTTGATATGTACTTTGTCGACAGTCAATACGGATGGTGCCTGGGCGATCAGAATAAATTATTCAAAACCACTGACGGCGGACAGAACTGGCTCGATAAATCAATAAACTCATCACTTTACAACTTTTTACGCGTGCGTTTCAGTAATGAAAACAATGGGTATTTATTCGGTTACAGTTATGTATACACTTCAGGCTTTTGTATAGCACGCACAAGCAACGGCGGCAGCAGCTGGAATTTTGAAACCGGGCCGTTTCTAAATGAATCTTTCTATCCCGAATTAGTAAACGATAGTACGTCAATGTTAGTAAATAATTCCGGTTTTATATTGAAATCAACAGATTTCTGTAATTCATGGACATTCAAAATGAATGACCCCAGCGGCCAGTTTAATTCCATCGATTTTTTAGATAACAACTACGGAATTATCGGCGCGGATTCAGGCAATGTTTTAATGACGTCAGATGGAGGAATCAACTGGAACAAAATAAGCACCGGCTTCCAGACAGGCATTTACTCCGTTCAATATTTAAACCAGAACTTTCTTTACGGGAATGGATATGATCCATTGTCAATAGGATTTTCCAATATCATTACATCAACTGACCAGGGAAACACGTGGATGAATCATACCAGGAGCATAGAGAACCAAATAAACATCAGCGGCATTGAGCCGATCGATTCATTAACCGCATTTATCTGCGGAACAATGAATTACAATGATGGATACATATATAAAACAACCAACAGGGGTTTCAGCTGGCAGCTTGTTTATTTTACGCCCGGCAATTATTTATTGGATATAAAATCGCTTAATCGCGATGTTATATTTGCTGCCGGAGGTAATTACAACCAGGCGGTAGTATTAAAATCATTCGACGGGGGTCAGACATGGTCAACAACAACAATAAATTCAACACTTCAGTTTAAGGGACTCGCGCTGCCCGATTCTTCGTCAATGTACGCCTATAACGAATCGCGCATCTATAAAAGCGCAAATTTAGGGACTACCTGGAACAATATTTATCAGCTGTCATCCGGGTTGTTCACCGACATTGAATTCCTTTCCGGCGATGAAGGATTTTGTTTAGACGGAAATTACTCGTCCCGTATATTTAAAACCACTGATGGCGGACAGAACTGGGCTGTTTACCCGATAGTCTCCTGGGATAATGCCTACCATATGAGCTTCCCGTCCGCATCCATCGGTTATGTCACTTCTTATAGTTATTTATACAAAACCACTGACGGCGGTATTACCTGGAACCAATCATATCCCTCCACTTATTACAATAGAGATATTGTGTTTAACGATGAGTCAAACGGATGGATTACAACAGGTTACGGAATTTATAGAACCACTGACGGCGGCCAGAACTGGAATATTGAATTTACACAACAGAACACCGACTTATTTACTGTATTCGGGTTAAGGAGAGGCGGTGAATTATGGGCCGGCGGTTCATACTCCTATCTGATCAAGTACAAAAGTGAGCTCCCTTCCCCCACTTCGATAACAAGTGATATCAGGGTAGATATCCCCAAAGAATTCGCGCTTCTGCAGAACTACCCTAATCCGTTCAACCCGGCTACAAAGATCAGGTATGATGTTCCCAAAGAAACGAAAGTGGTGCTGAAAATTTACGACGTACTGGGGGCAGAAGTAACCACGCTTATAAACCAGAATATGCGACCGGGGAGATACACAGCAGAATGGAATGCCGGAAACTTTGCAAGCGGAGTATACATATACAGAATGGATGCCGATGGTTTCTCATCATCAAAGAAGCTGATGTTGTTGAAATAAGGCAATATTAACCAACAATTTTAAGTGATTGAATGAATGACCCGCCTTTCTGTTTTATCAGCCGGGGTTGGCGGGCAAGTTGAATGATTGAAAGTCGAATGAATGTTTGATTGAATGATTGAATGATTGAATGAGATTGAATGATTGAATGATTGACGAACAACGTAACGGATGCTTACCGGATTTTTCATTAAGAGTTTATCACCGCTAAGACGCAAAGGCGAGAAGAAATTACAATGTCATTTCGAACCCCGGAAAAGCAGAAGGTAAGAGGTTAAGAAGGTAAGAAGTTAAGCGCCAAAATATTGAATTTTGTCATCCGGGACGCCCTGAATCGCTTTCGTAATCCCGCTTGTCTCTCTTGCCTCTGGAATGTGGCTAAAGCCTGCACTCTCATCCAATTCCTTTTACCCGTCAGCTAAAGCAGACGGCAATTCAATCCATCAACTTTACAAATGTCATTTCTGAGAAATCAGAAGCAGGATTGTTTTGCCACTAAGACACTAAGGCGCGAAGAATGTTTTATTTAATCGAACGCAGATCGAAAGGTAGTGAATGAACGAATGGTTGAATGGTTGAATGACGAATGAATGAATGAACCACGAGTGATTGAATGATTGAATGAGATTGAATGATTTATTGATTGGTTGATTGACGAACCGCGCAGTGAAAACGTATTTGAATTTGCATTCACCTGCAAAGTCACTTGTAGAAAGCGAATCAGCGAACCAGCTTTACACGCTTGCCTGCTTAAGATTTCTCCATCCTCCTTACGTCGGATGTCGAAATGACAATTCCTGGAAGTTATGATCCGCGGTTCAATCGAATTTGTCATTTCGAAGGAGTCCCGGTGATTTAGCTAAAGACTATCCGGGACGACTGAGAAATCTTACTTGCTAATTCAATAGAACGCAGATTTAACGGATCGAATGGATTTTCGCAGATAAGAAATTTGAATGATTGTATTTCCGATTTGCTGATCTGTGTTAAAGTAGCTCGGGTCCCTTGCCCGGGATTCCTTCAGCACAAAACCCCATCATTCTTTTTAACTCAGTTCAGAGAACTGAGCTACGCGCCCGCTTCAATGCAGCCCGTTGCAAACAATATCCTTACTTGCCTCTGGAATGTGGCTAAAGCCTGCACTCTCATCCAATTCCTTTTACCCGTCAGCTAAAGCAGACGGCAATTTAATTCCTCAATTTTACCTACCTGATTTTATTATTGCTCAATCCAAATGTCATTTCGAACTCCGGCACACTTTGCTCCAGCTTGAAGCCGGGGTGAGAAATCTGACTTCTTCCTTCTTACCTTTATCTTTTATCTTGTCCCTCACCTTCTCACCTTCTTATCTTCTCATCTTCTCATCTTCTTATCTTCTCATCCTCCTACTTTCTCACCCCCTTCGCGGTAACAGGGTTCCTCAATCTTAAGGCGCGCTGTTTAAGGCAAATTCTTAGAGTGGATTGAAAACTTCAAATTCTTCCGATTTCTTAAGGATTTTCTGATCGTTACTAAATAAAGTATAGTTATGTTGTTTTGATTGTGCACAAATAATTGAATCTGGTAACCGTAAACCCGTTTTGTTCCTTATATTGATGGTAAGTTTCGCAGTTGCTCTATTCGGGTAAAATATTTCTACTTCCTTTAGAAAGGATTTAATTTTTTTTAATTCATTAGGAGTAACATCATAGCATTGAAGTTCAATTTCAGTTATAAACTAAATTGCAATATTGTCAGCCTTACTTATGCTTTCAAATACTTTTTCTACACCCTTAAGAAAATAAATAACTATATTTGTATCAAGTAATGCATTCATAACCTATCGTTCCACTCCTGGCGAATTCGTTTTTGGAACGAATCAGGATTTTCGCCGCCTTTTATTGAACCAGCCAATTTAAGAATATTTTCTACTGAAGTTTTTCGTCCGGTTCCGAGTGGCAGAATTATAATTTCCGCCTCCTGACCGATTAAACCCTCTAATTCCTTGATATGAAGATTCTTAGAACTTATTTTCCTTTTGATTTTAATGGCTTCCATTTTTTCTTTCTTTATAAGAATTAATATAAACCCTTTTATAAAAATATTCAGCAGAATAATTCTTCATAAGTTATTTAATTTGGTGAACTCCAATAGAGGTCATTAGTGGAGCAACTACTTCTTATATACCGCCCGGATCACAATTCGGTACAATAATATTATTGAAATTTGATCTTTTAACCTGTTTTTTGGAGTGAAATCAATTTATCGAGCTCTTCTTCTGAAGGTCTCACTCTGCTGGCTGTCCTGCAAAAATAGGCAAAACATCCATAATTTCTTTGTCAGTCTGCTGCGCTGGTTGCCCTCTCACCTTCTTATCTTCTCATCTTCTCATCTTCTCATCTTCTCATCTTCTCATCTTCTCATCTTCTCATCTTCTTATCTTCTTATCTTCTTACCTTCTCATCTTCTCCCCCCTCCGCGCCCCTGCGGCAAACACCGTCATTCCCCATTCTTACTTCTTCCTTGTTACTTGTTACTTTTATCTTTTATCCTGCCTTCGCCTGAATCGCTAATCACTCTTACTCATTTTTTTTCTAAGCGAAACAGCGTTTCGCTTTACACGTTTGCCTGCTTAAGATCACCCTCTCCTCATCTTCTAATCTTCTCACCTTCTAATCTTCTTATCTTCTCATATTCTTACCTTCTATCTTCTCACCTCCCAACCAAACCCCCATCCCTCCCTCCTCAGTCTCCCAATCTCTCAGTCTCTTAGTCCCTCAGTCCCTTAGTCTCCCACTTCCCCCCTTTACGCCTCTCCGCCTCTGCGGTAACCCCCGTCAATCACCTGACTTCTTCCTTGTTACTTTTATCTTTTATCTTGCCCTTCAATTTCTTCTACCTACTTCTATCTATTTACCTATCTTCTCATCTTCACTTACTTCTCATCTCCTACCTCCTTCTTCTCATTCTCCCCTTCTCTTAGTCCCTCCGTCCCTCACTCCCTCACGTCTCCCCCTCCGGTAATGTAACCTCTCTCAGCACACCATTCCCTCATTTCTTTTAACTTACCGTAAAAAACGAAAAACTTAGGGATGATATAATGAAGCTCGCAATTGCATCAGACCTGCACCTTGGAAATCTTTTGTGCTCACTTGTTGAATGGAACGGAGAAGAATATAAAGAGGGACCGAAATACCGCGGCTTCTGTGAAGCTGCAGGAACCGGGAACGATTACCTCATCCTGCCCGGTGATATCCTCGATTTCTCCGTAGCCGGTTATGAGAACGCTTACGCGGCAGCTAAAGTATTCTTCACTTTGCTGCAGAAAGATGACGTCGCAGATCAGATCATTTATATTCCCGGAAATCACGATTACGATATCTGGAACATAGTTGAGAATGAGGTCAATATCATTCTCCAGACAAGGGAAGAGAAGATCCCGCGGAAGTTCAGAACGGCAGTACCAGCGATTCTGGACGACAGAAAAAACACCGCTGCCCCAGGCTTCACTCTTCCCGGAGTGGGTAAAACCAGGGGCAGTGCATATACCTACGGAGGATTATTTTTAGATCATATCACCGATGAGCCTTCACACTTTATATTCGCCTACCCTAACCTGTACCTGGTATCAGATGAAGGCACCATCCTGATTACACACGGTCAGTACCTCGATAGCTACTGGTCGCTGTTGTCCCGATGGGCTCCCATTATCTTCGGAACCGAACTTAAGCTGGGAACTCAAATGGATATTAAGGAGATGGTGGGAATGAACTTTCCCTTCAATCAGCTGGCATGCTCAGGGGTGGGCCAGGCAGGAATCCTGTCTGAAACACTCTCCCGGGTTCAGCATGAAATAAAAGAGAGCAGACTCAAAAACGTCCGGCATTACCTTAGTAACCTCTTCAGCTACCTCGATGATCATGTATTTGTCAACAGGAAAGGTTACCAGTTCCTCCCCGAAGCGGCAACCGGCTTTGCCTTCAGTAAAGCTACAAAGCGGATCCTGGCGATGATCACACCGGAAACAAAAGTACGATACAACAAAGAATACTTCCGGCTTCCCGAAGTACAGAAAAGATTTTTCACGTACTACAATGCCTGCCTCGCTGAAGTAGAGCAGCTGAGAAAATTTCACGAAATTCAGATCCCGGCACCCGGCAAAATGATATTCGGTCACACCCACGTACCAATAACAATGGATAACCCGATCATAATGAATTCACCTTCAGGCACGTCCATCAGTCTCTCCAATACCGGCGGATGGTTATGGAAACAGACCAAAGATAAAAAAGAATTCCGCGGCGCCGTAGTTTTCAAGTACGAATCAGACAAAGGAATCTATAGCTCGAATGTGGTTTGATTGAACGCAGATTGAATGGATAAAATATTGAATGGACGAATGGGTGAATGGTTGAATGACGAATGAATGAATGAACCACAAGTGATTGAATGATTGAATGAGATTGAATGATTGACCCGCCTTTCTGTTTTATCAGCCGGGTTGGCGGGCAAGTGAAAGATAAGATTGAAGATTGAAAGAAGATTGAAAGATTGAGTGATTGAGTGAATTACGAATGAATGGTCGAATGAGTGAATGAATGTTGAGTCCGGCAGCTGCCGGACGAAACCCCGCTTTGCGGGGAATGATTGAATGATTAATTGATTGGTTGATTGACGACCCCTGCCTATTGTCGTCGTCTAGCGTCGGGGCAGGCACGCAACGGATCCCTCCCGGATTTTTTATTAAGAGATTATTGAGGCGACCTGTAAAAGTGTCGACTAAAAAGTAACCCTGTCATTCCGATCGAGAATCTTAGAATTCGAAAAGATTTCTCGGTCGAAGACTCCCCAACCTATCGGTTGGTAAACTCGAAATGACATTGTCTTGCTTTGTAGTCAGCCCTTTAAGCGATTCAGCGAACCAGCTTTACACGCTTGCCTGCTAAAGATTTCTATAATCCGATGAAGAATCCCAGATGTGTCCACTACGCCGGCCGCTTCCTTATCTTCTTACCTTCTCATCTTCTTACCCTCTCCTCCCTTCGCGCCTCTGCGGTAACCCCCGTCAATCACCTGACTTCTTTCTTGTTACTTTTATCTTTTATCTTGACACCTGCCCTTGTTACTTCTTACTTTTATCCTTTATCTTGCCCCCTCTTTATTAGTGTTTTAGCCGGGACTTTTACAATTTTTCCGTTTTCTGATATGATAAGATAATCATCGTCCTTAGCTCTTGCGGCTATGAGCTTGTCAACAGCGGATTTAACACCTCTATAAATTTTCTCCCGCAATTCTTGTCTATCACTCAGCATAAATTGCCTTTATTCTTTTCCATGTGAATTGATCAAAAATTTCAATTTCTGTATCAGCAATGCCTTCAGCTACAATTTCAGGTTCATCATTTGAATTATCAATTATAGTCCAATAATCTGAAATTTTTATGAAATGATCAAATAAATTTTTAATGCCGCGGTAGTATCTTCTTATTACTATATCATCAGGAACATGATGCCCACCCTTTTTAACACGATCACTGATTCTTTCTTTTGCTAATGAAGGACTGTTTAACCAAAAATAGATCAATATTATTTCATATCTGTTCTGCCGCCATCTTTCAACTTTTTCTATATAGTTTCTGCTTGAGAGAGTTGTTTCAATTGCAAAATCAGATTTTGCAGCAATCAGTTGTTCAATCCTTTGCAGCATAAGACGACCTGCTTCAAATGAAACATTTTGAGGTTGAAATGGCGAAATTCCACTCGCAATATTATCCGCATTAACAAATTCTTTGCAATCCAATATTTCAGGAAGCATCGTAAAAGATGCTGTTGTTTTTCCGGCTCCATTACAACCAGAAATGAGGTATAAATTAGGCAAATTGTGCTGCTTTATTTTATTATTGTAAATATAACTAATAATGACAGAATACCAGAAGAAAATTTACGCAAGTTACGGACGTTTCTAAATGATTGAATGACCTGCTTGCCGGTTTACCAGCTTAAGCGATTCAGCGAACCAGCTTTACACGCTTGCCTGCTTAAGATTTCTCCATCCTCCTTACGTCGGATGTCGAAATGACAATTCCTGGAAGTTATGATCCGCGGTTCAATCGAATTTGTCATTTCGGAGGAGTCCCGGTGATTTAGCTAAAGACTATCCGGGACGACTGAGAAATCTTACTTGCTAATTCAATAGAACGCAGATTTAGCGGATCGAATGGATTTTCGCAGATAAGAAATTTGAATGATTGTATTTCCAATTTGCTGATATGTGTTAAAGTCGCTCAGGTCTTCTACAGGCTCAAACTACCAGTCTCCCCACCTGAGTTTTTGCTCTTTCGGCTTTTGCCAGTGATCACTCGAGTTGGGAACCTTTTAAAGCGATCCCGCCTGCGACGGGACGGGTT
>CAWETK010000007.1:0-177104 GCA_963811905.1 uncultured Ignavibacteria bacterium
AGTATCTCGGAATTGAATTCTTTAATTAATCCGCTCAATTCGTTAATTCGCAATTCGCTCAATCCTTCCGGATTAACGGATATAGCGAATTGATTAACGGACCATTGGAATTCCGGAACTGAGTTACGGGGATGCCATAATGCGGTTAGTAGAAGAAGTGGCGTAGCTCAGGTCTCCTGACCTGAGTGAAAATTTGTATTGACAATTTTGTCAAACCCTCGTTTTTACTAAATTACTTATTGTTGATTTTCAGCCTGTTTTCAAAGGTTATGATTTTCTGATCTGACTCGTACTCCTCTCGTACTCCTCTCGTTCTTCTCAGGTACTTCTTCTATGAAGCTTTACTTCTCTGCCATTTTGTCAAAATTGGTCTATTACGGAGATCCCAATTCTTTACTTTCTCACTTCGCTTTTCTACACACTGTTCTGATCTGCAGGAAAACAACTGCTATTTCTTTATACCGTATATCTCAAGTTTATTATAAAGCGTTGTTTTTGCGATCCCCAGTATCTTGCAGGCTTCTTTTTTATCCCAGTTTACTTCGTCAAGCACAATTTTAATATGATTTTTCTCCAGCTCGGCCAGGCTCATTTAGCATCAGCAGGTAAATTACTGCTGCCGTTATGGTGATCCGTTCCCCCCATTAAAATAAATTCCTTCTCCAGGATTGTTCCTTTAGCAAGGATCACTGCCTGCATAAGTGTATTCTCTAATTCCCTGACATTCCCTGTCCAGTCGCATTCCTGCAGTAGTTCCATAACTTCATATGGAATAATAGTAACATTCTTACAAAGCTCGGTATTGATTTTTCTTAAAAAATGAATAACAAGAGCAGGGAGATCACTCTTTCTCTCGCGCAGGGGAGGGATATTTATTGAAAATACTTTCAGCCTGTAATAAAGATCTTCTCTGAATTTTCCGCGCTGAACCATATCGCCCAGATTTTTGTTGGTCGCAACTATAAGCCTGGCTCTCATAGGTACGGTTTCTTCTCCGCCGACTTTCTCAAATTCTTTTTCCTGGATCACCCTCAGCAGTTTTACCTGTAATGCGGGAGATATCTCGGAAATCTCATCCAGAAATATTGTCCCGTCTTCAGCTAATTCAAACTTTCCTTTTTTATTCCGGGTTGCATCAGTGAACGAACCTTTAACGTGACCAAATAATTCACTTTCCAGCAGTGTTTCAGTTAATGCTGAACAGTTCACAGGAATAAATGGTTTATTCTTCGTAATTCCGGAATTATGAATGATCCTTGCTGCAAGTTCTTTCCCTGTTCCGCTTTCCCCCTGGATTAACACACTTACCCTGTTGGAAGATACCTTCCCGATCTTTTTGTAGAGGTCGTATATCGCCGGACTATTTCCGATTAATATATTTTCTTTATTGGGATTGTATTTTTCTTCATTAATGTTGATGGACTTTTCGTTCTCAAGATTTCTGCTCTCGAGTGCATTCTTTACAATTATCAGGAACTTTTCCATATCCAGCGGCTTCTTAACGATGTCATAGGCATTTAGCTGCATCGACTGAATTACATTGCTCATATCGGCATATGCCGTCATAATGATGACCTGGATAGCAGGATTAAATTCCTTTACAGCTGCTAATATTTCGATACCGGTAATGTCCGGCAGCCTTAAATCTGTTATTACAAGATCGGGATTTTTAACCGGCAGGATATCAACTGCAGAACGGCCTTCAGAGAAAAAAGATATATCTTTACTGATTTTTTGTAACGCTACTTTGAGATACTCCCTGAACAGAGGATCGTCTTCTATAACTAATATTTTACCGGACATCTAAATACATACAGTTGTTAATATTTTTCGCATAGTACATAAAAATAGTATAAAAATCAGGTACTTCTGGATCTGGGCAGAGGAGTAAGTATAGGTTATTTGAAGCATTATTTCGCCTCGGGTTCAAATAAGTCCCTGTGCAAAATTATTAAAATAAAGCACAAAAATCTATAAAAGATAAACCTGGTTACTGTAAAGTATCAATAAATCGTGCCAAAATTGAATATTCCGTAAAAAGGACACAAAAAGCTTTATTTATCTGATTTTTGAAATATAAAGTCAGGATTTCGTCTTAATTTAGAACATCACTTCAGCCGGATATTATATTTTTGATACAACCAGGACCATAAAAATCCTGCGCTTAAATAAAGAAATAATCCACTTCTGCGACATAAGTTCATCTCAGGCAACATAACTTTCATTTAATCTTCATAAAATTCAAATTTCTGCGACGTAGTTACTTACTGCTTCCGTAAGCAGTGTTTTTTATTAAATTCTTTTGATTATCCGAATTTCATCTTTGATACCCTTCCCAATTCGCAACGATGAAAAAGAAGGTTTTTGGAATTTGGGTATAAACGAATTATTTTAATAGTCTTGATTTCGGGGTGTAGCGCAGCCCGGTTAGCGCGTGGCGCCGGGGCGCCAAGGTCGAGAGTTCAAACTCTCCACCCCTATAAAGGTTATAGAGAACAGTTAGATTTCGGGGTGTAGCGCAGCCCGGTTAGCGCGCTTCGTTCGGGACGAAGAGGTCGTAGGTTCGAATCCTATCACCCCGACAATGTATACGACATATATTCTGGTTAGCTTAACCAGGGGAAAATACTACACGGGACATACAGAGGAGCTCGAAAAAAGATTGCAAGAGCATAATTCCGGACACACAAAATCAATCAGATATGGCATTCCGTGGAAAGTTATTTGGACAGAAGAATTTCCTACAAGAGCCGAAGCGATGAAAAAAGAAATTCAGATAAAGAATAGAGGAATTGCTCGTTTCCTGGAATCCGTAGAAGCAACTAAACCCTTATAACATTAGCCCCGGTTAGCGCGTGGCGCTTCGAGCGCCAAGGTCGTAGGCCCCGCCTGAAGATGCTGTGTGAAAATGTAAAGCGGAACGCTGTTCCGCTTACCTGCATTGTAAAAATGTTATTCTTTTCCAACAAAGTTACGCTATTTTCTCTCCCCTGATTTAATTTTCACACAGGCTCTAAATGGCGGGGTAAATTCGAATCCTATCACCCCGACAATGTATACAACATATATTCTGGTTAGCTTAACCAGGGGAAAATACTACACGGGACATACAGAAATATGGAAAGGTTAACACCGCGGATTTATCCCGGTGAAGTAAAGTAAGCCGGAAACTATCATAACTGTTTTAACAGTTTAAAAAGACATCGAATCTAAACCGTTGAAACGGTAAGTAATGTCTTACTATTTATATATTGCACCTCGATGAATCGAGGTGTTAACCTTTTAACGAATAATGAAATTGACCTTTAGCTTATTAAGGATTTACTTCTTCCGAATGACCATTGTACTAATGACTTATGACTGATTAAAGTATGCATAAAGGTTAACACCGCGGATTTATCCCGGTGGAGTAGAGTAAGCCGGAAACTATCATAACTGTTTTAACAGTTTACAAAAAGATATGGCATTTCGAACACTTGGGTTTAATATAAAACGTTGAAACGGTTAGCAATGTCTTACTAATAATGAATGAGGGATTGACTAAAAAGTAACCCTATCATTCCGATCGAGGGAAGAAATCTTAGAATTCGAAAAGATTTCTCGGTCGAAAACTCCCTCGAAATGACATTGCCTTGCTTTTCAGTCAGCCCCTTCACCTTTTAACGAAATATTGGCCTTTCTCAAGGACTTACTTCTTCCTGAAGGCCGGTATTGCACAAATGACCAATGACCAATTACTATTGAGACCATTTGCGTCTTGGCGTCTTTGCGGTAAATCCATTCTCCCACTTTACTTTTCTCATGAATTCTCTTAAGTTTTGATCACTTAATTAAAAACCTTTAAATCTATCCGGAGAGGTGGAGAAGGAATGAAAAATACCAAAATATTAAACGCTAATGAAGGTGACCTCCAAGGAAGTATTCCAAGGAGGATTTTTTATATATGAACATAAAAGCAAAAGTAGTCGACCAGGATGGTCTTAACCGCATTATTACAAGAATAGCTCACGAAATCCTTGAAAGGAATAAGGGTGCAAAGAACCTTGTCCTGATAGGAATGAAAACAAGAGGCGAATTTCTTGCAAAGCGGATCTTTGAAAAAATTAAGAATATTGAAAATATCGAACTGCCTCTCGGAGTTCTCGATGTTACACTCTACCGGGATGATTTCCGGACACGATTGAAGCAGCCGCAGGTTTCGGTTTCTGATATCACTTTCGATATTAACGAAAAGATCGTTGTGCTGGTGGATGATGTTTTATACACAGGACGCACGGTAAGGTCGGCTCTTAATGCTCTGATGGATTACGGCAGAACGTCTTCTATACAGCTTTTTGTACTGGTCGACCGCGGCCACAGGGAGCTGCCGATACGCGCGGACTATGTCGGCAAAAATATACCCACGGCCAACTCAGAAGAAATTAAAGTAAAAATGCAGGAGATAGACGGCGAGGATGCAATCTATCTCGTCGAAACAAAAGAAGGATGATAAATTAAAATGGCTTTATCAGGCAGACATTTACTCGGACTACAGGGAGTTCCTAAGGAAGATATCCAGCTTATTCTTGATACAGCAACTACTTTCCGTGAAGTGCTGGAAAGACCGATTAAAAAAGTCCCCACCTTACAGGGCAAGACTGTTGTAAATCTTTTTTATGAGAATTCCACACGAACAAGAATTTCTTTCGAGCTTGCCGAGAAAAGACTATCAGCCGATACGGTAAACTTTTCTGTATCAGGAAGCAGCGTGAGTAAAGGTGAAACATTCAAAGACACTATGAAAAATATTGAGGCTATGAAAGTCGACATGGTTGTGATGCGTCATTCGGCTGCCGGCACGCCCCTTTTTCTTACTAAGATATGCGATGCAAATATTATAAATGCCGGCGACGGTATTCACGAACATCCTACCCAGGCGCTTCTTGATATGTATTCTATCCGGGAGAAGCTCGGAAAACTGGAGGGTGTGAAAGTCTGTATAGTCGGCGATGTTGCCCACAGCCGTGTTGCACTTTCTAATATTTACGGACTGAAGACGATGGGCGCCGATGTCTCTGTATGCGGACCTTCAACTATGATCCCGAAGTATATGGAAGAGCTTGGAGTAAAAGTAATTTATAATATCGACGAAGCTATCCAGGAAAATGATGTTCTGAATATTCTGAGAATCCAGCTTGAAAGAAAGGCACGTGAGTATTTCCCATCAATCAGGGAGTATGCAAAGTATTTCGGTATAACTTCTGAACGTCTTGAAAAGAACGGCAAGGATGTGCTGATACTTCATCCGGGACCAATAAACCGCGGGGTAGAAATTTCATCTGAGGTTGCTGACGGTATGCACCAGATAATTTTGAAACAGGTAACCAATGGTGTGGCCGTTAGAATGGCCGTGTTATACTTGCTCGGTACTTTAAATTAAGAGGGCCTTCGATACGTCCCGACTGGATGAAGGTAATGGTCGGGACTACTCAGGCACCGCGGGTGATTTTTAATTATCACAGTCTGATCAATATCCTGGCCTTGCCAGGTTAGGAGGTAGAAATGAAAATAATATTAAAGAATATTAACCTGTTAAATCCTGAATATGGTATAAATGAAAAGGGAACGGATCTTCTTATAACTGATGGTAAAATTTCTAAAATAGGGAAGATACCTGATAAAGAAACAGGTGATGCTAAAGTTTATGATCTTACCGGGAAGTATGTGGTGCCCGGATTGTTCGATATGCATGTTCATCTGCGCGAACCCGGCAGGGAGGATGAAGAGACTGTTGTTACAGGATGCAATAGTGCAGCGAACGGTGGATTTACGGGTATCGCATGTATGCCCAATACTGAACCTGCGATCGATTCTGCAGAAGTTGTAACAATGATTAAGGAGAAAGCCCAAAATCATATCGTGGATGTGTATCCCGTAGGTGCCGCAACTCTTGGCAGAAAGGGTGAAGTAATTTCTCCGATGGCTGAGCTGGTTGAAGCCGGTGCTGTCGGATTTTCCGATGACGGGGTTGCAATCAAGACTTCTGCTATGCTTAGAAGATCACTGGAATATTCAGGTATGTATAATGCCCCGGTTATTGAACATTGTGAGGATGAATCCCTTACAGGCGGAGCGATGAATGAAGGAATAAATTCAACTACGCTGGGACTACCGCCAGTCCCGTCTGTCTCCGAAGATATTATCGTCAGTCGTGATCTTCTGATGGCTGAATATACAGGCGGTAAAATTCATATCGCTCATATCAGCACGAAGAAATCAGTTGAACTGGTAAGAGAGGCAAAGAAAAAGGGGATTAAAGTTACTGCAGAGGTTACCCCGCATCATTTCACATTGACCGACGATGCTGTTAAGATCTTATGATACCAATGTGAAGATGAGTCCACCTTTAAGAACTCAGCAGGATGTGGATGCAGTACATAAAGGATTGAAAGACGGGACGATCGACTGTATTGCAAGCGATCACGCGCCTCATTCACCGGAGGAAAAAGAGGCCGAGTTTGAATTCGCCCCGAACGGAATACTCGGACTTGAAACGCAGGTAGGACTTGCATTATCCGAATTGTATGCTAAAAAAATCCTGACTCTTGAACAGATAATTGAAAAGATGGCAGTCAATCCCAGGAAGATATTGAACCTGCCGGTTCCTAAATTTGAAGCAGGCGAAACTGCAAACCTGACGATTCTGGATATTGATTCGGTATGGACAGTAGATATCCGGAAATTCAAAAGTAAATCCCATAACTCCCCATTCGATAAAAGATTGATGACCGGCCGAGCCATCGGAGTAATCAACAAAGGCAAAATGTATCTGACAGAGAACGGAAGTATAACTTCGATATAGGTGAAGTCTCAATAAACTGTACCTAGTATGATAGTCGTGTCATCTCGACCGGAGGGAGAGATCTTAAATTGAATTATTTTTGTTCAGCATTCATAATAAGTTTAAGATTTCTCACCCCGACTTAAATCAGAACAACGAGTGTCGGGGTTCGAAATGACAATAAGGTGAATCCACTATCTTATGCTTGTCATCTCGACCGGAGGGAGAGATCTTGACCTTCATATGTTTTCTTTATTCTTGAGATTATTTTGTTCAGCATTCATAATAAATTTAAGATTTCTCACCCCGACATAAATCAGAGCAACATGTGTCGGGGTTCGAAATGACATATCCTCATTATATGTTTACAGAGGTTTGTTAACCTGGAAGCTTGTATTTGTCATCTCGACCGGAGGGAGAGATCTTAAGTATCATCAGGTTTCAGATCCTTAGAAAGATCCACCCATTCCGGGTTCATACTCTCAATTATTTTATTCTTTTTTTCTCTCCTCCATTTTTTAAGTTCCTTTTCTCTTATTACTGCATCCCGTATATCAGAATATTGTTCATAGTAAACCAATTTATTTAGGTTATATTTACTGCTGAACCCGGGAATCAATTTGCTTTTATGCTCGAATATTCTTCTTTCAAGATTATTAGTTACTCCAATATAAATTACTTTATTGTTCCAATTTGAAATTATGTAAATGTAGTAGTTGTGATGATTCATCCCCGACCACCCTGATGATTATTTAAAAATAATGAGTTTTAAGATTTCTCACCCCGACCTAAATTAGAACAACGAGTGTCGGGGTTCGAAATGACAATAACCTTTATCCAGTATCTTAGATTGTCATCTCGCCGCAGGAAATACCATCTGTAGTAGTATATGCTGTCATCTCGACCGGAGGGAGAGATCTTGACCTTCATATGTTTTCTTTATTCTTGAGATTATTTTGTTCAGCATTCATAATAAATTTAAGATTTCTCACCCCGACTTTAAATCAGAACAACATTTGTCGGGGTTCGAAATGACAAGGAACCTGTATCCAGCATGGTAATCGTGTCATCTCGACCGGAGGGAGAGATCTTAACCTTCAAAAGTGATCATTTTTTCATAATATTATTTTTATTTCAGTATTTATGTTAAAGTTTAAGATTTCTCACCCCGACCTAGATCAGACCAACATGTGTCGGGGTTCGAAATGACAAATTGGCCAATTCCCTTAATCAATCCGCCAATCCGCCAATCCGCAAATTCCCCAATTCCTTAATCAATCCGCCTAATTCGCCCAATCCGCTCAATCCGCCAATTCCTAAAAGTTCATCTTCACCGTAAACAAATGATTCGCATCAAACAGCCTTGCATACCTGTATGCATAATCCACACTTACATCGAAAAAAGTATTCCACTTTATACCCACACCGAATGTCGGTCCGAACAGATTCTTATCGTCATTAGAACTTTCAGCGGTTACAAAATATCCGCCCCGCACAAAAAACAAATCGTCAAAATTGAACTCACCTGCAAACTTTAGCTCATCAATGAGGTATGATGAATTAAGATATGAAGCAGCCACAAGAAAATTATACTTCGCTTCAAAATTCCTTTCATACGATAACCCCGCCTCAAACTGCATAGGCAGATCGAATCCGGCCGCCTCGACCTTATAAATTTTCTTTTGCCCGTATCCGCTGGTATCCCCGGCAGTTCTTAAGAGATCATTACCGTCATAACTCATCTGCGGACCAAGGTTCCGTATCACCGCTCCGAGATTGAATCCGTTTACGTCCCCCAGGTTCCTGTACTGGAACCCCAGATCAAACGAAACACCGCTCGCGGAAGTTTCAATTATTTTTTCATATACAATATTTGTGTTAAAACCAGCGTAAAGATTCTCAGAAAAATTCCTTGAATAGGTAAAGCCCGCAACCAGCAGGGTAGGTGAAAAGAAATCTCCTGTGCCGTAGGGATCTCTCGTTGTAGTTACAGGAATGTCACCGATATCAAGCGACTTAAGACTCAAAGCAAACGCACCCCAGTCGCCGAAGCTTGAAGAAACTGAAGCATATGTCATCCCGATATCAGCAATGTATTTCATATATGAGAACATAGCATTTATGTTTTCCGAGGGAGTCTTTAATCCTGCTGGATTGTAGCCCACCGCCTCTATCCCGCTTATACCCGCAATATATGCCCCATTCATAGCAAGACTCCTGGCACCGACAGGCAGCAGCAGCTCCTGTGCCCCGGCACTTCCGTCCTGCCCGAAAATATTTGCTGTTAAGATAACTACTGTAACTATTGTAAATATAGCTTTCATAATTCCTCCCTATTGTCTATTTAAAAACTCTTTACCTACAACAAGCGCAATCTTTAAAATCATCGTTTCATTCTCCCGCATAACAAGCCATCATTTAAGTCGTTGCCAGGTCATTGCCGTTGGGCTTTAGCCAACGGATTTAAAATCATCCATAAACATTCGGGCTTTAGCCACATTGTTTGAGATTATCTAAACCAGAAAAAGCCAACCGGTCATACTCTTGATCATGGCTTAGCCGATCTATTCTCTATTTAAAAACTCTTTACCTACAATAAGCGCAATCTTTAAAATCTTCGTTCCGATTCCCGGCATCTCCAGGTAGGCAATGTAAACACCGCTTGCTACAATGTCTCCTGATTCAGAAGTTAAATCCCAATCAACATACTGCGAGAGGCGGCTCTTGTCTATTCGTTTCACAAACACACCTGCAAGAGTATACAGCCTGATGGTCGCTTCCTTTGGTAAGCCGGTAAACCTCACGACTCTTTCACGAATGTTTCTTTCGAGATCATTTCCTCCGAAATAAGGATTGGGAAATACGCTTATCTTATCAATCTTGTCTTTTGCAGTTTCTGTGTTGTTGAAGTCTGCTTTCTGAGGAGAGGCGGCAAATTTGGCGCCGTCAACCAACGGTTTGAAAGCCTCTACTTTTATTACTGTTCCTTCTGCCGGCAGATCACCTTTAATTATGAGACCGCCGAAATAGTAATCTGAGCTGTCTGAAGAATCCGATATAGCGCTGATGGGTTCTGTATAATCTGTTCCCGTATTGTAAGCAAAAATCTGCTCCCATTGGTTACGTACTGTATCCTTCGACCACAAATGATCTTTTAGCCCGATATCCCGTATCTTAATATGTAGCCTTTTTCCCGTAGAAGTATTCCATAATTCGAAAGGAACTCTGTTCGCTGCTTTTTGATTCGGATTGAATAAAAAATCTGAAATCGGGTTTCCGTAAGAATAGTACTCAGAGCCTTCGTGTGTAAATCTTAATTCATAATCGTAAGTGTAAATGAAATTGAAGACGTCAAGTGTCTGAATTGCATCTCCCGGAGAAGTAATATGCCATTTACCTGTGGAGTTATCATTATCAAATACATCGATCGGGTTATCAAGGGGGATTCCGCCCGGACCCCTCGTCTCTGTTATTTCCTTTACGCCGTATGGTTTCAAAGAGTATGGCAGAGTTTCAATTGATTTCCTCCCTGTATCGTTAATTACAAGCATTATCCCATCGAATATTTTATTGTGGAGAGTATCGTCATTCATTTCCATTATGTTGTTTAGTATAGTGTCGCCTGTTGTGGTATCTACAACCCTGTATAGAAGGGAATCAAAAGAACCGTAAAAACTAACGCTGTAATTATCCCCGGTTATTTTTGTCGGGTCTATAATTCTGAAAAAAATCTCTGCCTCTGCAGGTAAACCATCTGTTTGCTGAGCCTGCAAAGAACTTCCTTCTTTGTATGGCGACTGAAAATCGATTTTATCCCGTCCGGGCATTATAGTTATGACAGGTCCGTCCGATTCGACAAAGGATGGGGTACTGAACAGGTTGACTGCATAAGCGTCTACAGAGAAATAATAAGGATTCGCATTCCGGACAGGTTCACCTGTGAATACATCACTCGTAATATCAATGAATTGCTGAAGTCCTTCGTTGGTTCCTCCGATAAGCGGCACCTTAACTTTTTCCCCGTTCACAATTATATAATCGCTAATAGTCAGCAGGCTATCCTTAATATCAAACACCTTTACAAGTCTTGGGTCGGATTTCTTTTCGTCTCTGTATTGCCTTACTATATAGCCCTGGAATCTGTAGGCTGTATCTGCGTATCCTAATCCTGTCAGACCCGGATTGATTTCCTCATAACTTTCACTGTTGTTCTTCCACCATAAAGTAATTTTGCCGTCCTGCGGATAGGCGAAAACTTCAGGAGCTGAAACTGGCGGTACGTTTTGAAAGTTATGTTCGAATAAAAACTTCACAGTTTTTGATTTGCGCTTTAGTTCTGTAACACTATTTAAATTGGAAGTTCCCTTTGCACCAATTATTGCCAGCACAATTTCCTGCGTATCATATGGTGCAAGGTTAAAATGACCGTATGAAGCTGACATCCTTACGTCGGCGTCAGGAGCTGCAACTGTATCAAGTCCCGGCCATCCTGATTCATCGTAGTACCATCCGGTTTGTCCAACCGGATCACCGGGCAGACAGAACTTTGTGTCGGCACCTGTTATGGGATCGAAAATATGCAGCCCGTTAGGCATCAGGCCATGTAAAATATCATACACGTGTATTGCGCTGTCCGGCGATGGGTCTGCGAATTTATACGTTGAATCTGGCTGCAGTCCGTTCATTGAAAAATAGGTACTTTGCAAACCGCTGTTTTTATATCCCTTTATCCAGCGGCCGTTAATAAAAGCGCTGTCTGCTGCACTTGATGGAACAACAGGACCCCGTAATAGAAGCGTTCCTGCAGCAGGAGGATCTGTACCGAATATTGGATCAAAGTTGGAAGAGTTATAGGCATACACCAGTTGAAGAGTTGTATCCGTGCCGGCTTTGTCATCGTATGCTGTTCCGATCTCAAGGTCTCCGAAATATCCAAGTGAAAAATCATTAAAAGTACTGCTTGATTTATTTATGATCTTAAAATCCCTGAATACAACATCGCCCAGGTCGTCTGTTCTGTCGAATGCGTACATGGTTACCTGAAATTCCAATCCGAGTGAAGTGGCATTGCTGAAAGCAGAGGAATCGATTCCTTTATCATTCATCACATACCAGATTGTTTTATCTCCCATATATTCAGGTGCATCAACACCCCTGGTAAAAACTCCATCCCCGTCCCTGTCTTCCCATGGCGCTCCCTGGTCAACAGGCCAGTCGTTGTAATCCCTTTCAAGGCGGTCTCTTTCAGGACCCGGGACCATAGTCTCCCAGCCCCTCAGAAGCATGTAAATTCTGTTCTTCGGATCTTCGGGGTTTTCCGGAATTCCGGTATCCTGTATGCCGCCTGGAAAGAGTTCAGGACTGAAGATAGGTGTACTTATCACCTCATTATTAACAATACAGGAATATAAAAGGTTATCAGCAAAAACTATCCCTCTTCCCGCGTTTACTCCTCCCGGCCAGTAAACACCTTCATATTGACCAAAATCAAATCCGGGATAGCCATTGGAGATATGACATTTCATCTGATTCATCGTTAGAAATTCCGATACATATGTACTGACTTTTTTCAGCTTCTCAGGCTTATTTTTATCAGGGACAATCCCCCCCGGAAATGCATAAGTTGCTGCTATTATAGTTGAGACAACGAGTATGTAACAAAATCTCACTTTTTATCCTTCTGTAGTAACGTGTAGGAATTTCATTTATGAAATTCTAAAAAATAATACACGAGCATCACGATGTAGATCAAACACCACTTCAAATTTAAATATTTTTGAATCAATTACCGGCATCTCAACCGGGACAACATCCCCCATTCATCCAGCTGCAAAATATAACGGATATCAGCATTCTGAATCCCCTATGTTGGAGTACTTTTAACGATATTTTCGCAAAAGTGATTCTAACATTTCCGCAGAATATCATCCCCCGGGTTCTATAATTGTTAAACCAATGCCGTTAAAAATTTATCTGCAGAGATCACTCTAATATCATCTTTGATAAAATCTGTATCCTTCTTCATTACAACCTGGTAGAGATAAGGAATTTTTAACCTTTCCTTAAAGTAAGAAATATTAGGTGATGGCTGCGTATCATTAAGTTTGACCTCAACAGCAAACCATGGCTTACTATCTGAACTAACCAAAAAATCGACTTCCTTTTTGTCAACGTTCCGCAAATAATTCAAAGTAGTTTTATACCCTTCATATTCATTAATATACTGAACAAATTTGAGTAGATGTGAGGCTATCAGATTCTCGAACCTTGCACTATCATTTTGAACTTCGGACCAATCAATCAGGTAAATTTTGGGTTCCTTTTTGATCGATCTTATGATTCTGGAATGGAAAGGGTAAATCCTGAAATGATAATAAAACAATTCAAGCACATACAGCCATTTGGTTGCGGCGCGGTGACTTACTTCGAGGTCTTCTCTTAGAGCATTAATTGATAAAGGACTGGCAACTTTGGAAGGAAGGAGATCCCCCAGTAATTTCATATTGCCTATATCCCTGATTGCTTCAATATCCCTGATGTCTTCCCTGAATAATCTTTCAAGTTTTTCATTGTGCCACCTTCTCAATGACTGTTCGCTTTGCTTGAAGAGAATTTCCGGAAATCCTCCGAATTTAAATAATTGATGAAAACCATCGTTAAATCCTTTAGGGTTTTCATTGTGAAAGTTTAGTTCAGAGAAAGGAGTATAATTATTTTTGATGCTGAATAATTCTGCAAGTGAAAATGGATGCAAGGTGTAATAATGATATCTGCCCTGAAGGGAATCTCCTCCCTTTTTATAAATATTAAGATGTGCACTGCCGGTGACAATGACTTTGTATTTTGACTTATATGAATCGTAAATGCCTTTTATAAGACTTTTCCATCGCTTGTATTTATGGATTTCGTCGAATATTAATAGAGCTTCATCACCCGGAAACTCAAAACTCATTAATTTTTTCCGGTCAGGTGGGAAATCCCAATTGTAGTAAGTATAGCGGGTAAGCTTCTGGGTTATAATTTTCAAAGCGAGTGTTGTCTTCCCAACCTGCCTGGCTCCGCCGACAAATACCATCTTTTCTTCTAAATCTTCCAGTACATTGCCGGTTAAATATCTATTTCTTTCCATAAATCTTTGAAAATCTTCTCTTTTAGTAGAAACTATACGGAAAATTTTGCTTTAAAGCAAAAATGTTAGCGGATTATTTTGCTTAGAAGCAAAAATTATAGATTCATTTTTCCAGATTTATAGCCTGTGTGAGAGTTCTAATATCCTGGCCATATCTTCAAGTACAAAAACCTAACGCTGTAATTTACTCCCTGTTCAAAAACTCTTTCCCAACTACCACTGCAATCTTAAGTATTTTAGTACCTATTCCCGGCATCTCCAGATGAGCGATGTAAACTCCTGATGCAGCAAGACTGCCGTTCTCGTTCTTTAAGTCCCAGTTGGCATACTGCGAAAGATCACTCTTGTCTATTCTTCTTACAAACACTCCTGCCAGGGTGTATATCCTTATGGTTACTTCTTTTGGCAGTCCTGTAAACCTGATTATTCTTTCACCTAAACTCCTCTCGAGGTCATTGCCGCCGAAGTAAGGATTTGGGAATACGCTGATCTTGTCGATTTTATCTTTTGCTGATTTTTTGCTGTTGAAGTCGGCTTTCTGCGGGGAGGCTGTGTATTGGTCTCCCTCAACCAGCGGCTTGAATGTCTCTATTCTTATTACTGTTCCTTCCTCAGGAAGTTCTCCCTCAATGGTAAGATTTCCGAAGGGGAAGTTCTCCTGGTCTGAAGTCCCGGAAGGAGAGGGGATTGGTTCATTGTAGTCTGTTGCTGTTCTGTAACCGTATATCTTCTCCCACTGGTTTGCGGCAGTATCCTTCGACCATTTGTTATCCTTGATGAGCAGATCCTGTATTTTTATGTTTATTCTTTTTCCCTTGCTTACATTCCATATCTCAAAGGGCACTCTGTCTGCTGCTTTTAGGTTAGTGCCGAAGAGGTTGTTTGATGTCGGGTAGCCGAAAGGATAATACTCTGATCCCCCTGAGGTAAACCTTATCTCATAATCATCTGTGTATATCCTGTTGAATATATCCAGGTTCTGTATTATCCCTCCTGATGAGGTGATCTTCCATCTGCCTGAAGGGTCAGTACTGTTGTAGACATCAACAGGGTTATCAAGAGGTATTCCTCCGGGACCCCTTGTCTCTGAAATCCTGGTAATGCCGTAAGGCTGAAAGCTTGCAGGGATAGAGTCGATCTGCTTATGTCCCTTGTTGTTTACAATTACCATAAATCCGTCAAATACTCTCCTGTGCAGGGTATCTGCCGAGTAGTCATTCTCACCCCTGAAGAGAGTATCTCCCAGACTGGTGTTGATAAGCATATACTTCAGTGAGTCATATGGTCCTGAAAAATCAACTCTGTAGCTGTTCCCTGTTATCCTTGTCGGGTCAACCACACGGAAGATAACATCTGCATTGCTCATACCCGAGGTCTGTTCTGCAAATACCTCATCTCCTCTTGTGTAGGGAGAGGAGTAGTCAATCTTATCTCTTCCGGGTATTACCTCAACTATTTGAGGCTTGTTCTCAAGGAAGGCCGGAGAACTGTTCTTAGAGTAACCGTAGGCGGTAACACCGAAGTAATAAGGGGAGCCGTTATTGAGCCTCTGGTGAGTGTAAGCATCTGTGCTGATTGTGGTCTGTCTTCTTAGTCCTTCATCATTGCCTATAATTATGGGCAGCTTAACAGAAACACCGTTGGCAATGGTATAGTCCTCAATTACAGTAATCCCGTCTGTCCTGTCAAATACAGCCAGCAGTCTCGGGTCAGTGCCAAGTGTATCCCTGTACTGCCATACCCTGTAGCCTTCGAATGTGTAGGTGGTATCCTCATATCCCTGGTCATATATAAAAGGATCACCCTGATCATAACTCTCTGCAGCAGGCTTCCACCATAGAGTAACCTCACCCTGCTGCTCAAAGCCGAATGTCTGCGGTGATGGCGGAGGGGGAGTAAGCTGAAAGTTCAGGTAATATGCTTTCCTTATTATGGCTGCTCTGCGCTTAAGCTCTGTTACACTGTTAAGATTATCAGTCCCTCTTGCTGCCAGTATCCCGTAAACTACTTCCTGCGTATCAAAGGGTGCAAGGGTAAAGGGACCATAATTTAATGAGAATCTGTTTGCTGAATATAAAGGTGGTGGAAGTGTATCATTATCCGGCCAGCCGCCTTCGCCCATATACCAACCGTCTCCTGAAACCGGATCTCCTGTAACCATATATTTTGTGGGCTGCATAGTAACCGGGTTAATTATAAAATTGCCATCAAGTAATTTTCCTCGTATGCAATTATAAAATTGCGAATCGAATGGAACACTGTAGATTTGATAAGAAGGCAATTGTGGATATCTCAGGTCACCGGCAGCATTCGCATATAACGCCAGAAAGCTGGATAAAGATTCATTCTTATACCCTTTCTTCCAATGATCATTTATCAATGCACTGTCCGATGCTGTGCCGGGTATGACTATTCCATGTAATTCAAGCAATCCTGCCGCAGGAGGAGATTCTCCATAAATTTCGTCGTAATTGTCCTTGTTAAAACAATATCCAAGCCTGGAAGTGGTGTCGTATCCTGTATAGTTATCAGTATTTTCACCAAGATCTGCATCTCCGGATATGCCGAAATACATATCCTCGATATTCTCTCGTCCTTTATTAATGATTTTTATCTTTTCAAAGGCAGCATCTCCCAGTATTCCGGATCTATTGAATGCATATAAAGTCACTTGAAATTCGAGTCCCATAGGTTTTGAGGCATACCCATAAGCTCTGGTGGAATCAAGATCATTAGCAACATAAAATAGCACCTCATCACCTGTAAAATCAGGCTGATCAACGCCTCTCGTGAAAATCCCATCCCCATCTTTATCAACCCACGGTGCGCCATCTTCAACAGGCCATTCATTATAATCCTTTTCAAGTTGATCCCTATCAGGGCCGTAAGGTGTCGACTCCCAGTTTCTTAAAATCCTATAAACCCGGTATCTTTCTTTTCGGGGGTCATCAGAAAGACCGTTGTCCATTATTTTCCCCGGCTGCAAAACCCCGCTTAAACCATTAACCCTAAGCTCATTCCCTGTATAGCCAGCCCACATAAATTTGATATTCCAAAACAACTGCTGGTATGCATTCACTCCTCCTGGCCAGAATACAGCATCAGCAAATATATTATCTGTGTTTTCAATTATTCCGGTATTAGGCAGGTAGATTTTCAATTGGTTAATATCCAGTGTGTTGAATGAAGAAATCTGGCACAATGCTTCAACATTTAAATATATTAATATTGATATAATTAATAAATATTTATACATAACTTTTGTAATAAAATAATGGTGATAGGTTAATGTTAAAGATTTATTTTAATTATTCACACCAAACTTGGCTCCAATTTAGGGGAACAGTCGCATGACGCGCCACGCAACATCCATTAGTAAAGGCATAATCATAACATGTTATTGTATTATGACCTGAACAATCAGTAGTCGCATAAACTGACTCTGTAAGTGTAACTATTGCAGAGAATAGTACGATCAAAGTTAGAGCACTGAATAAGATTTTAATGCTTTTCTTTTTCATGATTAACTCCTGTTTATTGTAATTAGCCTATCACCATATTTTTTATTATTAATCAAATTGCGAATATGAGTTTTGATGTTTTCATATTTCTACTTAATATTCTCAAGTTTACCCAACCAGAATTTTTTGATAATAGAAGTTGTATCAATAATGATAGTCTGCGGAACTCCGGATATTTTATATCTTTTCCTAAATTCTATATTTGCCGGTACGAATATTTCATAAGGTAGTGCATTCTTATATACATAGTCTTTAACTTTATCTAATTCATCAGCTCCTATTCCTATAACATCATAATCATTTTTGTTCTCTTCATATATTTTCTTCCAATTCGGAATATTCTGTGAACAATATGGGCAGGAAGTAGTAAATATAAATAACAGTGTCGGCTTATCTTTATTTGAAAAAGTTAGCCTATGATTTTTTTGGTCAAGTGATTGAACTTCAAGAGGCAAGAAGGTTTCTCCTTCTTTTAGTTGATCTATAAATTCTGGTTTAATCTGCATTTTATTTATTTTGATTACCAGTAGAATTATAATAATGCTGAAGCATACCAAAATAAAATGTATGAACATCTGGTACCAGTTTATACTTTTGGATTCCATCCTATTGTCCCTTCGAAGAATTATACTGGTTTAAATTTATTAATAGCATAAGTAACATAAAAAAATCAATCCCAAGCATTTCAAGTGCGGGAAGTTTAACTGCATTGCCGAAACAGGCACAGGTTGAATCAGAAGTAGATATGTAGCTAAATATATTGGTAATAATAAAAGCAGTTATTACGAGGAGACCAGAAATTATGGTGGTTAACTTCTTTAGGTTGAAAATAAGTAAGGTACCAAGGACTAATTCAAGTGTGATGATTAGTATGGAAAGAGCCCATATTCGGATAGAATCATAAGGAATATTAACTGAGGTCACTGACTGAATAGTTTTGTGAAGGTAAACCCTGAATGAAAGGAATGAAGAAACTTTGAATAATGAGGCAGCAAGAAAAATTAAACCCGTAACAACCCTGCCCCCAGTTAAATGAATTCTGCTCATTTCAACTCCCTGGGCAAATCAATTTCATAAGGTTAAGTAATAAATTTCACAATGTCAATAGCTTACTCCGTGTTCAATAACTCTTTCCCAACCTACCACTACAAACTTCAGTATCGTTCCGATTCCCCGGCAGAAATGTTAATCCATCAATGAAGCCTGAATGACTATTGAATGTTGAGGTTGCGATTAGCACCGAAATCTTGAGTCTCGACCCAATAAAAAAATATCATGTAGGGGCGAAATCACGCCACCTTGGCGGGACCGCTAATTTATGTCCAATTTGTTTAGCGGGACCGCCTCTGCGGGAACCACCGAATGACCATTGTATGTCTATTGATTCTCCATCCTCTTCCCCCTCCCCTCAAGATTCGAACTCCGGATAACTCCATTCCGGTAACTGCAATACGCTGTCCGATCCGCTCAATCCTATAATTCACTAAATCCCTCCCACATACGTCTCACATACGTTCCACATTCATCCTACATACGTCCCACATACGCTTGAAATACTATCCAAAAAGTAGTATATTTCGGTTAAAAAGGAGAGAAAAATTATGGCAGAAGTTAAATCATCAGTAATAGGAGATCTCAGCGGGAGAATTGAGAATTTTATTTACAGAAATCGTTATGGTAAAGTAATAGCGTATGCACGCCCCCTAAATCAAAAGATTAGTAAATCGCAGCAAGCGGTAACAGCCCGAAAAAACTTTGCTGCTGTAGTTAACCTGGCTAAAACTGTAAACTCGGTTCTGAAACTTAAGGAAGTCTGGCGATCGGCAAAGGTAGAGGGTACAAGTGCATATCATCGGCTCATCAGGAATAATGCAAAGCTTGTAAATAATGGATTGCTGACAACAGAAATTAAAATTACCCCTGAAGGACTTCCTATAAGGCTGATTTCGGCTGAAATTGAAAATAAGATATTATATCTGTCTTTAGAGTGCCCTCAAAGTCCGGATCTTACATTTCCTGCTATGATGTATGTTCATCTTTATTTCGGGAAGGCATCAGGGACGATGATCCCATTGTTCAAAGAAATCCCCGAACCGAAACCTGACGGTATTTATAACCTGGAACTTTCGCTTGAGGGAAGCACAAAGAAACTTCTTTCCAAAGATCCTGCCCCTGTTGTCTATGCAGCACTCGCAGGAGGTACGGCTTACAAGAAAAAAGTCTATTGGACCAGCACAGTCTCGTCCCTCCTGTAAAGCGAAACGCCGTTTCGCCAATCTTCTGTAAAGCGAAACGCTGTTTCGCTCAATCATACACAGATACTGCCTCTGTAAAGTGGGATTTATCTCACTCAACATAACGCCTCATTCCTTTATTTCGTGTACTTCATATTCACGACGCAGTCGTGAACTTTGCGCTGCTCCTCCAGCGCAGCCGGTCCACCCCTTACTCTATAATTCCCCCTTCTCACTATCTCCTTTATCCTTATTCCCTGTTCCTTGTTCCTTGTTACTTGTTCCACTTGTTACTTGTTACTTGTTACTTGATATTGTAACTCTCTCTGAAATGATTTATTTTAACATGCCTTTAATAAGAATGCTGATATTGAAAAAAACAGGGCCCCTATATTTAATTTTAATCATCTCCATTTTATCATTTCTGTCTCTTCAGATTTATCCGCAGAGTACCGGCAGGATCTTCGGTAAGGTAACTGATTCAGAGAATGGATCTTCACTGATCGGAGTGAATGTGCTTGTTTATACTGACAGTATAAAGACAGCTTCACCTGTCGCAGGCGCTGCCACGGATAAGAACGGCAAATACAACCTTCCCGGGATAAAGCAGGGAGAATACTGGCTCTTCGCTTCGTACATTGGCTACCTGCCGAATAAATTTAAGGTTAATGTTCCCGGAAACAACAATTCTGTGGAATTTGATTTCTCATTAAAGGCTACCCGTATAAATATTGATGAAGTTCTGATTGAAGCAAGAAGAGATACTTTCAGAACCGTCAGCACTATAGATATTTCTCCCGCGTTTATAGAGAAGCTTCCGTCTCTTACTGGTGAAGTTGATGTCTTCAGGGCGCTGACGCTTCTTCCAGGTGTAACTACATCAAACGAACTTTCGAATGGACTTTATGTCCGCGGAGGTTCACCCGACCAAACCCTGACTTTAATTGACGGTGTTATCGTATACAATCCATTTCATCTCGGAGGATTTGCAAGCACATTTAACTCTGATGCTATAAACGATATCAGGCTGGTTAAGGGTGCTTACCCGGCTGAGTATGGGGGCAGGCTGTCCAGCGTACTCGACATTACTCTGAAAGAAGGATCGAAGGATAACTTTAAAGGGAAGCTTGGACTGGGTACTATCAGTTCGCGGTTAACGATGGAAGGTCCTATTTCCGCCAAATCATCCTTCCTTATCTCTGGACGTGTACTTTATATGGATGCACTTCTTAAGCAGATACCAAAAGCAAAAAATATTCCTCTCTATAATTTCTATGATATGAACGGCAAGTTTGATTATCACGTTTCGGAAACAGACAGAATTACCATAAGCGGATTCTATACTGCAGATAAACTTTACAACCAGAAAAACAGCGAGGATGCCGGTTACAATATTAACTGGAATAACTCCACGGTACACCTCGCCTGGCTGAGTCTCGGCAGGGAAAAGAAGTTTACAAATGTGGCACTGAATTATACCGGTTATAGCTTTAACACGCTGATCACAGATAAAACTCCCGATGCATTCAAGAATGATTTTTATTCCACCTCGTCGATTAAGGATTTTAGTTTTAAAGTGGATGGGCAGTATTTCAGCAATGAAAAGCATACTGTTAAAAACGGAATCGAGGTAACATTACATAATTTTGATCTTGTTAATAACAATTATTTCAACCCACTGGTTAAGGAGGATGAGCGTTTCCTTAATAAATTTACATCGACTGAAATAGGCGGGTATATTGAAGATGTATTTGAGGTTAGCCCGCTCTGGACAGGAAATGCCGGTGTACGTTTATACTATTTACCCGATGCAAGGTATTTCAAAGCTGAGCCAAGGATTTCCACTACTTATGCTTTAACCGAAGGCTTTTTTGTTAAGGGCGCCTTTGCTATGGCAGATCAGTTCCTTCACCTGATAACAAGGAATGACGTTATCCTTCCTACCGATATTTGGTTTCCCTCAACCCCTCACGTAGAGCCGGGAAGATCAACGCAGGGAGTACTCGGATTTGAATATGAATTCAATAAGAGAGAGTTCTTTATATCACTCGAAGGTTATTACCGCAATATGCAGAACCTCTATGAATATTCCGATACCGCAACTTTCACAATCGAAGCTCCTATTGATGAACAGTTTGCCCGCGGCAGGGGAGATGCATATGGTCTGGAATTTTTCTTAAATAAAAGAAGCGGAAACTTCACGGGATGGATCGGTTATACTTTATCATGGACGAGAAGATATTTCGACGATATAAATTACGGTAAACCGTTTTATCCCCGGTACGACAGAAGGCATGATGTATCCGTTGTTCTTACTTATAAGCTTAATGACAGCTGGGAATTCGGTGCTACATGGAGTTATGCAACAGGTCAGGCATACACGATGCCGATCGGACAATATTATTTTCCCGGAGTTTATTCAGGTAATGAAGGTTCTCCGCAGATATTCCTCGATTATAAACATATTAATGAATACAGGCTTCCGGCATTTCACAAGCTTGATATGAGCGCGTCATATAACTTCCGATGGACCGGCCTGCCTCTGAAACTGACTATGAGCGTCTACAACGTTTATAACAGGCAGAATCCTTTTGCCCGGTATGTTGTATTTAATTCTTCAGAAGAAACGGGAACAACCACTCCTCAGCTTAAACAGTTTACACTTTTTCCTGTGTTCCCTTCACTTAGTCTAACAGTGGATTTTTAATTATGTACAGAATGCTGAAATATTTAATGATAGCCGGACTGCTGATAATCTATTCCTGCGAGGATGCAGTTGTTGAAAATGACCTAACGTACCAGGAAAGACTTGTAGTGAGAGGACTTTTGACAGCCGGCAACCCGATTGAAGTAACTTTTGAACGAACTTTGCCGCTTGATCAGACATTCGATTCAACTCAGGCTCAGCTCAGTGATGTTACGGCATATATTACTCACACTAATACGGTTGATACACTGGAGTACATCGGTAACGGAAAGTACAAAGCTCTTACCCTTATTGCACAGAACGGGGAGGAGTATAAATTAAATGCTGAATGGAACGGCAAATCATTGTCAGGTGATACGCGGGTACCTTTTACAACAACATTTCAGAACGGTAAGATAATTTCAGAGGTAAATGAAGAAGGCGATACGGTTCATTATATACAGGGATTGTTGACTCCAAGAGAAGGCGCGGTGTATGGAGCCACCTGGGTAATCCTCGATCCGGTGAGCGGATTTCATTTAGAGGATAACGTTATTCCTGTGCTCCAGAGAGAATCTGATAAAGATCTTAACGACCGCCTTACCCTCAAAACCCGCAATATCCCCGATTCATTATACGGCACCTGGCGCAGTTATTTCTACATACGCATTCACGCATTCGATGAAGAATTCTATAATTTCTTCTTAACACAGGATGCCAATAATGCCAGCACAAATATTTTCAGCCAATCCGGCATAAACCTCAGATGGAACGTTGAAGGCGACGGCCTGGGAATGTTCATTGGCAAATCCGATTTCTACGTGAAGGTGTTTTGAATTTAGCGGATTTGCGAATTTAGCGGATTAAGTGAATTGATTGTCGGATTCGGGGATTGGGAGAATTTAGCGGATTGATTATCTGATTGGGAGGTTGGGAGAATCGATTGTTGGTCATGGGCTAATTCGCTAATTAGTTCGCCCAATTCGCTAATCAACACAATCCCGGTCAACCTGCAAATTCCGCCAAATAATAATTGCCCAATCCTCTCAATCCGATAATTCACTCAATTCTTTAATTAATCCGCTCAATTCGTTAATTCGCTCAATCCTCCAATTCATTCCGAATTGTCCACTGTTCCTCTCTATCTGTCCAATATAATATACATCTAAACTCTTCAAATTCTTTATTTCAGCTCTATTTTGGGTCTTTTTATATGGCATTCTCCTTGAGTTATACATATCGTAAAATATCAGGACAAAGACCATGAAAAAATATACTTATTACCCGTTTTTACTTTTATTATCTTTTTTACTTTACTCATGCGGAGTAAATGACTCATTCGTTACAATAGATAACACACCGCCAGCACCGCCCACCGGCATAACCGTTCTGAACGGCGATAACAGGGTGGACCTTGCATGGAATAATAATTATGAAGGTGATCTTGCAGGATATAATGTTTACTATGCGGAGAGTTATGACGGGAGATATACCCTCCTGGGATCGACAAGCAGCAACTATTATGTTGATTATGATGCTCCAAACGGAACGATATCTTATTATGCAGTTACTTCTTATGATTATAACGGCAATGAGAGTGAATTAAGCTACGATG
Source organism: uncultured Ignavibacteria bacterium (assembly GCA_963811905.1). Taxonomy (GTDB): domain Bacteria; phylum Bacteroidota; class Ignavibacteria; order Ignavibacteriales; family Ignavibacteriaceae; genus DATFVA01. The sequence goes on from CAWETK010000007.1 coordinate 24,006, forward strand.
TTATATATGCAGCTCCAAGACCTGAGGGATTTAACCAGTCGATCTTTGATTTTAACCGCTATCCTGATTTAGCAGGATACACATTTGAGTAACTATAGTGTTGTTCCGTATGACGATCAATCAACAGACTTTTATTTTGAAAATTACCAGGGCACATATTACCTGGATGTTTATAGCGATACTGATATTCAGGATATGGGAGCAACCAATGATATCTGGGATATCGAATATGCACCTGACTATGGATGGAATAATTCAAAAGATGCAGTTGTAATTCCGGGACATACATACGTTATCTGGACCTGGGATAACCATTATGCTAAGGTAAGAGTATCAACTTTAACCTCTAACAGGATTGTATTTGACTGGTCCTTCCAGCTTCTTAAAGGCGAACACCAGCTTAAACCAAGGAAGGCTCCGGGTGAAAGAAAAGAATTGAGCAGACCATCTACAAGAAACATCGCCGCGGTATCAGAATAACAATTCTGAATAAGTTCAGGCAGGTACGGGATTTTATAGATTTACTTTGGAAGTTTGATTAAATTGGGGCTGAATAAAATGAAGAAAAGTTTTTACATAATATTAAGCCTGTTCTGCCTGAACTTTGTCAGCTATGTCTATCCTCAGAATTTTAACTCAAAAGATAACAGCAAACAAAGCGAAAGTCGCAGGATATTTTCTGATATAAGCAGCGGAATTGCTAACCAGGATGTTGAATCTATAGCCCGATATTTCTCTTCCCAGACATATTTAAGTTTATCCAACGGAATAAGCGGATACTATAGCTCCAATCAGGCTTATTATGTGCTTGAGGATTTCTTTAAGATTTACAGGGTAACTGCTTTCAGATTCGACAATATTCAATCCGATTCCAATAATCCTTATGCCACCGGGGAATACCAGTTTGAATACCGCGGGAAAAGAGATCTGGCGCAGGTATATATAGCATTAAAGAAATCCGGTAAAAACTGGAAGATTACACAGATTACAATTAATTAATGCCGACTAAAATTTCTCAAATGTTTGAAGGCGATAGGAAATACTTTGCTATCGTCTTTTTTATTTTGCTGCTTATTCTTGTCTCAGGCATATTGACCCCTATATACATACGCTATACCGAGAACGACTGGCCTGAGAAACTGACCGAACAGATAGAAAAGATTGAAACTTCTGTTAATTCAATACTGCAACAGAAAGAAGAAAAACTTCTGTCTATGTCTTCCGGTCTGAGACAAAAACTGAGAACTACCCTGAGTCCCGGAAATTCATCATTTGGTGCACTGATAAACCTTGTAAATGATCAGATGTATAATGATTATTCGGTTGAGGTACTTGCGCCAAACGGAAAAATGATTGCGTGGAACAGGGACATTGCTGTTAAGCAGGACGAGGTTTTCCCGTTGAGTTATCCTCTGGGAGAGACTCATTTTTTCACCGGCGATCTGGTAACCTACATGACTGTTACGGACACAGTAAAGATTGAAAATGATTTATTCTATTTTCTTGTCAGTCTTCCCATCGAGAAAGAATACTCTCTTCAGAACCAGTATTACAATGAACTCAACTTTACAAAGGAAATATCCGATCAATTTCTTACCAGGTTTGATGTCAGTTATAATCCTTTCACTCCAAAATCCAAAGACGGCAGGAAATATTCATTCGATCTTGTAAATTCCAGGAACAGTAAAATAGGGACAGTCAGTTTTTTCAAACCCGGTCTCGATACATATATAAATTCTATCCAGCATAATACGAATGAATTTCAGTCCATTCTTATCGCTGTAGCATTATTCTTTATAGCGTTCGGGTTCAGGCAGGAGTATAAGGCGGTTAAATACCGGTTTGTAAGGCTGCTAATATTTATCTTTTACTGCTCTCTTTTCAGGTCTGTTATTTTTATAGTGGGATTTCCGTCTAATTTTCTCGATGGTCCACTGGTTGACCCCGCAAACTTCTCTTCAGCCTTTGGATGGGGAATAGTAAAATCTCCTGTAGAGCTGATAATTTCATCCATCTTTATATTGATAGTAAGTATACGTGCATATTTGTACGTAATCGATTTTATAAAAGATCCTGCCTCGGTCAAATATAAAAAGTATTCTCTGTTTGCAGTTCTGTTTATCCCTTTCGCTTTTCTTTTCTTTATGACCTTCCGGGGATTATTTGCCTCGATGAAGAGTGTAATATTCGATTCAACCCTAAGATATTTCCAGGAAGCAAACCTGATTCCTGATTTTATATTCCTTGTAATGAACTTTGCAATCCTTCTCATCGGACTTACTATAATTCTTTTTCTGTTGTCGTATTTTCTTCTGCTGTTTTATACACTCCCTGAGGAAGATGAGAAGAAGAGAAGGATAATATTCTTTTTCAGTCTTCTCGGCTTTGAGATAACCGGTTTACTCTTCATTTACCTGCAGCACGAACCGCTGATTAATTACACATTGGGATTTGTATTTATATTCCTCGTATTCCTCGTCCTGTATTATATACTTTTCAGAAGACTCAACTCCCTTTATAACTTTATATATGCTACGCTGGCTGCTTCTGTAATAACAATTACCCTGCTGAACTATTTTAATCTTCAGCTCGAAAAAGAGTCATTAAAGACAAGCACACTGGAAATCAATCGTCCCGACGATAATCTTCTTCATTTCCTCCTTAATGAAACACTGACAGGCGCAGTGAAGGATGAGGAAGTGAGAAATTCCTTTTATATGATGAATACGAATTTCAATTCTGCTGCATTCATTATATGGAGCAACAGTTCACTTCAGAGGGAATCTATAAATTCTGCTGTAGTGATATACGATAAAGATATGCAGGAGGTCGGCAGATTCGGAATAGGTATAAGAAACAGCTTTCAGCTGCCTGCACAGCTTGCTAATTATTCAGGGAAAGAACCAAAGATCATTGAGATGAATTCAGAACAAAACTCCGGAGGAAAGATCTTTGCAGGGATTGTCCCTGTAAAAGACAGAGGTATTGTTTCCGGGTATATTGCTGCTGTTCTTAATTTCACCCTCCAGAACTGGGGGGCGAGGAATATTCCCGACTTCCTGGAATCTAAAAAGAATATAATTAATTCTGTGCTTGATGTACGCCAGCTTAAGATCTTCGAGTTCAGAAATTCAAAGCTTACCCAGGTCTACGGCGATATCTATCCCTCACGTGACCAGTATGATCCTATAGTGAATGCTGAGTATTCGCAGGATAATGAAGCCTGGATGACGATAAACTTAAATGGTGAGAATTATTTTACGTATGCCCTGAGGACGAATGAAGATGGAAATGAGCTGATCACTTCCGTATCCCTTGTGGAAAAACATATAACCTGGAATCTTTTCAATTTCTTCAAGGTGTTCCTTGTTCACAGCATTTTTATAATCATGCTTTTTATTGTCTTCTTCATAATTTCGTTTTCGGAATTTAAATACAGTTTCAGAACACAGCTGCTGATTGCCTTCCTTGTAATATCCATCATCCCTGTAATAATCCTTGCGATATACAACCGGCAGATCGTCGCCGACAGAAGTCAGGCCGCAGTATTCAATGAATTGAACGAAAGATCGAATTACCTCGAAAACCATGTGCGTTCGCAGGTGGAAAACAACGGACAGAAGTCAGTTGAACAGGCGTTTGAAAATGCAGGAAAAGAGTTAAGAATATCGTTTTCAGTTTATGATAATACTGCCCAGGTATACAGTTCGAGGAGCCAGTATTATGAGTCGGGGTTATTTGATAAGAAACTCGACTCGGATGTCTACTACCATCTCAACTACCTCAGCTACAGGGAATTCCTTACAAGAGAAAAAATAGAGAATTATACTTACGATTCATTCTATAAAAAAATATCTATTGCCGGTCAGGACCTGACGATCGGTGTAAACGATGCATTTAATAAAGTTCATCTCGGCTTTTCGCCTATAGATGTAGATGTATTCCTTTTCGGGATTTACTCATTTGCCACTCTGCTGATTATTATCATCAGCACAATCCTTGCAAATAAAATTTCATTGCCTATCAGAAGGCTGACCAAGGCTACGGATTCAGTTGCCCACGGCGACTTAAATGTACAGCTCGATCTGAATGAGCGTGGTGAAATAAAGGAACTCCTTGAAGGCTTCAATTCAATGACCCAGGAACTGCGGAGAAATGAGATTGAAATGGCCGAGCTGGAACGGGAGAATGCATGGAAGGAAATGGCTAAACAGGTTGCACACGAAATTAAAAATCCGCTTACTCCTATGAAACTTGCGGTTCAGCAGCTGATAATTTCGTATAAAGATAAGAATAAGAACTTTGATGAGATATTTGAAAAAGTATCCAGGACAGTATTAAACCAGATAGACAACCTGAATGTAATAGCTTCTGAATTTTCCAGGTTCGCCCGTATGCCTAATTTCAAGCTTGAAGTTATGGATATTGTTCCGGTCATTAAAGATGCACTCGATTTATTTGTGGAAGAAAACGTTGAGATTACGTTCGCTGCTGAAACGAAGGAAGCCGTCGTAGAAGCCGATAAATTTCAGCTCAGAAGGCTGATTATTAATATGATAAGGAATTCAATTCAGGCTGAAGCGGAGAATATAAATTTATCACTTAAAAAAGATGAAGATTTTTATAAAATTGTAATAGATGATGACGGAAAAGGAGTAGACACGCAGCACAGAGAAAAAATATTTGAACCGGGCTACACAACAAAGGAAAGAGGAATGGGCATTGGATTAAAACTCTCCAAAAGGTTTATTGATGGTATAGGCGGAACAATCACTCTTGCGGATAAAATAGAAAAAGGAGCTAAGTTCAGGATCACTATTCCGCTGCATAGACAAAATAGTTAGCATTATTATTAATGGATTTACTTACTACACATCAGCAGAAAGCTCTTAATTTTAATCAGCATATCTCGCTTACTGCAAATGCCGGGTCAGGGAAGACGTTCGTGCTTTCCCGCCGCTATCTTGAGATAGCTCTTTCTGAAAAAGGGTCGCTGAGGAAGATTGCCGCGATAACTTTTACAGATAAAGCCGCCAGTGAACTATATAAGAAGATAGCAGAATATGCTGAACTGAGATTCAATACCACCGATAGTCAGGAAGAAAAAAAACTTCTGAGTATTATAAGAAGTCAGCTTGTATCAGCTAATATCTCTACTATACACTCCTTCTGCCTGGAAATACTAAGACAGTTTCCTGTTGAAGCAGGTCTCGATGCCAACTTCCAGCCTATAGATGAGATAACATCTGATGAACTGGTTGAATTAGCTGTGGAGGAAACAATTAAGGATAGTTTATCGGGGAAAAGCTGCACTGAAGAAACAAAATATCTTATTCGATTATTCGGTTCTAAGCCGGGATTTTCATCTCTGTTAAAAAAGCTGACGAAAGACAGAAAGAAAATTTTTGAAATCGCAGAAAGTGTCTATAATAAAAGTGAATTGGAAATTGCAGAATTATTCTACGAGGCTTTTACGGGATTTGCATCAAAGTTTATCCGGAGAAATAAGGATGAATTTTTAAGTTCACTGACTATCATTAATGATACTGTTCTTGAAGCCGACCGGGGTAATGTTAAAGCACTCGAAATAAATAAGCTGCTAAACGATTTCAAACGGGAAAGTTCTGTAGAAGATGAAATTTCGATAATTCATTCAATTAAAGAATATGCCTTCATTAAAAGTTGTGAAGTCAGAAAAGCAGGTTATCTGTCAAACGGTTTAAGGGAAGGACTGAGTAAGGAAATAGCTGCTGCTGAGACATATATAAGTGATTTATCTTCATTGGATATCCCCCCCAATCATAAGGAAATTGAAAAAGAGCTCGCAAAGTTCGGCAAAGCAGTCCTTCAGTTATTCAACCTGGCAGTCGATAAATATGAATCAAAAAAGAAAGAAAACGGATACCTTGATTATGAAGATATTCTCATACTGACAAAAAATCTTCTTAAAGATCCTTCGGTAAAGTCTGAACTAACGCGAAGGTTCAAATTTATCATGGTTGATGAATACCAGGATACTAATGAGATTCAGTACAAAATTTTTCTTCCTATACTTGACGATCTGAAGGAAGGAAATTTGTTTGTAGTAGGGGATGAAAAGCAGAGCATTTATATGTTCCGTGATGCAGATCTTGAAGTCTTCCGGATTACAAAGGAAAAAATAAGTAAAGCTTCCGGAGAAAATTTTCTTTTGAGTCTTCCCGACAGCTTCAGAATGGCCCCGGGAATTTGCCTGTTCGTTAACCGGCTTTTCCGCAGGCTGTTTTCTGATCCCGATCCCATGTTTAATGAAGTAAGTCATTCGGATCTCGTGTGTGCAAAACAGGAGGATACGGACAGTCTGATAGAGATCATTATAGGTGCTTCAGAAAAGACTGAGAAGGATGATCAGCAGGACAATAAACCGGAGGCTGAGCTCGTAGCAGAAAGAATAATCTCGCTCGTTGACGGCACCGGTAAAACAAAGAAACTCAGCTGGAAGGATATCGCGGTACTTGTCAGGAAAAGGAAATCATTCTCCTCCCTGGAGAAAATATTTATAGAGAAAAATATACCCTTTAATATTGTCGGCGGTAAGGGATTTTACCAGCGCCAGCCGGTTTATGATATCTATAATTATTTTTCATTCCTTCTTGATACAAAAAACGATACAGCTCTTACAGGCATTCTGCGGTCACCTTTTTTTAATGTTCCCGACAGCAGGATCTATGAAGTATCGCTGGTTAAGGGAGATACACTCTGGCAGAAATTAAACAAGTACGAAAGTAAAGATGAAAAAATAATATCGGTCATTGAGGTATTGAAGGCGAATATAAGGCTTGCAGCTGTCTATAGTGCTCCGATGCTGCTGCGGCAAATATTGAATGAGAGTCCATATCTCTCCGTCCTTTCACAAAAGGCTTCCGGTTCACAGGAAACTGCAAATATCTCTAAGCTTGTAAAACTGACAATAGATTTTCAGAGTAAAGGTTTTAAAACTTTATATGACTATGTAAACTTTCTTAAAGAATCGATAGAAGAAACAGAAGATGAACCGCAGGCAGCAGTAGCAGATGAATCCGATTCAGTTAAAGTAATGACGCTGCACCAGGCAAAAGGACTTGAGTACCCGGCGGTATTTCTCTATAATTCTCATGAAGTTACTACCTCAGATAAAGTCAAAAAAGGCGGCATCCAGGCAGATAAGAATTTCGGACTTCTGACGAAAGTTCCATTGAATGGTGATTACTTCGGAGAGTATCAGTCAGCACCCATAAACGATGTTTATGATTTTATATCGTCCAAAAAAGAGACTGCGGAAATAAAAAGACTTTTCTACGTGGGTGCAACGCGTGCGAAGAACTATCTTTTTATAAGCGCCCCGGGAATGGATAAATATAAGTCCGGTTCTTTTATGGCGCTCTTACAGGAAGGATTAGATGTGGATTTTGCACAGGCTGATTTTGTAATCAGGGATGAGCTGCAGTTCCTCAAAACGGAAGAAGGCAAATTCCTGAACTTTTCAGAAATTCTTGAAGAGAAAATTGAAATTGTCCGTCACCTTAATACTGCCGGAAAGAATGCTGCTGCAGAGTCCGGCGATGATCAGAAAAAACTGCTGTTGATTTCTAAGGTAACAGACACACCAAAAGGCGAAATAATATCGGCAACAAAATTTGCTGCATATAAACAATGTCCTCTGAAATACAGTCTTATGTATGACCTTGGTATTTCCTCCCTGGTCAGCGACTACAGAAAATACAAGTTGGGCATCCCGGGAAAAGATAGCCGGAATTATGAATTCAGCCGGAAGGAAAATATATCGGAAGATCTGACGGAAGAAGTTTCATCAATACCTGCAGAAATCCGGGGCAGTATTATTCACAGGATTCTTCAGCTGGATAATCCCGGAATTTCTTCAAAAGAAATTTCAGTTATCATCAGGGAGGAGTTCCGCACACAAGATGCATCAATGGTTGACGCGGTTCAGACGGATATATCAGGTAAACTAAAAACATTATTTGATTCGGATATATATAAACGGATACAGGGATATAAAAAGTCATATAATGAATATGAAATCTATCTGAACGAGGAAGATTATTTCCTGCACGGGATAATAGATAAGCTGATCATTGACGGAACAAATGCGGTAATTATCGATTATAAAACCGATTCAATTAATAGGGAAGAAATTTGTGACCGATCGTCACTTTATTTCCCTCAATTGAAATTTTATTCCTATATTGTAAGCCGTTTCTTCAAAGAATTAACATCCTTTGAACTCAGGTTAATTTTTACCAATTTTCCGGGGGAGGACGTTAAAGAAACTGTCAGCCGTGAGGAAGCAAATAAATCCGGAGACGAAATCAGGTCGATGGTTAATCATATAAGGCTGAGGGACTTTGATCAGAATCTTTCACATTGCAAAGTGTGTAATTTCGCTTTAATAAATTCAAAATGTATAGTTGGACGGGCATAATATAAATGTCTATTGATAACAGAATGGTGTCAAATGCATAGAAAAATCTCATACATACGGGATCTCGAAATTATCGAAAAAGAACTTAACGATAGTTCCGGGGGGATACTCGCTTTCAATGTGGACGGCGAGAAAGCGATGCAGTATACAACTACATTCTTATACCTCGACAAAAACATATATTTCTTCCTCGATAAAGATGATGAAGTTTTTGAGAAGATAAACTTTAACGGCTTTGCCAGTTTTACTATATTAAAAGATGAGAGGCTGAAAAAAAACAGGGGGAAAGAAGATAGCTATTACTTATTTTCTGCTACGGTTTTGGGTCCTATTAAGGTAGTAGATGAGAAAAAGACTATCGATGATATTAAGCATAAATTTCTCTCCAAGTATTCCCTGAAGAAGAACAGCGAGACAAAATCTGCACAGAGAGAATTAGTGATGATAGATTCCGAGGAAATTCAGGCCGCTGAGGAGGAAGGCGTTTAGTGTGAAACGATATATCCTGCTATTATTAACGGGGTTAATTCTTGCAGGATGTTCAGCTTCGGACAGGATTTACTATGATATTCCTCCCGAATTACAAAACCCTGCAGCCGCAGAAAAATTCATATCAGAATATTCACCATACATTTCAGGCAAGACTATTTTTTTAGATCCCGGTCATGGAGGATCGGACCGTAAAAACAAAGGCTACCAGGATCTTGCTGTTGAAGCCGATGTGAACCTCCGGGTAGCACTTCACCTGAGGGACTTTTTACAGAGAGCCGGCGCAGTGGTTTTAATGTCAAGGGTAACCGATAAAACAGTTGACTTAAAAAAACGTTCTGAGATGGCTAATGAGACTGGTGCAGATCTGTTTATAAGCATACATCATAATGCACCGCCGAAAGAGGGGGATGATTATACAAATTATACTTCCACGTATTATCATGCAAAAGAGTCCGATTACGAATATGAACCATGCGAACGGGATTTAGCAAGGTATGTTGAAAGAGACCTTGCTTATGCAATGAGAAATTCAGGAGGTCCGGGATCGTTTGACGGCACTTATTCCGATTATAGTATTTATCCCGGCGAAGGATTTTCTGTTTTAAGAGAAACAGGCATTCCGGCAATCCTTGTTGAGTGCGGGTTTCATACACACCATCTTGAAGAGAAACTGCTGACAATAGATGAATTTAATAAGATTGAAGGATGGGGAATTTTCAGGGGATTATGCAGGTACTTTAAGTCCGGCATTCCGTCTATTAAACCTTTATTTAATGACTCCACATTCAGCAGCGGAGACCTGAATCTTCAATTTACCCTGCAGGACAGCTCCGGTATTGATTCTGCTTCAATTATCACCGAATTTGATTCTGTAAAAACTTTGAACTATACTTTCGACCAGGAAACAAATATTCTCAGTTTGGATTTATACAAAATTGAACCGGGTACACACGAGATAAGAATTATAGCTGCAAATAAGAACGGTAATCATAATTTTCCATTCAGATATCAAATATTAGTAACTGAGTAACAGGGTTTTTAATGCTGAATTATGTCTGGCTTGCTTTACTGGTTCTTGGTATCGGGACTGCATTAGTCACCGATATCTCTGATCAGAGCCGGGATAAATACAGGAACGGTGAGAAATTCCCCGTTGAGGTAATTCTCAGGGAATCATTGGATACCTCCCGAACTAAAACCTATAATGCACAATTCCTGATAGATAAGAAAGATTTTAACCGTTTATATTCGGAAGGAATTGATAGTGCAATAGTGCTTCCGGCAAAAGTAACCTTCAATCCGCAGAAAAGATCTGCCTCATTTGTCCTTAATATTCCCGGATCAGCACCTGATATCTTTCGGAAGACTGCTAAGGCAGCAGGGGATGAAAATGATATTACCGGTACACTCTCATTCAGTAATTTCAAAGGTACTACACTAAAAGCCTATGTTGTTTTTGAGTCTGTTTCATTTCTTAAATTAAAAGATATAACCAATGCAGCGCTTGATTATGCAGGGACAGCAGTAAACATTGCAATCGGGCTGATAGGAATTATGGCATTATGGCTCGGAGTAATGAAAGTTGCTGAGGAAGCCGGTTTGATTGCCTTAATTGCAAAATGGCTTAAGCCTGTTATGAAAAGATTATTTCCCGATGTTCCTTCAGATCATCCAGCAATGGGTTCAATGATTATGAATATCTCTGCTAATATGCTTGGACTGGGAAATGCTGCAACACCCTTCGGGCTGAAAGCGATGGAGGAACTGGATAAACTTAACCCGGAGAAGGGAACTGCAACAAATTCGATGGTTACCTTCCTGGCAATAAATACTGCGGGACTTACCCTTATACCCGCGACAGCAATTGCGGTAAGAGCAGCTGCCGGGAGTTCCGACCCTGCAATAATAATAGGTACTTCAATTTTCGGCGCCGGGTGTGCGACTATAGCAGGTATAACAGCAGCGAAGGTACTTGAAAAGTTTCCGGTCACCGGCGGATTTGCGAAATGGTTCAGGAGTAACCTTAAAGGAATTTTAATCTTTTTATCGATTATACTTTTAATAGTGCTGGCCGGAATAACAGGCATAGGAACTCTCCTGGCAGGAGCTTTACAATTTATTAAGCCGGAATACTTTAAAAGATTTATTGAGATCCTTTCCATTGTTGCAATACCTGCACTGATCATATTTTTTATCGGGTATGGCGCACTTAAAAAGGTGAGAGTCTACGAGCAGTTTGTTGAAGGTGCAAAAGAAGGGTTTAATATAGCCGTCCGTATTATACCGTATCTTGTAGCAATGCTGATGGCAATCGGAATTTTCAGAGCAGGCGGGGCAATGGACTGGCTTATATATATACTTAAGCCTTTCACGGATTTAATCGGGATGCCCGCAGAAGCTTTGCCTATGGCACTTATGCGGCCTTTATCGGGCAGTGGTTCACTCGGTATAATGACGGAGATCATTAAAGTGCATGGACCTGATTCCTTCATTGGTATAATGGTCTCAACTTTTTTTGGAAGTACAGAAACCACCTTCTATGTACTTGCGGTTTATTTCGGAGCTATTAATATTAAGAATACAAGGCATGCTCTTCCGGCAGGACTTATAGCAGACATCGCTGGAATATTAGCCGCGGTTTTCATAGTAAGAATGTTATTTGGTCATTAAATATAAAGTAATATGAAAGTTTTTATCACAAGGGAGATTCCCGAAGCAGCATCTGAACTATTAAGAAGTAAAAAAATTGAAGTTAAAGTTTACCCCGGGGAGAAACCTATTCCCTACCGGCTGCTTAAGAAAGAAGTGAGAGATGCCGATGGTGTAATATCTCTCCTTACGGATAAGTTTGATGAGGAGATGATCGATGCAATGACTAAGTGTAAAATCATTGCCAATTATGCTGTAGGGTATAACAACATCAATGTGGCGTACGCCAATAATAAAGGGATTACGGTTACCAATACACCTGATGTATTAACAGATTCAACGGCTGACCTTGCAATGACTTTAGTGCTGGCCTGTTCAAGAAGATTAGTGGAAGGTGAAGAAATGATGAGGAAAAATAAATTCAGGGGATGGCAGCCCAAACTCCTTCTGGGAATTGAACTTAGAGGAAAGAACTTCGGAATTATAGGGGCGGGAAGAATCGGAACAGCAGTTGCAAAAAGAGCGGCTGGATTCGGAGTAAACCTATTGTATTATGACGGAAGGGACAACCCTGAAATTGATTCGATGGGAGGAAAGAAAACGGCGCTTAGCTTTCTATTAAAGAAATCTGATATAATTTCGGTGCATCTTCCTTTGACAGAGAGTACGCGTCATCTCTTAAACAAGGAAAGACTGTCCCTGATCAAAAAATCCGCTGTTTTCATCAATACAGCAAGAGGGGAGATAGTGGAGGAAAAAGCTCTGATACATATGCTTAAGACTAACAGGATATTTTCTGCCGGACTCGATGTTTATGAAAATGAACCGGACATCAATCCCGAACTATATACTTTGAAAAATGTCGTGCTTCTGCCTCACCTGGGGAGTGGAACAGAAGATGCGCGAAATGAAATGGCTAAACTGGCGGCTGAAAATGTTATTTCAGTTTTGAGCGGAAAGGGAGCAATAACGCAGGTTATATTATAATTTATAATGAAATTTAATAGAATTTCCTATCGGCTATTTCAAGGTTCCTTCGGGATGATCAAAACGCAGAAGAACACCCTTGCGGCGGTGGTTGAATGTCCCGCCTGCGAGCGATCATTCGGCGGGAAGTATCGAAACCACCGGCATCTATAAGAACCAATCAGGGAAATTCATTCGTTTAGGCAGTTTTACGAAAATTCTTAAAATATTTATGTAATCTGGAAAATATTGATACTATTAATCTTTCTGGGTAATTTTGAACAATAAACTGGGAAAATTCTTATATGATCATAGGCATTCCAAAAGAACAGCTTAATGAAGAAAAAAGAGTAGCATTAGTACCTGCAGGGGTAGATGCACTGACAAGGAAAGGTCACACAGTCTATATTCAGTCCAGTGCCGGTGAAGGCAGTCATTTCAGTGATGAAGATTATGAAAAGACCGGCGCAAAAATAGTATACACTGCTGACGAAATTTTCGGAAGAGCTGAACTTGTGTTAAAAGTGACCCCTGTAAATGATGCTGAACTTGAATTATTCAGGGAAAACCAGATATTATTCTCTTTTCTTCATCTTGCTGTAGGTAAAAAGCAGACTATTGAAAAGCTGATGGAGAAAAAAGTTACAGCTGTAGGGTATGATCTTGTTGAAAACAGCAACCGTCTGCCCGTTCTGCAGGCAATGAGTGAAATTGCCGGTCCTATTTCCATACAGGTTGCGAGCAGATACCTGGAAAGTTATCCCCGCGACGGCAGAGGCATTCTTCTTGGGGGTATTACCGGTGTAGCACCTGCTGCAGTCGTAATTCTGGGCTCCGGGGTAGTCGGTACAACTGCTGCAAGAGCAGCTCTTGGAATTGGTTCCCAGGTTATTGTACTGGATAAAGAACTAAACCGTCTTCGTAAGATTGATGAACATTTTAGAAAAAAGATCACTACAGTAGTTGCTAATCCATATACCATAGAGCGCGGTGTTAAGTTTGCCGATGTGCTGATAGGTGCGGTACTGATAAAAGGTGAGAAGACGCCTCACCTTGTAACGGAGGATATGGTCAAACAAATGAAGCCCGGTGCGGTTATTGTTGATGTGTCAATCGATCAGGGCGGATGTATTGAAACAAGCAGACTTACAACGTTGAGAGATCCTGTTTATGAAAAATACGGAGTTATTCATTATTGTGTGCCTAATATGCCTGCAATAGTGGCCCGCACAGCAAGTTACGGTCTAAATAATGCTTCACTCCCTTATATTCAGAATATTACGGATAACGGGCTTGGAAATGCACTAATGGGAGACGATGGCCTTGCGAAGGGGGTCTGCACATACAACGGCTACTGTTCAAACGAACAGATAGCTAACATATTTAATGTCGAGTTCAGAAAACTCAGGGTTTTCTCTACAAATTGAAATCTTTTAGAATCGAAGAAGTAATAGAAATGACACCACTTGATGAATTAAAATCGAAAAGTAATATTCCAACCAGACTGATAAGTTCTTATAATAAAAAAATTGTTTCTGCAGAAGAAGCTGTCAGGGTAATTAAATCCGGCGACAGAATAATTATCCAGGGTGGATGTGCTGTACCTTTTGCCCTCGTTAATGCAATGGTAAACAGAAAAAACGTACTTTACGATGTAGAAATTGTGCATATATTGACCGTCGGCGAGTTACCTTATCTGAAGCCGGAAATGGAAGGTCACTTCAGACATAATGCATATTTTATAGGAGGTAATTCAAGGAAAAGCGTAAACGAAGGAAGAGCAGATTTTACTCCCATTTATCTTTACGAATTCCCGCTTCTTTTTACCAAGGGTATAATCCCGCTCGATATAGCCTTTATCCACGTTTCACCTCCGGACGAGCATGGGTTCTGCAGTTACGGTGTTGATGTAGGACCTATTAAAAACCCGGCGGATAAAGCCAAGGTTATTATTGCACAGGTCAATCCGAATATGCCGAGAACTCTCGGTGATTGTTTTATTCATATAAACAAAATCAATTATATAGTTGAAGTCGATGAACCGATAAAGGAACTTCCCCAGGTTGATAAAAACATTTCGCCTGAACTGGAAAATATATACAGGAATATCGGGTCGCATATATCGGAATTGATTGAAGACGGATCCACTTTACAAATGGGAATAGGCGCAATACCGGATTCGGTGCTGAGTTTTCTTTATGATAAAAAGGCGCTGGGGATTCATTCAGAGATGTTCTCTGACGGAATTATAGGGCTGGTTGATGCCGGAATAATTACCAATGAAAGAAAGACATTACACAAAGGTAAGATAATCGCCGGTTTCGTGCTTGGTACAAAGAAGCTCTTTGATTTCATTGATAATAACCCGCTTATCGAGTTCCATCCGCAGGAGTATGTTAATGATCCGTTCGTAATTGCAAAGAATGATAAAATGGTTGCAATAAATTCTGCGATCGAAGTCGATATAACCGGCCAGGTTTGTTCCGATACAATAGGTACCAGGTTATACAGCGGTTTCGGGGGACAGGTTGACTTTATCAGGGGCGCTGCACATTCAGAGGGCGGCAAACCTATTATTGCTTTACCTTCAACTACAAAGGACGGCAGTACATCTAAAATAGTAACGCAGATTAAACCCGGGGCCGGAGTTGTAACAAACAGGGCGGATGTACATTACGTTGTCACAGAATACGGGGTCGCACAGCTTTTCGGTAAACCTATCAGGCAGCGCGTAAGAGAACTTATAAACGTTGCACATCCGAAATTCCGTGATGAGCTTCAAAAATATGCACAGGAAAATAAATATATTTAGGTATGATAGCTGTAATTGGTGATGTGCATGGATGTCTGTATACATTACAGGAACTTATAAAGAAGATAAAAAACTTATATCCTTCTATCCCCCTTTATTGTGTAGGTGATCTTATTGACCGGGGTAATTTCAGTTTTGAAGTTCTGGAATATGTTAAGGACGAGGGAATAAAATTTACTCCCGGCAACCACGATTATATGTTTTATTATTTCATTAAGAAACCCACTACCAATATGGGTGCCTCGTGGATATATAACGGGTTCGAAAAAACAATCTCCTCATACGACAATAAATTCGATAAAATTTCCGAGCATCTTGATCTGATAATGCAGGCTCCTCTGTTCTTTAACCTTTCAGATTGTTTTATTTCGCACGCAGGAATATCCGGTTATTTCAGTTCATCACTTGGCTCCGATCCGCTTAACGATATTGATAAGCTGGATGAAGAAATGCGGAACAGTATTACGAGCGAGCATGGAATTCTCTGGACGAGAGATGAACTATTAAACCTGGGAAAGCTTCAGATTGTAGGACATACCCGTAAACAGGATGTCATTTACCAGAAATGGAACAATGTCGCTTATATAGATACCTCGGCTTATACATGCAACAAATTATCTGCTGTTATTATTGATGATGGTGAAATTATCGCAAAGCATTCAGTTCCGACAAATAATAAAGACATCGATTAATCCTTTTAAAAGATGATTCCAATTAAGATACGAACAGCTGAGAAAAGGGACCTGCAGAAAATCCTTGAACTGTACCATGGACTTACAGAAGATCCGGATGATAAAATTACGCTTGAGGATGCTGAGGCAGGTTATATAAAGCTGGGGTCTTACCCGGATTATAAAATATATGCAGCGGAATATGGGAATGAAATTGTGGGAACATTTGCTCTTTTAATAATGGATAACCTTGCTCATCGCGGTGAACCATCCTCCATTGTAGAAGATGTAGTTGTAAAAAAGAACCTGCAGGGAAAAGGTATCGGGAAAGAGATGATGAAATTTGCTATGGAGATAAGCAGACAGAAAGGGTGCTATAAAATGGTTCTTTCAAGTCATCTGAGAAGGGAATCCGCACATAGTTTTTATGAATCTCTTGGATTTGAAAAACACGGCTTCAGCTTCGTTGTAAATCTGACGAAACATAATCTTTAAACTTAAACCTGAACTTTAACTTAAACTTGAACTTGAATCAAATGTATTAAATGAGTTTGGTAATTCAGTAATAAATGAATTATCTTAATACAGCAAAATGAAAATAACCGGAGGTTAAAATGTTTCGCTTCATATATAAAACAAGTATTCCGGTGCTTGTATTAATAATATTCGGATTGCAATCCGTTCTTTTAACGCCTGACGGATACGCCCAGGGATTAATGAAGACTGCCGATGTCCCCGGAGGCAGCGGCGGATCATCAAGCCAGTCATCTGATTCAGGCGGTGGAAGCACTGCACTGCTCGTTATAGGGGGGGTGATTATAGCCGGCTTTCTATTCTATAAGCTTGTCCTTAATAAGGATGAACCTAAAAAGGGAGAGAAAGAGGATTCTACCTCAAATGAATCTTTATTATTAAGAAGCAGCAAAAACTTTGCTTCTGATGTTCAAACTGAAAACTTAAGGAAACTTCAGGAAATTCCGGTAAATCTATATCTGGGTTACCAGCAGATTGATCCTGTAATACCGGAAAAAAGATTTATAATGGGTATTTCCTATAACTTTTAGTTATTCAATATTATTCAGAAGATTTTTCGAATGCTCCTGACTATTAGTACTTTTTCGAATTGTGTGCCCGCTCCTTCTCCGGAGAAATGGTGAAAGTATCTTTTAAAAAGATTTATTCGCGACTCTCTTTACGAACTACATCTCTTTTTGAAAGAGCCAAAATGACCGAGCACACGTTTATGATTGTTATTGCAATCATAATCGGTGTGCTGGCCGGATTCTCGGCAATCGGTATAAGAGCAATGATAAAATTCTTCTCGGACGTCTCCTTTCCCGGTCCCGGAAATCTGCTTCAGAACATTATGGATACCCCCTGGCTGCTTATTTTAATCATTCCTGTAATCGGCGGATTGATTGTCGGTCCTATAATCTATTACCTGGCTCCTGAAGCAAAAGGGCACGGTGTTCCCGAAGTAATGCAGGCCATTCTGCTGAAAGGGGGACAGATTCGTGGAAGAGTTGCATTCGTCAAAGCGGTTGCTTCTGCTATTTCAATCGGAACAGGGGGGTCGGTTGGAAGGGAAGGACCAATTATCCAGATTGGGTCCAGCCTTGGTTCAGTAGTAGGACAGTTTCTGAGAGTATCCACAAAAAGATTAAAAACCCTGGTAGGCTGCGGAGCAGCAGCCGGAATTGCAGCTGCTTTTAATGCCCCGATAGCCGGCGCTCTCTTTGCTGTTGAGATAGTGCTGATGGATTTTGCCGTTGCCCAGTTTTCACCCATCGTTATCTCATCAGTAATGGCTACTGTAATTTCTCATTATTTCGAGGGTAACTTCGCTGCTTTCATCGTTCCGAAGTATCAGCTTGCATCCCCGGTGGAGATCGTGTTCTATTTTATACTGGGTGCTGCCAGCGGACTTGTAGCCTACCTGTTCATCAAGACACTATATTATTGTGAAGAGATTTTTGACAACAGGATCAAAATTCCTGAAAGCTTCAAACCTGCCCTGGGCGGACTGGGTATAGGGATAATTGCACTTGCATTTCCCCAGATAATGGGAGTCGGCTACGATTCAATTAATAATGCTCTGTATGGGAATATGATCTGGTATGTAGCATTAATATTAATCTTTATGAAGATACTCGCTACGTCGCTCACTCTTGGTTCCGGAGGTTCAGGAGGAATTTTTGCGCCCTCTCTTTTTATGGGGGCAATGCTTGGTTATTTCTTCGGATCAATTGTTCATAATGTCTTTCCGGATATAACCGCTTCTCCCGGTGCCTATGCCCTGGTAGCTATGGGAGGACTGGTTGCGGGGACCACTAGGGCACCTATAACAGCAATAATTATAGTGTTCGAACTTACTAACGATTACCACATCATCCTTCCTTTAATGATAACCTGTATTATCAGTATGATTCTTTCATCAAAACTTTCCAGGGAATCGATATATACTCTGAAACTCGTACTCAGAAATATCGGACTGAAAGAGGGGATGGAAATCAATATGATGGAATCAATTTATGTAAAAAATGTATACAGGAAGGAATTTGAATCAATTCTTATAACAGATAACTTCAGTCAGATCGTCAACCGCATCATACGGGGAAAAGAAGCCGACTTTCCTGTAGTTGATTCGGAGGGTCATGTCAGCGGCATGATTTCAATACATGATATAAAAGATTACCTGTATGAACGCGAATCTCTGCAGAATCTATTGATAGCAGGAGATATATTAAATCCTTATTTCGAAACTCTTACACCGGATGATAGCTGTCAGACAGCTCTGGATAAATTTCGTAAATATTCATTCGACGGACTCCCGGTCGTTGAAGGTACAAACTCAGGAAAAATAATAGGTATAATCTGGCGGAAAGACATTCAGGATTCTTACGATCGTGAAATAGAACGAAGGGAACTGACTTCCAATCTTGCCAGCCTGATAACCATGAAGGAAGAAGAGCCGATGGTCCATTTTATGGAGGGATATTCCATTATTGAGGTAGCTCCGCCAAAGACGTTCATCGGCAAATCGATCAGGGAGCTGAATATCCGCCGGCAGTACGGGGTGGATGTACTTTCCATTAAAATGAAGGAGAAGAAGGGAGAAAAAATTAATGCTATTCCCAGTCCGGATTATATCATTAAGGCAGACGATACTTTAATAATAGCCGGTGAAATAAAAAGTATCAACTTCATCAGGAACCTGGGTTAAGCGGGAAGAACCGAAAGAAGTATTCGCTCTCTCTACTCTTCCTGACAATTGAATCTGTCCGGAGTAATGAATTGGTTGACTGATTCTTATCAATTATAGGGGCTTTGTTTTATCCCGGGAGTTTACAAGCACGTCCAATCAAACAATCATCAGAAGTGGGGGAAGTCTGATGTAAAACACTTTTATTTGCAAGGCTCTGGTAAATAATAGAAATATTTTAAAAAGTAATTGCTAATTAGCTGTTTTTATAATAATTTCTTCTCAAGTCATTTCTTTAGCTAATGGTTCTCTTTTAAATTAATCTTAGGAGGCTGCTGCTATGAAACAATTGTACTCTTTTCTTTTTCTCATTCTTCTCTTCACAATCTCACTGAAAGCCCAGGACGGATTAGGCGTTTGGACAACAACCACAACCGGTGTCGGTCCTGTTTACGCTATCGTAGTTGATCCTTCCAATACAGATATCATGTATTCCGGAAGTTTAACTTTAGGTGTCTATAAAAGCACCGATGCAGGGGGCACCTGGAACGCAATGAATACAGGCTTAACTAATACCGCAGTATTATCGCTTGCAATATCGGCATCAAACCCGCAGGTATTGTATGCCGGAATAAATGTCGGTGCGAATGACGGAGTTTATAAAACCACCGATGGCGGAGCGAGCTGGACGAGAATGGTGACCGGTATCCAGGAAACTGGTAAAGGCATCCAGGGTGTTGCTGTCGATCCTACAAATGCTAATGTGGCTTACATTGCTGTATTTGACGGAGTTACCGATTCACCTGTCGGATTGTATAAAACTTCTGACGGCGGTGCTAACTGGAATCCTATGACTAATGGGATAGGGTCTATCAAAAACTTTCTTGCTGTTGCAGTTGACCCGGTTAATCCCAATAATGTTTATGCCGGTACTTCCTTTACGGTTGCTACCAGTACGGGACCTTCCACTATTTATAAAAGTACTGATGCCGGCGCAAGCTGGTCGGAAATTAACAACGGTCTGCCTACTGATCCCACAGACATAAATCCTGTCAGAACAATTAGCATTAGTCCGGATGATCCAAATGTTGTAATAGCCGGATTATTTGTGAATAGTGCCGACCTTTTAGGCGGACTTTATGTTACCACCGACGGCGGCGGAACATGGGCAAGAAAATGGGACGGAGCTCCTCAGACAGTCGGAACATTATTAAGATCTACAGCAATTAAACCGGGATCACCCCAGGAATTCTACGTCGGTCTTGATAATGCCTCCCTTACAGATATAGGCGTATGGGGAACAACGAACGGCGGAAATACCTGGTTCTCATTTAATGGGGGTACAATGCTCAATACTAATCAGGTCAGAGCGCTGACATTCAAAGGAACATCCCAGCCTACATTATATGGAGGTGCCGCAACAAACGGAGCCGGCGTTTATGAATATACCTTCGAGATTGTTCCCGTTGAATTTACCTCATTTACGGCAAATGCCAGCGGAAACAACGTCACTCTGAATTGGAGTACTGCTACCGAAACTAACAATGCCGGATTTTCTGTTGAAAGAAAAGGTATTGACGGTAACTGGCAAACTCTGGGTTTCATTACAGGTAATGGAAACTCAACCATTATAAACCGCTACTCATTTACAGATCAGAACGTTGCTTACGGAAATTATACCTATAGACTGAAACAAACAGACTATAACGGCTCGTTTAATTACAGCAGCGAGGTCAGCATTGGAATCCTTGCGGTTAATACATTTTCTCTGAGCCAGAATTACCCGAACCCGTTTAATCCAACAACCATGATAAAATACTCAATACCTTCAGATGAATATGTTACATTAAAGGTATTCGATGTACTGGGAAGGGAAGCAGCTACCCTTGTTAATGAAAGACAGGGAAGCGGTGAACATATGATCAGCTTTAATGCATCCCAGCTTTCCAGCGGAATTTATTTCTATTCAATATCTGCAGGCACTTATAAAGAAACCCGGAAGATGATACTCGCCAAATAATCTGTTGAAATACCGGCTTAAGTATTAGCCGGCATTTATACCTGGCGTCTTATCTGATATTTACTGCCGGCTGTTTAATTGCAGCCGGCATTTTTTTATTAATCTTTTGCTGGTCATATCCATCTGAAATGCGTCCTAAATCCGATTCACATACGCTCCACATACGCTTCAGATACGCTCCAGATACGCTTCACATACGATGAATACTCCCTCCTGACCCTTTATTACTCCCGGCCATTAAGTTGACTCAAATTAAAGTTGGATTTTTAAATGGAAGAGTGAGAGATTAAACAGGTGTAACTGATTTGAAGAATCGACCTGATATATAATCAGATTCGGGGGACTGGCTTAACTTTTTCTTTCGAGTAGAGAGGCGCCATACCAGCATAGCAGTGCCCAGCTTATACCTGCAACCCAGCCTGCAAGCACATCTGTAGGGTAATGTACTCCAATGTAAACCCGGCTGATCCCGATCAGCAAAGTTAAAAGCAGTGCGATGGAAATTATATAAATTTTAGCCCGGCGGCTTTTTTCAATCTTTGAGAGTAGAGTTGCCTGCGTAAGATACACGATAGCAGACATCATTGAATGTCCGCTTGGAAAACTGAGGGATTTTTCTTCTAAAAGATGCGTTACTGCCGTAGGCCTGGTTCTCCCTATTAATTCCTTAAGTCCGAATACAAGCAGCGCTCCCCCGATAGTGGCAATTATAACAAGACCCAGCCAGAAATATTTTTTCTGCAGCAGAAGGTAGCCTGTTACAATTAAGGTAAACAGGACGATAACTGTTCCGCTTCCGAGAGAAGTAATATCCTCCATCGCAGAAGTTACCCAGCCGGGAAAAGCAGGCTGCGAAACATCGCCGGGTTCCCTTAAAGATTTCAGAATATAATTGTCAAAATGCTGGGTTTCCCCCTCAACAACTTCATCTGCTATGCTGATAAATATCAGTATGCCTGCAAGTACAGCAAGGACTATCAGCAGGAGCTTGATCTCGTTCAGCCCTGATTTTTCTAAGAAATTATTAAATCTCTTCTGCATAATTTATCCCGAAATTTTCCTAACTTTAATTTGCAAAGATCAACAACTATAAAATATATGAAACGAACACAACCCTCAAACAACAAAGCCCCGGTTAATCCCTTATCACATAAAAATACTACCTTTAAAACAAAACTTGATATAGCTAAGGACTGGCTGCCAAGATATACAGGGACGAAAATCGATCAGTTCGGCGACTACATGCTTCTGACTAATTTTCATCATTATATATCTTCATTTGCTGATCAGTTCGGCTGCGACGTGAGGGGAATAGGAATGCCGATGCAGACTGCTACTAATTCAAATGGTCTGTCGATTATAAACTTCGGAATGGGTTCGGCAAATGCTGCAACTATAATGGATCTGCTTGTGGCAAGAGATCCGAAAGGAGTGTTGTTTCTCGGCAAATGCGGCGGACTAAAACGATCTACAGAAATAGGTCATTTTATTCTTCCTATTGCAGCAATAAGAGGAGAAGGTACCAGTGATGATTATATGCCTAAAGAAGTCCCTGCTCTGCCATCCTTTAAATTACACAAATTCGTTTCTGAAAAACTTATAGAGAGAAAACTTGAGTACAGGACTGGTGTTATTTATACGACTAACAGGAGAGTCTGGGAGTGGGATACATCCTTTAAAAGCTATCTTAAAAAACTATCGACAATAGGGATAGATATGGAAACAGCCACGCTGTTCATTGTCGGCCTCGTCAACCAGATCCCGCATGGGGCGCTGCTGCTGGTATCGGATATGCCGATGGTGCCTGAAGGAATTAAGACAATGGAGTCGGACCGGATGGTTACCGAGAACTTTTCCGATCTTCATCTTCAGCTCGGAATTGAAGCAATGACTGAGATAGGCGAGAAAGGTGAACAAATTAAGCATTTCAAGTATTAATTAAGTTTATTATTTATCAAGGATGATTTTTGAAAAATGGAGCGATAATGAAGATTCGTGACTACATTTTAACCGCAGCTATTATCTCATCTCTCTTGCTTCTCTCTTCCTGTTCAAAAGAAGTTAAGATAAGAGGAAAGTTTTCTGCTGAGCCTCAGAAGCCGAAACCGGGAGATGAAATAACAATAATTTATAATCCGGACAGCACCGGCCTTAAGAGTTCCTCCCATATCAGCCTTATGGCATATCTCTACAGCAGAAACCTTGATGAGACCAAACAGGTTGAGATGCAGAAGACAAATGAAGGGTGGACAGCAAAATTCTCTACTCCGGATTCAACCAAAGGAGTGCTGATTAAATTCAAAGACCAGGACGACATTGATAACAATTTGAAGCAGGGCTACCTGGTAAATCTGTATGATGCAGAAGGTGAAGTACTGCCCGGAAGCTATGCCGGTTATGCATCATCGATATATACTTGGGGAAGTTACTACCTGGATATGGACAGGAACTTCGATTCATCGCTTTATTATTTCAAAAAAGATTTTGATAAAAATCCCGATATAAAAAATGATTATCTGGATCCATACCTTGGTGTTGAAACAAAGCTCAACAAGGATAATGCAACATCCATTATAATTAGGGAACTGGCAGGGCTATATTCGAACGCCGATAATGAAAGAGAATATACTGTTCTTGCTGACTGGTATAACAAAGCAGAAATGCCGAACAGAGCCGATACATATAAGAAAATTCTTGAAGAGAAATATCCCGGAAGCGATTTTGTTCAAAGAGAAAAATATGAGGCATATTATAACGAACCCGATTTAAAAAAGAAAAGTCAGCTGTTGGAAGAATTCGAATCGGCTTATCCAAAGAGTAAATATCTCACAAATTTTTACGATGTAATGGCGATTAACTATTTCCAGAATAACAAGTTTAACAAGTTAAAAGAATATTTTGAAAATAATAAAGATAAACTATCCGCCTACAGGTTTTACTCAATTTCAACAAAGATGCTCGAGAATAATAAATACCCGCAGATTGCACTGGAGATTGCAGAATTCGGAGTAGACAGGGCAAGAAATGAAGTGAAGAACCCCACGGATGAAAAGCCTGAATACCAGAGCAGTCAGGAGTGGAAGGAAGATAGGGAGAGTATGCTTGGGATGAACCTTTACGCCTATGCAGATGCTCTGTTCAAACTTGGAAAAACAAAGGAAGCCGAAGCCCCGCTGAAAGAAGCAAAAGAATTGACCAAGGGAAAAGATGAAGATACAAACCAGTTATATACCAAAGTATTGATAGCCAACGGGCAGACTGAAACCGCGATGAATGAAATAGAAGGTTATATAAAACAGGGAAAAGCCACTCCCGAAATGAAAGATATGCTTAAAGAAATTTATGCTGAAAAGAACGGTTCGACGGCAGGTTTTGACTCTTATATTGCTCAGTTTGAATCAGTGGCTAAACAGCTGCTCGTTGCAAAACTCGAAAAACAAATAATGACACAGCCAGCACCTGATTTTACCTTAAGAGACCTTGACGGGAAAAAGGTATCGCTGAAATCTTTAAAGGGA
Organism: uncultured Ignavibacteria bacterium; assembly: GCA_963811905.1. Taxonomy (GTDB): domain Bacteria; phylum Bacteroidota; class Ignavibacteria; order Ignavibacteriales; family Ignavibacteriaceae; genus DATFVA01. The sequence goes on from CAWETK010000007.1 coordinate 48,797, forward strand.
AAGACCGTGATTATTGATTTCTGGGCAACCTGGTGCGGTCCCTGCAAGGCTTCATTCCCCGGAATGCAGAAAGCCGTTGAGCTGTACAAGGATAATAAGAATGTTCAGTTTTTATTCGTTAACTCATGGGAAAATGCAGAGGACAAAGAGGCAAACGCACAGGATTTTATTACTGACAACAATTACCCGTTCCATGTTCTACTCGATGAAGATAGTAAAGTAATTGAGGATTACCGCGTCAGCGGGATACCAACGAAGTTTGTTGTTGATAAAAACAGCAATATACGTTTTAAGAATGTGGGATTTTCAGGCAACACCGATGAATTGGTAGATGAGATTTCCACTATGATTTCTATGGTGAATTAGCCTCGATGATGAATATGATCGGATTCACCACTTTCCTTTAAATTATTCAATCTGCCCTGTGCCTAAGGTACGGGGCAGATGCCATGGCTCATCTGCCAGATAAAAGCCCAGATTACAGCAATTATAACCAGGGCTTTAATAATTATTGAAAATTTCTTTTTCATTTCTTTATTAAACTCATACATAGGCCGGAAGTTTCATCATAAAATCATTTGAATTTATCAGGATGCTCCAGGTGATAACCAGTAACATCCTGGAATGCCCTCGCAACTTCCAATATTGTCCCTTCATCAAAAAGATTTCCTATAAAAGTAATACTTGTGGGCGTACCTTCGGAACTAAACCCGTCGGGAATAACAACGCAGGGATAACCCGTCAGGTTAGTGACCAGTAGATTATCTCCCTCCCAGCTGGGGGCGACGTAGAGATCGACATCATTAAATTTAGATGCCATCTCCTGGATTAATTTATACCTGATCCTGTTCGCATTTATATAATCTACAGCCGGGATGAAGCGGGCAGCTCTGAAGGTATTAGGCCACGCATATTTATCCTGGGCCACCATCTGATCGACCTTATGGCTCAGTGTTAAATCATCAAATGCGGCTGCTGCTTCAGAGGTCAGTATTATAGCCAGATCATTAACCGGAATGTCCTTCGGAAGTTCGATAGGAATTAAATCTGCACCAAGCTGTTTTAAAGTTAAAAGAGCGAGTGAATCCTGTGTATGAAATAAAGAATCCCTGGCAAAATCATCTTTCAGGTAGCCGATTCTGAGTTTTTTAAGGTCAGCTTTATTTGTGTAATTGAAAGGATAATTATATAACGTCTTATCAACATCATCAGGACCATAAATATAGCTGAAGACTATAGCGCAGTCCTCTGCATTCCGGCAGATCGGGCCGATCTTATCCATAGTCCAGCTCAGCGCCATTGCCCCGGTGCGGCTTACCCGTCCATAGCTGGGGCGTAATCCTGTTACACCGCAGACGGTAGAAGGAGAGACTATCGAACCCCAGGTTTCGGTTCCGATTGCAAAAGGCACAAGACCTGCTGAAACAGCCGAAGCAGGACCTGCTGACGAGCCGCTGGATCCTTCAGAAGTTTTCCAGGGATTCCTTGTTTTCCCGCCGTACCACACATCTCCCATTGCAAGGGCGCCCATTGTAAGCTTGGCAATGAGTATTCCTCCGGCATCCTCCAGTTTTTTTATTACTGTAGCATCTTCATTAATAACCTGATTTTTATAAGGCATTGCACCCCAGGTTGTTTTATATCCTTTCGCAGCCAGGAGGTCCTTTACTCCAAACGGAATTCCGTGCATCAGGCCTTTATATTTTCCTGCTGCAATTTCCTGATCAGCTTTCTTTGCTCTTGCAAGAGCGCTGTCTTCAGTGAGGGTAATAGTACATTCCAGTTCAGGACCATACTTCTTCAGCCTGGCGAGGAAGAACTGAGTCAGGTTAACCGAGCTGATCTGCTTTGTTCTGATGAGTGCGGCAAGCTGTCCGATTGAATAATAAGCCAGATCATTTTTATCCGAAGGCATCCTGGTTGACATATAATTACCAAACCGCAAAGGTTTTTGGCCCTGGGCTACCCTGAAATCATTTGGTATCGGGTTAAACTGCACGGCAGGAGGAACATCATTTGAAAGGCTGTAATCTCTTATATTTTTATAATTCTTAAGCTGATCATTCAATACATCCAGCATCGAATCAATTTCTGTATCAGTAAAATCAATTCCTATTATCTTTTCTCCCTGTTGAACAATCTCCCTTGTTAAGGGGTTATCGGAGAATAAAACGGCTCCAAGCAGGAACGATGAGGCGGCAATCATTGCAAAATAAAGTAATGGAATTCTTTTTTTCATTATAACTCCGGAAATTGGTTTCCGTAAAATATTTTTTTACGGGATAAATGGCAAAGTAAGAAAGGGGGAATATAAAAAGGACGGAACCTGCCGGGAAGCAGGTTCCGCGAAAAACAATTACGATTTCATTCTATTTCCATGCTCTTCATGTATGAAAATCCAGCTGCATATTTTACCAATATTGATCTCTTCAAAGTAATTCCAGTATTCTTTTGTACGGACATGCTGTGAACTTGTGTCATCACCGGAAATACTTTCAGCTTCTGCGATAAGATCTTTTAATCTCTCCTGCCATCTTGCCATATTGCTGACACGTAGATCAACCCAGCCTTCACTTGCCCAGGTATTGATACTTTTTTCATTAACATCTACAACGTTTTCACCCCTGAAAGCAGGGATCTTTATTATGCTTCCGCGGAGAAGAGATTTGCCATCCGGCATCAGGACCGGAATTCCCACTGCAAGCATTTCATTGCGGAGCTTATCATTACTAACGATAATATCCAAACATTTTCTTGAAAGTTCATCGGGCGATTCATTTATTATATCCTGCATGGTCTTGTTGAATAGACGCATCAAATGTATCTCATACAGAAGTTTTGAGAGCCGGGGCGGGCCAAGAAGCTCAAATGCTATACTGAAATTATCATGTTTTTTCTCGAGTTCAGCCAGTTTCTTAACAGCCATATGCTGCATATAGCCGGCACGGTATGTGGGTTCAAGAGTTGCATGATCGAGTGAACTGACAATATCATGACCTGTGTTGCCTCCCTTGATTTCAAAGATGACCACATCGGCTATTTCTTCGGGAGTAACAAACTCCATCTGTTTCTGCGCTGTAATAGTTTCAAATTCCCCGCGTGAGAAAATTCCGTTTTCACCTGTATCGATGAATACAGATTTTAATGTTTCTCCCGTTAAAGGATAATTCAGTTCTGAGCATATCTGGAATTTATCTTTCAACGGAATAGCCTGCGTTACCGGTATATCAGCAAGTTCAATAGGTTTACCTCTTCTTTTGATCTCTCCGTATTCAATACGTTTCCAGGCAATCGCTGCCGTTGGTTTTATTTCTTTCGTAATAGGACCCTCAGGGGTTCTTCCCATCAGAAAGAGCAGAAGGGTATGCGCACCGGCTATAGATGATTTGCTCAGGAGTACGCGCGATGGTTTTTCCTCACTATGGGTATAAGGAATATTCAGTCCCATACCGCCTGTTCCGCTTGTGCCTATCTTCATATATACCCTTGTCCCAACCTCACTCATCGAGCTGTATAGAAGCTGAACATGCCTTATGAGCTGTGGTATGTACTCAGTGCAGAGCAGTTTCTCTGTTTCTTCTACAATACGGTTGTAATCAGCTTTTGATTGGATGGTCTTTTTAATACTGCGGTAAGTAGTATAAACATCCTGGTAGGCAATTGCCGTAGCTGTATTTATTGCGTCAATCACGATATCAGGTTTATGTTCTGTTAACAAATGATACACTGAAGAATTGTGAAGTATTTCATCACTTAATTCCTCCATTATATCGGTCATCAAAACACGTCTTTTGGCAGGATCATCAAGGATTTCCTGTCGGCTCAATTCTTTAAATTCATTTCTTACAAAAATATCTCCGCCCCATGGTACAAAGTAATCTTTTCCCTTATCAGGATATAATTTTAAGTGTTTCTCAACGGCTTCCTGCGCTTCAGATAACCTTAAAGAAGATATAATTATTTTCCCCGGATTTTCAGAAACAAGTTTTCGAATTAATGCACTGCCTACAAGTCCCCACCCGCCTAAAACAAGTATAGTTTTATTCTGTATCTCCATTATAAAATCCCCGTAAAATTGAATAAATAAGTCAATTCAAAATTACGCTAAAGTGGAGTATGAGGCAATTTATTTATCATTTAAATTGAATAGGGGGGAACAAAAAGACCGTAAAAAGTTGTAATGGCTGTCATAAAACCCGGTTCTGATACATAATTTAATGCAGATAAAATTGATTAACTAAATGGGGAGTGTTAAATTTAATATTCATTTTGTAATCAATTGAAACAGAAAGAATTAAGGCGGATAATGAAAGTTTCTGAACTACTTAATCCGGGTGTGATCATAGCGGATCTCAAAGGAAATAAAAAAGAAGAAGTCATAAATGAATTAATTGATTTATTTAAAGAAGACAGCCGTGTACAGGATGTTGAAAAAGTAAGATCGGCTGTGCTTGACAGGGAAAAAATTATGTCCACCGGAGTGGGAAAAGGGTTTGCTATACCCCATGGAAAGACAAATTCAATCACTGATATAATAGCAGCTTTCGGAAAGACAAAGAATCCAGTCGACTACGATGCGCTTGACAATCAGCCGGTTCACCTCGTTTTTTTACTGGTAGGTAAGGACAACCTGGTTAGTAAGCACATTAAACTTCTGAGCAGGATATCAAGGATGATGAACAAGGATGATTTCCGGAACAGACTGCTTGAGGCTGGTTCTTCTGAAGAGATCCTTGATATATTCAACAAAGAAGAAGAAAGTTATTTCGAAGTTTAGTACTTCCTTAAATCATTTCCGAAAGGATCATCTCTTTTTATATGATAAAAGCAATAACCGGCACAAAAGACTTATTGTACCCCGAAACCCTGAAATGGAAATACCTTGAAGAAACTGTTACAAGGATCTTCAGGAATTTTAATTATAAAGAAATACGAACCCCTGTCTTCGAAGAAACAGCATTGTTTGCGAGAGGTATTGGTGAGGAAACCGATATCGTCGGGAAAGAAATGTATACTTTTATTGACCGGAGTGAAACCAGCGTAACCCTGAAACCGGAAATGACTGCTGCAGTAGTAAGAGCCTTCAATGAACATTCTCTGGGAAAACAGCAGCCTCTCTCAAAGCTTTTTTATATCTCCCCGATGTTCAGACAGGAACGGCCCCAGGCAGGTAGGCTAAGACAATTCCACCAGTTCGGGGCAGAGGCAATCGGCAGCGTTTCTCCTATGCTTGATGTTGAGATGATACAGATGGTGTATGATATTCTTCGATCCCTGGGACTTAGAGATCTGACTTTGAAAATAAATTCTCTGGGTATACCCGAATCAAGAGAAATTTACAAACAAAAACTTCGTGATTATCTCAAGGATAAAAAGGACAAGCTATCGGAGGACAGCAGGAAAAGATTTGATAAAAATATACTCAGAATATTCGACAGTAAAGTCGAATCTGACCAGAAAATACTGGAAGGTGCTCCTCTGCTGCTTGAAAACCTTGACAAAGAAAGTATACAGGATTTTGAACTGGTAAAAGAACTGCTCCGTAAGGCGGAAATTCCTTTTGAAGTAGAGCCGAAACTTGTAAGAGGACTGGATTATTACACAAGAACGACATTCGAAATTGACAGCGGAAATGTAGGATCTCAAACCGCTCTCTGCGGCGGGGGCAGGTATGATCTGCTTATCGAACAGCTTGGCGGTTCTCCGACACCAGGTGTGGGCTTTGCCGCAGGTATGGAAAGAATACTGCTTGCCTGTGAAAATGAAAGCACTTTGAAAATACCTGAAGATAAACTGGATCTCTACATTGTGAAGATAGATAAGGAATTAACTTCTGAAGTTTTTGAAATCGGGGTAAGTTCCCGCAGAGCAAATCTATCAGTAGACTTTGATTATTTAGACAGAAGCGCAAAAGCCCAGATGAGGGAAGCAAATAAATTGAATGCGAGGTATGTACTATTTGTGGGCGGAGAAGAATATTCGAAGGGCCAGGCAAATCTTAAAAATATGAGTACGGGAGAACAGCAGTTGCTCAACCTCTCAGAAAAAGACTCATTAGCAGGAATGGTGAAGAAATAATGTCCCTTAAAAAACCTAAATCTGTTCCTGAAATCCCTAAAACCAGGAAAAAGAAACCGGAAATTAAGGAGCCTGTTCCCCCTAAAAAAAACAATGAAATTGAATATCGCTGCAAAGTTTACTTTCACTATAATCCTGCAAAAAAAAGTCAGAGTTACGCTATAGAAATTGAAACAACCAGGCACTTTGCGGTGTTAAACTATAATCTGACATTCGACAGCAAAAAATCAAAAAATATTATAGATATTAATGTGCTCGGACTGAAGGCTGCTAATAGCTATACGAATGAGCCGGGTCCGGCTGTAAGCATAATTTATTTTGACGAATTATACGGCAGATATACTATAAATATTATAAAGCAGGACGGCAGTATTAACAGTGCAGTTTATTATTTTAATATATATAAAAATAGTATAGAACTCATTGAGGATGATGTGCCGGCAAAGCAGAATAACAGCAGGTTCTGTTTATTTGATATTGACGAGAAGAAATTTACATTTGCCTGAAAGGTTAAAAATTAATGTACCCGGAATTATTTAAAATCGGTCCCTTCACAGTATACAGCTACGGGCTTATGCTGGGAATTGCATTCATAGTAGCCAGCTATGTACTGACTAAAGAATTTGAAAGAAGAAAGCTGAATCCGAACCTTGCAACAGAAATTACTTTACTTGCAATAGTTTTCGGAATAATAGGCAGCAAGCTATTCCATCTCTTTGAAAACTGGGATGCTTTCCTGAATGATCCCGTAGGTATGGCATTTTCACCGGGCGGGTTAACTTTTTACGGGGGACTGATACTTGCGACGCTTGCAATCTGGATTTACGTAAGAAGAAAGAAAATACCTTTCCTCGTTATAGCCGATGCCACTTCCCCTTCTTTAATACTGGCATACGGTATAGGAAGGATCGGCTGTCACCTTGCAGGAGACGGTGATTACGGTATTCCAACAAACCTTCCATGGGGAACAGACTACTCCAATGGAACGGTGCCTCCTTCCGTAATGTTCAGAGGAACCGATATCGCTAAGCATTTCCCAAACGGAATAGTTCCGGATAATACTCCGCTTCACCCTACACCCATTTATGAATTTATTGCGGCCATAATAATATTCGCAATCCTCTGGAAATTAAGAAAAAAAGGCTGGGTAGACGGAAAAATCTTCATGGCTTATCTTGTTTTTGCAGGAGTGGAAAGATTTTTAGTTGAAATAATAAGACTAAACCCTCGACTGATGTTCGGGCTGTCGGAAGCTCAGCTGATATCAATTGTTATGATTGTAATCGGAAGCCTTGGGTTTATTTATCTGACGAAAAGAAACAAACCAATATTTGAACCGCCTCCCGTTAAAAATATAAATAAGAAGAAACCGCTAAAAGAAGTTTCGACCTGATGAATCTGATAGTAGGCAGAAAACCTGTTCTTGAGGCAATTAACTCCGGTGAAGAATTGGAACAGGTATATATTTTATACGGACAAAAAGGGGGTATCATCGATGCAATTATCACTGCCGCAAAGAAGAGGGGAATAAAAGTGAATCAGGTTACCCCTGATAAATTCAAAGCACTTACCGATCACCCGAATACACAGGGAATAGCAGCAAGGAAATCCTCACAGAAATTCTTTCAGTTGGAGGAAATAATATCATCAGCAAAAAAAAAGCAGTACCCGCTCATCCTGCTGCTTGATTCCATTCAGGATACTCACAACCTGGGAGCAATACTAAGAACCGCTGAATGCTCAGAAGTTGACGGCATAATAACAACCAAGCACCATAGCGCACCAATCAACGAAACAGTAGTAAAAACATCTGCCGGTGCAACGGAGCATCTTAAAATAGCTCAGGTTAACAACCTCGTGCAGACAATTAAAGAACTTAAAGAGAACGGGTTCTGGATAATAGGTTCTTCACTCGAAAACCCCAGGCCGTATACTGAAGTAGATTATAAAATTCCTGCCGCTGTTATAGTCGGAAACGAAGAAAAGGGAATCAGGAGGCTGACCGCAGAGAACTGTGATATCCTGGTTAATATTCCCATGAAAGGGAAAATACAATCTTTGAATGTATCGGTGGCTGCAGGCGTGCTTTTGTTTGAAATACTCCGTCAGCGTACCGAAATCAGCTCTTAATCATAACCTGATTCATATTTTCTTTAGAGAGAATCCATGCTGGTTTCTTTGACTATTTCATAATAATTATGTAAAATTCAACCAATCAAATTTATTTCGGGGGCGAAAGTGGATCATTTAATACCAGATTTCTCTTACAGAAAACCTTCCTGCAAGTATGTGAAATTCAATATTAATTCCGGAGTATTCTTAAATAATTTGCTATGCATTATTGTATTAGCATTTATTTTATTCCCGTATAAAATTTTTGCTTATGGAAGTCCTGGTGATTTACAGAAACTAAGCAACTCTTATTATTAAAATAAAAAAGGGAGAAAATATGCTGCGATTCAGATATCTGCCGATAATCCTGTTCTTTGGTGCCGTATTTTATGGATTTAACACTGCAGACAAAAACACTAAAGACTCAAAAGTTCTTACCAACGACCATTATAACTTTATCTCAGTAAATGAGATAATGATGTACATTTCAAACAACGGTGACGGTTCTCATAATCCCAATACGGATGCGCAGGGTTTATTCTGGCCGGGCGGAATCAATGCCACTAAGACTGCTGTATTTGAGGACGGGCTGTTATGGGGCGGCGTTGTAAATGCTGATACAATGGTCGGAGGAAATACATATCGCCATGGGCTTCAGGCAGGAATAATTTTGCCGAATGGCGCAGCAGATGATCCGGGCCTTGTTAAATATAGAGTATATAAAGTGCTGGATGGCTGGGAGAATCTGCCTCCGGGACCCGAAAGAGATCAATATGAGACTGATTATAATGAATGGCCGGTAGAAGACGGGGCTCCCTTCAACGATATAAATAATGATGGTATTTATACACCGGGTATCGATAATCCATATATCGGTGACGAAACAATGTGGTGTGTATCGAATGATCTGGATCCTTCAAGAACAATGTATCTGTATGCATCGATGCCGATGGGGCTGGAAGTTCAGACCCTTGTTTATGCATTTAATCAGAGCGGATTCATTGGGAATACTGTATTTAAAAAATATAAATTGATAAATAAGGGTCAGAATATAATAGAGAATATGCATTTATCGTATTGGGAGGATGATGATCTTGGAGATGGTAATGATGATTATAGCGGATCAGATATAGGATTAAAACTGGGGTATACATACAATGCTGTATACCATGATCCAATTTACGGAGATGCTCCTCCCGCAGTGGGGCATATGCTTGTACAGGGACCTATTGTTCCGGCAGGACCTGCTGATTCTGCTTATTTTAATAATGAATGGAGAAAAGGATATGAGAATCTTCCGCTAACCTCATTCGCTTTCTATTTAAATGGGTCAAATCTCTATCGTGATCCGGGGTTGGGCCTGCCCGAGGGAACAGTTCAAATGTTTAACTATATGAGAGGCCTAAATTGGGATGGCTCCTCTTATTATGATCCCAATACTGCTCAGCCAACCCGTTATCCGTTATCGGGAGATCCGGTGGCAGCATTAGGTTGGTATGAGGGCTCGGGTGGATGGCCTGGCGGTCCGGGACCCGGCGATAGAAGAAGTTTAATATCAGCTGGTCCATTTACAATGGCTCCCGGTGACACACAGGAAATTGTTGCTGCAATATTTCTTGCACAAGGTTCGAATAATCTGCAGAGTGTTTCAGCGCTTAAAGAACGGGCCCTTGAAATTCAGAATTATTACGGTGCATATACAATAACCGGTGTAAAAGATGTGCCGGATAATAATATAAGTGGATTTGAACTGCTTCAAAACTATCCCAACCCCTTCAACCCCATAACGAATATTGTATATAAAATTCCGAAATCTTCATTTGTGACATTGAAAATTTACGATGTTCTGGGGAACGAAGTAACAACCCTCGTCAATGAAGAAAAACCTGCAGGATTTTACTCAGTTAAATTTGATGGGAGCAAGTTCCCAAGCGGCGTTTATTTTTACAAAATCTCAGCGGGAAGTTATTCGGCTGTAAAAAAACTTATTTTATTAAAGTGATCGGAGAGTATAAGAAGGCTTGTGATTTTACTGCAGTAAAGAAATTTATTTTGTTAAAGTAATTTGCGAGGTAAACATGAAAACAATTTATACAGTTGTGCTTTGTTTGTTTATCGTTTCTGCCGTATATGCTCAGGGGCCGGGACAGGCTTATTTCCCTGAAACAGCAAACGGGGCTTCTAACGTATCATATCAATATCACTCACTCAAATGGCAGAATCCCGGTAATGTGGATTATAATGAAATCTACCTCGGGTTTGATTCTTCCAAAGTGACTAATTTAGATCCTTCCACACTTTTCGTTTCGGGATATCCTTCAACTGCTTTTGATTCCATCCTGATAAACACACAACTGTATTACCCAACCCGTTATTTCTGGTGTGTGGTTGAATATAATGCCGGCGGATCGACCCAGGGAGAAACATGGTATTTTACTACAGCCTCAGCATACGTAGATTATGTAAAAGCTGACGATTTCTCCTTCGGATTGGGCAAATGGTCTATTTATAGTCCCAGCGGCTGCGGATGGCAACTGGAAAACAAAAATGGTTATCTGCTTCCTGATCCTTCAACCGGGAAGGTTCTGGCAGCCGATTCTTACATTTGCGGAGGCGGAGTGAGCTCAACAGCAACATTTGAGACTGCTCAGGATATGCAGTATATGTATGGAGCAACATTAGAGTTCAACTCAGACGTATCCCTTTTTTCTTCAGCTGATCTTGCTTATGTGGATATGAGCACGGACGGAGGGGCTACATGGTCCTCCGTATGGCAGCCGGATGGACTCAACAGAAATGAGCACGTCAGCGTAATATTGTTTGACCAAAACGGGATATACGATACCATCTATACTGTTCAGGTAAGATTCTATCTGTCGATGCCCGGACCTGACGGATGGTGGGCAATAGATAATGTTGCGATCCAGGCTTATGATGCTCTTCTAACTCACAACCACCCCTATATTACCTCTGTTAAAGTAAATTATGGAAATGGACCGAAATCTGTTCTGAAATGGCATCAGCCGATTCCGGTACCTTATGAGATTGTTCAGCGTAAACAAGGCACCCCTTTAAGCAATACAGCATATGAGACAATTGCTGTTATACAGGGTTCCAACACTAACACATTCATTGATTCAACAATAATTGATTCTTCGATATATACTTACAGGATAGGAATTCCTGAGATGTTCTCCTGGTATGTTTACAGCAATGAAGCAACTGCTTACGCTTTCCCTCCTATACCGGTTGAGTTGATAAGCTTTAACGGCAAGGCTGTTGGTCCTGATATACTCCTTAACTGGATAACAGCAACAGAAACTAATAACCGGGGATTTGAGATTGAAAAGAGAGAGACAGAAGAAAAAACCGGTCAATGGGAAACCATATCCTTCATTAAAGGAAACGGAACTACAGTTGAATCAAAATTATATTCCTATATTGATAAAAATGTAGCCGCAGGAAATTATCAATACAGGCTGAAGCAGATAGATTTCGATGGAAGTTCTGATTATTCCAGAGTTGTGGAAATCAGCATAGATTCACCGGAAGAATTTTCTTTAGCACAGAATTATCCAAATCCTTTTAATCCCGCAACAAATTTGTCATATGTCATTGGTCATTCGTCATTTGTAACCCTTAAAGTATATGATGTTCTCGGCAATGAAGCTGCAGTATTAGTGAATGAAACAAAGCCGGCGGGAAGATACACACTTAAATTTGACGGTAGTAATTTAGCCAGCGGAATATATTTTTATCGGATTAAGGCAGTGCCCATAGATGGAAGTTCAGGTGATTTTAGCGCAGTCAGGAAATTGATTTTATTAAAATAAAAAAGGGAGAGAATTATGAACAAGATATTGGCTCTTCTATTTGTGATTCTCGTGAGCAGTACATTCTCACAGTCGTTTTTATCATTGGACGGAATAGAAACTCCTGACGGTGAAACAATCCTTCTTTATCACTATGGAGAACAAAGTTACAGAGCTTACACGCCTGTGTACAAATATGATGTCGTCACGGGATATGAGAAAAAGGTAATGGACGCTTATTATGTAAATGGATCATATACCAGGAGTGTCCAGGACTTTGAATACTTTCCGGATGACACAACCAGCTTCATCAATTGCGGATTTGGCATGATGCCTGATAATATTGGATTTGTGGCTTATAATGATTCTTCGGTGGGAGGGTTTCAGTCTCCATTCTATTATGTAGATATTTCCAGACAAAATCCTTTAAGAACATATGCAGGCGATGGAATGCTGAACAGGAGTTTCGACGGAGGACTCACTTATCCGGAAGATTCCGTGTTGAATTTTGATATGATTTCTGTTTCTGATTTTAACGATAATGAGATTTTCGGGAAAGATGAACAGGGCAGGCTTATCAAATCTTTTGACGGAGGCCGAACATCCATCATAGTTGACGATATACCATTGTATGCAAACTTAAATTTCCATCCCAGGCTATTTTATGATCCTGATCAGACGCATATATACAGGATAAATGCTTCCAATTATGCCTACAATCTCTATACGTCAGCCGATAATGGTAATTCATATACCTGGATGCTGAAAAAACAATACCCGGAGCCTTTTGTTTTTACCAATGATCCATCACAGAGCGGAACCTGCTATCTTGCTTTCTATTATCACCTGTATAAGTCAGCCGATTTCGCTGAAAATTTCGCTCCATTCTACCAGTTCAATGAACGGGTAATGGGGATCTATCCTAAACCCGGGACTGAAGCTCTTTACGTTGCAACACAATATCACCTCTACAAGCTTGAGGATGATACTCTAACAACCTTAAAAGAAATCCCACCTGACCCGGGGTTAGTCAATTATTATCCTCTGGAGATCGGCAACCGGTGGGTTTACAATGGATTTATCCGGATATACCCGGAGACTGAGTATTATCAATTCATCCGCGAGGTAGCCGGCGAAGCAATAAAACCAAATCAGAAAAAATATTTTATGATTGAAGAATTCTTTGCGGGCTCAACCTCCAAAATGACTTACTACGAGAGAATCGATTCAGTTAATGCCAGGGTATACCGATATAATGAAGATTCTGTTCAAAACGGACAGGAATACCTTATAGAGGATCTGAGAGCTGAAGCAGGTGATTCAGTGAATAGTTACAGATTTGATATGTCGCCGTATACAGTAATTTATTCTGCGGATACAACATTTTACCAGGTCGGAACTCACTATAAAAGATATAACTCAGAATTTTTGATGGGATACACGTATGACCTGGTTAAAGAATTTGGAATTACCAGGGTTTATAATACTTTTGATTTCGGCAGTGATGACAGGACCCTTAAGGGAGCTATCATAAACGGCGTTCTTTTCGGCGATACAACGGTAACCGGTATAAACGATGAGATCAATTCCATTAACTCTTTCAGCCTGTCACAGAATTATCCAAATCCATTTAACCCGGTGACAGCAATCAGATACAGTATAGGGAAACCTGGAAGGGTTATTCTTAAAGTATTTGATGTCCTGGGAAAGGAACTCACTACCCTTATAAATGAAGAAAAGCCATCCGGCAATTATTCTGTTAATTTTGACGGCAGTAAATTAGCCAGCGGAATTTATTACTATCAGATGAAAGCGGGCGATTTTACGATCACCAAAAAATGTATCTTGTTGAAATAATCCGGAAAATAAAGACAATAGAATTTTAAGAATCTGAACCCGTCATTTTATTGATCATAGTTCTTTGTACATCTTTTTGACATTTTTATGACAATGCAGGAATTTCATTTCGATATAATACACCCTGGAAAATAAAAGAGGTTTGAGATGAAGACCTGCATTTTGAACTGCATAATTGCAGCAGGGGTTATTTTTTTCCAGGGATGTGCTGCAGTGCAGGAGATTGAAGAGACAATTTACCTTGGTGACGCAACTATTAAGGCTCCGATAGCAATGCCTCCTCTTCACCTTAATATAAAGAGCAATCCCGGTGAAATTACCTTTTCTCCGAAAATTTCAGTTACTAACAGCAGAAATATGCTTGCTGCAAGCGAGGAAGTGTTCACCGGAACTGTAGTTCTTCCCGACAGTTCCGTTTATAAAACACGCAGGAAAAATATCGAATGGATTTACAGCAGATATTTATTCGGGCTTGATATGGACCTGAAAATTTCGAAAGGATTTGCTTTATTCGGCGGAATATCATACTCAAACGATAATTATATGGGGGGAAACATCGGAATCGGGTTTTTCAGCAATATGACAGAAACGATTGTCAGGTTTGATGCCGGCCTTGCCTTTCAAAACTATCAATATGACGTTATTTCCATCGTTGATCAAAGAATTAGAGACTGGAGGGGCCGCGAAACAAGCAGCCGCTTTATCAATCATCAAACTGGCGAGGAATCCGGTACAAGTCCCTTTTTTACTCTTACATTTAATTCGAACAACGACTCTGCAATGATAAACTACTTTGTCAATGCAGGATATTTCGTACAGCAGCTTCTTGATTACGGTTCCGGCGCAAGCAATTCTAAAGATTCATTAAATTATACAATCACAACTATAGATAGAAGACCTGATTGTTCAGCAGGCTTTCTTTTTATCAATCCGGGCATTTCACTGAGTCTTACTTCAAACATCAGACTTCTCTTAGGTGTAAAAATATTGAAAGAGGCAATACTTCAATTAGATTCGGGATCTGCTATTATAGTTCCTAACCTGCAATTTGATTTCAGGTTATGAGGAATACTTAAATAATTATTTGCTGAATTTTTCATATAGAGCTCCACTTCAGTATATCTCACGTCTTTTGCTCTCTGCAGCTAAAAATTTCGGACTATTAAACTAATGATAGTTATGGCTCATATTGCCGCGGGCAACGACTGCTGCGAAAAATAAACAAAAGGAGTTTTCCTTTTTTCTGCGGTAATACTTTTGAGATCGGTGCCCGGCGATCTTTTTTACAATTTCCTGACATTTTTTTGACAAACAACAATTTGCATTTCTATAAAATTCATCAGAAAAAGTGAAAGGCTATAGAAATGATATCAAAAAGATTAATATCGTTTGCAGTAATCGGAAGTATGCTGATAATTTCAGGATGTGCAAGGGAAATCGAGGAAACAATCTATCTTGGAGATGCAAAGATTAACTCACCGATTACACCGCCGCCGGTTCATCTGAATATAAATAGCCGTCCGGGGGATATTACAATCTCCCCCAAATTTTCTTTTACAAATAGTAAGAACATGCTGACTACAAGTGATGAGGTCTTCCCCGGTACCATTCCGATGTCCGATGGTTCAGTGTACAGGCCGAAGGATAAAAATATTGAATGGGTCTACAGCAGGTTCGCATTCGGTGCTGATATGGATTTCAAAATTTCCCGCCTGTTCGCTTTATTCGGAGGATTTTCCTTTTCCAATGATAACTATTCGGGTGCAAATATCGGGGTAGGGATTTTCAGCAGTTCGATTGATCCGGTAATCCGTTTTGATTTTGGCCTGAGTTTTCAATCATATAAGTACAACGCAATTACGATTGTAGATCAGGAGGTTACTTATTTCTGGGGAGGGGAGAGCAGCGATAGATATTTATTTCATGATGACGGAAAGAATACCAGTTCTGCCCCTTTCTTCACTCTGACTTTTAATTCAAATAATGATACCGCTATAGTCACCTATTTCGTTTGTGCGGGATACTTTATGCAGACTCTTTTGAATTTTACACCTCAGGATAGTTATTATTCTGACCAGGTATTTACGCAAGTCGTTGTCGATAAAAGGTCTGATTGTACGGCAGGTTTTCTATTTTTCAATCCCGGTATTTCACTTAAACTGAGCAGTCAGATGAGGCTTTTGATAAACGCTAAGTTATTAAAAGAATCCGCATTACGGATCGATTCAGGAAATATAATAGTAATTCCGAATGTACAGATAGATTTTAACTTATAGCAGGATAATGAATTATAATCTGACTCGCTAAAGATTCTATCATTCACCCGGCATCTCCAATCTATATCACTTCATTATTACCGTTCAACTAAAATTATATTCTTGTTACAGTAATGTGATAGTTATGGTTCATATTACTACCGCAAGATACGAGCAATTATAAATAAACAAAGGAGAGTATTATGAAGAAAGGTTTTTTTCTTTTTTCTGCTGTGATATTTTTTATTATTCAATCTGCCGGACTGGCCCAGGTCGATCCTGATACAGCCATGAAAGCAAGCATAGACCGTTTCAGCATAGATGCAGGTCACTTATTTGTGAGAGATTCCACGAATGGTCTGCCCGGACCAGATGAGCCTATTAATATGGATATGGAACCTTTCAGAAGTATGGGATTAGGACCAAATGGTGAGTTTTCAACGTACTATAATTTTGATGTCCAGCCTACAACCCCGGCACCTATTTATGTTCTTTTCCGCGACGGTGAGACGATGCCTGTAGAGGGCCAACTAAATGTTGTAGACGATATACCCGGAGAAATGGATTACTGCGATTTCTGGAGAGTAAATAAAGTGACAGTTCCTTCTAATTATGTTGCCAACACTATAGTCAGCTATGCTCAGATTATGGACGGCGGGTATATGATAGAGCAGACAGATATGCTTGTAAATTGTCCTATCGTCCCTGACGGCTCAACGGCTATGCTCCGATATAATGCAGGTGAGGATACAGCTTTGTCGAGGGGATGGTATGATTCGACTGTTGTATATTACTTCAATTTTTCTGAAGCGCCGCTGATGGTCGATGGAAATGGGATGATTTCTCTTTCTCCGATTTTTGTTACCTTTAACATTAATCCCGGTGAGCCAGGCGGAGGTCCTCCATCAGGATTTATGACAGACTCTACAGGCAGAACTCATAATGTTCCGGCAACATTACCTGGTGACGCTGCTTATTCACCGTTATGGGATGTTAATATTTATGATAACGCAGACTTTGGAATGGTACACGACCTGGCCTCTGCACAAAATGCTAATCTCCTTGTACCTGATGCTGCAAATGTAAACTGTCCCATTGTTCAGGTAAGTAATCCCACTGCGGTAGAAGATAACCGGGGTATTCAGCCCGGAGAATATCGGATTGGAACAGAATTACCCGAATCCGTTTAACCCGACCACTAATATCAGCTACAGGATCCCTGAATCAGGCTTTGTTAGTCTGAAAGTATATGATGCTCTTGGGCGTGAGGTAGCAGCACTTGTGAATGAAGTTAAACCTGCAGGAAATTACCTGGTTAACTTCAATGCCGCGGGACTAGCAAGCGGTGTATATTTTTACAGGCTGAAGGCAGGTAATTTCACCCAAAACCATAAAATGATTCTGCTCAAATAATCCTGAGATGAAATGTGGAAAAGGGAACAAGGATCAAGTAGCAAGGAACGATGGACAAGCCGGATTGAGAAATCCGGCTTGTTTTATTTTCTCAAAGTAAGTGCAGATATCCTCTCTTTAGTCCTCGAATAATTAATCAACCTGTTACAGAATATATCTCCTCACGAAATACGTCCTAACTACGATCTGAATACGTCCTGAATACATCCTGAATACGTTCTGAATACGTCCTGAATACGTCCTGAATACGTTCAAATTACTGTATTACGGCAGACCGGCAGCTCAAAAGCACTATAGATAGACGGAATCTTCTGCAGTTTGTAACGTATAGCGGTGGCTTACATCTCCCGGCTCATCTATTGTCCATCAGGACGGGATGCGTGATTACTCTGGAGCTGGGGCCGAACAGGTTAACTTACCTTGACTGCCGGAAGTCAATTCTCTATATTTGAAAACGTTTTTTTGAATAATTATAGAGATTTTTGATATTTTGAATCAGTATAAGAAGACAATCCTGCCTAATGGTGTTAAAGTTCTGACAGAAACCATACCCTACGTAAAATCATTTTCACTCGGATTCTGGTTTAATGTTGGTACACGTGATGAAAATTTCACAAACAATGGAATTTCACATTTTATTGAGCATATGCTATTTAAGGGTACTAGGAAACGTTCGGCAGGGAAGATTGCGAATGAGATTGAATCAACCGGCGGGATACTTGAATGCTTTTACTTCGAAAGAGCATACTTGTTATTACGGAAGAGGACTCGCAAACCATATCGGAAAAACATTTGACGTCTTAGCCGATATGATCCAGAATCCTACTTTTAAGCCCATTGAAATTAAAAAAGAATCTAGTGTTGTAGTTGATGAGCTGAATGACATAGAAGATAACCCGGAAGAGTTAATATTTGATAAGTTTGAGGAAGTATTATATGCCGGAAACAGCCTCAGTCTGCCGATCATCGGCACCGAAAAAAATATCCGCAGCTATAATCAGAATGATCTGTTCCATTTTGTGAAGGAAAAATACGGCTTTAATAAAATGATCATTGCTGCATCCGGTGCAATTGACCACGAGAAGATCATAAACCTGGTTGAAAAGTACTTCACAAAGGATCTGGGTACCTCGAATACTAAAAGAAGATATTATAATCTCAGCAACCTGACTGCCAGGGTAGAATTAATAGATAAAGAGATTCAGCAGGTGCATGCAATAATCGGCAAATCAACGGTAGGTTATAAAAACGATCTCAGGAATAAAATTGCTGTTCTCACACAAATACTTGGTGAGGGAAGCAGCTCAAGGCTGTTTCAATCTATAAGAGAAAGAAACGGCATAGCTTACCAGGTGAATTCATTCCTGAATTCATTTTATGATGTTTCATCTTTCGGGGTTTATTTATCTACGAATGAAAAGATGATGGATAAAGCACTGGCAATAGTTGACAGAGAATTCAGGAAAATGAGGAACAATAAAGTCTCAGAAAGGGAATTGAATAAGGCGAAAGAAGCTATGAAAGGACATTTCCTGCTGAGCCTGGAGAATACCTCCAACCGGATGTTCAGAATAGCTCAGTCAGAGTTATATCATAACAGGGTTAAAAGCACAGATGAGATTATTAAGGAAATCGATTCAGTAACCAGGGAAGATATTCTTGAACTGGCAAATTCTATGCTGGATGAGGATACTTTTATAAAAATAATTATAAAATCAAAAGATACGATATTAAAATCTGCAGCCTGAGGAATAGCGTTAATTAAATTATTAATTAATCATAACAATAAAATGAGTAAAACAATAAGACCTGCGGTAAGAACAAAAAATATCACTTATGCAGTACGTGATATAGTTGTACTTGCAAATGAAGTTGCAAAGACCGGCAAAGAGATGCTTTACCTCAATATAGGCGATCCTAATTTATTTGATTTCGCCCCCCCGAAGCATATGGTTGAAGCCACACACCAGGCAATGCTGAACAATTATAACGGCTACTCACCTTCATCAGGAATAAAATCTGCTCTTAATTCCATTGCTAAAGAAGCCGAAAGAAAAAAGATTAAAAATGTGCAGGATATATTTATAACTACAGGTGCAAGCGAAGCCATAGATATTTGTCTTACTGCACTGGTTAATGAAGGTGAAAATGTACTTACACCTACTCCGGGTTATCCGCTGTATACAGCAATTGCCAGTAAACTGCAGAATATGGAAAACCCTTATTACTTAAACGAGGAAAACGGATGGCAGCCTGATCTTGAGGACATAAAAAGCAAGATAAATGATAAAACCAGGGCAATTATAATAATAAATCCTAACAACCCGACCGGTTCTAACTGCAAGGTTGATACTTTAAAGGAATTAATAAAGATAGCAAAGGATAATGACCTGGTTATTTTCGCTGATGAGATTTATGATAAGCTTTTATTCGAAGGCGAAGAACATACTTCAATTGCATCACTTGACAGTGAAGCCCCAATGATAACATTCGGCGGCCTGTCAAAAAATTATATGGTGCCGGGCTTCAGGATAGGATGGGGAATTGTCAGCGGAGAAAGAACTATATTAAAAGATTATATTGAAGCGATTAATAAACTTCTGCGTGCAAGACTGTCTGCAAACCATCCTGAACAATATGCTATACCTGTTGCACTTGAGGGAGATCAGTCGCATCTTGTAACAGCAAATCAGAAATTAACTTCAAGAAGAGATATGACGGTTGAGATGCTGAATGCAATTCCGGGAATTTCCTGTGTAAAACCGGAAGGCGCATTTTATGCATTTCCCAAACTCCACATAAATACACCCGATAATATTTTTGTTGCCGAACTTATCAGGGAAACCGGTGTAGTGGTCGTCCCTGGTTCGGGATTTGGTCAGCGACCCGGTACAAATCACTTCCGTGTTGTATTCCTGCCTCCTGAAGATATTCTGATGAAGGCATACAATAATATTGCCCGCTTTACCGAAAAATTCATTGAAGAACATGAAGCTGTCGGCAAATAATTATCAATTTAAATAAGATTATATATAAAAGAATTCAGGAGTAAATACTCAGAATGCCGAAAATAGTAGTAGATGGGAAAGAAATAGAGTTCACCCATGGACAAACCATCATTGAAGCAGCAAGGAATAACGGTATTAATATCCCTCATTTCTGCTGGCACCCGAAATTAACAATTTCAGGAAATTGTCGTGTTTGTCTTGTGGAAGTCGAGAAGATGCCTAAACTTGTTATAGCTTGCGCCACATTAGCTGCCGATGGAATGGTCGTTCATACGGCTTCTGAAAATGCGCTGAATGCAAGGAATGCTGTAATGGAGTTCCTGCTGATCAACCACCCGCTCGATTGTCCTATCTGTGATGAAGCAGGCGAGTGTAAACTGCAGGATTATGCTTATTCGCATGGTGCAGGGGAAAGTAGGTTTGTGGAAGAAAAGACCCATAAAGATAAAAGAGTTCCTTTAGGTCCCTATGTAATGTTTGATGCAGAAAGATGTATTTCCTGCTCACGCTGTATCCGTTTTTGTGATGAAATCGCAAAAGATCCGGAACTGACTTTCATCAAACGAGGCGACAGGGTAACGATAGTAACTTACCCGGGACAGGAAATGGATAATCCTTACTCACTTAATACAACCGATATTTGTCCTGTCGGGGCATTAACAAGCCGTGATTTCAGGTTCCAGGCAAGAGTCTGGGATATGTCGGCCACAAAATCTATCTGTACAGGCTGTGCGAGAGGATGCAATACTGAACTCTGGGTACGAAACAATCTGGTTCTTCGTTTAACCCCAAGGCAGAATGAAGAAGTGAACAGCTACTGGATGTGCGACCACGGAAGGATCAATACGTTCAAATTCATCAATGCTGAAGACAGGGTAGATGGTGCTTATATAAGAAAAGAAGGCTCACTCATTCCGGCGGCGATGGAAGATGCTGTTTCCGCTGCAGCAAATGAGCTCAGAAAATATAATAAAGATGAGATTGCGTTTATCGGTTCCCCACACGTAACAAATGAAGATGATTATGTGCTTGCTAAGTTTGCGCGTAACATCGGTTCAAAGAATATCGATTTCTTAAGAAAAACAGATCCCTCTTTCGAAGACGACATCCTTAGAAGGGAAGATGTTACTCCCAATTCACTCGGGGCTGAACTGGCAGGAGTTGTTCCGGTAAAAGGGGGGCTAAATTTTGATCAAATTATTGAAAATATTAAAAAAGGGAAGATTAAAGCTCTCTATTTAATAGAAGATGATCTTGTAAGTGAAAGACCCGAACTGGAGGAAACCTTTGCAAAACTTGATCTTTTAATTATGCATGCTACAAATATGAACAAGACAGCAGCATTGGCTGATATCGTTTTTCCTGCCGCTGCTTATGCCGAGAAGAACGGGACAATGGTCAACTTCCAGGGCAGGGTGCAGAGACTAAGGCCCGCGATTGCAGCCATGAATGTTGATCGTGCTCTTGAAGGAATGATGCTCAGCCGCCTTGATAAGTTCGGAACAAAGTTCGACAGGTGGGCTGAAAAAAACAAACGGGATGTTTATTCAACCTGGAAGATCCTGGTAATGCTTGCAAATGCGCTTGGAAATAAAATGAAGTTTGAGATGGCAGAAGAGGTTTTCGGGGAAATGGCAAAATCAATTGATGCTTTTAAAGGACTGGATTACGATGATGTCGGTGAACTTGGGGCTCAATTAAAAGGACAATTCACAAAAGAAACAGTAAAAGCTTAACGGAGAATTTTGCAGTGAATATCTGGGAAATAATAATAACTAGTCTCATAAAAATTCTGATCATTGTAACCGTTATGCTTTTAACGGTATCCTACCTGGTTTATTTTGAAAGAAGAGTAAGCGCCTGGGCTCAGAATAGGCTGGGACCCAATCGGGTAGGCTGGGAAGGTGTATTACAGCCTTTTGCGGATGTTCTGAAATTATTATTAAAGGAAGATATAGTCCCGGCAATTGCTAATAAACCAATTCATACCCTGGCGCCTATTATTGCTTTATTCGTGGCTTTTACAACTTATGCAGTGATTCCGATTGCAGGCACACTCAATATTTTCGGCTATTCAATTCCGTTGGTTGTCGCAGATATAAATATGGGAATTCTTTATGTGCTTGCTTTGACTTCACTGGGCGTATATGCAATCACATTTGCCGGATGGTCTTCCGGAAGCAAATACTCATTACTTGGCGGAATCAGATCATCTGCACAGATGATTTCCTACGAAATATCCATGGGTTTTTCAATCGGCGGTGTAATATTGCTTGCTGAATCATTAAGACCATATGCAATTGTGGGATCCCAGGGTGCTTTTATGTGGAATGCTTGGATTCAGCCTTTAGGGTTTGTAACCTTTGTAGTTTCTGCTTTTGCGGAGACAAACCGTTTACCCTTCGATTTACCCGAAGCTGAACCTGAGCTTGTCGGCGGATTTCACACGGAATACAGCAGTATGAAGTTTGCGGGATTTTTTCTGGCAGAATATGCAAATATGATAATAGCAAGTGCCATGATAGTTACGCTTTACCTTGGAGGGTATAATCTTCCTTTTGTAAATGTAGATTCACTTGGCCTGTCAAACGGACTGGTAATACTTATTCAGGTCATGATGTTTATGATAAAAACGGGAGCGCTGTTATTCTTTTTCCTCTGGGTGCGGTGGAGTTTACCGCGGTTCAGATATGATCAGTTAATGAGCTTAGGATGGAAAGTAATGTTTCCACTATCTTTATTAAATATTATCTGGGTAGCTATTTTGATAATGTTATTTAAACTATAGAAATCATTGAATTTAAACACATATTTGATTATTCATTAACCACAAAGATTTTGAAGATTCGGAGATTTGATGGCAGTTAAGAAAAGACAAAAAGATTTAACCTTTTGGGAAAGAATTTATATTCCGGAAATTGTTAAGGGATTAAGCCTGACCCTGAAAAATATGTTTAAGCCGAAATTTACGATGAAATACCCGGAGGAAAAATTCATTCCGGCTGCTTCCTATCGCGGGCGTCCTGTTCTGGTAATGGAAGAAAACGGTGAAGAAAGATGTGTGGCCTGCGGATTATGTTCCAGGGTTTGTCCGGCACTGGCGATTGAAGTTCAGGCCGGGGAAACGGAAAGAGAAAAGGAGCGTTATCCCGAAAAATTCGAAATCAATATGATCCGCTGTATATTTTGCGGTTTTTGTGAGGAAGTTTGTCCTGAGGAAGCGATTGTTATGAGTAAAGATTACGAATTAGCCTTTTCAAACAGGGAGGAAGCCATCTACGGAAAGGATAAATTACTGGTCCCGGTTAGCCAGCTTCAGGACAGGATTGATTTTCTAAGGAATTACAAATAGTTGAAGAAGTTCTTTTTTGTACTTAACTTCGTTTCCCCATGCATAAAAGAATCTACATATTGTTGCTGTTATTCGCTGCCATCCCGGTTTTTGGTCAAATTTCCCGGGAAAACAGCTATAAACTAAGTTTTCCTGACAATATATCCTCAAATGGTTCTTTTGATATTTCTCTTATTGCTTCTAATCCATTCGCTAATGCAGATAAATTAATATTGTATTTTGAACCATCCCAGAGAATAATATTTAGAAATCTCGAATTGCGTACGTTTTCAGATGTGACAGCTGTCTCCTGTCGACAGATAAGCCTTGGTGGAGAGGAAGCATATAAGGCCGAGATTGATCTCATCAAAAATAAAATTAGCCCCAATAGTTATTTCCAGCTATTATTTTCTCTGAAAGCTGATAATCCTGCCGCTGCAAACTTTCAATTTTCAGGATTATTTCAATCAGAAGGACAAACAGAAGGTTATATCCAATCAGACAATAATAGTACAGATGAGGACACACTTAAGTTCGTCTCTGTAAATTTGAAATTTTATAAACCTCAAAAATTTGCGGGCAATTCGGTTCAGTTAATACCCGGATCGGAATTGAATATTTTGCCGGGAAGTGAAGAGGTAAATAATCTGCTGACAGAATTCTGGATAAAGTTAAATAATACACAGACTGATTTTCTTAAAATAATAAACAAGCAGTCGGGAGAAATGCTGTTAGATATTTCAACCAACCCATTTCAAATGGTTGAGATCCATTCACCAGGCAGATTCAGCAGAGAAAACATTAATCCTTATTTTCTCAGCAGGGGCAGCTGGTATCATTTTTCTATTTTAACTTCCTTTAAAGAGAATAACCTGAGTATATATTGCGGAAGCACTCTCATTGCAAAATCTTCAATCCCTTCTTTCTTAAAGGTGGAAAATTTAGAATGGAAATTTGAAAATGAATCTGAGAATAAATCATTTCAGCTTGAAGTTCTACGTTTCATTGATTTTAATAACGATATTGGGCTGTCCTTCTCAAATATGAACTACCTGAATTTTATAGGTGAGAAAACCAGGGTATTATACCAGTTTAATTTTGACAATGAAGAAGAGATCTATTTTACGCGGGATAACCTGAGTGTAACCAGCCATTCACTGAACTTTCAAAAATCCGACGCGCCGATATTTGCCCGGGCCCCTGAATTAAATGTTAATGTGCTATCAAACGTTTATGAGCTGACCTGGAGCGGTGGTGATTATAAGCAGGCAAAGTCATACCAGCTTGAAAAATCTGTGAACAACTCAGATTTTCAGGAGGTCGGCTCCGCGCAGGCCGATAACTCTTATGAGAAAAAATATTCACTTTTTGATGCCAGGGATGCTTCCGCTGACATTATTTATTACAGGATAAAGCAGGTTAATACCGACGGTTCTGTTGTCTATTCTTCGCAGGTAAAAATAGGGCAGGGAATAACCGAACCTTTTATTGTTGAGCAGAACTATCCTAATCCTTTTAACCCGCGTACAAGTATAGTAGTTGATTTGCTGGAAGATTCTGATGTTGAGATTATTATATACAACCTTGAAGGTAAGGAAATCTCAAAATTATTTAAGGGATTCCTGACCAAGGGAAACCACAAATTCTCATTTGATGCTTCCGAACTTTCCTCAGGCGTCTATCTATATAAAGTTTCCACACCCGATTATTCAGATACCAAAAAAATGATCCTCACCAAATAATCGATTTACTTTCTTATTTTTATCCTCTATATTTAAAGTATAAATTACATTTACCTGATAAATACGGGCCAATGCTTTCAAAAATTTATTCCAGCGCAACTTTCGGTATAGATGCATACCTCGTAGAAGTTGAAACCAACGTAGAAAAACAAATCCCCTGTTTTACCATAGTAGGTCTTCCCGATAATGCAGTAAGAGAAAGCAGGGAGAGGGTAACCACTGCAATCAAAAATAACGGCTGGGAATTCCCGAGAAGAAAAATAACTGTTAACCTGGCCCCGGCAGATATTAAAAAAGAAGGAAGCTCATTCGATCTGCCAATAGCGATCGGACTGCTTGCTGCAACTGAAACTATAAAACCGTCTGAATTAGAGGGAACCGTATTCCTTGGAGAGCTGGCTTTTGACGGAAAACTGCGTCCAATTAAGGGTGCCTTGCCAATTACTGTAGAAGCGAAGAAAAAAGAAATAAAAAGGATCATCCTTCCGGCTGATTCAGCATTGGAGGCTTCAATTGTTGAAGGGATTGATGTTTATGGTCTGGAAGATCTGTCTGAAGTAATACAATTTCTGAACGGTGAGATAGAAAGATCAAAAACAATAACAGATACCAATACACTTTTTTCGAGGGTAAATGAGTACCACCTTGATTTTTCAGACGTAAAAGGGCAGGAAAATGTTAAAAGAGCACTCGAAGTAGCGGCAGCCGGTTCGCATAATATTCTGATGATAGGACCTCCTGGATCGGGTAAGACGATGCTGGCTAAACGAATACCTTCAATACTGCCGCCAATGTCGTTTGATGAAGCTCTCGAAACTACGAAAATTCACTCAGTTGCGGGAATACTACCGAAAGAACAGGCTCTCGTTACTGAAAGACCATTCAGGAACCCTCATCATACTGTTTCGGATGCAGCTCTCGTTGGAGGGGGAACGTTCCCGAGACCCGGGGAAGTTTCTTACGCACATTATGGGGTTCTGTTCCTCGATGAATTACCTGAATTCAAAAAAAATGTACTTGAAGTTCTACGGCAGCCGCTTGAAGATGGAAAAGTTACAGTCAGCCGTTCGAAGCTTTCCTTAGAATTTCCGGCCAATTTTATGCTCGCCGCCGCAATGAATCCCTGTCCCTGCGGTTATTATACTGATCCGACTAAAGACTGCACCTGCGCACCCCCGCAGATCCAGAGATATATGGCCAAAATTTCGGGACCATTACTGGACAGAATTGACATTCATATAGAAGTCCCCGCAGTTAAATACAAAGAGTTATCTTCAGAATGCAGGGGAGAATCTTCAGCCCTTATACGGGAAAGGGTTATTGCTGCCAGGCAGGTTCAGTTAAACCGATTTAAGGGACTAAAAAATATTTTCAATAACGGGGATATGGGTCCAAGAGAAATAAGGCAATTTTGCAGACTGGATTCAAGCGGTTCGGAATTAATGAAAATGGCAATGACCAAACTCGGATTTTCTGCACGGGCTTATGACAGAATACTTAAAGTCAGTCGGACCATCGCAGACCTTGAAAATTCTGAAAATATACTTCCCCAGCATATTAGCGAGGCAATACAGTACCGCAGTCTTGACAGGGAGCTATGGAATCATTGAATTGAACCAAAATATATAATGCCCTTCTTTTCTAAGTGCTATCAAATTGACATTTCAATTAATCAACATAAAGGTTATATTAACCCTTTACTTCTGAAATGTTTCGATTTTCTAACAAAACACAACATAATCCCACTTTTTAATTTGCTTTTTATTTTAAATAGAAATATATTTGTGGCTCGTTTCGAAAACTGGGCGGACGCCGGAGTTGGAGAGCCGGGGCGGACTGTAAATCCGTTGGCTGACGCCTTTGGGGGTTCGAATCCCTCGCCGCCCACAGCTAAAATTTTTGTTAAGGGAATAACTTATTGAATTAATTCCCTTATTTTTTTGCTTAGTAAAAAAGCAGCCTGGTTCTTAGTTCTTAATAATTTTGAAAATCGTTAATCATTAATCGTTCTGAGTTAACGAATGAATGCGGGAGTAACTCAGTTGGCTAGAGTCACAGCCTTCCAAGCTGTTGGTCGCGGGTTCGAGTCCCGTCTCCCGCTCGATGAGTTATAAGACGTATATCTTAAAAAGTCTGTCTGCAGAAAAATATTATATTGGCTCAACGGGAGATTTAGAAAAGCGAGTAAATCTCCATAACAGTAAACGGGCAAAATGGACGAAGCGATATCAGCCCTGGGTTCTTATTTATTTTGAAGAGTTTGACACAAGAGGTGAAGCTGTCAGACGAGAAAGATTCCTGAAATCGGAAAAAAATATTAAAAGATTTCTGGAAAACAAGATTAACTCAGTTGGCTAGAGTCATCCCGCATTGCGGGATTGGTCGCGGGTTCGAGTCCCGTCTCCCGCTCTTGAACTGCTGCTGACGTAGCTCAGTTGGTAGAGCACATCCTTGGTAAGGATGAGGTCACCGGTTCAATCCCGGTCGTCAGCTCAAGTAATTTAAAGGAATTAATAAATTGAGAAGATGCTGGCAGGGCTAAGACATTAATTTGAGAATGGAAATTCGTTGAATCGAAAGTAAGTAAAGCAAGTAAGTTTAAGACAACCTAATAATTTAATACCATGAGAGAAATAATAACATTAGAATGCACGGAGTGTAAAAGAAGAAATTACACTACAACTAAAAACAAAAGACTGCACCCGGGGCGCGTTGAATTTAAAAAATACTGCCGCTGGGATAAAAAGCATACTACCCATAAAGAAACAAAATGAGTTTGCTACGTCAGTAGCTCAATTGGCTAGAGCAGCGGTCTCCAAAACCGCAGGTTGGGGGTTCGAGTCCCTCCTGACGTGCAAGAGTTAATTTAGGAAAGTTTTCTGAAATGAAAGAAAAAATTGTCAATTTCTTTAATGATGTAGTTAAAGAAATGAAAAAAGTTACCTGGCCCACAACTGAGGAACTTAAAGAATCAACAGTCGTGGTTATCGTTGTGTGTTTGGTAATTGCAGCTTTTACATACATTATTGATATGGCTATAAATCAGATATTCAAAGGAATTTTTTAGTAAGCGTTATTATGGAATATAAATGGTACGTAGTTAGAACATTTTCCGGTCACGAGAATAAGGTTAAAACTCTTCTCGAGAATGAGCTTGGCGATAATGAACAGCTTCGTGCCAAAATTCAGGAAATCCTTGTCCCGATGGAGAAAGTTTTTGAAGTAAAAGATGGCAAAAAGAAAAGTAAAACGAAGAATTTTTTCCCCGGCTATATTCTGGTAAATGCAGATCTTGATAACCAGGTAAAAGAATTTATCCTTAATACTCCATCTGTCATGGGATTCCTGGGAACAAGAAACAATCCGAACCCGCTTCAGCCTGAAGAAGTTAAAAGAATAGTAGGCCGTATTTCTCAGGACGAAAGTAGTGAAAGAATGGAAACCATTTTCAGAAGTGGCGACCTTGTTAAAATAATAGACGGCCCATTTAACAACTTTACCGGAACCGTTCAGGAAGTGAACGAAGAAAAGATGAAGATAAAAGTAATGGTCTCCATCTTCGGGAGAAAAACGCCGGTTGAAATTGATTTTGTTCAGGCAGAATTAGAAAAATAATTTTATCCGATAGGTATATACTATGGCAAAGAAAATAAGTGGATTTATCAAGTTGCAAATTCCCGCAGGCAAAGCTAATCCTTCTCCGCCGGTTGGTCCGGCATTAGGGCAAAAAGGTGTGAACATTATGGAGTTCTGCAAGCAGTTTAATGCCAGAACTCAGGATAAAGAAGGATTGATAATCCCTGTTGTAATTACTGTTTACACAGATAAGTCTTTTACTTTTATAACAAAGACTCCTCCGGCTGCAGTCTTGCTAAAGCGTGCGGCTAAAATAGAAAAAGGTTCCGCGGAACCACACAGAAATAAAGTAGCGAAGGTAACTCAAGCACAGGTTAAGGAAATTGCAGAATTAAAAATGCCTGATCTGAACGCATTTGATATGGACCATGCAATGAGTATGGTAGCCGGAACTGCAAGAAGTATGGGAATAACAGTAGAAGAATAAAAATTTATTTAAATGGTGTAGCAATGCAAAATTCAAAAAGAAATAAAGAGATAATCAAATCAGTAGACATCAAAAAAGAATATTCGATTATAGATGCCGTACAGGCACTTAAAGAAAATTCCAAAGTTAAGTTTACCGAATCAGTTGATTGTGCTGTAAGGCTGGGAGTAGATCCGAGACATGCAGATCAAATGGTTAGAGGTACAGTTACTTTGCCGAATGGAACCGGTAAAGAAGTTAAAGTACTGGTTATTGCCAAAGGCGGAAAAGCCCAGGATGCACTCGATGCCGGAGCAGATTTTGCAGGTTTTGAAGAATATCTGGAAAAAATCAAAGGCGGTTGGTCTGATATTGATGTAATAGTTGCTACTCCGGATTCGATGGGTGAACTTGGAAAACTTGGAAGGATCCTCGGTCCCAAAGGTTTAATGCCAAATCCTAAAAGCGGTACAGTAACCCAGGATGTTGCTACTGCAGTAAAGGAAGTCAAAGCAGGTAAAATTGATTTCAGAGTTGAAAAAGCAGGAATCGTACACACATCAATTGGTAAAATGAATTTTGAAGCTGAAAAATTAGCAGAAAATGCAAGGGCTTTTCTAAATACAATAGTTAAATTGAAGCCGGCATCTGCTAAAGGTCAGTATATAAAAAGTATTTATCTTTCCAGTACCATGGGTCCTGGACTGAAGATCAGCAAAGAAGAAGTTGCACAACACTAAAAGTTTACGCACTCATGAATGCTTCTGGCCGATCCGATTAACTAAAAATCTGATACGGGAGAAAAATGAAAAAGAATGAAAAGGTAGATATAGTAACTGAAGTTAAAGAGTTAATCGATAACTCCAATGCAGTATATCTTACCGATTATTCCGGGATAACAGTTTCAGATATTAACAATATCCGTACTGAGTTCAGGAAAGAGGGAATCAAATACAAAGTCTTCAAAAATACTATGTTTAAGAGAGCCCTCGATGATAGCGGTAAATATGCAAAACTGTCCGATCATTTAGTTGGAATGACCGGGTATGCTTTTGCAACTGCTGATAACCCGGTTGCTCCAGCAAAGGTGATCAAAAAATATTTTGATACCATTCAGAAACTTTCATTAAAAGCCTGTTATATTGAAGAGCAATACTATGATGGGAGCAGTTTAAATGAACTGGCTTCTCTCCCTTCAAAGAAAGAAATAATTGCAAGTATAATGGCAAGTCTGAATTCACCTGCGTCCGGTATAGTCGGAGCAATAAATGCTGTAATGAGAGATCTCGTAAGTGTAATAGATGAGATTTCTAAACGCGAAGCAGCATAAGTTAAATTTAAGAAAAAAATTATTAGGAGAAATAAAAAATGGCCGAAAAAGTAGCAGAAATAGTTGAGAAGATAAAAGGATTATCTCTGTTAGAAGCATCTGAATTGAAAAAAGCCTTAGAAGAAGAATTTGGCGTAACTGCCGCAGCGCCCATGGTAATGGCGGGAGCTCCTGCTGCCGGCGGCGGAGCTGCAGCAGTAGAAGAGCAAACTGAGTTTGACGTTATACTTCAGACTGTCGGAGATAAGAAGATCAACGTTATTAAAGTTGTAAGAGCTCATACAGGATTAGGACTTAAGGAAGCCAAAGACCTTGTTGATACCGCTCCAAAGCCTGTAAAAGAAGGTGTGTCAAAAGACGAAGC
This sequence comes from uncultured Ignavibacteria bacterium, assembly GCA_963811905.1. Classification (GTDB taxonomy): domain Bacteria; phylum Bacteroidota; class Ignavibacteria; order Ignavibacteriales; family Ignavibacteriaceae; genus DATFVA01. The sequence continues at coordinate 80,141 of CAWETK010000007.1, forward strand.
TGAAAAACTCAAAAAAGAGTTTGAAGAAGCGGGCGCAACCGTTCAAGTAAAGTAAATCACACATATTACTAAATAATTTTTCTAAAGTAGTAAGACGGGTGAAGTCCGTCTTATTGCTTTATATATTTTTTTTTGTACACGTTGTTAAAGGTTCTGCTCTGAAAGTAGTTTATGAACATTTATAGGAGGTTTATATTTTGAATAATAATAGAATTTCCTTCGGTAGGATTGAGAGTGTTATTGAGTCGCCTGACCTTCTGAGTATCCAGACTGATTCTTTCGAAGATTTTATACAGATGAGAGTTCTTCCCGCAAAGCGGGAAAACAAAGGTTTACAGCAGGTATTTTCATCCAATTTTCCAATTTTCGATAATAAAGAAATCTATAGACTGGATTTCATGGAATATTATATCGAAAAACCGAGATATTCAGTGCAGGAATGTCTTGAAAGAGGACTTACATTTGCAGCTCCTCTAAAAGGAAAACTGCGCCTCTCCACTAAAGATCCTGAAACTGAAGAATTTGTAAATAGTGTTGAGCAGGAAGTTTACCTTGGTAACCTTCCGTTTATGACTGAAAAAGGGACTTTTATTATTAATGGTGCGGAGAGAGTGGTAGTCTCTCAGCTCCATCGTTCACCGGGCGTTGCATTTGCACAAACTGTGCATCCGAACGGTACACCTATTTATTCAGCCCGTATTATCCCTCTTCGCGGATCGTGGGTTGAGTTCGCTACAGATATCAATTATATAATGTATGTATATATTGATAGAAGGAAGAAATTTCCTGCTACCACATTACTCAGAGCTTTAGGCTATGCCTCCGATGATGATATTCTGAACCTCTTTCAATTGATTGAAGAAATTAATGTTAAGAAGGCTAAGCTTGATGATTATGTAGGAAGAATAGTTGCCAGTGATATATTCGATATGTCTACTGGTGAAATTTTCCTGACAAAGGAGAGCAAATTAACCGAAGAAGATATCGAAAGATTAAAAGAGATTGAACTGGACACTTTAAAACTCGTTGTTGCAAATACCTCCCCGGAACAGGACCTCATCCTGAATACTCTGCGCAAGGATACTGCTCATACTAAAGAAGAAGCATTATTTGCAATTTATCGTCAGTTACGTTCCGGTGAAGCTCCGGATCTTGATACGGCCCAGGGATTAATTGAGAAACTGTTTTTTAATGATAAACGGTACGACCTTGGCGACGTTGGCCGTCATAGAATGAATGATAAACTGAAACTTGATATTCCTGAAACCACAACCATCCTTACAGTTGAAGATATTATTGAAATAATGAAATACATTATCAGATTAAGGAATGGTGAACAATCAGTCGATGATATTGATCATCTTGGTAACAGAAGAATCAGGACTGTCGGCGAACAATTAGGACAGCAATTCAACATCGGTATGGCGCGTATGGCCAGAACTATTAAAGAGCGAATGAACATGCGTGATACTGAGAATTTTACACCTCAGGATCTGGTAAATGCAAGAACGATCAGCAGTGTGATAAACGCATTTTTCGGCACAAATCAGCTATCGCAGTTCATGGATCAAACTAACCCTCTTGCTGAAATGACTCATAAGAGGAGAATGTCGGCATTGGGACCAGGCGGTCTTACAAGGGAAAGAGCAGGATTTGAGGTACGTGACGTTCATTATACACATTACGGCCGGTTATGTCCGATCGAAACCCCTGAAGGTCCGAATATCGGTCTTATTTCCTCTCTTACAATTTTTGCAAGAGTTAATCGTTATGGATTCCTGGAAACTCCATACAGGAAAGTTACCAAAGGCAAAGTAACTGAAGAGGTTGAATACCTTACCGCTGAGCAGGAAGATCAGTTTACAATAGCCCAGGCAAATGCGCCGATTAATGAACAGGGTAAATTCTTAAATGAAAGAGTCAAGTCAAGACTTAAAGGTGAATTTCCTATAGTAACGCCTGAAAATATTCAGTACATGGACGTAGCTCCGGCTCAGATAGTTTCTGCAGCTGCAGCATTGATTCCATTCCTTGAACATGACGATGCTAACAGGGCGCTTATGGGTTCTAACATGCAGCGCCAGGCTGTTCCACTTCTTCGTCCTGAAGCTCCATTAGTAGGAACCGGTATGGAGAAGAAAGTTGCAACGGATTCCAAGGCTGTTGTTATTGCCGAAGAAAACGGAACTGTTGAGTATGTAGATGCAACTAAAATAACTGTAAACTATGATATAAACCCTCATAGTATCGAGGCCTTAACAACTTTTATTGATAAAAAAAGCGTCACCTACCATCTTACCAAGTTTCATGGTACAAACCAGGAGACGAGTGTAAACCAGCGCCCTATAGTCAGGGGGGGACAGAAGATTTCAAAAGGCGATGTTCTTGCTGATGGTACTTCCACCGATCACGGTGAACTTGCTCTCGGCAGAAACGTTCTGGTAGCCTTTATGCCCTGGCGGGGATACAACTTTGAGGATGCTATTATAATAAGCGAAAGGGTGGTAAGCGAGGATGTTTATACTTCAATTCATATTGAGGAATTTGAACTCCAGGTAAGGGAAACAAAACGAGGCGAGGAAGAGTTAACACGTGAAATTCCGAATGTAAGCGAAGAAGCGGTCAAGAATCTGGATGAAAATGGTATTATCCGTGAAGGCGCTGAAGTTAAAGAGGGCGATATCCTTATCGGAAAGATAACTCCGAAAGGTGAAACCGATCCGACGCCGGAGGAAAAATTATTGAGAGCTATATTCGGGGATAAAGCCGGTGATGTAAAAGATGCTTCACTTAAAGCACCTCCCGGATTAAAGGGAACTGTTATCAAGACAAGGTTATTCAGCCGGAAGAGAAGAGATAATGAATCCAAGAAAGTTGAAAAGAAACTGCTTGATAACCTTGAACAGGAACATCATAATAAGATAACAGATCATTACAATAAGCTGATCGATAAGATGACCCGGCTGACAGATGGTAATACTACCACTGGTATCCGCGATCTGGATGGAAGCATCGTTTTAAGAAGCGGCACCGGGATAAAAGATACAACATTCTCCTCCATGGAAGATGTGACTAAACTGGATTATACCCTTGACTGGTTCGAATCTAAAAAATTGAATTCACACATCAGTACAGTTTACAAAAATTATTTTGATGTACTTGCCGAGCTTGAAGAGGAGTATAAAAGAGAAAAAATTAAAATCACTAGCGGCGATGAACTTCCTCCGGGAATAGTACAGCTTGCCAAGGTTTACGTTGCTAAAAAACGCAAACTCTCCGTCGGAGATAAAATGGCGGGCCGTCACGGAAATAAAGGTGTGGTTGCAAAAATAGTTCCTTCAGAAGATATGCCGTTCCTTCCGGATGGTACCCCTGTCGATATTATACTAAATCCTCTTGGTGTACCTTCGAGAATGAACCTTGGTCAGCTTTATGAAACTGCATTAGGCTGGGCAGGGAAAGTACTCGGACTTAAATTCGCAACGCCGATTTTCGACGGTGCTAAGGTAGAAGATGTTGATGAATGGCTGGAAAAAGCAGGATTGGAAAAAGGAAGTAAAACGACTTTATTCGATGGAAGATCTGGTGAGAAATTTCATCAGAAAGTCACCTGCGGATACATCTATATGCTGAAACTCAGCCACCTTGTTGATGATAAGATTCATGCAAGGTCGATTGGACCATACTCATTGATTACACAGCAGCCGCTCGGCGGAAAAGCTCAGTTCGGTGGTCAGAGGTTCGGTGAAATGGAGGTTTGGGCTCTTGAAGGTTACGGTGCCGCCCATATTCTTCAGGAAATTCTGACGGTTAAAAGTGATGATGTTGCCGGTAGAGCAAAAGTATATGAAGCAATAGTGAAAGGTGAAAACCTGCAGGAACCTAATATTCCTGAGTCGTTCAATGTGTTAATTAAAGAGCTTCAGGGACTTAGCCTTGAAATCAAAATCAATTAACACTATAAGAACAATTTTTCACTTAGAAATTAGGAGATAAAAAATGGCTTTTAGAATTCAAGAAAATGCAATGCGTGATATAAGTAGTATCACTATTAGTCTTGCCAGTCCTGATGATATTCTTACAAGATCTTATGGTGAGGTTACAAAACCGGAAACAATTAATTATCGTTCTTTCCGCCCTGAAAAGGACGGCCTTTTCTGTGAAAAAATATTCGGGCCTACCCGTGACTGGGAATGTTTCTGCGGTAAGTATAAAAGAATAAGATATAAAGGTATTATCTGTGACCGCTGCGGCGTTGAAGTTACTCAGAAAAGTGTACGCCGTGAAAGGATGGGGCATCTCGCCCTTGCTGTTCCCGTTGTTCATATATGGTTTTTCAGAGCACAGCCTTCCAAGATAGGAAACATACTTGGTATAAGTCTTAAAGAATTAGAGAAAATCATTTATTATGAATCGTATGTTGTTATAAGTCCCGGACCTACCGGTCTGAGCAAGAAAGATTTAATTTCAGAAGATCAGTATTTCGAAGTATTGAACTCACTTCCTGCAGGAAATGAGAAACTTGATGATGATGATCCTAAGAAATTTGTTGCGAAAATAGGCGGTGAAGCTGTTAAAGAAATGCTGAAACAGACTAATGTTGAAACTTTATCAAAAGAATTAAGAGCCCAGCTGAAAGAAGAGACTTCACAACAGAAAAAATCTGATATTCTGAAAAGATTAAGAGTTTTAGAATCCTTTAAAGAAGAAGAATTTAAAGTACCTAATAAACCTGAATGGATGGTATTAAGCTACATCCCGGTAATCCCGCCTGAACTCCGTCCGCTGGTGCCTTTGGAAGGCGGAAGGTTTGCAACTTCTGATCTTAATGATTTATACAGAAGAGTAATCATCCGGAACAATAGGTTAAAGAGATTAATTGATATTAAGGCTCCTGAAGTAATTCTCCGTAATGAAAAAAGAATGCTCCAGGAAGCTGTTGATGCATTATTTGATAACTCAAGGCGCGGAAGTGCAGTAAGAAGCGACAACAACCGGCCATTAAAATCTTTAAGCGATATGCTTAAAGGTAAACAGGGACGTTTCCGTCAGAACCTGCTCGGTAAAAGAGTGGATTATTCCGGACGTTCAGTAATTGTGGTTGGTCCAGAGCTGAAGCTTCATCAGTGCGGACTTCCAAAAGACATGGCAGTTGAGTTATTCAAACCTTTCATAATCAGGAAGCTGATTGAAAGAGGACATAACAAAACGGTTAAAAGTGCAAGGAAAGTTGTTGACAGAAAAGATCCGATCATATGGGATATTCTGGCCAAAATAATTGAAGGTCACCCTGTGTTGTTGAACCGTGCACCGACACTTCACAGACTGGGCATCCAGGCTTTTCAGCCGACTCTGATCGACGGCCGGGCTATTCAGCTTCACCCGATGGTATGTACTGCATTTAACGCCGATTTTGACGGTGACCAGATGGCAGTTCACGTACCACTTTCTTATGAGGCACAGCTTGAAGCAGCACTTTTAATGCTGAGTAGTCATAACATTCTTTCACCGCAGAACGGAAGTCCGATCGTTGTTCCAACACAGGATATAGTTTTGGGCTGCTATTATCTCACCAAATACCGCGAAGGTGAAAAAGGCGAAGGAATGGTATTCGGAACTACCGAGGAAGTAATAATAGCTTATAATTCCAAAGTCATAGGTTTACATGCAAAGATTAAAGTAAAGATAAACGGAGAATTCACAGAAACCACTACCGGAAGGGTTATCTTTAACCAGATAGTTCCCAAGGAAATGGGCTACTTTAATCAGCTTCTGATCAAGAAAACTTTCGGCGGATTCATCGGGCAGATGTTCCTTAAATTAGGAAACAAAGTTACTGCTAAATTCCTCGATGATCTTAAAGATACAGGATTCAGGTATGCAACAGCCGGCGGATTATCAGTAAGCTACGGTGATATGATTATACCGGAAGAAAAAATAGAACTTATTGGTAAAGCAAATAAAAAAGTTGAAGCAATTCTGAATGAACACGAGCAGGGTGTTATTACCGACGCTGAACGCTATAATAAGATTATAGACGTCTGGACTCATACAACCAATGATGTTGCACGTGCTCTTATGGAAAAATTAAAGGCCAACAACAGCGGATTCAACTCTCTCCATATGATGGTTGACTCGGGTGCAAGAGGTTCACAGGATCAGGTTAAACAGCTTGCCGGTATGAGAGGTTTAATGATGAAACCTCAAAAAACATTATCCGGTCAGGCCGGCGAGATCATTGAGAACCCGATTGTGGCCAACTTCAAAGAAGGTCTGTCGGTACTCGAATACTTTATATCAACCCACGGTGCAAGGAAGGGTCTTGCAGATACGGCATTAAAAACTGCAGATGCAGGTTACCTTACAAGAAGGCTCGTTGATGTTTCCCAGGATGTAATTATCCGTGAGATAGACTGCGGCACAATCCTTGGAATCGAAATTACCGCATTGAAGGATGTTGAGCAGGAAAGAGAGCCTCTGGGAGAGAGAATAACAGGCCGTGTTGCCCAGGAGGATGTTTATGATCCCAGAACTGATGAAATAATTATCCCTGCCGGCGAACTGATCACCGAAGAGATAGCTGAGAAAATTGAAGATTCAAACATTGACTCGGTTTATATCAGAACAGTACTTACCTGTGAAGCCAAACGCGGGGTTTGTGCGAAATGTTACGGCAGAAACCTGACTACCGGTAAAAGCGTTGAGATTGGAGAAGCTGTAGGAATAGTTGCTGCCCAGTCAATCGGTGAACCAGGAACTCAGCTTACATTGAGAACGTTCCACCTTGGCGGTACTTCATCAAGAATTGCAAGTCAGTCACAGGTAGAAACAAACACTGAAGGTATTGTTAAATTTGAACGAATTACTTTTGTTGAAAAATCCGATTTCTACGGTATGGTTAAAGTTGTAACCGGCCGCAGAGGAGTTATTGGTATTTACGACGATAATAACCGTCAGCTGAAAAAATATGATGTGCCTTATGGTGCAGAACTGATCATCAATGACGGAAGTAAAGTAAAGAAACGTCAGCCTTTATATAATCACGATCCATACAATGCTGTTATTTTAACAGATATGCCCGGATTGGTCAAATTTGTGGATCTGATCGATGGAATAACACTTCAGCAGGTTACGGATGAGCAGACAGGTCACGTTCAGAAAGTAGTAATAGAATCAAAGGATAAAAACCTTACTCCAAGCATTGCTGTTGAGACAGCCGACGGCGTAAGGAAATCGTTTAACCTTCCGACCAGGTCTTACCTCTCCGTCGAGGAAGGAGAAACCGTACCGGCAGGAACAATCCTTGCAAAAATTTCCAAACAGCAGACAAAGAGCCGTGATATTACCGGCGGTCTTCCAAGGGTAACTGAGCTTTTTGAAGCAAGGAGTCCCCAGGAACCTGCAATTGTTTCAGAAATTGAAGGAACCGTAAAATTCGGGGCAAGGAAGAAAGGTTCACGTGAAATAATAGTGACAGCACCGGACGGATCCGATGAGAAAAAGTACAATGTTCCGTTAGGAAAACATATTCTGGTACAGGAAAATGACGAAATTCCGGCTGGTGAGAAAATAACTGATGGACCGATTAACCCTCACGATATCCTGAAGATTAAAGGTACCAGCGCGGTACAGGAATACCTCGTAAATGAGATCCAGGATGTTTACCGTCTGCAGGGCGTTAAGATAAACGATAAGCATATTGAAGTAATTGTAAGACAAATGCTGCAGAAAATTAAGATCGTATCTCCCGGAGATACCCGTTTTCTGGAAGAGGATATTGTTGACAGAAATGAATTCATTGAAGAGAACAATACCGTATCTTCGATGGCATTTATTGAGGATAAAGGAGATTCAAGATATAAAGATGGTCAGCTGATACCTAAGGCAAAGATAAGGGAAATAAATGCTGATCTTAAGAAGAAAAGCAAGAAACCTATTGTTTCCCGGGATGCAGAACCGGCAACTTTTGAACACGTTTTATTAGGTATAACACAGGCTGCATTATCAACCGAAAGCTTCATATCCGCAGCTTCATTCCAGGAAACCACAAAGGTACTGGCCAATGCTGCAACAGAAGCAAAAGTTGATCACCTGTTAGGTCTTAAGGAAAACGTGGTTATGGGTCACTTAATCCCTGCAGGTACAGGATTGAAAAAATACCATAACCTTATCCTGAAATCTTTGGAAACTGAAGCCGAAAGGGAGGAAACTCCTGCTGAGGAAGCGGAAAAAGAGGTCCAGGCATAACCGTTATTTGAGCTGTTTAACTATCCGGCTCACTAGTTAAAGGGAGCCGGATTTTTTTTGCATTTGCTGTTCTAAAAAGAATAAGTATTTCTACGGTATTTCTTGACTAATTTTAACATAACAACTATATTTGAAGTCTGAAATTTTTTTAGATAGACAAGATTCAGGAGAAATTTGTGCCCACAATAAACCAGTTAGTACGTAAAGGCAGAACGCAGATATTAGCTAAGAATAAGGCTCCGGCACTTGAAGCGTGTCCGCAGAAAAGAGGAGTATGCACAAGAGTTTATACAACTACTCCAAAAAAGCCTAATTCTGCTTTAAGGAAAGTCGCCAGGGTAAGGTTAACCAATAGTATGGAAGTTACCGCCTATATCCCGGGTGAAGGGCACAACCTTCAGGAACACTCGATCGTTCTCATTAGAGGCGGCAGAGTTAAAGATCTGCCCGGTGTAAGGTACCATATTATCAGAGGTACCCTTGATACCAGCGGTGTTGAAGACAGAAAAAAAGGAAGATCCAAATACGGTGCTAAAAAACCAAAAGCAAAATAATCTATGAGAAAGAAAAGAGCAGAAAAAAGATTTGTAAAACCCGATCCCAAGTTTAACGATATACTTGTGGCAAGGTTCATAAACTCACTCATGTTTGATGGTAAGAAATCAAAAGCAAGAGATGTTGTATATGTAGCTTTCGAAATTATTGAAGACAGAACTAAGAAACCGGGACTTGAAATTTTCAAGAAAGCAATAAATAATACCCAGCCTCTTATAGAAGTAAGAAGCCGCAGGGTTGGCGGTGCAACATATCAGGTACCGACTGAAGTCAGACCTGAAAGAAGATCTGCTCTTGCGATGAGATGGCTGAAAACTTATGCCAGGGCAAGGAGTGAGAAATCAATGTCTGGCAGACTAGCCGCTGAATTAATTGCTGCTTCAAATAACGAAGGATCTGCAGTTAAGAAAAAAGAAGATACGCACAAAATGGCTGAAGCAAACAAAGCTTTTGCACACTTTAAATGGTAGTAGATAATAATAGAATAGATAATTATAAACAGAAAAAGATTAGGTAATAGATGTCAGGAAAACATTCGATAGATAAGGTAAGAAATATAGGTATTATGGCTCATATTGACGCCGGTAAGACTACAACTACCGAGCGTATATTATTTTATACCGGTCGTTTGCACAGGCTGGGTGAAGTACACGATGGCGCTGCAACTATGGATTGGATGGAGCAGGAGAAAGAACGAGGAATTACGATAACCAGCGCTGCCACTACATGCCTTTGGAATGATCATCAGATAAATATTATTGATACTCCCGGGCACGTAGATTTTACAGTTGAAGTTGAGAGATCATTAAGAGTTCTGGATGGAGCAGTAGCACTTTTTTGTGCTGTAGGCGGTGTTGAACCTCAATCTGAAACTGTTTGGAGACAGGCTGATAAATACAAAGTTCCGAGGATTGCCTTCATCAATAAAATGGACAGAACAGGTGCTGATTTCTTTAATGCCGTGCAGATGATGAAAGACAGGCTTGCAGCCAACGCAGTTCCGATCAATTTACCGATAGGTGAAGGTGACCTTTTCTCAGGAGTTATTGATTTGATTTCATTTAAAGCAAGGATGTATCACGAAGAGACTTTTGGTGCAACCTTTGATGAAATTGAAATACCTCACGATCTCCTTGAACTTGCAAACAAATACAGAACTGAAATGCTGGAAGCAGTTTCAGATGTAGATGATAAGCTTCTTGAGAAATATCTTGAAGGGAAAGAAATAACAGAGGACGAAGTAAAGACCGTATTAAGAAAAGCTACGATAGAATTAAAAATTATTCCTGTTCTGTGCGGTTCGGCTTTTAAGAATAAAGGTGTACAGAAACTGCTTGATTCAGTTGTTGACTTTCTGCCTGCACCAATTGATTTCAAAGATATCGAAGCTCATCACATCGGAATAAATGACCTTGTGAAGAGAAGAATAGACGAAAACGAAAAATTTACCTCGCTGGCATTTAAGATTATGAATGATGCTTATGTAGGCAAGCTTACATTCTTCAGGGTATACTCCGGTTCTTTGAAGGCAGGTTCATACGTATTTAATGCTGTAAGCGGAAAAAAGGAAAGAATAAGCCGCCTGCTCCAGATGCACGCAAATCATCGTGAGGAAATTGATGAAGTAAGAGCTGGAGATATAGCAGCGGCGGTAGGACTGAAATTTACAAAAACTGGTGATACACTCTGTTCTGAAGAAGATCCTGTAGTTCTCGAGAAAATTGTATTCCCGGAACCTGTTATCCAGATTGCGATTGAGCCAAAAACCAAAGCAGATCAGGATAAGCTTTCTGATTCACTTACAAAATTATCTGATGAGGATCCTACTTTCAGGGTTAAAGTTGATGAAGAAACAGGACAGACGCTTATAAGCGGTATGGGTGAACTTCATCTTGAAATCCTTGTAGACAGGATGAGGCGAGAATTTAAGGTTGAAGCGAATATTGGTAAACCCCAGGTTGCTTATAGGGAGTCTATCACCCAAACAGTTAATGCAGAAGGCAAATTTATTAAACAATCCGGCGGTAGAGGAAAGTATGGTCATGTCTGGATAGAGCTTGGTCCTAATGAACCAGGTAAAGGTTATGAGTTTATTAATGGTATCGTCGGAGGTACAGTTCCTAAAGAATATATACCAGCTGTTTCAGCAGGTATACAGGAGGCTATGAGAAACGGTGTAATTGCCGGGTTCCCGGTAGTGGATGTCAAAGCTAAACTTTATGATGGTTCATATCATGACGTCGATTCAGATGAAATATCATTCAAAGTTGCCGGTTCCATAGCTTTTAAAGAAGGAGCTAAGAAAGCCAAACCGGTTCTATTAGAACCTATAATGGATGTTGAAGTGGTAACACCCGAGGAATATCTGGGTGATGTAATGGGTGACCTTAATTCACGCCGGGGGAAAATTGAAGGTTTCTCGGCAAGAAAAGATGCACAGGTAATTAAATCCACTGTACCCCTATCCGAAATGTTTGGCTACGCGACTGTGTTAAGATCAATGACACAGGGACGCGCAATTTACACGATGCAGTTTGCTCATTATTCTGAAGTCCCGAAATCAATCGCGGATGAGATAGCAGAAAAATCACTTGGTAAAAAATCAATAACTGTTTGACAATTTTTAAATAAAAGAAAAAAATTAAAGGAGATAATTAGATGGCAAAAGAAAAATTTGATAGGAGTAAACCTCACGTTAATATAGGAACAATCGGTCACGTAGATCATGGTAAAACTACATTAACGGCTGCCATCACTATGGCTCTTGCAAAAAAGGGCTTATCACAGATTAGAACATTTGATAGTATCGATAATGCTCCTGAAGAGAGAGAAAGGGGTATAACGATTGCGACGGCTCACGTTGAATACTCAACAGAAAACAGACACTATGCTCACGTTGACTGTCCCGGACACGCTGACTATGTAAAAAACATGATTACCGGTGCCGCACAGATGGATGGTGCAATACTCGTTGTTGCCGCTACAGACGGTCCTATGCCTCAGACCAGGGAGCATATCCTTTTAGCAAGGCAGGTTGGTGTTCCAAAAATAGTTGTATTTATGAATAAAGTTGATATGGTGGATGATGAAGAACTGCTTGAGCTCGTTGATGTTGAACTGAGAGATCTCCTTAATTCTTACGAATTCCCCGGCGATGAAACTCCGATAATACGCGGTTCTGCCTTAAGGGCTTTGGAAGCTGCTTCAAGTGATGCCGCTATTGATGATCCCAGGCTTCAGTGCATTTGGGAACTTATGAAGGCAGTCGATGAATATATACCATTACCTCCGAGAGATTCTGATAAACCTTTCTTAATGCCTGTGGAAGATGTATTCTCAATTACAGGCCGTGGTACTGTTGCTACCGGAAGAGTGGAAAGAGGTCAGGTTAAAATTCAGGAAGAAGTTGAGCTTATTGGATTAGGTGTTCACAAGAAAACAGTTGTTACTGGTATCGAAATGTTCAGAAAAGAGCTGGATGCTGCTATGGCCGGTGATAATGCCGGTATTCTATTAAGAGGTGTTGATAAAAATGAAATTGAAAGAGGAATGGTTCTGGCTAAAACCGGCTCTATAACTCCTCATAAAAAATTCCAGGGTGAAGTTTACATTCTTTCAAAGGATGAAGGCGGCCGTCATACACCATTCTTTAACGGCTACAGACCTCAGTTCTACTTCAGGACTACTGACGTTACAGGAGTTGCTACTTTACCAGAAGGAACTGAGATGATTATGCCTGGTGACAGAGTTATGTTGTCGGTTGACCTGATTTCTGAAATTGCAATGGAAGAAGGTTTAAGGTTCGCTATCCGGGAAGGCGGCAGAACAGTCGGCTCGGGAGTTGTAACTAAGATTATAGAATAATAAAATAAGAACCGCTCTTAAAGGGAGTTCCTGAACTCCCTTTTTGTGTGTTGAAAACAAAGGAGATTATTAAAAGTGCCTGGTCAGAAGATAAGAATAAAATTGAAATCGTACGATCATATCCTGATCGATAAATCGACTGAAAAAATTATAAAGACTGTTAGAAGTACGGGTGCTGTAGTGTCGGGACCAATCCCTCTACCAACAAAAAGAACAGTCTATACAGTTTTAAGATCTCCGCACGTTGATAAGAAATCGCGTGAGCAGTTTGAGACACGGGCTCATAAGAGAATTATAGATATTCATAATTCAAATAATAAAACAGTTGATTCACTCAGTAAGCTTGATATCCCCGCTGGAGTGGATATCGAAATTAAGCTTTAATGACTATTGGAGTTAAGATGTCCGGAATTATTGGTAAGAAAATAGGAATGTCGAGCGTTTTTGACGCTCAGGGAGACTTAATCCCTGTAACAGTTATAGAGGCAGGACCTTGTAAAATAGTTTCAATCCGTACTAAAGAAAAAGACGGTTATGAAGCATTACAGCTTGGATTCGGGCAGCGTAAAGAGAAGAATATTTCCAAACCTGTATCCGGTCAATACAAAAAAAATAATCTATCTCCAGCCGCTATATTAAAGGAGTTTAAATTTGCAGCTATCTCTGAATATAAAATCGGTGATGAAGTTAAAGTCGATTTATTCAAAGAAGGTGAAAAAATTAAAGTCCGGGGAAGAAGTATTGGAAAAGGTTTTCAGGGAGTAATGAAAAGACACGGTTTTGGAGGTGTCGGAGGAACGACTCACGGCCAAAGCGATAGATTAAGAGCACCTGGTTCGATTGGTTCAAGTTCCTACCCTTCAAGGGTTTTTAAAGGACAGAGGATGGCCGGACGAAAAGGTTATGAAAATGTGACTACGTCCAACCTCAAAGTTGTAAAGATTATCCCTGATCAGAATATAATCCTTATTAAAGGTGCTATTCCGGGAGCAGTAAATTCATATGTCGAACTTTTTAAGTCGTAATGACTAACAAAACAGAAGCAATTTTGGTAAAAAAATGAAAATTGATGTATTAAAAACAGATGGTTCTTCTACAGGCAGGCAGATAGAATTGTCCGATGAGATATTCGGAATCGAGCCGAATAGCCATGCAATATACTTATCTGTAAGATCTTATCTCGCAAACCAGAGACAGGGAACTTCTAAAGCTAAAGAGAGAGGCGAGGTAAGAGGCGGTGGTAAAAAACCATGGAAGCAGAAGGGAAGAGGCGGTGCCCGTGCAGGAACATCACGCTCTCCATTGTGGGTTGGAGGCGGAACCATTTTTGGTCCCAGACCGAGAGATTACCGCCAGGATTTACCTAAAAAAGTTAAAAAACTTGCAAGGATTTCTGCCTTAAGCTCGAAAGTTAAAGATGAGCAGTTAATGGTTGTTGAAGATTTTAATATTGAATCTCCCAAAACCAAAGATTTTGTTCAGATACTCAGTGCTCTTAATGCCGGCGGAAAAAAAGTTTTATTGTTGACTAATGGCAACCAGAGTACGGTTTACAGATCAGGAAGAAATATCCCCAAGGTAAAGGTTCTTGAAGCAGATAAAGCCTCAACTTATGATATACTTAATAACCAGATCTTGGTATTGCAGGAAAGCGCAGTTAATACAATTACCAAAAATTTTGAAACAGCGGAAAGGCGGTAAGCTGATGCATAACATTTTAATTCGTCCGCTTATAACCGAAAAGATGACAAACATATCTGCTGATCAGGTCGGTAAATACGGATTCATAGTAAATCCCAAATCAAATAAAGTTGAAATTGCTAAAGCTATTGAACAAAAATTTAATGTTCATGTGACTGAAGTGAAAACAATAAATTACAGCGGAAAAACCAAAACGCAATTCAGAAAAAGCGGAAGGTTTACGGGAAAAACGGCGAAATATAAAAAAGCGATAATTACCTTAAAAGAAGGTGAAACAATAGAATTGTTTGAGCAAGTTTAGTGAGAATAAGGATTTTATAAATGGCTATTAAAAAACTAAAACCGGTTACTCCAGGATCAAGATTCAGTTCCAAATCTTCTTTTGAAGAAATTACCAGAACGTCTCCTGAAAAATCACTTACCACTGCTTTACGCAAAAGCGGCGGCAGGAATAATAAAGGCAGAGTAACTGCTCGTCATATCGGCGGCGGTCATAAAAGAAGATACAGAATAATCGACTTTAAAAGAGACAAAAAAGGTGTTCCGGGAAAAGTATTCTCCATAGAATATGATCCAAACCGGACATCCAGGATCGCTTTACTGCATTACGCTGACGGCGAAAAACGATATATACTGGCTCCTGAAGGTTTAAAAGTAGGAGACACGGTTACATCCGGTTCAGGCAGCGAAATCTCGGTAGGTAATGCATTACCACTCAAAGAAATGCCGTTAGGAAGTTTTGTTCATAACGTTGAAATCAAACCGGGCAAAGGCGGGCAAATTGGAAGAAGCGCCGGCACTTCGATTCAGCTTTTGGCAAAAGAAGGTGATTATGCACAGCTAAAAATGCCTTCAGGTGAGGTAAGAATGATCCGGCTGGAATGTATAGCTACTTATGGATCTGTCGGAAATGCGGAGCAGGAAAATATTGATTTAGGAAAAGCCGGAAGAACCCGATGGCTTGGTAAAAGGCCTTATGTGAGAGGTGTTGCAATGAACCCGGTTGATCACCCAATGGGCGGCGGCGAAGGCAAAACCTCAGGCGGCGGACATCCTGTTTCACCCTGGGGACAAAAAGCCAAGGGTTTAAAGACCCGGAAGCATAAAAAAGAATCAAATAAGTTAATCATTAAAAGACGAAATAAATAGAGAATTGTATGCCAAGATCGGTTAAAAAAGGACCGTTTGTCGATATTAAATTATCTGCAAAAATTGAGAAGCTGAACGAGACGAACCAGAAGAAAATAATTAAAACATGGTCGCGTTCTTCAACCATTATACCTGAATTTGTAGGTCATACAATTGCTGTTCATAATGGTAATAAAATGATCCCGGTTTATATAACGGAAAATATGGTTGGTCATAAATTAGGTGAATTTGCTCCAACCCGTATTTTCAGAGGGCATCCCGGAACTAAGGCAGAGAAAGCTTCAAAGGCAAAGTAAACTTTACAAGGATTTTAAGGAATGGAAGCAAAAGCAATAAACAGATATATTGGTTCATCACCCCGAAAGATGCGGCTGGTCGTCGATTTGATACGGGGAATTTCAGTTGAAAGAGCAATTGAAGTTCTGCATTTCTCGTCGAAGCATGCTTCTAAAGATGCAGAGAAAACATTAAGATCTGCTGTTTCTAATATTATGAACCGGGATGATTCAACAAGAGTTGATCCTGCAGATCTTTTTGTCAAGGAGGCTTTTGTGAACCAGGGGCCTACGTTGAAAAGAATTTCACCGGCCCCTATGGGCAGAGCTTACAGAGTAAGAAAAAGATCTTGTCATTTAACAATTGTAGTTGCAACTAAAGGATAATATTCAGGAGGTTAATTTTTGGGACAGAAAACAAATCCTATAGGATTAAGAGTTGGAATCATCAGAGGATGGGACTCTAATTGGTATGAAAATAAAAGTTACGCTGCCAAGCTTAAAGAAGACGATAAACTAAGAGCATACGTACGGAACCGCTTAAAGAAAGCTGGTATTTCACGTATTGTTATCGACAGAACCTCCAAGAATATCATTCTTACAATACATACCTCCCGTCCCGGAGTTGTGATTGGAAAAAGCGGAAAAGAAATTACTCAGCTTGAACAGGAATTAAAACAGGTGACTGATAAGGAAGTAAAAGTTCAGATATCTGAAATCAAAAGACCTGAACTTGATGCATTCCTGGTTGCAGAAAACATTGCGAGCCAGCTGCAGGGAAGAGTTTCTTTCCGAAGAGCTATGAAAATGGCAATAACAGCAGCTATGAGAATGGGTGCTGAAGGAATTAGAATAATGTGCGCTGGAAGGTTAGGCGGGGCGGAAATGGCGAGAACTGAACAGTACAAGGAAGGCAGAATTCCGCTGCACACACTCAGAGCCGATATTGATTATGCTAACGGCAGAGCTGAAACTATTTATGGTTCTATCGGAATTAAAGTTTGGATTTGCCGCGGAGAAATCCTTGGTAAAAGAGTCACTGATTAAAAAAGATATCCGGAGTTTTTTATTATGTTAATGCCCAAAAGAGTTAAATACAGAAAAGCCCAGCGCGGAAGGATGGCGGGTAAGGCTTACAAAGGAAGCCGGGTGTCATTCGGCGATTATGGTCTGAAAGCATTAGAACCGCACTGGATTACCAGCAGACAGATTGAAGCATGCCGTGTTGCACTTACAAGGAAGATGAAGCGTGATGGTAAGGTATGGATCAGGATTTTCCCGGATAAACCTGTCTCAAAGAAGCCCCTTGAAACCAGAATGGGAAAAGGAAAAGGTGCTCCGGAATTCTGGGTTGCGGTTGTAAAACCCGGAAGAGTTTTATTTGAAGTATCTGGTGTTTCAAAAGAACTGGCAGAAGAGGCTTTAAAACTCTGTTCATATAAGCTGCCTATAAAAACAAAAGTCGTTTCACGACCAGATTTAAGTTAATGAGGTGTGTAAATGAAAATTCATGAAATCAGAGAAATGAAAACTGAGGAACTTAAAAAGAGAATTGAAGAAGAAGAAAGAAACATTGTTGATTTAAGGTTCGCTCATCAGTTAAAACAGTTAACCAATACAGCTAAACTTGGTCTTGCTAAAAAAGATATTGCCAAATTGAAGACTATTCTCAAAGAAAGAGAAGCGGCTGAAGCCCGGTCTGAGAAAAAAGAAGGAGTTGAGGCGTAAATGGAACAGCGTCCCTTAAGAAAAACCAGGATAGGAATTGTTGTTAGTAATAAAATGCAGAAAACAATTACTGTAGCAATAGAGAGAAGAGTTCCTCATCCTCTTTATAATAAATATTATAAGAAGACGACGAATCTGATGGCTCACGATGAAAAAAGCGAATGCAAAATTGGTGATAAAGTTAAAATAATGGAAACACGCCCTTTAAGTTCTAAGAAAAGATGGCGTTTAGTAGAAATTGTTGAAAAAGCCAAGTAAAGGAACAGGAGAAAATGATACAGGAAGAAACAAATCTCGTGGTTGCCGATAACTCCGGCGCAAAAAAAGTAAGATGCATTCGTGTACTTGGCGGCAGCGGAAGAAAATATGCAAGTGTAGGCGACCTGATTGTAGTCGCCGTTAAGTCAGCCATTCCTAACGGAACCGTAAAAAAAGGTGAAGTTTCAAGGGCTGTAATAGTAAGAACAAAAAAAGAAGTTAGAAGAAAAGACGGTTCATATATAAGGTTTGATGAGAATGCTGCAGTATTGATTAATAATATGAATGAACCGAAAGGGACCCGTATTTTCGGTCCTGTTGCAAGAGAATTAAGAGAGAAACAGTTTATGAAAATTGTTTCGTTAGCACCTGAAGTTTTATAAGAATCGGATACAATATGAAAATTCATAAAAATG
Source organism: uncultured Ignavibacteria bacterium (assembly GCA_963811905.1). GTDB lineage: Bacteria > Bacteroidota > Ignavibacteria > Ignavibacteriales > Ignavibacteriaceae > DATFVA01. The sequence goes on from CAWETK010000007.1 coordinate 98,334, forward strand.
ACAATGTAACTGTAATTTCCGGTAACGATAAAGGAAAAACCGGTAAGGTATTAAAGGTATTTCCAAAAAATACCAGGGTAATCGTTGAAGGAATCAACCTGAGGAAAAGACATACAAAACCCAGTCAAAAAAGCCCCCAGGGCGGAATAATCGAGAAAGAAGCTCCGATTCATGCTTCTAACGTTATGCTGCTTGATCCCAAGACAAATGAACCCACCAGGCTGGGTTCACAGATCATCCTGGATGAAAATACGGGCAAGAAAAAGAGAGCGCGTATCAGCAGATCAACCGGAGAAATGGTTTAATATTTAACAATCAACCTAAAGCGAATTATTAGAAATGGCTGAAAAGAAAACGAAAAAAGAACCAGAAGCAAAACAACCAAAGGCTTCAAAAAAAGGAAAAGAAGCGAAGGCTGCACCTGCCCCGCAGGTTAAAATAAAAACGCGCCTTGCTGATACTTATAAGCAGGAAATTGTTCCCGACCTGATGAAGAAATTTGGATATAAAAGTATTATGCAGGTTCCGCATTTACACAAGATTGTTGTCAATATGGGAGTCGGTGATGCTGTAGCAGATCCAAAGATACTTGAAGAAGCAGTTAAGGAACTTGAAACAATAACCGGGCAGAAACCAAGTATACGGAAAGCCAGGAAAGCTATTTCGAATTTTAAGCTCAGGGAAGGTGTGAACATCGGTGCCATGGTTACGTTAAGGAAAGAAAGAATGTATGAATTCCTTGACAGACTCGTTAACATTGCACTGCCAAGGGTAAGAGACTTCCGAGGTTTATCAGATAAATCATTTGACGGAAGAGGAAATTATTCTTTAGGTATTAAAGAACAAATTATTTTTCCGGAAATAAATGTTGACAAAATCGGAAAAGTCCTGGGAATGGATATTACAATAGTTACTACAGCTCAGTCGGATAATGAGGCTTATGAATTGCTTCAATCATTCGGATTCCCGTTCAGAAAAAAAGAGATTAAAACAGCTTAACAGGAGAATTAATGGCTCGTAAAAGTTTAATTGCAAGAGAAGAGAAAAGACGCAGGCTGGTTGAAAAATATGCCAAGGTCAGGGAAGAGTTGAAGGAAAAAGGAGACTATGATGCATTGCAGAAACTTCCTAAGAATGCTTCACCGGTCCGTTTACATAACAGGTGTATGTTCACTGGAAGAGCCCGCGGTTATCACCGTAAGTTCGGAGTTTCAAGGTTAGTATTGAGGGAAATGGCATTAAAAGGCGAAATTCCCGGATTAAAGAAGTCAAGTTGGTAAAGGAGAAATAATGGCAGTTACTGATCCCATAGCAGATTTTCTAACAAGAATAAGAAATGCATCCAAAGCCAGAAAACTCAGGGTGGATATTCCTGCTTCAAATATGAAGAAAAGCCTTGCAGAAATTCTTAAGAGTCAGAATTTTATAAAAGATTATTCTGTTATTGAAGACAATAAACAAAACATAATCAGAGTTGAATTAAAGTATACGAATGGTTCTCCTGCGATAAGCGGATTAAAGAGAATCAGCAAACCCGGTCTCCGTATTTATAAAAACTCCAGTGAAATACCCAGAGTTTTAAATGGATTGGGAGTTGCGGTTATCTCTACACCGAAAGGGCTGTTGACAGATAAGGATGCAAGAACAGAAGCTGTCGGCGGTGAAATAGTTTGTTACATCTGGTAATTTTATTGAATGGAGTTTGAAAAGTGTCAAGAATTGGTAAAAAACCTGTAATAATTCCAAACGGAGTTACTATTGATCAAAAAGGTAGCTCGGTTAAGGTTAAAGGCCCGAAAGGCGAACTGGAAGGCACCTTTGATTCCAGGATTACAATTGAAATAAAAGACAGTGAATTAACAGTTACCCGGCCTAACGATACAAAAGAAATTAAAGCATTGCATGGTCTAAGCCGTGCATTGATTCAGAATATGGTGCAGGGAGTAACTGAAGCGTTTCAGAAGACTCTGGATATCGTCGGAGTAGGTTACAGAGCTGAGCTTAAAGGAAAAAACTTATTACTGAATATCGGTTATTCACATCCGGTTTATTTTATTCCTCCCGATGGAATAACATTGCAGACACCTACACAGACGCAGATTGTAATATCCGGTATTGATAAACAACTGGTTGGAATGATAGCCTCGAAAATAAGATCAATCAGGAAACCGGAACCTTATAAAGGTAAAGGCATTAAATATTCAGATGAACAAATTATAAGAAAAGCCGGTAAAACAGCTGGTAAATAATTTTAATGGAGATAATTAGGAAATGATTAAGAGAAATAATAATACCAGACTTCGTTCAAAGATTAAAATCAGGAAAGTTATTTCCGGTACTCCTGAAAGACCAAGGCTCAGTATTTACCGTAGCCTGGATAATATTTATGCCCAGATTATTGATGATACTACCGGAAAAACTCTCATTTCTGCATCTTCTTTAACAAAGGAACTCGCGGACGATTTGAAGAAAGCAAAAGGGAAGGTTCAACGCAGCAAAACAGTTGGTAATTTTATTGCAAAAAAGGCTCTTGAACAAAATATAAATACTGTAGTATTTGACCGCAATGGCTATAGATATCATGGTCGTGTCCAGGCAGTTGCAGAAGGTGCCAGAGAAGCGGGCTTAAAATTTTAATATATGTTGCCGGATCGTCTAATGGTAGGACTACGCCCTTTGGAGGCGTCTGTAGAGGTTCGAATCCTCTTCCGGCAGCAAGGAAATTAAATAACCTGGAAATTTTAGTAAGTAATTAAAGAAGGTCGGAGAAGAAATTTGAAATCTGTAAAGTCAAACGAGATTGAAGGCTTAAAAGAAAAAGTCGTTCATATAAATCGTGTTGCTAAAGTAGTTAAAGGCGGCCGCAGGTTCAGCTTTAATGCCATCGTGGTGGTAGGCAATGGAAATGGAACTGTCGGTGTAGGACTTGGTAAAGCTAATGAAGTTACCGATGCTATTTCCAAAGGAATTGATGATGCTAAGAAAAGCCTTGTAAATGTCTCTGTAATTAAAGGAACAATCGCACACCAGATTATAGGTAAATACGGTGCAGGAAGAGTATTGCTGAAACCAGCTTCTCCCGGTACTGGTTTAATAGCCGGCGGCGGAGTTCGTGCGGTCCTGGAAGCTGCAGGTGTACAGGATATACTTACAAAATCTCTCGGCTCGAGCAATCCTCATAACCAGGTTAAGGCAACACTCAACGGCTTATTGAACCTGATTGACGCAAGGAAGATGGCCCGCAAAAGAGGAATTACTACTCAAGATTTATTTAGTTCTAAATGAGGCAAATGATGAGCAAATTGAAAATAACTCAAACCAGAAGCATAATTGACAGGCCCAAAAGACAGAAACTGACAATCGAAGCTTTGGGACTTGGCAGACCCAACTGGGTAAAAATTCATAATGATACCCCTCAGATAAGAGGGATGATCAATAAAGTAACACATCTGGTTAAAGTAGAAGAAATTAACGAGTAATAAGGTTTTAAAATGGATATTTTAAGTAATTTAAAATACGCGGAAGGTTCAAAGAAAAATAAAAAACGTGTCGGCCGCGGACCTGGTTCCGGACACGGTAAAACAGCCTCACGCGGAATGAACGGACAGCTTTCAAGATCGGGAGCTAAAAAGAAAGCCTGGTTTGAAGGCGGACAGATGCCTCTTCAGAGAAGAGTTCCTAAATTTGGATTTACTAACATTTTCAAAGTTGAGTTCCAGGTTGTAAATGTACAGGATTTACAAAAGCTGGCTGATGCGAAAGAAAAAGTTGTAAATTTAGAAATATTAAGGCAATACGGTCTGGTTAAGAAAAAAAATCTGCCTGTAAAAATACTGGGTTCAGGTGAGCTTAAAGGTAAATTGCAGGTTGAAGTCAATGCTTTCAGCAAGTCTGCCCAGGAAAAAATTGAAGCAGCAGGCGGCTCAATAAAAAAGATTTAATCCGGAATTAAATGTCAAAATTCACAGATACATTCAGAAATATCTTTAAGATACATGAACTTCGCCAGAGAATAATTTATACTTTGGCGTTGTTGACAATTGTAAGGCTCGGTGCTCACATCACTATTCCAGGTGTTGATGCTGCACTGGTTACCCAAAGCATGAAAAATGCTACGTCGGATAACCTTTTTGGTTTATACGATTTATTTGTCGGCGGCGCCTTCAGGAATGCTGCGATATTTGCACTTGGGATAATGCCTTACATTTCAGCTTCAATTATTCTTCAGCTGCTCGGTGCTGTTGTACCGTACTTCCAGAAACTACAGCAGGAAGGTGAAGAAGGAAGAAAGAAAATTACTCAATTAACCAGGTATGGCACAGTGTTTATTTCTGCTCTGCAGGCCTGGGGTGTTACTGTTCGACTTTTGAATATTAATGTTCAGGGAATGCCGATTGTTCCGGTTCCTGTACAGGGCTTTCTTTGGACATTCAGCACAATAATTATACTGACTTCCGGTACTGTGTTTATGATGTGGCTCGGTGAACAGATTACGGATAAAGGTATCGGGAACGGAATTTCATTGATCATTTTTATAGGAATCATTGCTCGTTTCCCCTTTGCTATGCTTGACGAATACCGTCTGATAAATTCGGGACAAAGAAATATTGTAATTGAAGTTGTAATACTTGCCTTTATGGCGTTAATTATAGCTGGTGTCGTTCTTGTAACACAGGGAACAAGAAGGATCCCCGTTCAGTATGCAAAACGTGTAGTCGGAAGAAAGGTTTATGGCGGAGTTACGCAATATATTCCGCTGCGGGTTAATACTGCAGGCGTAATGCCCATTATTTTTGCACAGTCAATTATGTTTATCCCTAATACTGTACTCTCATTTTTCCCGGATAATGATTTCCTGCAGACTATCTCAGGATATTTCCATTATACATCACCTGTTTATTCTGTTATATATGCTCTGATGATTATTTTCTTCACGTACTTTTATACAGCGATAGCATTTAATCCAAAAGACGTTGCCGATAACATGAAGAAACAGGGTGGATTTATTCCAGGAATAAGACCCGGGAAGCAGACTTCTGATTTTATAGATAATATTTTAACCAAAATAACACTGCCTGGTTCATTTTTCCTTGCTATAGTTGCTATCTTGCCGGCATTTGTTTCAGCCTGGGGTGTCTCAGGGCAGTTCTCCCAGTTTTTTGGCGGTACAAGTCTTCTGATTATTGTGGGAGTTGCACTGGATACTTTGCAGCAAATTGAATCGCATCTGCTGATGAGGCATTATGACGGCTTTATGAAAACCGGTAAATTAAAAAGCCGAAGATATTAGTGATTCTGTGATTTATATAAAGACTAAGAAAGAAATTGATTTTATAAGAGAAAGCTGTAGGATAGTTGCTGAAACATTACAGCTGATGAAGGCGAATGTTAAAGCCGGTGTTACTACTAAAGAGCTGGATCAGATAGCCGAAGATTATATTTTAAGCAATAATGCAAAGGCCGCTTTTAAGGGATATTCCCAGGGCGGTTCTTCAATTGATTATCCGGCTTCCATTTGTTCTTCGATTAACGAGGAAGTTGTTCATGGAATACCGGGTAACAGAGTTCTTAATAATGGTGATATAATTTCTCTCGATGTCGGGGTTTACAAAAACGGCTATTACGGTGATGCGGCACTTTCGGTTGCCGTAGGTGACCTGACTGAAGAGAAAAAGAAATTGATGGATGTAACTGAGAGATCCCTTTATAAGGGAATTGAAGAAGCTAAAGCCGGAAACCATGTATACGACATTTCGTATGCTGTGCAGTCTTATGTTGAATCAAATGGTTTTTCAGTTGTACGCGACTTATGCGGACATGGAGTAGGTAAATACCTGCACGAAGATCCTTCGATACCTAACTTCGGTAAAAAAGGAACCGGTGCAAAACTAAAAAACGGAATGACCTTGGCAATTGAACCGATGGTGAATGCAGGTAATTATCATGTATTAACTGCTGAGGACGGATGGACAATATTAACAAGCGATGGTTCGCCATCAGCTCATTTTGAACATTCGATTTTAATTTCAGATAATAAAGCAGAAATACTGACTGTTTGTTAAATGGCTAAACAAGGACCAATAAAAGTTGACGGAGTGGTAACTGAAACATTACCAAATGCTCACTTCAAGGTCAAACTGGATAACGGGCATGAAATTCTTGCCCATATCTCCGGTAAAATGAGAATGCATTTTATTAAAATACTGGTTGGAGATAAAGTATCAGTAGAATTATCTCCATACGATTTAACAAAAGGTAGAATTACCTATAGATATAAATAGCGGAGCTTCTAATGAAAGTAAGAGCATCAGTAAAAAAAATATGTGATAACTGCAAAGTAATTAAGCGAAAAGGCGTAGTTAGGATTATTTGCAAAAATCCAAAACATAAACAGCGCCAGGGTTAATTATTTAAGGAAGGAGAATTTAATTGGCTCGTATATCGGGAGTAGATTTACCCAAGAATAAAAAAGTTTTATTTGGCTTACAGTACATATTCGGTATAGGTCCTGCAATTTCTAAAGAAATACTTTCCAAATCCGGCGTTAATCCGGATAAGAAAGTTTCAGACTTAACGGATGAAGAAGTAGCCCAGATTAGAGCGGCAATAACTGCTGATTATAAGGTTGAAGGTGCTCTTCGGTCTGAAGTACAGCAGAATATAAAGAGATTAATGGACATCGGAACTTACCGTGGATTAAGGCACAGAAGAGGTTTACCTGCACGCGGACAAAGGACACGTACAAATTCACGTACGCGTAAAGGTAAAAGGAAAACCGTTGCCGGTAAAAAGAAAACTCCGACTAAGAAGTAAATGAGATAACTGGAGGATATCAATTGGCTAAAGTCGTTAAGAAAACTAAAAAGAAAACTCATGTTGATGCAAACGGAGTAGCACATATTAAAGCTACTTTCAATAACGTGCATGTGACATTAACAGATATTTATGGTAATACTATTTCCTGGTCATCTGCCGGTAAAAATGGTTTTAAGGGATCAAGGAAAAACACCCCTTATGCCGCACAGGTATCAGCTGAGGCAGCTGCTAAGGAAGCATATGACCTTGGATTACGGAAAGTTGAAGTACTTGTAAAAGGCCCGGGTTCCGGAAGAGAAGCAGCAATCAGAGCATTAAATACAGCCGGTCTGGAAATATCATCAATAAAGGATGTTACGCCTATACCGCATAATGGCTGCAGACCGCCTAAGAAAAGAAGAGTTTAAAATATTTTGGAGAATTAACTAAATGGCAAGATACACAGATTCAGTATGCAAACTATGCAGAAGAGAAAGACAAAAATTATTTTTAAAAGGCCAGAAATGCTATACTGAAAAATGCCCTGTTGAGATAAGGAGTTATCCTCCGGGTCAGCATGGAAATTCAAGAAGAGCAAAAGTTTCAGAGTATGGAATCCAGCTTCGTGAGAAACAAAAAATCAAAAGGATTTATGGATTACTTGAAACCCAGTTCAGAAATTATTTTGAAAAGGCAAATAAAGCCAAAGGTATTACAGGCGACAACCTTGTCAAAATTCTGGAAAGCAGACTGGATAATGTTGTATACCGGGTAGGATTTGCTTCATCCAGAAAGCAGGCAAGACAGCTTATAAGACACAGACACATAATTGTTAACGACAGGCTTGTTGATATACCATCTTATATACTTTCTGCCGGCGATATAATTAAAATAAAAGAAAAGAGTAAAAAACTTGACGCCATCCACGGATCTTTAAGAAGGGTTAAAGATTCAACCTACTCCTGGCTGTCAATTGATAAAGCATCCTTATCGGGAACATTCCTGCAGGTTCCGGAAAGAGTTGACGTTCCTCTAAATGCTAATGAACAATTAGTAGTTGAGCTTTACTCAAAATAATAATTAGAATTTTAAGATTAACCTTAGAGGATAACTAAATGAGTGTTTCATATTTAAAAATGCCTGAAGCTGTTGTATTAGATGAGTCAAGTTATACGAACACGTTTGGTAAGTTTTCGTTACAGCCGCTTGAACGGGGATATGGCGTAACCCTTGGTAATTCATTGAGGAGAGTTCTTTTATCTTCTCTCACAGGCGCAGCCATAACCTCTGTTAAATTCAGCGGTGTACTGCACGAATTCACTACTATTGAAGGTGTTGTTGAAGATGTTTCCGAAATAATATTGAACCTGAAACAGGTCAGGATGAAACTCCTTAACAAAAAACCTAACAAAATTGAAATCTCATTTAACGGAGAAAGCGAATTTACAGCTTCTGATATACAGAAAAGCAGCAATGAAATTGAGATCCTTAATCCTGAACTTCATATTGCTAGTTTAAATAAAAGTGCGAAATTTGATATTGAACTTAGAGTCGGCAAGGGCACAGGATATGTCCCATCTTCAGAAAATATTTCACCTGATCAGACGATAGGGGTGATTCCAATCGACTCTATCTTTACCCCGATAAAGAATATAAAGTATGAAGTAGAAAATGTCCGTATCGGCGACAAAAACGATTACGAAAAGTTAACGATTGAAATTTATACGGACGGTTCTATCACGCCTGATGATGCATTAACCCAGGCGGCTAAGATATTAAGAGATCATATTCAGTTGTTTATTAATTTTGATATTGAACAGGAAGAAGAACAAGCCGTAAGTCAAAAGGATACTGAATTCGATAGAGTCAGGAAGATACTTTTAACTCCGGTTGATGACCTTGAGTTAAGTGTCAGATCACACAATTGTCTGAAGGCTGCAAATATTAAGAACCTTGCAGAGCTTGTCAGGAGAGATGAATCTGAAATGCTCAGATTCAGGAATTTCGGCAGAAAGTCGCTTGCTGAACTGATGGAGATAGTTGAAACCCTGGGACTTGAATTTGGTATGGATGTGGACAAATACCTGAAGGAAGAAACTGAAACTAACTAATCTTGGATTAAAGGTTTATAAATGAGACATAGAACTAAAGGAAGAAAATTAAAAAGAACTGCCAGTCACCGCGCAGCTCTGATGAATGCGCTTGCAACCTCTCTATTGAGGCATAAGAGGATCAAGACGACAGAAGCTAAAGCAAAAGAAGCCAGAAAACATGTCGAAGCTTTGATTACCAAAGCCAGAAAAAACGACCTTCATTCAATGAGACAGGTAATGAGTCACATCAGGGATAAGGAAGTTGTTAAAGAACTATTCAGTGAAATTGTTCCAAAAATTGGTGATCGTCCCGGCGGATACACAAGAGTTATAAAACTTGGGAACAGGATGGGCGATGCTGCGAGCATGGCTATTCTTGAACTGGTTGATTACAATGATGTAATAAATGCAAAAGCAGAAGATCAGAAAGAGAAGAGAGAAGAGAGAAGAGCAAAGAAAAAGGCAGAAAAAGACCATGAAATTCCTGAAGCCCAGGTTGTTGAAGAAACCCCGGCTGAGAAAAACAAATAATAAACGAAAATTAACTCATTCAAAGAGTAACCGGTTTTCCGGTTACTCTTTTTTATTTGGTACTAATGTTTGAAAATCAGCAGTTTATAAAATCTGTCTATGATATCAGAGAGATACCAAAGCAGCGCCTGCCCGAAGTAATACTATGCGGAAGATCCAATGTAGGGAAGTCTTCATTTATCAACTCAATATTTAACCGAAAAAACCTGGCAAAGATCAGTTCAACACCTGGTAAAACACGTTCCATAAACTATTATAAGATAGACGAACAATTTTATATGGTTGATCTCCCCGGATACGGCTATGCCAAAACAAGTCTAAAGGAAAGAGAATTCTGGGGAAAAGTGGTGTCTGATTTCATTTCAGTATCAGGTTATATCAATCTTGCCGTCCATCTGATTGACAGCAGGCACGAGCCTACTGAGCTCGATATAAAGCTGAATTCTTTACTGAAAGAGAATAACTTAGCGTACATTGTATTATTGAATAAGGTTGATAAGCTTAATCAATCTGAAATATCAAAAGTGAAAAAGAATATTTTAGAATTTTTTCCCGAATTGATTCCCGGTGAAAATTTAATGCTGCATTCTGCTGTCAAGAAGACGGGGAAAAGAGAAATGCTGAGCCGCTTATCTAAATTGTTTTATTCCTGAGACATTATCTTTCAGTTTGTTTGCTATTATTAAAGAGTAAGTATATATTTACTGCAATTTTTATCTTCCAATTATTCACTCGACTATGGATCGAAGACAAAAGAAAAGAATCCTGATTTTCTCCCTGGTTCCAGTTCTGGCTGCAATTTTATTTTTGACAGACGATCCTGTCATTAGATTTATAACCATTGCCGTAATCATAATTTATGTCGCTTTTATAATATTTCTACGTGATTCAATCCGGTTTGATAAAACTTTTTCTTCTCTTGACAGCGAAGTTGAGGATGAGGATCAGGATCTTCCTGGTGAACCCAGACATGATTTTGAAGAATCTTTTAAGATAATCTCCGGTAATAAACCCGAAATAATTACTTCGGATAATTATGTTCCCGAATATAACGCTTCAAAGACGACTGTTAAACCTACCGACCTTAAAGAAAGATTTGAAGAAATTGCAAACGAAGCTCTTCCTGAAGAAGTAGGACACGATGGTCAATTCGGATTTGTTCTTGAAAAAATGCTCACTGTAATCAAAGAAGCATATTCTGCAAATACCGCAATATTTTTCTGGTATAATAAAAAGAAAGAGAAACTTTCAATCGAAAAGTTCGTCTCTAATTCAGATGAACTTGCGAGCAGAAAGCTGGATATCGAAGACGATATCCTCAGCAAAATTGTTCAGAAAGGAGAACCTGAATTACTGAGTGATATTTCACCTGCAGCTGAGGCTGATGTTATCAGGTATTATACAGCAGTCCAGGGAATCAGAAGCTTTGTAGGTGTTCCATTATTTTATGATAAATCCCTCATTGCTGTTATAGCTGTTGATTCAAAGGTCGGTGATGCATTTGGAATTGAAACAATTTATGCTCTTGGTCGCTTTGTCCGGGTAATTACCATGATCATTTCAATTTTTGAAGAAAAGCACTCTGATTCCGTTTCGCAGCAGAGATTAAAAGGGCTTTTGAATCTTATCGGACCTGAGAGCAAATTTGACAGCGATTCAGATCTTATTAATACTATTTATAATTCCGTAGGTTTCCTTCTAAGCTGGGACGCCTTTGCTTTCGTATATTTTTACCCCCTGGAACAAAAATTTAGAACGGTTAAGATTATTAATAATACCTCGTTAAAGTATATAGGAGAGAGCCTGGAAATTGAACTTAACGCTACTCTCGTGGGTAAAAGCATAATCACAGGGATCCCGGTAAAAATTGATGATACCTCGGGCGAACAGTATAAAAGATATGCGAAAGTTGAAGATGTTAGTTTTGAAGGATCATTCCTGGCAATGCCTTTGATTTATAATAATCAGAATTACGGTGTTTTATGCTTTGAAAGCCTTAAGAAAAATGCATTCTCAAATGCCGATGTACAATTTCTTAAAAATGCAATGAACATATTGTCTTTTGTTATATATTCTTATTCTACCCAGGCACTTCTTAAGAGTTACCTTGCCGTAGATGTTGAGACAAAGGCATTGAATGCAGATACGTTTAAGGAGAGATTAAGTACTGATTTGATCAAAGCCGAAAAGGTTAAAGCTTCAGGAGCAGTTGCACTGATCAGAATAGACGATTTCCTGGAACAGGAATCATTATTTGACGGGAATCCGCTGCCTAAGGTCCTGCTAACCGTTGCGGATACCGTAAAGAAGGAAATGACGCCATTAAATTTGTTTGGAAGAATCGGAGATAAGGTATTCGCAGTATATTTCTTCAATTCAAACACCAAGGAAGTTTTTCTATGGGCGGAAAAACTCCGGGTAAAAATAGCCAGGAAACCAATAGCAGTAGTTTCCAAACAAACAACATATACAATTTCTGTCGGAGTTGCCTCCTCAACCGGAAAAGTTGATGTAGATGAAGTTCTTCATAATGCCGACCTTGCATTACAGAAAGCTCTTGAAAGGGGAGGAAACACCGTCAGGAATATCAACTAAAATTCTGCAATAATCATTTAATTATTTTGAATAACCTGTTTTTAATTATTCTCGATGGAGTCGGCATTGGAGAATTGCCCGATGCTGGTGAGTATGATGATGCAGGCAGCAATACACTTAAGAATATCTCACAATCAACAGATCTTAAATTACCGAATCTTCAGAAATTAGGACTCGGAAACATCGAAACACTGAAGGGCATTGAACCCGAATCCTCACCAACGGCTTCATATGGTAAATTAAAAGAAATTTCGAAAGGAAAAGATTCCACTACAGGACACTGGGAACTGGGAGGACTGTATGTAGATTTGGATTTTTCGTACTTTCCTGACGGATTCCCGGATGAAATGATTGAAAAGTTTAAGTCTCTGACGGGTTGTAAGGGAGTCTTAGGAAATAAGGCGGCTTCAGGCACAGAAATCATTAAGGAACTCGGTGTCGAACATTTACGAACAGGATATCCCATTATTTATACATCTGCAGATTCAGTTTTCCAGATAGCTGCACATGAAGAAGTAATTCCGCTTAAAAGATTATACCAAATTTGTGAAATCACAAGAGAACAGGTATTAACTCCGCCAATAATGATAGGAAGAGTTATTGCCCGTCCTTTTATAGGGGAAGCCGGCAATTTTAAAAGGACGACCAACAGGAAAGATTTTTCAATTGATCCTCCTGATAAAACAATCCTTGATATTCTTAAGGAAAATAATATTAATACTATTGCTATCGGCAAAATAAATGACCTTTTTAATCACCGGGGAATAAAGTATCCCCGTAAGACTAAATCAAACCAGGAAGGCTGTAAAGAATTATTAAAAACGGCAGAGGAATTTTCAAATAGTTTTATATTTGCAAACCTTGTTGATTTTGATGTGTATTACGGTCACAGGAATGATCCGTCAGGTTTTGCAGCGGCACTTAAAGATTTTGATGAATTTTTACCCGGCTTTTTAGATAAAATTGATGAAACTGATGCAGTAATAATAACCGCTGATCATGGCAACGATCCTACGACAGTTAGTACTGACCACAGCCGGGAATATGTACCTTTGCTTTTTTATCAAAAAGCATCCATTGCCAGAAACCTGGGCATCCGCTCAACATTTTCAGATGTGGGAAAAACTGCAGCAGAATATTTTAAGGTACCGAATAGTTTAAAAGGCAGAAGTTTTTTGAACGAAAAATAATAGAATACAGTACAGAATATTTTATATCACATGATTGACTTGTTACAGGAAATTGATAATTGTATTTTTTGCAAAGGAAAAGTATATTAACGCCGAACATTACTGCAAAAGAATCAGAAGGCTGAATTAAATGTTTTTAGGTAAAGTTATCGGAACTGTCTGGTCCACAAGAAAGGATGAGAATCTTGTAGGAGCAAAATTTCTTATAGTCAGACAGCTTGATCTGGATATGAAAGAGAAAGAGCATTTTGTAGTAGCCGTTGACAGCGTTGGTGCAGGAGAAGGAGAGGTAGTTCTCGTTGCAACCGGCAGTTCATCAAGACAAACCGATTTCACTAAAAATAAGCCTGTTGATGCTGTAATTATGGCAATAGTTGATAAACTTGATGTTGCGCTTAAAGAATATCTGTCCAGACAGGAAGCTGAATAAAGCCTAATAGGAACCCCGAAAATTAACAAAATGGTATAATAATTGTTTCTGGGAAATGTTATAGGAAATATCTGGGCTACCCGAAAGTACAGTGCCCTTAATTCTTTCAAACTGATGATAGTTCAGCCAATAAACTCAGATTATGAAAATACCGGTGAACCAATTGTAGCAGTCGATACAGTCGGAGCCGGACCCGGGGAAACAATAATCTATATAACAGCATCTGAAGCAGTAATTCCGCTGCCCGTAGATATGGCTCCGGTAGATGCTTCTATTGTTGGTATTGTTGATACGATAAATCAATAACCATCGGGAGATATTTTTGTGAGAATAACCAAGCAATTTACAAACCGTGAGAGCCAGTCGCTCGATAAATATCTTCAGGAAATCGGACGGGTTGATCTACTAACTGCGGATCAGGAAATCGAACTGGCAATAAAAATCAGGAACGGGGACCAGACTGCCCTGGAAAGGCTTACCAAAGCAAACCTGAGATTCGTAGTAAGTGTGGCAAAGCAATATCAGAACCAGGGGCTATCTTTGGGCGATTTGATTAATGAAGGAAACCTGGGATTAATAAAAGCAGCCAAAAGATTCGATGAAACCCGAGGATTTAAGTTCATTTCCTACGCTGTATGGTGGATCCGGCAGTCTATTCTGCAGGCGCTTGCTGAACAGTCGCGTATAGTCAGACTTCCCCTGAACCGGGTAGGAGCTCTTAATAAAATCGGCAAGGCTTACAGCAACCTCGAACAGGAGTTCGAGAGAGAACCGAGTGCAATGGAATTAGCACAGGAACTTGATATGGATGTCGGTGAAGTAGCCGACAACCTCAAGATTGCCGGACGACATGTATCAATGGATGCCCCGTTTGCACAGGGTGAGGAAAACCGGCTACTCGACGTTATAGAAGATGACCAGCAGCCTTCCCCTGATTATATATTAATGAATGAATCATTAAAAAGCGAGATACAAAGGGCATTATCCACACTATCTGACCGGGAAGCCGAAGTTATAAAGCTTTATTTCGGATTAAATAAGGAACACTCTATGACCCTTGAGGAAATTGGAGAACGTTTCAACCTGACCAGGGAGCGAGTAAGACAGATCAAGGAAAAGGCAATCCGCCGGCTAAGGCATGCTTCAAGAAGTAAAAATCTTAAAACATACCTCGGCTGATTTAATGCGGATAATGCAGAATATAATTATCGCCCTGTTTTTATTGATTGCCGCAGCTGTCTATACCGGTTGTTCATCCGCAACTTATTCTTCAAGATATGAAAAACATGATGATGATGATAATTCCGGTTCTGATCAGAGGTTTTCCGATGAAGAAAATAAGAATGTTTCCACGGATGAAGACGAGGATGAAATTCCTGCTGACCAGGGAATAGATATTTCTTCAGTAATGAAGCAGCTTAAATCGGACGGTTCAGAAACCAGCCTTGAAGCCGATAACAGTACCACCAAAGAAAAATTGTTAATGGAGATAATTAAATACCTCAATACGCCCTACAAATACGGCGGAAATTCGACAAACGGAATAGACTGTTCAGCTTTTACCCAAACTGTTTATCACAATGTTCTTTCAGTGGACCTGGATAGATCAGCAAGAGAACAGTACAGACAGGGAATAGAGGTAATTAATAAGGATAGTCTGAAATTCGGCGACCTTGTTTTTTTTAACACCAGGCGAAGGGTAAAACCGGGCCATGTTGGTATCTATATAGGAGATGATTTATTTGCGCATGCCAGCTCACGGAACGGGGTTATTGTATCATCTCTGGATCAGGACTATTATTCCAAACGATTTATGGGGGGCAGGAGAATTGAAGAGGAAAATATTTTTTAACCATTCCTGTTAACTATGGTAATATAACATACCGCATTTTTATTCACTTAGGACTTAATTAAATTGAATTTAAAGATATATAAACCTGTCTGAGACAGTCGATTACATTTGATATAGAAAGGAAAAAATGATCCGGCATTTCTCAGTTCTTTTAACATTCCTTCTCGTCTTATCTAATTTTTCATTTTCAAAAGATTTTGAAAACTTCGGAAAAGACACACTAAAGAGTACTTCTAATCAACCAGCGCCGCTGGAGTTAATAAAATATGATTTTAACAGAAGCCTTCAGGATGGCTGGAAGCTTTTAACCGCTCCGTCACATTTCTCAGGAAAAGATTGGGCTGTAACGGGAGCAATAGCGGGAGGGACTGCGCTGTCAATGCTGCTGGATAAGGATATACGAAAAGTTGTCAGGAGGAATCAGTCAAACTCGCTTGATGATATTACCAAACCGGCGATGTATTATGGCAGGGTTATACCTGCTGCTTCTTTATCGGCGGGTATATATGCCGCCGGGTTAATATTTAATGACAGGTCAGTTTCACTTACCGGAAGGCTGCTGGCTGAATCGCTTCTTTACGCAGGTACTATTAATATTTTACTCAAAATGCTGTTTTCGAGAAGCCGGCCATATAATAACGAGGGGAATACGGATTTTGGGAATTACGGCTTTGACAACTCTTATTATTCATTACCTTCCGGGCATACAACTGTTGCTTTCACTGTTTCAACTGTCCTGGCTGAAAGAATTCAAAACGTATATGCGACAATAGGCTTATACAGCCTGGCCACCTTAACGGCATATCAGAGAATTTATTCAGACAATCACTGGTTTTCGGATACGGTTTTAGCTGCAGCTATAGGTATTTTTATCAGCAGGGCCGTAGTAAAGATGAACGAGAGTAGTGATCCATATGAAAGCAATAATCCGGATATCTCAGTCTACCCTGTGTCTGGAGGATATCGAATCGGTTTAAATTTCAGTTTTTAACTGTATTATACAAAAAAAGGCTTGCCGCTTCTGACCAAAGTCAGGTTTAACGACAAGCCTTTTTAATTCTCTTATATTAAATCTTAGCTGCAGCCCGAGGTTGATCCGCATGTCATACATTTCAGACACGTACCGTTCCTGACCATCGTCATACTCTGACATTCAGTACAGATATCACCCGTGTATCCGGCTTCTATTGCTCTTCTAACCTTTGAGGTCATACTATTATTTACCTGAGCAAATCCTTCAGGATGTTTTGAATATTTAACTTCCTTTGAAGAATAATTATTAGGCTTATCCAGCTCTATTAATCTTTCACTAACTACTTCTTCGCTCTCAAACTCAGGCTCAATAATTTTCTTCACGATACTATGAGATGTTTTTGATTTTATTTCTGTATCTGCATGGGAAAGATCATTTCTACCGAGATACGTAACAGCCAGTTCCCTGAAAATGTAATCAATTACCGAAGTAGCCATTTTAATTTTTTCATTCCCGGAAACTATACCGCTGGGTTCAAAGCGGGTAAATACAAAGGCATCAACAAACTCTTCCAGAGGTACGCCATGCTGTAAACCAAGAGAAATGGAAATTGCAAAACAATTAAGCAAGCTCCGGAAAGCAGCGCCTTCTCTGTGCATATCGATAAATATTTCACCAAGCTGTCCGTTGTCATATTCCCCGGTCCTGATATAGACCGACTGTCCGTTTATCTTTGCTTTCTGCGTATACCCGGTTCTTCTATCAGGCAGCCTTCTCCGTTTCGCGATATACCTGTGAATAATTTTTTCTGCAACTTTTACAATGTCGTTGTTTTCCTTATCCTCGAGTAAAGCTTCCAGTTCCTCGTCACTTACCGAGTTAAGCGGCTGGGATAATTTAGAACCATCCCGGTAAAGAGCATTCGCTTTAATTCCAAGTTTCCACGATTGTAAATAAGCATCTTTTATATCTTCCACAGTCGCCTGGTTAGGTAAATTAATCGTCTTGGAGATTGCACCGGATATAAAAGGCTGAGCAGAAGCCATCATTTTAATGTGTGCATGGGAACGAATGAACCTGGTTCCTTTTTTCCCGCATTTATTAGCACAATCAAAAACAGGGTAGTGTTCGTGCCGCAGAAAGGGGGAGCCTTCAACCGTCATTGTACCGCAAACATAATCATTGGCTGACGCTATTTCCTGTTTTGAGAATCCTAAAGCTGTAAGGAGATTGAAATCATACGAGTCAATATCGTCCTCAGGGATGTTCAACTTCTTTGTCAGGAAATCCACTCCCAGCGTGAACTTGTTGAATGCAAAACTTAGTTCAAAAACGGATGGGAGTATGCGTTCAATCTTAGCAAGTGTTTCATCAGTAAAGCCCTTAGCCTTAAGGGATTCATGATTAATATATGGACATCCGTCCAATGAGCCGGATCCTTTTGCATATCTTACAATTTCATTTATCTGGTCTTTATTATAACCGAGTCTTTCAAGTGCAGGGGGTATTGACTGGTTGATGATTTTGAAATATCCGCCTCCAGCCAGTTTTTTGAATTTTACCAGAGCAAAGTCGGGTTCTACTCCTGTAGTATCACAATCCATAACCAGTCCGATCGTACCGGTTGGTGCAATAACAGTAACCTGTGCATTTCTGAAACCAAACTGATTTCCCATTTCAAGTGCAAGATCAGCATCCTCTCTTGCAGCCTTGAGTAAATCTGAGGGGCAGTGTTTGGGATTGATTCCAACCGGATATATAGATAAGCCTTCATATTCTTCACGAGGCACATTGTAAGCAGCTCTACGGTGATTCCTAATCACTCTGAGCATAGACTCTTTATTTTTTTCGTATCTGCTGAAAGGTCCTGCTTCTTTTGCCATTTCTGCAGAAGCGGCGTAAGCTGTCATATGCATAATTGCTGTCAATGCACCGCAAATCGCAAAACCTTCATTGCTATCGTAGGGTATTCCCTGGAGCATTAGTAAAGAGCCAAGATTGGCATAACCAAGGCCAAGAGTTCTGAAGTCGTAGCTCAGCTGTGCAATCTCCTTGCTCGGGAACTGAGCCATCAGGACACTGATTTCAAGAACAATCGTCCACAGCCTTGTTGCATGACGAAAAGAATCAATCTGAAACTGTCTGGTACCTGAGTCGTAAAATTTAACGAGATTTAATGATGCAAGATTGCATGCAGTATCATCGAGGAACATGTATTCACTGCAGGGATTGGATGCTTTGATCTCCCCGTCATTCGGACATGTATGCCATTCATTTATTGTTGTATGGAACTGTGTTCCGGGATCTGCACATGACCAGGCCGCATAACTGATTTCTTCGAATAATTCCCGTGCCTTGAGTGTTTTACAGGGTTTAGGTGTGCGGTTATCTTCTTTAGCTTTTTTCTTTTCTGTTCTCCAGTAAAGATTCCAATCGCCATCATTCTGTACAGCTTCCATGAACTGATTAGTGACACGGATTGAGTTATTGGAATTCTGTCCTGAGACCGTTGCATAAGCATCGGAGTTCCAATCAACATCATAGACCGGAAATTCTATTGATTTAAATCCGAGTTTCGCAAGCTGTATAACCCTTTCAATATAATTATTTGGAATCTGAGCCCTCCGGGCATCCAGAACCGCATTTTTTAATTTCTTGTTAAAATTCTTATTGAAACGATCATTCTCAGGATGTTCATCATAGCATGCTTTCATTATAGCATTAAGATGGTAATTACATAATTTTGAACCTGAAACAAGTGCCGCAACTTTTTGTTCTTCAACTACTTTCCAGTTTATATATTCTTCGATATCAGGATGATCAAGATCGAGAGTTACCATCTTAGCCGCACGGCGTGTTGTTCCGCCTGATTTAATTGCTCCTGCAGATCTATCTCCGATTTTAAGGAACGACATCAAGCCAGATGATTTTCCTCCTCCGCTCAGCGGCTCATTAGCTCCTCTTAATTCGGAAAAGTTGGAACCGGTACCCGAACCATACTTAAAAAGTCTGGCTTCCCGAACCCAGAGGTCCATAATGCCGCCTTCATTAACCAGATCGTCACTGACCGACTGGATGAAGCACGCATGAGGCTGAGGATGGGTATAAGCATCAGGTGAGGCTGTCAATTCTCCTGTTTTATAATCTACATAATAATGTCCCTGTGAAGGACCTGTGATTCCATAAGCCCAGTTCAGACCTGTATTAAACCATTGAGGACTATTAGGTGCAGCCATCTGGTTAGCAAGCATATACATCATTTCATCGTAAAAAGCTTTTGCATCATCCTCGGTATCGAAATAATTAGCCTGCCATCCCCAATACGTCCAATTTCCGGCAAGTCGATGGAAAACCTGTCTCGCATCAGTCTCAGAAGAATGTCTTTCTTTTTCAGGAAGCTGTTCAAGTTTCTCAGTATCAGCTTTGGAGGGCTGAAGCCATGCAGGCACACCCTTTTCTCTGCTTTTTTTAAGAAGTTTAGGTACACCGGCTTTTCTGAAATATTTTTGTGCGATTATATCTGTGGCTACCTGTGACCACTGTGAAGGTACGAAAACATCTTCCATATGGAATACGATTGATCCATCAGGATTCTTTATTTCGCTGATCCTTTTCACAAAATCAAATGAAGATAAAGGATCTTCTCCGGCGGAAGTAAACAATCTTTTTATCTGCATTAAAATGCTCCTGCGCTTAAAGTGAATATCGTATTGTTAATTTTCTGATCTGACTTGCAAATGATCTGTTCTTTAAAAGAAATGTTACTATAGAGTGGACAAGTTTTCCGGAAATATTTTAAATAAATATTGTTTTTCATTAAGGATAATTCGGATTGAATTTTTTTGTTGCGACTAAACTGAAACTAAAAAATTTTTTTCTGAAAAAAAATATGCGGGAGAAAAAAATTTTTATTAACACATCTTTCTTTACAAACATTATCATAATTATTTACAAAAACAAAAAAGAAATTTTTTTAATTAATTTGCTTCTATCCATTCTTTTTTTACAAGTCTGCAGATAAAAGGTTTCATCAATTATTTATCTCTATTTTTATTTAACTTTTAAAGCATTAATCTGATCCTATATGCACTAATGTGATATTTCAACCGCCCATAACATATACATGACGATGTAATGTTTAGGATAGTATTTTTGGATGCAATATTTGGTATGTTTTTAATCACTTAAAAACCAGGGAATAAAGTTGACAGACGAGAAAGTTATTGAAATAACAGAACTAAGCAAGGAATTTAAGGATGTTAAAGCTGTTAACAACCTGAGTCTGAATGTATACAGGGGAGATGTATTCGGGTTTCTCGGACCCAACGGGGCAGGTAAAAGCACAACGATCCGCATGATGCTGTCGCTCATAAATCCGAATCATGGAGAGATAAAAGTCTTCGGGAAATCACTTAAAAAGGAAAGAACTTCAATACTAAAAAGAGTAGGTGCGATAGTTGAGAAACCCGATTTTTATGGCTACCTGAGTGCGTATAAAAACCTGGAAATCCTTGGCAGGATATCCGGAACAGATGTTTCACGTGCAAGGATAATGGAGGTGCTTGAGCTTGTGGGATTGGAAAAGAGATATCAAAGTAAAGTTAAAACTTTCTCACATGGAATGAAGCAAAGGCTGGGACTGGGGCAGGCGCTGCTTCATAATCCTGATCTCATAATTCTTGATGAACCTACAACCGGACTTGATCCCCAGGGAATGAAAGAGATCAGGGAGCTTATAATTCATCTCAGCAGAGATCAAAAGAAGACTCTATTTCTCAGTTCACACATTCTATACGAAGTGGAATTAGTAGCAAACAGGATGATCATTATTAATAAGGGAAAGACCGTGGTAGAGGGAGAAGTAAATGCACTCCTAAATATGAATAAACTTAAGGTAACTTTTGAAGTAAGTGATTCGGAAAAGGCAAAACAGATACTCGGGGAGACTGATTATATAAAGGACCTTGAATCTGTTGCGAATAATACTATGATCTTTTCTATGTCCTCAGACAGGGTGGCAGGTCTGAATAAATATTTTATTGAAAATAAAATCGAAGTTAGTGCCGTTATTCCGACAAGGTCACTCGAAGAATATTTCCTCAACATTACAGAGAAGGCTTCCTAAATGATTACGCTGATAAGGATAGAACTTTACAAGATCTTTAAAAAGTGGAGAACATATATCGGTTTCCTGGTAATCGCCGTAATCGTTCCTGTAATAAATTTTGCTATGCTGGCTGAAGGAGAAAAATCGCTCGACTTTATGACACGGAACCTGCAGCAATCATTCGTTTTTGTAGGAAATCTTCTGAACGGCTACCTGATCTCGTATTTTATACTGACGAGTCTTGCTGTTCACATTCCCTTTTTAATTGCCCTGGTAGCAGGTGATTTACTTGCCGGCGAAGCTACTGCAGGTACATACAGACTTCTGATTACCCGTCCTGTCTCTCGAATTAAGATCGTCACTTCGAAGTTCATTGCAGGTATGATCTATTCGAACCTCCTTGTCCTCTGGCTTGCGGTTATGAGCCTAGGGATAGGGATATTGATTTTCGGAGTAGGTGAACTAATAGTAATAAAGAGCAGCGGGATAATAATATTTGCGAAAAACGATATAGTCTGGAGATTTATTATTGCATACGGTTTTGCAGCTCTAAGCATGGCGGTGGTTACCGCATTAGCTTTCTTTTTTTCCTCACTTGTCGAAAATGCAATCGGCCCGATTGTTTCAACAATGGCTGTAATTATAGTTTTTCTTATCCTATCTGCACTACCCATAGATTTTTTCAGAAATATTGAGCCATATCTTTTCACCTCTTATATGTCGTCCTGGAGAGACCTTTTTGAGGATCCCGTAGATTATGCCGGTTTTTTTAAGGCCATCATTATCTTAAGCGGACACATTATTATACTATTTACAATTACCGCCTGGATATTTAAAAGGAAAGATATTCTTTCCTGAAGATATTCAGACCAGGAGATATAAATGAAAAACTTATTATTATTCATATTATTTACCTCAGGCTGTCTGGCGCAAAGCCTTAAACCTGAGGATATTCTTGATAAGGTTAAAAACAATTTTTCAAGGGTGAGTGATTACGAGGTAAGTGTAAATATTAAGGTTGATGTTAATTTCCTAAAGGTTCCTGAGACTCATGCCAGGATATTCTATAAGCAGCCTGATAAGATCAAATTAAAATCGGAAGGATTCGCATTACTGCCAAAGGAAGGTCTTGATTTTTCGCCATACAGTTTTTTAGAAGGTGATTATACAGCAATCTTCGACAAAGAAAATGAAATCGGGGGTAATCCCTGCTACCTGATAAAGATAATTCCTTTGGGAGACAAAGGAGATCTCATTCTCTCCACCTTATGGATAGATAAAAGCCAGTATATCATCAGAAAAATAGAGTCAACTACAAAATCAAACGGGACGTTCACGATTGATCTGAAATATGATAATGGTTTAAAATATCCTCTGCCGTCTTCAATGGTATTCAGCTTTAATGTACAAAAGATGCAGATGCCTAAGGAAATTACCGGGGACATGACCGATGAAACTAATGAAGAAAAGGGAAAACAGAATAAAAGCAAGACCACTGCAGGTAAAGTGTATATTAATTATTCAGATTATAAGGTTAATTCCGGGCTACCTGATAGTTTATTTACAGATGAGAAAAAATAAGAGGCTGGAGTTGTTTCCAGCCTCAGGAAATGATCTAATTTAAAGCGCGATCTGCACACCGCCGTTAACACCAAGAAAGTCTGTATTTCCGCCGTCGGTTGTGATAATATTATATTTTAAGTTGAAATCTAAATCTGTTGTCTGACTTAAATGATACCTGAAACCGAATAAAGGGTCTAAACCGAATTTTGAGCTTGAATGATCAACAGTTGTAGTAGTATTCCCTTCTACCATGGTTCTTGAGTAAGTAAGAAAATGCAATCCGAGTTCAGCTCCTAAGTAAGGATGAAAATCTCCTCTTCCAAGATAGTACCTGATTCCCAGCAAAACAGGAACATCTGAAAAGGAGTAATCCCAATTACTTGGAAGCTCACCAGAAGCACCGAAATGATTATATCCAATGGAGCCTGTGAAAGCCAATGGAGAATTCTGCCAGTATTCAAAAGTTCCGTTCAGCCCATAACCGGCTGACGCCGAATTAGCAAAATCTCCTGTAGGTACTTCTATTCCTGCCTGCAGAGTCAAACGCATCTGAGGTTCTCTTTCATGCATCTGTGCGAAAACAGCTGCTGTAAAAAACAATAAAGCAATTGCTATAATTTTCGAAACGTAACGCATCTTTTCACCTTATTTTATTCATAATTTGATTCGCTGAATAAAATAAAGGGAGATAGAAGGCCTCACGCTGATATGACGCACAATAAAAATTTATGTGAGGAGAATTTTTTTAACAGAAATCACATTTCCGTATATTTTTTGAATAATACAGATGTGTTATGACCGCCGAAACCGAAGGCATTGCTTAATGCGATGTTTACTTCTCTGTCCTGGGGTTTATTAAACGTATAATTAAGATCACATTCAGGATCAGGATTCTCGAAATTTATTGTAGGAGGGATCCTATTGTTTTGAATTGCAAGGATCGATGCTATAGCCTCAACCGCTCCGGCGGCTCCCAGGAGGTGACCAGTCATACTTTTAGTTGAAGACAGGTTAATCTGCCTTGCATAATCACCAAAGACTTTTTTAATGGCTCTTGTTTCACCGATATCCCCCAACATAGTAGAAGTACCATGCATATTTATATAATCGATATCCCCGGGAGCTATTCCTGCTTGTTTAATTGCCATCTCCATAGCAAGCACAGCTCCTAAACCATCCGGATGAGGAGCAGTAATATGATATGCATCTGCAGAAAGTCCCATACCAATGACTTCTGCATAAATTTTAGCGCCCCTTTTTCTTGCATGTTCCAGTTCCTCAAGAACAAGACTTCCGCCTCCTTCTCCCATTACAAAACCATCCCTTGTGGCATCAAATGGCCGGCTTGCAGTTTCAGGAGAATCATTTCTCGTAGATAATGCCTTTGAAGAATTAAATCCGGCAATACCGACTTCATTTATTGCAGCTTCGCTTCCTCCTGTCACGAACATATCGGCAATGTCCTGTTTTATCAGCAGATAAGCATCTATCATATTATTATTGGCAGTTGCGCAGGCTGAAACTATACAATAGTTTGGTCCCCGAAAGCCGTAGTGGATAGAGATATAGCCTGCGGCAATATCAGGAATGAGCATAGGAATAAAAAAAGGTGATACCCTTTTAGGGCCTTCATTATGATTTATTATGGATTGCTGATAAAAAGTTTCTATCCCGCCTATTCCGCTTCCATATATGACACCTATTCTTGTTTTTTCTTCTTCGGATAACTCTTCCGGTTTAATATTTCCGTCCCCGATTGCCTGACCGGCAGAAGCCAGAGCGTATTGTGCATATTTATCGAGGCGGCGGGCTGTTTTTTTGTCCATATAATTTAAAGGGTCAAAACCTTTCAATTCACAGGCAAATTTGGTATCAACGCGGGAGGTATCAAATCCCTTTATCATTGCTGATCCGCTTTTCCCTTTCATCATATTTTCCCAGAATTCTGAGGGAGAGAGACCTATTGGGGTTAAGGCGCCTATACCGGTAACGACAACTCTTCTTTTAGTATCTGCCATTCTAAATTCCTGTTTTTATTGGTGTATCCTAAAATTAGAAAAATAAGTTACAAAGATAAAAACTTTTACAGAGAAACCCTTTGTTTATTGGCCGGAAAATGACTCCTCACTTAACCGGAAAACGATCCAGTCTTCCATCGGTTTTGCACCGAGGCTCTTATAAAAATCGATTGCCGGCTTGTTCCAGTTGAGCACTACCCACTCAACTCTTCCGCAGTTTTTAATTTTGGCGAGTTCAACCAGGTAATTAAGAAGGGCTTTTCCTATTCCTTTTTTTCTGAAGGAAGGACGGACATAAAGGTCTTCGAGATAGATTCCGGGTTTACCCTTAAATGTGGAAAAATTGTAGAAAAATAAGGCCTGACCTGCAAGTGCACCCTCATACTCTGCAAATACCACATAGGCGAGTTTATTTTTTCCAAAAAGGTTTTCTTTTAATAGATTTTCATTTGCAGTCACCGAGTAACTTAGTTTCTCATATTCAGCAAGTTCACGGATTAAAGTAAGAATATCAGGAATATCAGATTCAGATGTCTCCCTGATTACCAGCTTCTCATTAATTTTCTTCACTTTTACTCCCGGTTTTATTATGAATTTTATCTTCACGAGGCCGTTTAATAATACGCAGCGCGATTTCAGCAAACAAATACCCAAAGAAAATTCCAAGCAATGCACCTCCAACGATATCCGATGGATAATGCAGACCCAGATATACTCTTGAAATGGCGATTAGAGATGCGGTTATAAATAAAATCCATTTCAGCTTTGGAAATAATCTGTAATAAAAAACAGCCACTGCAAAATTATTTAGGGCATGATTTGATGGAAAAGAGTAAGAACCGGTACAGCCCAATGGGGTAAGAACGTCCGATAATGCATTGCACGGTCGAAGCCTATGGATAAATTCTTTCAACAAATGTGCACCTGTCTGATCAGTTACAATAATTAATAATATGACTCCAACAGCGGCTATCTTACCTTTAGTACCCCCTTTAAAGAAACTAATCCCGAGGAGGATTATATAAGCGATATACCAGTTATTGACGTTTGTGATAAGCGAAAAAAACCTATCGAGGAAGCCTGCTGATAATGTATGATTAACAAAATAAAAGACAGAAAGATCAACTGAATAAAAGAAGCCAGCCATCACTATATTGCCCTACAAAATTAAATATATCCCTAAATATATCAATTATGATGAAATTAGCAGAAAAAGATATCAAAATGATTTATTCATAGTTGAATTTTTATTAGATTTGGTTCGAATATTATGGTAAGGGCACATGCCAATCAGTAATGATTCCCGATTTGCCGATTTATTTAATCGGTCAAAAATAGTTTTATCGCATGAACGTGAAGAGCAACTTAAGAAAGAATCTAAAGAACAGTTAATAGTTCCGCTTAAAATTCTTGCCTTCCTTATAGCTATCTCAGGTTTGTTTGCAATGATATTTGAGGTCAGGCACTTTTCTGACCTTTCTTATGAGGTATATTTCACCAGACTTTCCGCTACTCTTATAGCTTTTGTTATTTTGTCGATATTGGGTACTAAATGGGGAAAGAATAACCCTATTGTACTAGTGCATATCCTACTCCTCGTAATAATTCTTTCATCAGGGTATATGATATACCTGATGCCTTCTACTCTTGTTGTAAATTCTCAGATTGTGGCCCTGATGATTTTTACTTCAGCACTCTTTTTAAGCTGGGATGTTAAAAACCAGATTATTGTTGCAATATATTATAATCTCGTTTTTGCTACAGCAATTCTGATGAATAACTCGAAAATCTATTTCCTGCCGAATATGTTCGAGTCGGTGCTTTTTGTCTTATTCCTCAGCATTGTATCAGTAGTCGGCAGTGCTGTCAATTTCAGGCTCAGAATGGAACTGGCGGACAGATCCTACAGAACTTCTCTTTCCGAAAAAAAATACCGTTCGATCTTTGATAATTCACTTGAAGGAATGTTCCAATCGAGTTATGACGGCAAATTCATAACAGTAAACAAAAGCTTTGCCAGGATGCTCGGCTACGAAAGTCCTAAAGAACTGATGCAGCTTAGTCTGCTCAGCGATATCTATAAGGATTCGAAGGAAAGATTAAAGCTTATTGAGATTCTTAAAGAAAGGGGAGAGGTAAAAAATTACACAGTTACCCTCCTGAAGAAAGACGGCGCTGAAATTATCGTGCGGTTAAACGACCGGATAGTAGAAAGTGATATAACTGGTGATATTCAGTTTGAAGGCAGCATTCAGGATATAACAAAGGAATTTGAGGAAGAAAATAAGCGAAAAAAGGCCGAATTGAATCTGCGTGATGAAAAGAAAAGGGCAGATAAACTGGCTGACGAAGCGCAAAAGCTTAATATTATTAAAAGTCAGTTTCTTGCAAATATGAGTCATGAAATCCGGACACCGATGAATGGAATAATTGGTTATCTGACATTGATTGAGAAAGACGTATACGATTCAAAAGAGGAGATGAAGCAATTTGCGCTGGGTGCTAAACAGTCAGCGGAATCTCTGCTTGAAATTATAAATGACATTCTTGATTTATCAAAAATAGAATCAGGGAAGGTAAAACTCGAAGAAAAAGAAATCGATTTAAACAAAATAATTGATGAATCTGCTGCGATTCTCCTTGCCCGTGCCGAAGAAAAAGGGTTATCGATCAAAAAAATAATATCCAGAGGAACTCCTCTGAACCTAATCGGTGACAACACGAGGCTGAGACAGATATTTGTCAATCTCATCAGTAATTCTATCAAATTTACCTCCAGGGGTGCGATAGAAGTTTCTGTTTATTTAAAGGAGAGGGAACAGGATAAAGTTGTTCTGAACATTGCTGTAAAAGACAGCGGCGTAGGTATTCCTAAAGAAAAGATTAATGATCTATTTAAACCTTTCTCGCAAGTAGATACTTCTGCTACGAGAAATTTCGGCGGTACAGGGCTTGGGCTTGTAATCTGCAAGGAATTTGTAAATATGATGGGAGGGGAAATAGGTGTTGAGAGCAAAAAAGGAGAAGGCAGCACTTTTTTCTTTTCAATTAAACTAAGAACACAGAAAGAACAGAAACTATACCGTGAGAATGAGCTGGAAAAGATATACGAATTTCAGGGGATCAGGAACGTCAAACCAGTTAATTTGAGGGCTTTAAATCATATCAGAAAAAAATACAGAATTCTCCTTGCGGAAGACAATGTTGTGAATCAAAAGATTGCGATGAAAATATTAAATGATTACGGATTTAATGCACACGCTGTATCAAACGGATTTGAAGCTATAGCTGAAGCCGAAAAAGGGATTTATGATACTATCCTTATGGATGTGCAAATGCCCGGTATGGATGGATTCTCGGCTACTCTGCAGATTAGAAAACTTGATGGTAATGCCGGGAAAGTCCCCATTATTGCGCTTACGGCACATGCTATGCAGGGAGATAAAGAAAGGTGTTTTGCATCGGGGATGAATGAATATGTAACCAAACCAATATCCGGGGATGAACTAATATTGAAAATAGACAGACTACTAAAAATTGAAGATTCTATGCAGGAAGAAATGTCAATGACTGAAGCTAAACCGGAAGATACACAGGAACTATTCGATTTTAATCATCTCGATAAAATGAGTATGGGAAATAAAGAATTCCAGGAAGAGCTTATAATGACTTTTTTCGAGGATGTCATTATCAGGTACCGGAGGCTGGAGGAATGGGTTCAAAACAAGAGTCTGGATAAAATTGTAAATGAAGCTCACACCATAAAAGGCGCGAGCTCATCAGTAGGTGCTGTTAAAATAGCTGAGGAAGCCCTTGCAATAGAACTTTCAGGAAAGCACAATGATCTTGAAAATGTTCTGCAGCGATTACGAAATATGGAAAAACTTATCTCAGACACGAAGCAGATTGTTGATGTCTACCTGCTTAATCCATCTTAAGTACTTCATCGACATTTTCAATAACCCAGTCAATATCTTCTTTAGTAATTACAAGAGGGGGAGCAAAACGTATGACATCGTCATGAGTTTCTTTACATAGGATTCCTCGTTCCATCAATGCTTCACAGAAACGCCTTGCGCCTCCGGCTTCAGGAAAGAGCTCCACTCCAATAAACAATCCTTTTCCTCTTACTTCTTTAACATGTTTTGAAGAAATATTCTTCAGTTTGCTTCTGAAATATTCTCCAAGTTTGAAAGAATTTTCGATCAAATTTTCCTCAACTAAAACTTTAAGACTTTCTCTTGCCACAGCAGCAGCCAGCGGATTCCCGCCAAAGGTTGACCCATGGTCTCCAGGATTAAAGACTCCCAGCACTTCCCTGCTTGAAAGCACTGCAGAGACAGGGTAGCATCCTCCGGAAAGAGCTTTACCAATAATTACTGCATCAGGTTTAATGTTTTCGTATTCAAAAGCAAAAAGTTTTCCGCTTCTACCGAGTCCGCATTGTATTTCATCAGCAATGAATAAGACATTATTCTTTTTACAAATTTCATAAGCCTTTTTAAGATAACCTTCAGGAGGTACTACTACACCTCCTTCACCCTGTATCGGTTCAACAATAAAGGCTGCGGTATCAGGTGTAATTGCCTTTTCAAGCTGTTCCGTACTGCCGTAATCAATCAATTTAAATCCCGGAGTAAAAGGACCAAATCCTTCTTTATACTGATCAGTTGATGAAAAACTAATAATTGAAATCGTTCTGCCGCCGAAGTTATTGTTGCATGTGATTATCTCTGCCGAATTTTCCTTTATTTTCTTAACAGTGTATCCCCATTTCCTTGCTGCTTTTAATGCTGTTTCAACGGCTTCAGCTCCCGAGTTCATTGGGAGTATCATCTCATAGCCAGTCATTTCACTGAGTTCTTTATACAGAAGCGGAAGCTGATCATTTCTGAAAGCACGTGAGGTTAATGTTACCTTATCAGCCTGCGATTTCAAAGCTTTTATTATTCTTGGATGACAATGTCCCTGGTTAACTGCAGAATAGGCAGCCAGGCAGTCAAGATATTTCTTCCCGTCCACATCGTAAACCCACACGCCCTCCGCTTTTTCTATTACTACATCAAGGGGGTGATAATTATGAGCTCCGTATTTTTCTTCCAGAGCGATATATTCTTTGGTATTCATAAAATTCCTTGTAAAAAATTGGGTTAAGAACGCTGCAAATTTATCAAAAAGCCCCCCTTCATCAAAATTACAAGGCAGTCATAGAAGTTTTGCGATATTCAATTTGTTAGAGGAAAGAAGATTGATATTTATAAGGCTTTATAAGCGTATGTGGAGCGTATCTGGAGCGTATGTGAAACGTATGTGGAGCGTATGTGAGACGTATGTGAAACGGGTTTGGAAGGTGTTAGAAGCGGGATAAAGAGTTAATGGAGGAATGGAGGAGGCATGGAGTGATGAGCAACCCGACTGACGTCGAGGCAGGCCACGGAGTGTATATTTCCCAGAGTTGTCATACAGGTGTCATTTGTAATTGGTCATTGGTCATTAGGAATTTACAAGTTTGCAGGCGGCGGTGGGGTAGAGGTGGGGGAAGGGGAAATTTGACGGGAAGTCTTCATGGTCATTCAGTGGTCAGCTGTCATTTGTAATTAGTCACTGGTCATTAGGAATTTACAGATTTGCAGGCAGCGGTGGGGGGAGAGGCTAGGGGGGATTTGAAAGTCATTCGTGGTGATTCAGTGGTCATACAGGTGTCATTTATAATAAGTTACTGGTCATTAGGAATTTACAGCTTCGCAGGCAGCGGTGGGGAGGGAGGCTGGGGGGGAATTTGAAGGGAAGTCATTCGTAGTCATTCAGTTGTCATTCAATAGGGCGAATAACGGATGGTACATTTCCCGGATTCTTCACTGGGTAGTTTGTGTGCGAGATAAATCTCGCTTTGCAAATGGGTAAATCTTTTACTTATAGCCTTGCGGTGAAGGGTTCGTGTAATTCAAAATTCATTCTATAAAAAACAAGATCGGCTGTTTTCAGGTCAATTACCTTGTATCTCGGGCTGTCCTTGAGTAATTTTTATAGAATATTTTTGAATTATTCTGATCACGCAGAAACTATGGCTGTTGAAACCCGAAGAATAAGAGTTCATACTAACGGAAATGCCGACATAATAGATATTTCCGGAAACATCTCTATTGAAATTGAGAACTCGTCTATTGTTGAAGGAAATGCACTCATTTTTGTCGGCGGATCAACAGCCGGAATAACCACCATAGAGTTTGAGCCAGGCTTAAGGAAAGACTATCCTGAATTTTTCGAAAAGATAGTTCCATCCGGCAGAAGCTACAATCACGATGAAACATGGCATGATGGAAACGGACATTCCCATATAAGAGCTTCTTTGCAGGGTGCATCGTTTACTGTTCCATTCGTTAATAAAAAAATGCTTTTAGGTACGTGGCAGCAGATTATCCTAATAGATTTTGATAACCGACCACGCAGCCGAGAGATCATTGTTCAATTAATTGGCAGAAAAGAAAATGAATGAAAAATTGGTACTACTATTCTTGTTTATCCTTCTTCCGGTTTCATTTATTCTCGGATGGGGCGCTGAAGGACATAAGCTTATAAGCAATAAAGCTATATCTATGCTACCTGAAGAGATGAAAGATTTTGTTAAGTGGCAGGATTATATAACAACTCATTCAGTCGATCCTGATCTTAGGAGAAACAGCGACAAATCAGAGGCACCTAAACACTTTATCGACATTGATTTTTATCCGGAATTTCTGGATGGTAAAATGATTGAGGACAAATCACAACTGATATCCGAATACGGAGATACTACAGTGACTAAAATGGGATTGCTTCCCTGGGCCACGCTGGAAACTTACAATAACCTGGTCAGCTCTTTAAAGGAGAAAAACCGGGATAAAGTATTAATCTATGCTGCAGACCTTGGACATTATGCAGCTGACGGGCATCAACCTATGCATACAATGATGAATTATAACGGGCAGATGAGCGGTCAAAAGGGAATCCACTTCAGGTATGAATCGATTATGGTTGACTCAAATCTCACCGAGATTAAAAATGATTTTAGTGCTGCAAAGACCGTATACATCAGCAACCCTCTAAGTTTCATATTTAATTACATAACTGATGCTAATTCGGTTTCAGATGTTATTTACGATGCAGATTTATACGCATTTAAATATGCAAAATCGAGGGAGGATGCTGAGTACTACAGGCTGTTATGGTATAAAACAAAATATATAACCGAGATGCAGATAGATAATGCAGCCCGCGATTTTGCTTCTCTGCTTTATACAGCGTGGGTTGATGCAGGAAAGCCTGCCATCGATGATATAAATTAAGCTAAAAAACATATCGGAATAGTATGAAATTTAAATTTTTACTTTTTGCACTCATATTTATCTGCGCTGAGATTTTTCCGCAGATTGTTGTAACCATTCCTGAAACCCCGACTGAAAATGACAGCATAACTGTGTATTTCGATGCAACTCAGCCGGGGGCTGAGCAGCTGCTTGATTACACAGGTACTGTCTATGCACATACGGGGGTAACCACTAACCTTGGCATCTGGCGGTATGTAATCGGTGACTGGGGAAATAATTCTAATCAGCCCGCATTGACAAAAGACAGTCCAAACCATTACCATCTTACTATCGGATATCCAAGGCAGTTCTACAATATTACAGATCCGGCTGAGAAGATACAGGCATTAGACTTTGTTTTCAGAAGTTCCGATGCTACGAAACAGACTGATCCCGATATTTTTATTAATATTTATGAAGCCGGTCTAAACCTAGTTATTAACACTCCTGAAGTTAATCTAAATTACGGGGATCCGCTTCGTTCTCCTGTTTTTTGCAATCAAAATGATACTGTAGATATTTCTATAAGCACTATCGAGATCGGGACAATAACCTCATCAATCACGCTTTACATTAACGGTATACTTAAAGCAGTATCTCCCTCAAATACTTTATTTTACAGGTTTATGGCTTCCAACTTTGAAGCAGGAGCAAAAATCGTAACTGCTATAGCAATTGATACTTCCGATATAACCGATACTGTATCATTTGCTATTATGATAAATCCCCAGGTAACTGATCTTCCACTTCCGGCAGGGAATGTCCACGGGATAAATTATACAAGCACGACAAGTGTAACTCTGGCTTTATATGCACCCTATAAGGATTTTGTGTATGTGATCGGGGATTTTAACGACTGGAAGGCGGACTCATCTTATTTTATGTACCGGGATGAAGTTACGCCTGATAGTGTTATCTGGTGGTATACAATAAATAACCTTAACCCAGGGGAAGAATACGCTTTTCAATATCTTGTTGACGGGGATATAAGGATAGGCGATCCTTACACAGAGAAAGTTCTTGATCCGAACAACGATCCATACATATCAGATACAACTTATCCTGATTTGAAACCATATCCTTATGGGAAAACCTCAGAAATTGTTTCGGTTTTACAGACGGATCAGCCTCCATTCCAATGGCAAAACACAAATTTTCAGCGCCCCGCAAAATCTGACCTTGTCATTTATGAATTATTAATCAGAGACTTTATATCGACTCACAATTATCAAACTTTAAAAGATACACTGGGTTACCTGAAAAGACTGGGAATTAATGCTGTTGAACTAATGCCTGTAATGGAATTTGAGGGGAACGAAAGCTGGGGGTACAACCCAAGTTTTCAGCACGCTCTTGATAAATATTACGGTACTAAAAATGACTTCAAGAGTTTTGTTGATGAAGCCCATTCTATGGGGATTGCGGTAATTCTTGATATTGTTTTAAATCATTCCTATGGTCAATGCCCTCTTGTCCGGTTATATTTTGATGAGGCTAACGGCAGACCAGCGCCTGATAATCCCTGGTTTAATGTTGTCTCACCGAACCCCGTTTTTTCTTTCGGCTATGATTTCAATCATGAGAGCAGCGCTACAAAATATTATGTGGATAGGATTAATAAATACTGGCTTACTGAGTATCATATCGACGGGTACAGGTTTGATTTCACGAAAGGGTTTACGAATACACCGGGTGATGGAGGAAATTATGATCCTGCAAGAATCGCAATTCTTGAAAGAATGTCAGATAAGATATGGGAGACAGATCCCGGCGCCTATGTAATACTCGAGCATTTCACAGCCAACCAGGAGGAAAAAGAGCTGTCAAACTATGGTATGATGCTCTGGGGAAATCATAATTGCAATTATAACCAGGCTACGATGGGTTATCCTTCGGGTCCTTGCGGTACCTGGGATTTCTCGTGGATATCCTACTTAGTAAGAGGCTGGAGCCATCCATACCTGGTTGGATATATGGAAAGTCACGATGAAGAACGGCTTATGTATAAAAACCTTCAATACGGGAATTCCTCCGGTAGTTATAAAATCAAGAACTTTTATACAGCGATTCAAAGGATTAAGGAGGCCGCAGCATTCTTCTTCACTGTTCCGGGTCCTAAAATGGTCTGGCAGTTTGGTGAGCTTGGTTATGATATTTCAATTGACGACCCGTGCAGAGTATGCAACAAACCTATACTATGGGATTATTATGATGATCCTGCAAGGTTAAAACTTTACAAAGTTTTTAAGACCCTGATTAATCTGAAAATAGATTACCCTGCTTTCAAAAGCAATAACTATACAATAGACGCCGGCGGAAATTTCAAGAGGATAAATATCTATCATTCAACAATGGATGTGGTTGTGCTGGGTAATTTTGATGTGGTTCCGGGAACAGCCGATCCATTTTTCAGCAGGACAGGTAAATGGTATGATTATTTCAGCGGAGATAGTCTGGTTGTTACGAATACCCACGATAATATTTATCTGATGCCGGGAGAATTTCATATATATACGACGGTAAGACTCCCAAAGCCCGAAGATGATATACTTAATGATATCAGGAAAGATGATAACCTGGTGGTGAAAGAATTTGACCTCGAACAAAATTTTCCCAATCCATTTAATCCATCAACAGAGATCCGGTACGATGTAAAAGAAAGTTCACATATAATATTAAAGATTTATGATGTGCTTGGGAGAGAAATCAAAACACTTGTAAACAGTGATGTTAATACAGGACAGTATACTGCGACCTGGAATGGGGAGAATAACGCCGGACAGAAAGTAAGCAGCGGAATTTATCTATACAGGATAGAAGCGCTTCCCGGTGCCGGACATACGGAAAAGTTTATCAAGTCAAGGAAAATGCTTCTAATCAAGTAATTCTGATGACATTAACTCAAATCATCATCTAATCCGGAGTAAAAATGAAAAAATATCTACTTATCTTTTTAATCAGTTCAGGAATTGCTTTCGCACAATACACGACACCAAACACAGGCGTTGTATGGAATGCTGACAGCCTTGTAGTTCATTCAGGAGGAGTGCTGACAGGAAGTTTTCCTGCATATGTATTAAATAATAAAATATATGTATCGGAAAATGATGAAGTAAATATTCCGGCAGGATCAATCATAAGCTGTGATGTTTCAACGGCGGGCTTTGAAGTCAATGGAATATTTACAACAGAGGGAACCGAAACCGATTCAGTTTACTTCACATCCTCCTTACAGGATTCCACAGGAGCATATGACGGGATCTTATATAATGCATTGTCGGGCAATTCAGGAATGATCCAATTTACAAAGATAGAATATGCTTCCTACGGTGTGAGGTGTATTGATGCGAATCCTTCAATTATAAATACTTATTTATTTAAATGCGATAGAGGAATTCAGTTAAGCGGTTCAGATGCAGTGATATTGAATAATAAAATTGAAAGAAGTTACGAATACGGAATTTTAATTAATCTCGGGTCAAATCCTGATATAGAAAATAATATTATTGCGAAAAATAATACGCAAAACACATCTGCCAAGAACCAGGTAAGTATAGGTCTGCAGGGAAATAATTCTCCCATCATAAAAAACAACGAGATTTATGGCGGAGCAAGTCAGGTTACAGGAGGGATCAGTCTGTGGGTCAGCGGTTCCACCAGCTTTTCGAATATGGTTTGTGAAGGAAATACTATCCACGATAACAGTTACGGAATTACACTTTACAGCACCTCGGATGGTATTATCAATGCTGTCATAAAAGATAATGAGATATACAATAATAATCTGAATCCGAATGCTTTGATTTCAGGGAGCGGTATAAACGTTAACGGGAGTTCTTTTAACACACCGGTAATCACCGGAAATTACATATACGGGAACTGGTGGGGGATAACTATTCAGAACGGTACAACAGTTCAGGCTGGTCCGAATCCTAATATCGGGAACATAGAAAATGCGGATACAACCGATGACGGATTAAACATTATTAAAAATAATATCCAGGGCAGCGACGTTTATGACCTTTACAATAACTGCACGAATGATATTATGGCTCAGAATAATGATTGGGGAGTTTATGATTCCACCCTGATAGAGGACCATGTTTTCCATAAGGTTGATGATCCAGCTCATGGACTGGTAGTGTTTATGCCTTTTTCACCGGCTTTACCTGTTGAATTAGTTGATTTTACTGCAAATCTGAATGGGAACCTGGTTCAATTGAATTGGACAACAGGAACAGAAACTAATAATAAAGGTTTTGCTGTAGAGAGAAAGAAGGGTAATCAGTGGCCTGTTATAGGCTTTTTAGAGGGGAGGGGCAACTCCACAGAGCCAGTTAATTATTCGTTCAGCGACCGGTTGAGTACTCGAGGAATTTACTGCTACAGGCTGCGTCAAATTGACTTTAACGGAACAACAGAGACCAGTAAAGTCTTAACAATAGAATATAAGCCTGTAAACGCCTTCAGCCTGGAACAGAACTTCCCAAATCCATTTAATCCGTCAACTGTTATTAATTACAGAGTACCTGACGATGGTTTCGTACGATTAAGTATATTCAATGCGCTTGGCGAAAAAGTTGGAAATATTGTAAATGAAGTTAAACCAGCCGGAAGTTACAGCATTAAATTTGACGGGGCTGCATTGCCGAGCGGTATTTATATATACCGGCTTGAGATGAACGGCAGTTCGCTGACGAGGAAGATGCTCCTCCTAAAATAAATCGACTGAATTCCTTAATAATTTATCTAAACAAAAAGGCAGAGGGTATCTGCCTTTTTGTTTTTTCAGTTTGGCTGTCCGGAAATTTAGTGTATTAATTTT
This sequence comes from uncultured Ignavibacteria bacterium, assembly GCA_963811905.1. GTDB lineage: Bacteria > Bacteroidota > Ignavibacteria > Ignavibacteriales > Ignavibacteriaceae > DATFVA01. The sequence goes on from CAWETK010000007.1 coordinate 135,652, forward strand.
TTCTCTCTAAGTATTGATTCAACTTCCTCTGAATTTTCAACAGTAAATCCGGACTGCACCCATTTGTCTACGTATTTTATTATAAAGATTTTGTTTCTTTTAGGGCGTAAAGAATCAAAAGGATACCACGTTCTAAAATTTCCTGTACCCTGAATTCTATATTTCCCTGAGAAAAGTGTCGGCTTATGAACCCCGATATTTTTTATATCCCGGAAAAGAATTGTCTTAGAAGTTAAAGAAGGGAAGTAATATTTAAGCAGGATGATCGAATCATCATATAGTATAATCAGTTTGTCCTGGTAAAGTATATCCTTTTTCATAAAAAAAATAATTTATACGAGATTGATAACATATAGAAGCTTTTCATCTGTATAAGTGTAAATATCTATGGAATAAATTCGAGTATATTAGTATTTGAAATAAGTTCCTTCTTTGAACCTTTTTCCCCACGGGATTCCAGGTTAAATGCCAGCGAGACGGAGGTGCTTAGTTTAGTTTTCTGAACCAGGCCCCTGGTAACATTGAAATAAATCTTTCCGCCTCCGGTAGTTACAGGATCTTTAAACTCATAATTAATACCTCTATCACTGAGTTTCTTTTCACCTGTGAACTTTGTTTGTAAACCAGCATCAATATCTGCAATCAAATCATCGTCCAGTTTTTCAATACCTGTAATCTTAAAAACGGATGTATTGTGGGCCTGGAACACCATCAACTGAGTTACAGGCTGTTCAACCTTCCAGGAGGAATCTGCCGCCATTTTTTCACGAGGGAGTTTTCTGAACACCTGGCTAATCATAGGTTTAATAACTCCATCAGCAATATTATTTTTCAGAGTAGCTTTTTCTTCGCTTTTAAGTGAGTCAGCATATCCTTTTATGTCAAGTAGTTTATTAACTATACCATCCGTACGGAAAACATCAAGAAGTTCACCGATCTTTGTTACCCTGATATCGAAGGGGTGCTGAACAAGTGATTCATACTGTGCATATTTAATTATCTCAGCAGAATCCTTAGTAACTCCCGATTGATAATGTACAGGTTCAGCACCGTAAGTACCGTCTATCTTGATTGACGTAATGACTGTCTCCATTTCTATTGTGCTGTCTGCATCTACAGAAGTAGGAGTAAATTTAAGATTATAAATCATTGTCTGATCGGCACCCTGTGACATCGTAGTATCTTTTGAAGTAATAGTTTGTTCATCTTTTGACATTACAGTCAGCCTGAATTTGTAGGTATTGCCTTTTTCAAGCTTATACCTGAGATAAAATGACTGGCCGGGATTCTCAACCGGTTTTGCTTTTATATCAGTGGTATCAAAAGAAAACTGATCCTTTTGTTCTTCAGGTTTTTGTTCCCCGGATTTTCCTCCGCATCCGTATATTAATAAACCTGTTAAAATGATCAAGATTAGTTTTTTCATTCTCTTTCCTTTAATAAAGTAAATATTGATTTCTTTTTCCTAAAAAATTCGTTAATCCGGGCTTCCAGGACTCTATAATAGCCTCGGGGGTTCTATTCTGCATCAGCATTTCCCTGAGCGACTTATCTCCTGCCAGCTTATCAAAAAATGCAGGCTCAAATTTAAACTTTTCGGGATAAAGTTTATGCAGGACAAATAAAAGACGAATTCCAAAATCAACAGGTTTGAATTCATCGGAATTTTCCACCTTCAATTGGATTCCGGAACAGCGAGTATTTTCATATTTGGGTCGATCAGCTTTTCCAGGCAGCTTAACGGGTATGAAATGGGCCGGTTTTATTGATAGTCCCGGATGTCCTAATGAATCGAGTTCAATTATCAATTCTTCCGGGTTAATGAAGGGGGCACCAATTTCTTTAAAAGGCTGTTCTGTTCCACGGCCTTCTGAAACATTTGTTCCTTCCAGCAGCGCCATCCCGGGGTAGATCAAAGCAGTTTCGGCATCGGGAATATTAGGAGAAGGGCTTACCCACTGCAATTCATGATCACCAATAGAACTCTGACGGTTCCAGCCAGACATTTTAATTACTCTGAGAGAAATGCTATCGGCTTCAATCCAGTTTTCACCGGCAAATAATTTTGCAAGTTCGCCGGCAGTCATCCCATAGACAATAGGAAGGGGAGCTATTCCGATAAAACTTTTCATATCAGAATTTAAAACAGGGCCTTCCACCTTACTTCCTCCAACAGGATCAGGTCTATCCAGGACAATCACCGGAATCCTGTTTTCAGCAGCAGCCTGCATTACATAGAACAAAGTTGTTATATAGGTGTAAAACCTTGTCCCGGTATCCTGTAAATCATAAATGATCAGATCGATATCTTTAAGCATTTCAGGAGACGGTTTTCTATTTCTGCCATAAAGAGAATAAACGGGAAGATCTTTTTCTGTTGAATCTGAAAAATTTTCCCCGGCAGAAAGGTTAACGTTAAACCCATGCTCAGGAGCAAAAACAGCTTTTATTTTTATTCCATCTATTTTACTGAGGGTATCGATGAGAGTGACACCATTTGACAATATGCTTGCCCTGTTGGCAACTATTCCAAGTCTTTTATTTTTTATCAGCGATAAATTTTCGCTTATCAAATTATCAGAGCCCAAAAGCAATCCGGCATCAACATCTGCATCATCTACGGGCTTCCGGTTTTCGCAAGCCTGGAGTGAGATCAGCAGCAAGATGAATAAAGATAATTTCAGTTTTTCCATTAACAAAAAGAGGCTGTCTAAAAGCCGAGACTTTTATGACAACCTCCAAGATTTTTATGCGTTTATAATTTTAGTTTTCGTAATTATCCAGCAGTTCATTCCTTGAAAAGAAGTGGAGAATTTCCTTCGCGGCATTTTCATCAGAATCAGAACCGTGAACAGCATTTTCTGCTTTATTCGCTGCATATAATTTCCTTATTGTTCCTTCTTCAGCTTCAGCAGGATCTGTTGCCCCGATCAGTTTTCTGAAATCAGCAACAGCATTCTCTTTTTCGAGTGCAATCGGGATACAGGGTCCTGAAGTCATATAATCTACCAATTCCCTATAAAATCCGCGTTCTTTGTGAACTTCATAGAAACCTTCAGCAGAGCTTTTAGATAAATGAAGCATTTTTATAGCTTTTATTTTGAAGCCTGCTTCAGTAATCTTTGTAATTATTTGTCCAACATACTTTTTCTGAACCGCATCCGGTTTAAGTATTGCCAATGTTCTGTTACTCAAATTTATCTCCTAATTGATATCTTGTTATAGTTTATGTTTTCCTGTGCCTTTAACAATCTTTTTAGTTTTCTTAGAAACTAATCTGGTACTTTTCTTTGAAGCGGATTTAGTCTTTTTGGAAGCTACAGGCACAGTTCTCTTTTTAGGAGTTGTCTTCTTTGCCGAACCCTGAATAGCTTTCAACATAGTACTTCCTATTTCGGCGGGACTCTCAGCAACTTTAATCCCTGCTTTCTTCATAGCATTTATTTTTTCGACTGCAGTACCTTTACCACCCGAGATTATTGCGCCTGCATGGCCCATGCGTCTTCCCGGAGGTGCTGTTCTTCCCGCGATAAAACCAACTACGGGTTTAGAAACATTTTTCTTTATGAACGCAGCTGCTTCTTCTTCAGCGGTTCCGCCTATTTCCCCAATCATAACGATACCTTCTGTCTGGGGATCATCATTAAACAATTTAATTATATCAACAAACCTGGATCCAATAACAGGATCACCGCCGATACCAACGCAGGTAGACTGACCGAGTTTAACGTCTGTCAATTGTTTTACGGCTTCATAAGTCAATGTACCGCTGCGGGAGACAACACCGATTGTGCCTTTTTTATGTATAAAGCCCGGCATTATTCCAACTTTAGCCTGACCGGGGGAAATTACTCCGGGGCAGTTAGGTCCTACCAGTACAACATCTTTATTCTTAATTGCATTATAAACCTTAACCATGTCCCTGGCAGGAATACCTTCAGTTATACAAATTATTACTTTAATGCCTGAATTTGCAGCTTCCAGGATAGCGTCGGCAGCAAATGCCGGGGGTACAAAAATAACAGAAGTATTTGCCTTCTGTTCTTTTACTGCGTCTGCAACAGTGTTATAAACCGATATTCCTTCGAAATCAGTTCCTCCTTTACCGGGCGTAACTCCTGCTACAACTTTTGTCCCATATTCAATCATTTGTCGGGAATGGAAGGAACCTTCGCCGCCTGTTATTCCCTGAACCACAAGTCTTGTTTTATTATTTACCAGAATACTCATAAGAATCCCTGTTTATTCTTTTAAAAGAAATTTTATCTCCAAAGATAAAAAAAAGAGAGGATAATTCCTTAACTATCAAACGTGTAAATGTTCAGGAATTTTATTTTCGGGGGGATTTATTGGAGTTCTCTTTCTATCCAGCCAGTAGGAAATTAATATTGCAAGAACGATTGAAAGGAGAGAAGAACCGGCAACTTCATATCCATTGAGAGGCCGGGGGCTCAATACCTGTGTAACGACGGCAGCCGCAGCTAAGATTACCGAGAAGATATACATGCCATATTTTCCGCTGAAACCGATTCCCTGCGTTTCTTTAAGATAAATATACAAGCCTGCTGAATACAGGACCAATTCGAGTAATAATGCAATATAAATATGGTTCCACAGGCCGAATCCGATAACTGCTGAGTTATCGCCCAATATTGTTAATTCCGGTGTATGAACTATCACGTCAAAAATATAATGAGAGAAAACTCCTATCCCGAGGATCAGGGCTGTCTTTCTTCTCTTTGTTATGATTTCAGCGGCAACATAAAACAGGATACTCCATGCAAGTGATGCAATCAAACTATGCGAAAAGGGGAAGATAAACCGGAGATAATGCAGATTTTCAAAGTCAGCAGGCACTATGACTTTTTCGATACCGAGGAGTATAAATACATATAAGAGGAGGTCAAGGAACAAGACCGAGACAAAAAACCAAGAAAGGTTTGTCTTCTTATCAAACTTGCGCATTGCCAGGCCGGCGCCGAGGTGTCCTATAAACATCTGTGCTGGCACATCTTTATTACAAATATATTTTTACTGAGCCGGGAATTAAGGATGCAACCCGGAAATAAAGGGAGCAGAAAATTATCAGAAATTTTCAACGAGTATCAGAAATGTCTATATGAAAAAATTGATATCAAACTAATATGTCAGCTGATCTTTTTGGTTTCGTGTTTATTCAAATCATCATCTGTAAGAGTGATCTCTTTTTTAAGATCATTAACACCCTTTTTGAATTCACTTATTCCTTTTCCAAGATTCTTTGCGATTTCGGGTATTTTCTTTCCACCGAAAAGGATCAGAACGACAAACATAATAATTAATAATTCACCCATGCCCAAATTCTCAAACATACGTAACCTCGCCTTTAATTAATCTTTTTTAGCTTCAGTTTTCTTTGTTTCAGTATCTGAATTTTTGATTTCATCCTCTACGTCTTTAAGACCTTTTTTGAACTCACTCATGCCTTTGCCTATTCCTCTTGCAAGCTCGGGGATTTTCTTAGCACCAAAAAGGAGAAGAACAACGAGCAGTATGAGAATTATTTCCCCGGCACCTAAGTTTCCAAACATTTCATCACCTTTAATTAAAAATGTTATTTATGATCGACCTGAAAATCAATTGTCCATCTGTTTTTCCCAGAACAGGGTCGCAGCTTCTCTCAGGATGCGGCATCATTCCAAGCACGTTTCCCTGTTTATTTACAATACCGGCTATATTTTTAACAGAACCATTAGGGTTGTAAATCTCGTTTACAATTCTTTCCGGAGAAGTATACCTGAACACTATCTGGTTATTTTCTTCCAGGGTTTTCAGGGTTCGATCATCTGCAAAATAATTGCCTTCACCGTGAGCAACCGGGATTTTAAGAACTCTTTCAGGGCTAATGTCTTTGGTGAAAACAGTATTATCATTAGCTAACGAAAGATAAACATCTTTACAAACAAATTGTAGCGATTTATTCTTCAACATCACACCCGGAAGAATGCCGGCTTCAAGCAATATTTGAAAACCATTGCATATTCCGACTACATATCCGCCTTTATCTGCAAAATCGATGACTGAATTCATGATTGGAGAGAAGCGGGCGATAGCGCCCGTACGAAGGTAATCTCCGTAGGAAAATCCTCCGGGAAGAATAATCAGGTCAGAGTCCTGAAGGCTGGTCTCTTTATGCCAGAGGAACTTTGTATTGCATTCGAGTATTTTTTTAAAAGCAAAATACGCATCATGGTCGCAGTTTGAACCTGGAAAAACTACTACTCCTACCTTTGGTTTCATTTAACTTCTTCCAGTGTAAACTCATAATCCTCCATAATCGGGTTTGCAAGGAGTTTACTGCAATACTCGTTAACTTCTTTCTCGGCGGATATTTTATCAATCGAATCCACAGAAAATTCAATGTACTTGTTGATTCGGGTATCCCTTATATTATTCATTCCTAAGAGGATAGCTCCTTTTTCAACAGCCTTTCCCTGGGGGTCCAGTATGGACGGGCGACGTTTTATCAACACTTTAGCTTTAAACAAAACAGCTTTCTTTTAATAATTTGAACAGTTTAAAATTTCTTTTTTACAGCATAAAAAACGTGACGAAAAATACCAAATACGATTATGAAAACAAACATAAAGAAGAGTGCCTGCGTGAAGGTATAAAATATCAGGAGGAATACGGCGAAGAGAATTAAAAAAACGAGGTAAGGTTTTTGTTTTAATTCTTTGGGGTTGAATTTAGGAAATGTATCGTACTTTATTCTACTGATCATCAGATAGGAGAGAAGGAGGATCATCGGGATAATGATTTTGCTGAAAGATTCCGGATATCCCTGCGGGACTTTATAGAATGCGAGGCAAAAAGCAGCAATAGTGATCGCGGACGAGGGAATCGGCAATCCCTTAAAAAAAGACTTCTCAAAACCAACCAGCTGTACATTAAACCTGGCAAGTCTAAACCCGCCGGCAAGCATTAATAAGGAACTTATGATTATTCCCAGCGTATCGTACTGAAATAAATAACTCTTATAAATCAGAAAGGAGGGAGCAGCGCCGAAACTAATCACATCAGAAAGGGAATCAAGCTCCACACCAAGTTCACTGCTTGACCTGGTGAGTCTTGCCATAGCGCCATCGAGCGCATCAAATATAGCTGCTATGATAATCAGCCATGCTGCATATATAAATTTCCCCTGGCTGGCGCTGACAATTGACAGGAAACCGCTGAACATATTCATTGCGGTAAACATATTTGGTATGACAGAGGGTGTAACTCTAAATCGGCTCATCAGTTTTCGGGATACTCAAATAAAATTGTCTCTCCTGCTTTTACCTCATCATCCTTATTAACTTTTACAATACAGTTCTCCGGAACAATTACATCAACGCGACTCCCAAATTTAATCATTCCAAACCGTTCTCCAATTTTTACCGAGTCACCAGGTGAAATTTCATAAATAATTCTCCTTGCAATAAAACCGGCTACCTGGGTAAAGAATACTTTCCCATATTTCCCTGAAATACCAAATTCAGCTCTCTCATTTACTTCGGAGGCTTTATCTTCAAAAGCGGCGATATATTCTCCTTTAAAATACTTCAGATATTCTACCTTTCCTGTTACAGGAATCCTGTTAACATGTACATTCAAAGGCGACATAAAGATTGAGACCTGTTTAGCATTACCTTTTATAAAATTATTTTCAATAACATCTTTCACGAAGAGTACTTTTCCATCAGCCGGGGATACCACAGCGTCATCACGATCAGGGGGAATCCTGTCAGGATCTCTGAAAAAATTGATGGAAAAAGCAAGAAGAAGGAGAGGGACAATAATCAGGACTGCTTTGAGATAATTATTCTGCGTGAAAAAACTTAGTGAGATCAAAACGAACGTTATCACTGAGATTACAGTAAGAGTGGAATATCCGTATTTCGTAAGCATTTATGCACTCGTCATATTCAGGAGGAATTCAGTATACTTCCTGATGTCTGCTGAAGTGTTCAGGTTGTAGGGATCAACCCATTTTCCGTCAGTGTTCTGTGGAATGATTTTAAGGCTTGTGGGGGTAAAATCGTCGACGAGATAAATTTTCTCATCACTTTTTCCGAAACAGCAAATTACTTCTGAAAGCAGGGCAGTTCTTCTTTCAAAATAAAATTTAAGGACAGCGTTAACTTTTGAACAGATCCTGTTCATGAGCTTCAGATCTTCATTTGTACACACATCGAAGGTAATAAGGTGGCTTTCTGTAACAAGAGAATCTTTTCCATTCGGGTAATGAATTTCGAATACCGGAAGATTAAGCAGTTCACCTTCTTTTTTGCCGAAAATTTTTGCAGTTCTCTTATCTATTACATTCAGTATTTTAATAAAGAAAGGATAACGCTCATGTTTAACGAATTTAAGTGAAGAGCCATTCTGAGTCTTTAAAAATGAGATAGGAATATGATATTCTTTTAAATAATCAAAAAAGAATGCGTTTATGGAAGCAAATTTCGAACCAAGATCTTTAACCTTGACCTTCCGGTCGTTGTCAGCTACAAGATAATCAGGATACCGCAAGAGGGTATAATTCTGATCATCTAAAGGAAGATCCTTTTTTGCTGCTTCTTCATTTATCAATGCATTATTGTAAAATTTAAGCCCCAAAATTTCCTTGTCTTTTTTTGATTAAGAAAATATGAAAATAAAGTGTATAAAGTCAATTCTATGTATTATATTTTAAACAAAAAAATTAAGATTTAGTAATAAAAACATTAAGAATACGGAGGTTTTTGAATGAAAGGCGGCATGCAGGGTATGTTGAAACAAGTTCAGAAAATGCAGGCTGAGCTGCAGAAGGTACAGGCTGAGCTTGTTAACCTGGTTGTGAGTGAGGAAGCCGGCGGAGGGATGATTAAAGCCACAGCAAATGGGCATCAGGAGATAATTTCTATAGAAATTGACCCACAAGTCATAAATTCAGATGAAAAAGAAATTCTGGAAGATTTAGTTGTTGCTGCAGTAAATAAAGTGCTTCAGGCTGCAAAAAAGGCCGCAGACGAAGAAATGGCAAAAGTTACCAAAGGCATGATTCCGCCCGGTATGAATATTCCCGGGTTATAACCGTGCAGATAGCAGAACCGCTGACGGCAGCTATTGAAGAGTTGAGCAAATTGCCCGGAATCGGCAGAAAAACCGCACAAAGGCTTGCGCTTCATCTTCTAAAAAGTGAAAACGAAAATGTTGAAAACCTGGTCAGATCTCTAAGAGATTTAAAACTTAAACTGCGTTTTTGCGCGCGCTGTTTCAATATTTCAGAAGGAGAATTGTGCGAAGTTTGTAAAAGCACCAAAAGAGATCAGTCGGTTATATGTGTTGTTGAAGAAGCGAGCGATGTTATGGCAATTGAAAAAACTCATGAATTCAGCGGCTTATATCATGTACTGGGAGGTGTTCTTTCACCTCTGACAGGTATCAGTCCTGATTCATTAAAGATCAAAGAATTACTAAAACGATTTGAAAACGAACAGGTTCAGGAAGTAATCCTGGCGCTTAATCCGGATACGGAAGGAGAAACTACTTCACTTTACCTTGCTAAATTAATCAAACCTCTTGGAATAAAGGTTTCACGGATTGCACGGGGACTCCCAATAGGCGGAGACCTGGAATTTGCCGATGAAGCTACTATAGGGCGAGCAATGTTAAGCAGAAGTATCTTGTAATGGCTGAATGGTTCGAAGAATGGTTTAATACAGAAGAGTATCTGAATGTTTATCGTCACCGGAACGATGCAGAAGCTGAACAACTGGTTAAACTTATCCTGGCAAATACAGATCTTAAACAGAATGCCGATGTAATTGATCTGGCGTGCGGAACAGGAAGACACTCCATTCTTTTTGCAGAAAGAGGATTCAATGTTACTGCAGTAGATTTAAGCGAAAACCTGCTGAGCGTAGCAAGATCAACTGCGGAAAACCTGGGACTTGAAATAAATTTTGTCACTGCAGATTTGAGGAACTTCTGCATCACATCAAAATTCGATCTGGCAGTTAATTTATTTACAAGTTTTGGTTACTTTGAGCGGGATGCTGAAAATTTTTCTCTTTTTACTGATGCTTTTGATCTGCTGAAAAATGATGGTTACTTTGTAATAGATTATTTTAATGCAAATTATATCAGAAAGCATCTTGTACCGCATTCCGAAGATATTATCAACGGAAAAAAGATAATTCAGGATAGGCAGATTCTTGGAGACCGGGTAATAAAAGATATTACTATCGCAAAAAACGGCACAAAAAGAAATTACAGAGAATCTGTGAGAATGTACTCTGAATCGGAACTAAAAACAGTAATTGAAAAAAGCGGATTAAGGATCATAAAAACGTTCGGTGATTTTGATGGCAGCAGATTTGACCTTAATTCTTCATCCAGAATCATTATAATCTCGTGCAAATGAAATTCGTGATTATATATATATTATTCGTTTTTGCCGCAGCCGGATGTGATCTTCTACAAACCAGGAATGCAGAAACTCCTAATCAGCCCCGTTCGAATTATGAACAGGCTGTCACACCACAGATCCTCGTAAGCAACCTGGTCAATTCTCTTAAAGACAAAGACGTACAGAATTATAACAGCTGCCTGGTTGATTCATCTTTCAGCGACAAGAAATTTATTTTTTCTCCCTCAAGCGGAGCTTTATCCCAGTACCCTTTTCTACTTAACGATTGGAGTTTACGTGATGAAGACCAGTATTTCAAAAACCTTATCACGAAAGTAAGCGACCAGACTCCTATCACCCTGTCGTTTACCAACGAACTTTACAGTCCCCAGGGAGACAGCCTGATTTACACGGCAACGTATAGTATTAATGTCCCCAATATAGAAACTGAACCGAAAGACTACCAGGGGGATCTGCGGTTTAATATGGTAAGGGACAGCAGGTCAGTGTGGGTTATTTATTACTGGCAGGATACAAAAAGCACCGGGCTTCCAAGCTGGAGTGAATTGAAAGGTAAATTCTATTATTAAGAAAATTTTTTATATACTTCCAGTGGTAATAATATTGCTGGCAGGCTGTAAAAATCCTTTTGCACCTTCATTTGATGAGGAAGCAAATAACGGCAATACTACTATTTCAGATCAGAAAACAATCGAGGGTGTTTTTCAGAATTTCCAGTATGCTTATACTTTTAAAGACACAACGATCTATGGCAAACTGGTTTCGGAGGATTTTATATTCACATACAGGGATTATGACCTTGGGTTTGATGTTTCCTGGGGAAGGGAGGAGGAAATGAAAACCACCTATGGATTATTTCAGAATTCTCAGAGACTTGATCTGATATGGAATAATATCATTCTCTCCTCGGTTGATACATTAACAGCTAACATCGTGAGAGGGTTTAACCTTACTATCACTTTTAATCCTACAGACGTTATACGCATTGACGGACGTGTAAATATGGCACTGGCACGGAAAACCGATAAATCGAAATGGGAGATTACCAGGTGGATTGATGAATCCAATTTCTAATTTTATGATATGGAGTTTTGATCATATATGTTCTTCCCTTTAAAAGAAGCCTTCCGTTTAATTCGGCGAGCCAAAGCCTCATTTATACTTTCCCTGGTATCTCTTAGTATCTCAGTTTTATTAATTGCTGCATCATTTGCATTAATTGAATCTTCTGAATACATCCAGAAAAAAATCAAGGAAGATGTAAGTATTAACCTTTTTTTAAGGAATGACCTTTCCCGGGAAGAGATTACAGGAATAAAGAATGATCTGAAGAGCAGGGAGTATATAAAAACGATTAGCTACATAGACAAGGATAAGGCCGCCGAAATTTTTATACAGGAGACAGGGGAGGATTTCAGGAAGCTTCTGGATTACAACCCTCTGCCTGCGTCATTTACGATTACACTAAAAGACAAATATTTTGACAAAGAGAGTATTGACGGAATTATTGCATCACTTTCCGGTATTAAAGGAATTGATGATATAGGATTCAGGAATGAGTTTATACAAAAACTGATTTCTATACTCGACGGTATTAAAAAATATATATTTATTGCAACAGGGATTATACTTTTCATTTCTGTTTATATCGTATACAGTACGGTTAGATTAATTATCACTTCAAGGTTCGAGGAACTTGAAACGATGAAACTGGTTGGTGCAAGGTTAAGTACCATTAAATTACCGGTAATACTGAATTCAATGATAGCAGGGTTAATAGCAGGGTTAATATCTGCAGGAATTTTTATCTTGTTTATTTCTGCTTTTGCTGAGTATATTGATGTTATTAATTTTTCGGGAACCTCAAAGTATATTTACCTTGGTTTATTAATCTGTGTGGGTCCATTTCTTGGTTTAATAATAAGTACTTTCTCGCTGAAAAGACTTTCACTAAAGATTTGATGTATAATTAAATATTACTAATTTTATTATTTATAATCTCTCGGAATTCGGTTAAATGAACTACTTTTTCTGGCCTCTGATCATCTCTCTGTTCTTTAGTACTATGATTTTTGCTCAGAATACTGAGCTGCAGGTCGGCAGCAACACCGATCAGCTCAGACAAAACCAGGGAGCATATTATGATTATTCAGATCCTACTTCATTGAATATTAAAGTAGCTGTATGGGGATTTGTTAAATATCCCGGGAAATATATAATTCCGATTGAAAGTAATGTATATGATCTGCTCTCATACGCAGGAGGTCCCACAGAGGATGCGCACCTTGATGATCTCAGAATATTCAGGACCGCCGCAGATTCAGAGAAATCGATGGTAAAATTTAATTACAATGATTTGTTATGGGATGAGAACCTGAAGGAATTTAAGAATGCCCCGAGTCTGGATGCAGGAGACATTCTGCTTGTGCCCGGATCTCAAAGGCTCTACTTCAAAGATTATCTCCAAATCGGTCTTTCAGTATTCTCAGCACTCATTTCCCTATCAATTTTAATCTTAAATATAGCAAAATAGTCATGGCAATTGATCCAATAAATGAAGATCTCAGATCGATAGAAAGCAACTCCCTTAAGGACTATATTAAATTAATCAGGACCAACCTTGTACCTGTTGTCATCATAACATTAGTAAGTCTTGTTGTTGCGATGGTATATGCAATTAATGCAAAGAATATTTATAAAGCAACAACCTCACTTAAAGTATCCATGCCGCAGGGCAATATACTTGAAGCCCCCCTTATGCCGGAATTCCAGGATTTTGGAAGCGACAGATTTATTGCCAATGAGATTGAAATTTTAAAAAGCCGTAATTTAAGAACACGCGTAGCAGCAGGGCTCATTGACAGTTTCAGGACCTCAAGCAGCAAAGACAGTTTTTACCTGATATTGAGTCATGATTTCAATGATGGTAAAGGAAAGCTTCTTAGTTTAAACCAGATAACCGGTCTTCTTGACGGATATGTTACCATTGAACAAAAGAGAGGACTTGATATAATAGATATTTCCGCCGAGTCCCCTTCTCCATATGAATCCGCATTAATAGCTAATATTTATGCAAAAGAGTACAAAAACCTTAACCTTGAAATGAACCGCAACCAGCTGACAATGGTAAAGGCATTCCTGGATCAGCAGAGGGAAGAAAAACAGACTGAATTAAACGCTGCAGAAGAAACTTTAAGAAACTTTCAGGAAAAGGGAGGGATCATAGCCCTTGATGAACAGGCAACCAGTCTTATAAACCAGCTCTCCGATTTTGAAGCTCAACAAAATGCCAAACAAATCGAGCTTGCAGCTTCTGATAAAGTTTTATCACAATACAAGAAAGAACTAGCCAATCAAAATCCAAGGCTTGCCGATTACCTTGAGAGTGTATCCAGCGAAACATATATTCAGACACTGCAGCAGCAGCTGGCGCGGCTTCAGGTGAACAGAGATATGGCGTCGACCTCTAATGATCCCAAGGCGAATACTTCCAGGGTGATCAAAGAATATGATGAGAAGATTGATGAATTAAAAGCAAAGCTCAATGATAAAATGAAAGTTATAAAAGCGGGAATCCTGGCAAGCAGTCCTGAAGAAGTCAAAGACCTTTCACAGAAAATTATTGAAGAAGAAATTAAGAATCAGTCTTTACAAATAACAGTTTCCGAACTCGGAAAGATTGTGAAAAACTATGAGGCAAAGTTTAACCAGCTTCCCAAGACTTCAATAGAACTTGCAAGGCTGCAGAGGAACCGGGAGGCACTCGAGAAACTGTACACCCTTGTCGAAGAAAAATACCAGGAAGCGCTCATTAATGAGCAGTCGCAGCCCGGCAATGTGTTAATAATAGACAATGCAAGAAGGCCCGATTCTCCGGCAAAACCCAACAGGTTCCTGATTGTGCTTATCGGGCTTGTTCTTGGTGTGGGTATGGCTTTCGGGTATGTTTTTACCAAAAACTATTTTGACAACACTATCAAGACACCGGAAGACATTCAGAATAAAAATATAAACGTTCTGGCATGGATCCCTCAGATCGAAGGGATAGGTATGAACGGGACAAATGAGTTTGAGTTTATAGTAGCAAAAAAACCCGATTCCATTCCGAGTGAAGCATTTCGTGCATTGAGAACAAGAATTCAATTCTCTCATCCAGATAAAGATTCCATAAAAACTATTTTAATTACATCGTCTGCCCCGCAGGAAGGTAAAACCACAGTTGCAATAAACCTTGGCGGAAGTTTTGCACAGTCGAACAGGAAAACACTTGTTGTGGACTGTGATCTTAGAAAGCCACGTATACACACTGTCTTCAACTCGAATCGTTTTCCCGGACTTATTGATTACCTGTTTGATAAAGTATCACTTAGTGAAATAATCAGGGAAACAGAATCACCTAATTTAAATTATATAACCTCAGGAACTATTCCGCCGAACCCTGCTGAGATGCTTGAATCAAAAGCTATGAAGGAATTCCTCAAAACCATCCAGGATAAATATGATGTAATTCTGCTGGATTCACCGCCGGTAATAGCTGTGACAGATTCGGAGATACTAGCAAGTCTGGTAGATGCAAGCCTGCTTGTAGTATCAGCAGGGACAACCGAATCGGATCTTCTTGAAAAATCTGTCGAATTAATTAAAAGAGACGGATCTTCTTTTATCGGAACCGTATTAAATAATTTTAGTTATAAAAGCGGTTATGGATCATATTATAAATACTATTACTATTATTCCCGCCCATCTGAGGGAAGGAAAAATAAATTCTCAAAGACCGAAAAAAAGAGCTAATATCTACATATCCCATGATTAAAATTACCTGGTTACAGATTAAGTATTTAATATTGCCAATATTATTCATTTTGATATGCGGAATATTCACTCCAGGATATTCCCAGATTTACCCGGATTACAGGGAAAGGACTTCCTTATATTCGGCCGATTCACTGGCAGCGCTGGTAGAAAATAACGTGCAGATGGAAGCTACCGAGGGAAGTGTGAACCCTGATGAATATATAGTTGGTCCAGGGGATAACATTTTTATTTCCATAAACGGTATTGAAGAAATCCCACTAAATCTTTTTATAAACCAGGAAGGGATCCTGTATATTCCTAAAGTAGGAGGAATAGATTTAAAAGGGAAGACACTTGCTAATGCAAAAGTTAAGATAAGGAAGTCTATAGACACCTATTATAAGAATGTGGATGTATTTATTTCGTTAACAAATTTCAGAAAGATTAAACTATCATTACTGGGAGATGTTAAAAAACCTTCCACTTTTGTTATGTCAGCAAATTCCCGTCTTATGGATTTAATTATGAATTCTGCGGGTCTGAATAAAACGTCGAATTTCAGGAATATACACATTATACACCGCGACAGCACAGAACAGAACTATGATCTTCTATCATTCCTGAGGCTTGGTGACAGAGAAGCAAACCCTCTGTTGAGAGAAGGTGATATTGTAATTGTTGACCGGGTTGATAAAGTGGTTTCAATTTCCGGGATGATTAAATACCCGGGAACATATGAATTCCTTGAGGGGGAGACTATAGGACATCTGATTACCATCTCAGGCGGACTGATGGCGAAGGCAAGGAGGGATTCGATTGAAGTTGTAAGTTTTGAACAAGACGGAAAAACCCAGGTCAGCCGGTTTTATACTTTCGGAGAAATTAATTCCGGTAATGAATTACTGCATTATGAAGACCAGATAATGATAAGGGAACTTCCTAATTATTATGATCCTAAATTTGTACAAGTTTTAGGGTACGTAAAGTATCCGGGTTATTATAAAATTAATGAGGATAAAACCACATTGACAGACATTGTGGCTGAAGCCGGCGGATTCAGAAAGAAAGCTTCCTATATTGACGCAACCCTTACCCGTCATTCAGGCAGTAAAGAAGATGATCCTGAATTTGATCGTTTAAAGACAATGCTCCGTGCAGATATGACAGATGATGAATATGATTATCTGAAGGCAAAATCGCGTCAGAGAGAAGGTAAAGTTGTTGTGGATTTTAATCTCCTGTTTAATAAAGGAATAAAATCCGAAGATGTAATTCTAAAGAGCGGGGACGTAATAGATGTTCCGGAAGCAAAGGATTATGTAATCCTGCTCGGCCAGGTTGTAAGTCCGGGCAATATAGTATATCAGCCGGGGTTATCAGTAGATGACTACATAGACCTCGCAGGCGGGTTCGGCTGGAGAGCTGAAGAGGGGGATGTCCGTGTTGTCAAAGCCAATACAGGTGAGTGGGTGAATGCCGAAGATGTGGATACCCTGAAGCCCGGGGACACGATCTGGATACCCGAAACACCTCCAGGACCAAAATTCTGGGATGTATTCACAACTTCACTGACAATTGTTGGTCAGGTAGCTGCAATAATTGCAGCCACCATTGCTGTCATAGTAGCTTCGAGGTAGAAATTGAGTTATCACGAGATCTTAAATACTATAATATTCCACCGGAATAAAATTCTAAAGGTTACAGTAATTGCCACAGTTTTACTGTTCCTTATTTTGTTATTTATTTATCCCAGAACTTACAAATCCCCAATTTCGGTTATGCCTCCGGAAAGTAATCAGGAGCAAGGCTCACTGAGTTCGCTGCTGAGCGGTCAGGACTTTTCGAGTATACTGTCGGGCGGTATGTCCAGTGCAAATTCACAATTATATGTGGAAATGCTGAAAAGCAGAACCGCAGCTTTATACGTGGTTAATAAATTTCATCTAACCGATTATTATGATACGGATAATAAATATACGGCTGCCGAAAAATTACGTGATCATCTCGAAATTGACCTTACAAAGGAAGGTATAATAAAACTTGATGTAGAAGTCTCAACTCCAGTTCTACCGATGATAAGCTCAAATTCTGATTCAATCAAACAGTTTGCCGCAGACTTATCTAATAGTTACGTAGAGGCATTGGATAAAATGAACAGGGAGAAGCTGTCGTCCCAGGCTAAAAGGGCAAGGCAGTATATAGAAGAACAGCTTGTCAAAACAAAAAGTCAGCTTGATTCTGTTGAAAACAAACTGGCTGAATTTCAAAAAACCAATAAAGCCATATCACTGCCCGAACAGGTTAATGCTGCTATTGATGCGGCTGCAGGGTTGAAAACTGAAATAGTTAAAACTGAAGTTCAGCTTGGATTATTACAATCAAATCTCCGTGAAGACAATCAAACTCTTGTTGGTTTAAGAACAAAACTTGAGCAATTGAGAGGTCAGTACAATAAAATGGCTATGGGAAGTCAGGATTACCTTGTAGCATTTAAAGATGTTCCCGAACTTGGAAAAGAGCTTGCATCATTATTAAGGGATGTCAAAATACAGAATGAGGTTTATCTTTTACTGCAGCAGCAGTATTATAAAGAAAAAATCCAGGAAACCAGGGACATCCCGACAATTCAGGTTCTTGATGAAGCTATACCTGCACAGGGAAAATCAGCACCCAAAACGATCTTTTCTACTATAACCGGCGGTATTTTTATTTTTCTGCTAATGAGTCTGATTGTTGTGTTAAACGAAAGAAAAACTTACTGGTTTAAATCTAAGGAGTGAATATGTCTGATACTGCTGTAGTTACAGGGGGCGCCGGGTTTCTGGGTTCTCATCTTTGCGATAGATTACTGAAAGAAGGTTTTAAGGTAATCTGTGTTGATAATCTAATAACCGGCAACATAAATAATATCGGTCACCTTATCGGAAATGATAACTTTTCATTTGTCAAACACGATATTACAAATTACATCTTTCTTCCTGGCAAAGTGGATCATATTCTTCACTTTGCTTCTCCTGCAAGTCCGATTGACTACCTTAAACTTCCCATTCAGACTCTGAAGGTTGGTTCCCTTGGAACTCACAAAGCTCTCGGCCTGGCAAAGGAAAAAAACGCCCGGTTCCTTCTTGCATCTACATCTGAAGTATACGGCGATCCTGCAATTCACCCTCAGCCGGAATCCTACTGGGGAAATGTTAACCCGATAGGGCCGCGGGGGGTATACGATGAAGCCAAACGTTTTGCGGAGGCAATTACTATGGCCTACCACAGATATCATAATCTTGATACTCGAATTGTCAGAATTTTTAATACTTATGGTCCGAGAATGAGGCTGGATGACGGAAGAGCACTCCCAGCTTTTGTAGGGCAGGCGTTACGTGGTGAAGATATAACTGTATTTGGAGACGGCTCTCAGACAAGAAGTTTTTGTTTCGTAGATGATCTTGTAGACGGAATATTTAAACTGCTTTTGTCGTCGGAATGCGATCCTGTAAACATCGGGAACCCTGAAGAAATTACGATCAAAAAATTTGCTGAAGAGGTAATAGAGATAACCGAGTCGAAGAGTAAAATAGTATATAAAGATCTTCCTGTTGATGATCCTAAAGTAAGGCAGCCTTCAATTGATAAGGCAAGGACTATCCTGGGATGGGAACCAAAAGTCAAAAGAGCTGATGGGCTTAAGACAACCATAGAGTACTTTAAAAAATCGATTTGACCTCTATCGCTTTTAATGCACGCTTCTCTGCCAGCCATTATTTATTTATATTTGATCTTACTTTTAAACCAATCTAAATAGAATAGAAGAGTTATGATTGAACCGGAAGTAACACCCCAACTTGCATCTGAACATGGCCTGACTGAAGAAGAATACAAGAGAATTCTTAATATCCTCGGAAGAACACCCAGTTTTACAGAACTCGGAATATTTTCGGTGATGTGGAGTGAGCACTGCAGTTACAAAAATTCAATTGCCTTATTAAAAACACTCCCCAGGGAGGGCGGAAAGCTTCTCGTAGGCGCCGGTGAGGAAAATGCCGGCCTGATTGATATAGGCGATGGGTACGCAGTTGCATTTAAAATTGAAAGCCATAACCATCCTTCTGCCGTAGAGCCATACCAGGGTGCGGCTACGGGAGTCGGCGGCATTATGCGAGATATCTTTACTATGGGAGCCCGGCCAATCGCTTCCTTAAATTCTTTAAGATTCGGATCACTCACAGATGCAAGAACGCGTTTTCTTTTTGAAGGCGTAGTAAAGGGAATAGGCGATTACGGGAATAGTTTTGGTGTACCTACCGTTGCAGGAGAAGTCTATTTTGATGAATCATATCAGGGTAATCCGCTTGTGAATGCTATGGCTGTGGGAATTGTAAAGAAGAGTCTTGCAGCCAGTGCAGTTGCAAAAGGAAAAGGCAATCCCGTAATGATCGTAGGTTCCTCTACAGGAAGAGATGGAATTCATGGAGCAACATTTGCCTCTGAGGAGATATCTGAGAAATCGGAAGCAAAGCGGCCTTCGGTACAGGTAGGCGACCCGTTTACTGAAAAGCTGCTGCTCGAAGCGACTTTAGAGATTATTAAAAATGACTGGCTGATAGGTATCCAGGATATGGGGGCCGCTGGAATTTCATGTTCCACAAGTGAGATGAGCGCCAAGGGCGAATCCGGAATGAGGATAAACCTTGATAAAGTTCCTCTACGTGAAGATGGGATGAGTGCTTATGAAATTATGCTTTCGGAGAGTCAGGAAAGGATGCTCTGTGTTGTAAAAAAGGGGTACGAGGAAAAAGTTAAATCTGTATTTGAGAAATGGGATCTCCATTGCGAAATTGTCGGTGAGGTAACAGAGACTAAGAACATTATAGTTGATTATGAGGGACAGAATAAAGCGGAAATCCCTGCATTTGAACTCGTTCTTGGAGGAGGCGCTCCTGTTTATAGCAGAGAAAGCAAAGAACCATCGTACCTGAAGGAAGTAAGGGATTTTGACTTTAATAAATTAGAGGAACCCGGGGATATCACAGAGACATTTCTTAAAGTATTTGCTTCTCCCAACATTGTTTCAAAACGCTGGGTTTACGAACAATACGATTCTATGGTGAGGACAAATACTATTGTCGGTCCTGGATGTGATTCGGCTGTAATATTAATTAAAGATACAAATAAGGCACTGGCTGTTAAGACGGATTGCAATGGAAGATACGTTTATCTGAATCCCGAAGAAGGGACAAAAATTGCAGTAGCTGAATCGGCCCGTAATATTGTCTGCTCCGGGGGTATGCCGCTTGGAATTACCAACTGTCTGAATTTCGGTAATCCATACAAACCTGAAGTTTACTGGCAATTTTCAAAAGCAATAAAAGGTATGGGGGATGCCTGCCGTTTCTTCAATACACCGGTTACAGGAGGAAATGTAAGTTTTTATAATGAATCGCCTTTAAGTGCAGTTTACCCGACACCGACAATAGGGATGGTAGGACTAATCGAGGACCTCGATGACATCACCACTTCTTACTTTAAAAATGCTGGTGATCTTATTTATGTTCTTGGGGAAGACTTTGAGGAATTAGGAGGCAGCGAGTACCTGAAAATTATTCATGGAAAAGTTAAAGGCAATTCACCCAATATTAATTTATCAGCTGAAAAGAATCTTCATGATGTACTTCTTGCAACAATCAAAAAACGTTTTATTAAATCAGCTCATGATGTTTCAGAAGGCGGTATTACAACAGCAATTGCTGAATGCTGCATAATTAATAATGAAAAGAGGATAGGAGCTGATATACAAATTCCTGTGAAAACCAGGGAGGATTTTTCATTCTTCTCGGAAAGTCAATCCCGTATAATTGTTTCTATAGACAACAGACATAAAGAGGAATTTGAAAAATACCTGAAAAAAAATGACCAGTATTTTGTGCTGCTGGGGAAGACGGGGGGAGATTCATTGAAGGTTAATAATAATATGGAAATTGATGTTAATAAATTATCGGATATTTATTATAACACCATTTCCAGAATAATGAATGGTTAAATCTAAAATAAAATTAAAGCTTAGAAGCTCTTCTGTTTATGGAATTTTCAGGAAATTTCGTTTCATTCTACATTTAACACCGGGTTTCAATAAGACAAAGTCCTTTGTTGTTTATTATTATAATGGTCTTACAAAAAGAATCGATGAACACCATGTATTCCTTTTTGCGGGCGGACTTGCATTCTCAATATTTATCTGCATCATTCCTTTCGTTTTGATAATTTTTGCTGTCCTTGGAAATGTTCTTGATTCATCATATGTGCAGTTCCAGATCAACACCCTGATCGAGACGATAATTCCATACTCGAGGTATTCAGAGTTCGTTAAAAAAATTATCTTCAGCAGAATAAACGAAGTGATTGCCTACAGGAATATAGCAGGAATAATAGGCGGTTTCGGTTTGCTATTCGCGGCAAGCAGTTTATTCAGCAGTATGAGAACAATCCTGAATAAAGTCTATGGAGTGGAAACCGATGTGAACATACTGATCGCGAAGCTGAGGGATTTTGCACTGGTGTTTATGGTTATAATAATATTTTTTGTTACGACTATCTCAATGCCGACAGTGGACCTGTTAAGGCAGAAAGCGGGGGAGTGGACTATTTTCGGATTTTTGTCCAGCGGACTTTTCAGTCACCTCATATTCTCACTTTTATCCCTTCTTCTGATTTTTATTGTTTTTAATGTCCTCTATTTCACTGTTCCCCTAAGGAAACTGGGCCGCAAGGCAACATTTATGAGTGCTCTCTGGGCAGCGATTTTATGGGAAGCGGCAAAACAATTATTCGGGTATTATCTTTACAACTTTGCTGCATTCAACCGTATTTACGGTGCCTATGCTCTGGTTGTAGTTGTAGCATTCTGGATTTATTATTCTTCAGTCGTTTTTATTGTCGGTGCGGAAATCGGACACCTGTATTTTGAGCGTAATTTTATTAAAAACGATATAACTACCTGAGATAGATAGAATAATGGCGTGGCAAGAGGGGGAATTAAAATAAGTATACCGGCTACGCCGTAAAGGAGGAGTATCACAGAGTCCCACGAAGTTTTGGCACAAAGTATCACGAAGTTTTTAAGGACACAAAGGATCCGGCAGCTGCCGGACCGTCGTCTAATTTGAGGTACACGAAGAAACCAGGAGGAAGTAGAAGTACAGGAAGTAAGGGGACGATGGAATAATGGAGCGGCGGAGGAATGGAGTGATGAGCGGACCCGACTGACGTCGAGGCAGGCCGCGCAACGTATACTTTCCGGATTCTTCATTTGGGCAGGTTGTGGGGGAGATAACTGGAATAACGGGAATAGAAGAAGGGGAATTAAAATAAGTATACCGGCTACACCGTAAAGGAGGAGTATCACAAAGTTCCACGAAGTTTTGGCACAAAGTATCACGAAGTTTTTAAGGACACAAAGGATCCGGCAGCTGCCGGACCGTCGTCTAATTTGAGGTACACGAAGAAACCAGGAGGAAGTAGAAGTATAGGAAGTAAGGGGACGATGGAATAATGGAGCGGCGGAGGAATGGAGTAATGAGCGAACCCGACTGACGTCGAGGCAGGCCGCGCAATGGATATCTCCTGGATTTTTCATCAGGGTAGATTTTGTGCGAGATAACTGGAGGAATCTCAGGTCAGGAGACCTGAGCTACGTGCCTGCTTGCTAAGGGGTGCGCGAATCGATTATACTAAGCGCTCTAAGTCCCAAGCATTAAGGAAGAGGGAGTACTATTAAGTAAACTGTCCACCCAAGGCAGATAAATTAAAACAGATATGATCTATTCCTGCTTACTCCACCTCACCGGGATAAATCTGCGAAGTTAACCTTTAATCAAACGTTAAGAGGCAGTTATGAGTAACCACACAAAAATTAATTTGACAATATTAGGATTCCTTAGTATCTTTAATCAGACAATTTAATCTGATTAGTAGATATGACAGTAATTTTCTCTAAAAAATGTGAATACGGGCTACAGGCAGTACTTTATCTTGCAGCTCAGTCGAAAGGGTCTGTGATCCCTTCGGATGAAATTGCCAAAAAATTAGGGATACCAAAAGAATTTATATCTAAGATACTTCAGAGCCTGACAGAAAGCGGAATCGTTGATTCAAGGAAGGGTAAATCGGGAGGTTTTTTCCTCGCAAAAGATCCTTCAAAAATCAGATTAATAGATATCGTTGCGGCAATAGACGGTTTGAATATGTTTAACAGCTGTGTGCTTGGATTTCCTAAGTGCAGTCCGGAAAATCCCTGTCCTTTACATTCAAAATGGGGAGAGCTAAGGACAAGAGCCTATAATATGCTGAATGATGAGACTATTGATAAGTTCAAAGAAAGCACTTTAAGGAAAGTCAGTAACCTATAAAATTTTTTGAGTATAAATCAGATAAATATATCCGATATGAAAATTAAAAAGAAAATTATACAGAAATACAGAAAAGCCGATCCAGAAGTATCGTTTTATAATACAGAGTGCTTTTGCTTTATTATCTATCTGGATAGGGGTTGAGTTCTATTTATTCAATAAATACCTGGAAACCGGGGGCAGTGCGGCATTTTTTCACAGACCGCCCGGAGTAGATGGATTCCTACCGATAAGCTCACTTATGAGTTTTTATCTTTTTATAACGACAGGAGAAATACATTTTGCTCATCCTGCTGGTTTATTTATTTTCCTTGCTATACTGCTTGTTTCACTACTTTTCGGAAAGGCATTTTGCTCGTGGTTATGTCCCATAGGGTTTATTTCTGAGCTGATAGGAGACTTTGGAGAGAGGGTCTACAAAAAATTATTTAAAAGAAGAATACATTTACCGCGCTGGATCGATTACCCGCTTAGGAGCCTAAAATATCTTTTACTCGGTTTCCTTTTTTATTCAGTCTTTTTCCTGATGTCCAGGCTCGCTGTCCAGGCATTCCTTGACAGTCCGTATAATATAGTTGCAGATTTGAAAATGTATCATTTCTTTGCAGATCTGTCACATACGGCTCTCATCATTATAGCAGTTCTTTTTGTCCTGTCTATTTTAATACGAAACTTCTGGTGCCGTTTTCTTTGTCCTTACGGAGCACTGCTCGGATTAGCATCATTCCTCAGTCCCCACAAAATAAAAAGAAACCCAGTAAGCTGTATTGACTGCGGTTTATGTGCAAAGGCATGCCCTTCATACATAAAAGTTGATAAAGTAAATACGGTGATCTCTGATGAATGCAATACCTGTCTCAGCTGTGTAGATGCATGTCCAGTTGCAGATACACTCGATTTAAGATCAATTCTTCCCGGCAGGAAGAAAGTAAATAAAAAGTATGCAGCCATAGGGATTGTTAGTGTTTTTATGCTTGTGACGGGATACGGGATGCTAAGTAAGCACTGGGACAATAATATTTCCAAACAGGAATATCTTATTCATTACAGAGAGATGAATACATACGGACATCCGACAGGAACAGCGGCTATAAAAAGATTTAATAAAGAAGCTGCTTCAAATAATATTGATGATAAGAATAAAGTTAATAAATCAAAGGAGAACTAATGGAACAGAATTCAAATGGGTATACTCAGCAGGATATTACAAGCCTGACCCTCTCGGAAATTGTAACCAGAAATTTCAGGGCTGCGGAAATATTTGAGAAATATAATCTTGATTTCTGCTGCGGAGGAAATAAACCTGTTGCTGAAGCCTGCCGCGAGAAGGGTATCGATTCCTCGACCGTGATGGAAGACCTGCAATCAATCCGGAATAAGGACGGCCGTAATGAAAAATATACTGACTGGAGCCTTGATTTTCTGATCGATTATATAGTGAACAACCATCATGCATATGTAACGAGAATGATACCGATACTCTCTGCACATACTCAGAAAATAGCATCTGTGCATGGAAGCAATCATCCGGAGCTTATTAAGGCTGCCGACTGCTTTGCAAGGGTATATAAAGATTTAAAGCAGCATATGATGAAAGAAGAACAGATACTTTTTCCCTTTGTAAAACAGCTTGTAAGCATTAAGGCCAGCGGCAAAAAAGCTGAAGCCCCATATTTCGGTTCCGTTAAAAATCCTATTCGCATGATGGAAGCAGAACACCAGGCGGCGGGTGATGAAATGTATGAAATCCGAAGACTTACGGAGAATTATTTCGTCCCTGAAGACGCATGCAATACTTACAGCGTAACTATGCAGGAACTGAAGGAATTTGAAGAGGATCTTCACAAGCATGTATACCTGGAGAACTATATACTTTTTCCAAAATCGGTGGAGTTAGAGCAGGAATTGCTTTAAGATAATTAGTATTTTATCTTAAAAGATCTGAAATATTAAGATGGATATAAAAAATATTGACGACATAATTCTTCTGGTGGACAGCTTCTATGAAAAAGTTAATATTGATCCGCTGCTGTCTCCCGTCTTCAACGATACTGCTAAAGTAAACTGGGAAGAGCATCTTCCCGTGATGTATAGTTTCTGGAGTGCTGTTCTTTTCGATACAAATACCTATAAAGGACAGCCCTTCACTTCTCATATTGATTTGCCAATCGATAAAGAACATTTCCGCAGATGGCTGGAGTTGTTCAAACAAACTGTAGATGAACACTTTGAGGGCAGGATAGCCGCAGAAGCCAAAGAGAAAGCTGATTCAATCGCAATGATTTTTCAAATGAAATTAGGCTTAATTTCCGACAACCTCCGGATTATGTAATGATGTAGTTGCTTGTTTCTTCTATTAAAGCGAAAAGAACTTCATAAATGAAGTTCCTACAGGTTTACATCAAAGTTGATATCCATCGCATTTTCTGAATTTACCTGGTGAATCTTTTTCAGAAGGAGTTCTTTTTGCTGTACACTGGCTACATCACCTTTGATAGTTAATGCTCCGTTTTCTTCCTTAACTTTTACCTGATCTAATTTCATTTCCTTTAATAAATCTATAACAGGCTGATATTTCGCTTTTAAAGACATACTTCCTCTGCTTTTTTGAAACAAAATAGTAAATATCCGGCTGTGTGTTTGCGGCAGAATTAACACGTTGATCAGCACCTTACAAATCAAACTCAGAAAAACAGCACTTTTTTTACCTTTAAAAACTATTTCAAAGCAACTGCCTCTATTATTATGAATTCAGGGTTATACCGGGGAAAAGACGTATTCAGGATGTATTCAGAACGTATTCAAGACATATTCAAGACGTATTCAAGACGTATTCAGATCGGGGTTATACCCTATCTGGAGGATTGTACCAATGGGGGGAATAGTGTTATTAGCGTAAAAAGCGTTATAGGCGAAAGGGTGTTTAAGAAGCGAAACGGTATTAAAGAAGCGAAACGGCATTGAAGAAGCGAAACGGCGTTTCACTTACAGGGGGGAGAAGCGAAACAGCGTTTCGCTTTACAGGGGGAAAGCGAAACAGCGTTTCGCTTTACAAGTAGGGCAGGTCAATAATCCTTAGCACAAACTTCTTTAAGTCATATTTTATTAAATTACTGATGAGTTTATTTAGCAGTTTTTAATGGTTAATACTTTCAAATAATTTTCGGGAAAGAAAATGAAATATTTTTTACTAGTGTGTTTTCTCCTTTTATTAAGCTCTCAGGAATTCGGGCAGTATCAGAATGTTATGATCAATAACCCTTCAAGCACTGATCCTGAAGAAGTTTCGATTGCCATTGATCCTTCAAATCCAAACTACCTTGCTGCAGGGGCAAACATTGACTACACGTATTACTCAACCGACGGGGGTTATAACTGGAACCAGCAAACGTTATCGTCCTCACTCGGGGTATGGGGTGATCCATGTCTGGTTTTTGACGGCAGCGGAAATTTGTACTATGGGCATCTTTCTGTAGCGACATACTGGATAGACAGAATTGTGATACAGCGTTCAACCAACCATGGTGCGACCTTTAATGATGGGGCAGGTATTGGTTTTAATAATCCCAAAAACCAGGACAAAGAATGGATAGGCGTCGATATGACAAATTCTCCGTACAGCGGGAATGTTTATGTTACATGGACTGAATTTGACAGTTACGGCAGCGGAAGTTCGAGTGACAGTTCCAGGATACGCTTCTCCAGATCGACTGATCAAGGTTTAACATGGTCGCCGGCAGTTACTATCAGCGATGTAAGCGGCGATTGCTACGACAGCGACAATACCGATGAAGGTGCCGTACCCACCGTTGGTCCCAACGGTGAAGTTTATGTAAGCTGGGCAGGTCCGGTTGGTTTGGTATTTGACAAATCTACTGACGGAGGCATTACATGGGGAACCGACAAATTTGTTTCCGATATTCCCGGCGGCTGGGATTTTGCAATTCCAGGTATTTACAGGGCTAACGGGCTTCCAATAACAATATGCGATACAAGCAGCAACTCCCCTTATAACGGAAACATATATATAAATTGGTCGGATCAGAGAAACGGAACAGATAATACTGATGTGTTTTTTGTGAAATCAACCGATGGCGGAAATACGTGGACTACACCGCTTAAAGTGAATGATGACAATACAACAAGACAACAATTCTTTACGTGGATGACGATAGATCAAACTACCGGTTTTATATATTGCTGTTTTTATGACAGGAGAAATACCACCGGGGCTGCAACAGATGTTTATGTAGCAAGATCTACAGACGGCGGAGATTCATTTGATAACTTTAAAGTAAGTGAGTCTTCATTTACTCCTACCTCTGGAGTTTTCTTCGGGGACTATACTAATATTGCTGCTTATAACAGGATGGTATACCCGATGTGGATGAGACTAAGCGGTTCATTAAGTGTCTGGACAGCTATAATTCACGATACAACCACAGTTGTACCTGTTGAACTATCATCTTTTGACTATGCTGTTTCTGATGGGAAAGTGAACCTGAGCTGGGAGACAGCAACCGAAACGAACGACCATGGATTTGAAATACAGAGGAGCAGAAATTCAAATGACTGGACAACAATCGGCTATGTTGAAGGCAAGGGCACAACTACATTACCAAACCAATACAATTTTACCGATGATCCGCAAGTTAATGGTACATACTATTACAGGCTGAAGCAGTTAGATTTATCCGGTGAATTTCAGTATTCAAAAACTTTAGAAGTGGATTTAAATATAATAAAGGATTTTGTACTTGAACAGAATTACCCTAATCCCTTTAATCCCTCTACCACTATTGGATATGAATTGCCTAAAGAATCGGATGTAGTTATAAAGGTATTTGATGTGCTGGGAAAAGAAGTGACAACACTGGTGAACGGCAGGCAGCAGTCAGGTGTGCACGAAGTCAGGTTTGATGGTACGAAACAGGGAAGCGGTATCTATATATACAGGATGAGCGTGGATAATTTTACCACCACAAAGAAGATGATATTGATGAAATAGTGCCATTTGGCACCTCAAAAATGGATAAATTAAATAAAACAATTGAGGTGCTAAATGAAAATCAAAAGAAGAGCCTTAAACAGGCATCAAATAAAAAGTTCGGAAGGAGAGTTCATCTGGGAATTAGAAAACTCATATGAACTCTCTCCGAAAATCAGTCAACTAATATTGTGGACAGCAAAAGAATGTTTACTGAAAGAGAACAGTTTAAGAGAAGGTCAGATAGAAGTAACAGCCATAGAGATTGAAGAGCGGGCAGGAAAAACGATTGAAAAGATGGAGAAGAAAAGGATACGGCTAACAACAGATAATGGGATAGAAGATCTGGAGATACGGCAGGAATATGGAAGGATAGAGCTAAGGAGAAAAAAGATAATCAGGATAACAGAAGAAGCGTTAGAACAAAGAGCAATATTAAGCCAGGAAGATATAAGTAAAGTATTACAGATAAGTATAAGAACAGTCAAACGAGACATAGCCTACATTAGGAAAGAAGGAATAGAAGTAATAACCAGAGGTTATTTGCATAATATAGGACGAGGACAAACACATAAAGTAAAAATCATCGGTATGTACTTGGACGGAAATACGTATAGTGAAATAAAATTAAAAGCAAGACATTCAACAGGAGCGATAAAAAGATATCTGGAGAGCTTCACAAAAGTATTGATGGCACAGAGAAAAGGGATATATAGAATAAAGGATATAAGTGCAGTAACCGGGATAAGTGAAACACTGGTAAAACAGTACAATGAATTGATAAAAGAGAGTAAAAAAGATAAAACAAGGACAGAGAATCTTAAGCTGTTAGTGGAAAGGAACAGCTATAGAGAGCATATAAAAAAAACAGTCAAGAAGCATTCAGAGCCTCTGGCAGCTATGATGGGAGGCTTGTTATGAGTTTGAAATCCGACAAGAGATCGATATGAAAGCATAAACAAGAGGAACTTTCATCAGGCAATAGTAAACCTGCTGGAGAATGAATATAAAATATTAGGCTCAAGAAAAGTACTGGATATGCTGTCAGATGATATAGAAAACTTGCACAGGGAATATTATCCCTCAAGCAACCAAGTGGGGTTTGGAGAAATAGTTTTCAGAACAACGAAAGATGATGGGCAGCGTCAAAGCTATGGAAAAAAGACAGAGGATTATGCATCAGTAACGGTAGTTTTGCCACTTATAACCAGAGAAGATGTTGAAAGAAGGATATTCTATAAGAAGGGAGACCGAAATAGTAACTATAAGCATAGAGAAGCAAGGGATATAGAGACGATGGTAAGATTATTAAAGGCAGCAAAATCCCAGGGAGGATTACTAAGCGGAGCAGAGCTGAGTGTTTTAATGAATAGAAGCCTGACTTCGATAAGGAAATATTTAGATGCTTACAGAATAAAGACCGGAGAGATACTACCGCTAAAGGGATATGTTTTGGACCAGGGAAGTCTGCCAACACATAAAGGAATAATAATAAGTTTATATGAGCAGGGAATTTCTCCAGCTGATATACTCAAAAGCAAAAAAAAAGGGTGATGTGATGAAATGAGTCTTGCATGGAGGGGAGAGACTGAGTGAGGGAGGGACTGAGAGACTGAGAGAGGGGGAGACTGAGAGACAGAGAGACGGAGACACTGAGAGAGGGAGGGACAGAGAGATCAGAGGTCGGAGTGTTTGAGAGAGGGGGGGACGGAGAGACGGAGAGACTGAGGGACTGAGAGACGGAGTGAGGGGGAGATCAGAAGGTCAGAGGAGAGTGAATGAGAGACCGGGGAAAGTTAAGAGGTTTAATAAGTTCGGGATTGTAATTATGAGCCTGTCGAAGAATGACATTTCAGAATAAATTCAAACTTCGACAAGCTCGTATAACAATAAAATTTCTTTTGAGACAGCCTTTCCGAAAATAAAAATTTAGAAAATAATAAGCGGCATTGATTTTTTTTTGTGCTTCTGAGAAGTCAGAAACATTTCATAATAAAGAGCTGAAATTGGCTTGAAGTACTAAGCCGGATTCTTTATTCCTGATCATTTTCTAAGATTTCATATTCTCGAGTCAATTATCTTTGCCAGGGCAATCATCTGTTCAGGGGAAAGCATATTACTCTTCATACTCTCCATATTCATAAAGGAAGTAAGGGCAATACATTTATTTCCTTTTTTGAACGCAACCTGGTTATCAGGCAGACCCGCAAGCGTTGCGCCGCGCATAGCATCCTGTCCAAGACCTGAAACAGCTGATTTAAAGTAATACTTCTTATAACCCTCATAATTACTCTGATCTACTATCTGGATCATCACAATAAGTTTATCGCCATTAGTTGAGAAATTCAGATCACCTCCTGCGCCGATTTTCGGATTTCTCGCAACAAATTTAACTCCTTTTAACCCTGATATTTTTTCAATATCAGATGCTGTTAAAAGATTTTCAAATGAATTGGTTGGTGTTGTGACATTCTTTTCAGGCTGTGCATTCGGCGGGGCTGTCTCATTTTTCTTCTCATTCCCGCCGCAGGAAACAAAAACGAATGAAGTAAGAATAATAATTGCTGATAGAGTTTTGATATTCATTTTAAGCTCCTCCTTATTTTAATAATTTATGTTTCATGTGTATAGAACAGTACAAGTAAAATTTCAAGTTCTACTTCACCCTATTCAAGGCCGTAAATATTAGTATTATCAGGAAGTTCTACGTAAAATTTTAGCGGAAGAATCTTAGTTTCTCCCGGATTTAAAGCAAGATTCCAGACAAATTCCTGATCGGCATTAATTTTCATTTCTTTCTCTGACGGTACTATCAGTTCAACATTTATTTTTTCATTTTTTGAAATGGGAAGCTGATCTAATACTGTAATACTTTCTTTAGTTTTTCGATTATTAACTACCCGGATTTCAAATTCATAATTAACTCTTTTTTTACCGCCAAATAATCCGGAGGATTCAACAAATCTGTTCTTGAGGGTTTTCTCACACTTAATACTTTCATCGATTCCCAGAGCAAGCGCAAGAGTATCCGTAGGAACTATTATTCCGGTTTGAGTCCTGGTTACAAATTCATTATCCATAAATATATTTATTTCACCTTCGAGCAGAGGGTAATCATTGTTATTAACTACTTTCCCTTTAACATATACTTTTGGTAAAATCTTCGGCACCGAAGTATATTCAAATTCAATCGGCTGAACGTTCATTGCTATAGTAACTTTATGGGGACTGTTATCGCTAGGTATGCTATTATTGGTTTTGAGTTCAAATGTGGTAGTGAAGTCCTTCGTTCTGACATCACTGTACACCGGGAGATTTATTATATCGTTGGTAGTTATACTCATCACATTTGTCGAATATTTTTCAACTTTTGGTCGTTCGGCTGATACAACTATTTCATCCATAGAGTAATCAATTTCCTCAAGCGGCACATCGATTTGCACAACATTTTTTTCCCTTACATTAATATTCAGGGGGACAGGGTTATAGCCAACACCCGAAATCGTTATTTTATATGTCCTGACCGGAATATTTGCAATATAATACCTTCCATTTACATCGGTTGAAGAAGCCATTGTAGAACCCTCGAGAGTAACATTTGCTCCAATTAATCGGTTCGCCTGTTTCTTTATCAGTGACGTATCCTGATATTAACCCGTTCCTGATGGCAGTCCCCAATTCTGGCTGTATTGGGCAGAATATCCTCCTGCCATGAAATAATTATTTCCAGATCCTGCCATTTCTAAGATTAGACCTATAACTCAAAGGTACAATATCAAGGTACCATGGATCAAGCTCAGGTAAATTTTTTACCGACAAAGGATCTGCGGTGGAAAAGGTCAGACGTATATCATTCCAGTCCTCTCCTGTAGACTGCCGGATCATACCATAAAAAGTAAATTCAATCATCTTTGTTTTTGTATCAACGCGCGCATCATATATCGGGTACCAGCTTGCACTGCTCACAATATAGGATGCACTGACCTTTGCATTCGTACTTTCTGAGGCATCAAGTTTGATTATTATTTCTTTATAATTCTTTGGTTCGTTTCCTTCGTATTTATTCATAGTGAGCTTCAGTGCTTTTATCTTTGCATCTATCTCTGATCTTTTTGCCGACTGAATCCTTATCCCTGAATAAATTTCATTCAGGTTGGTTTCCAGAAATTTAAGCAGATCACCCCATTCTTTTGTAGAATTAGTACTGAGCAGGATTTTCTGATTAGCATATTTGACCGATTCTGCTTTTAATGATTCGACGAAATCTTTCTTGCTGTCATAAACTGCTATCTGATCGATTGCTGCCTGCATCTCAGTATTGAGTGCATCAATCTGCTTCATCAGCTCATTCATTTCCTCCTTTCTTATTTCAGGAGTATATTTTCTTTCAACTTTTACATCAAGGATTTTAATCCCGCTGCTGCCTTCCGTGGAGATTCTGACTGTCTCATCTTTTATATCGGTAGTCAATCCTGAGAAGATGACCTGGTTCTCGCCTTTTTTCAAATGTATATCTGCCGACCGTGTTACCATCGCACGATCCTTAAATACAGTTGCGTTGATAACTTTTGAATCAACTGTTTTAGTCTGAGTAAAACTGACTGAAGCAATAACTAAGAAGAGAAAGTACCTTTTCATTTTTTCACCCTGAATTTGTCAATAAAAAGAAATATTGGATAACTTATGCGGATCCCCGAATTAATGTCGATGCCCGATGTAGCAAATACAATCTGCAGTATGAATTACACTAATGTAAATTAAGCTTTTTCAAGCCATTCATCAACAAAAATTTTTCCTATGGCAAATGAACCACGCGGTTAAATCATTTCAGTAAAAGCATCTTCATGGACCGAACAGAATTGCCGGATCGGAGCTGATACAAGTACACGCCGCTTGAAAGATTATCCCCTGAAAATTTCACACTATATTTACCCGCAGGTTTAACTTCATTAACAAGTGAAGCAGCTTCTCTGCCCAGCACATCATACACCTTTAATGTAACATATCCCGGTTTAAGCAGGCTGTAGCTAATAATTGTAGAGGGATTAAACGGGTTCGGATAATTCTGAAATAATG
Organism: uncultured Ignavibacteria bacterium; assembly: GCA_963811905.1. GTDB lineage: Bacteria > Bacteroidota > Ignavibacteria > Ignavibacteriales > Ignavibacteriaceae > DATFVA01. Next base: position 169,343 of record CAWETK010000007.1, read on the forward strand.
AAAATATCTGTGGAAGATTGTTTTCAACGGGTACTTCCGTCTGTGTAATACCTCCGTTAGTGGTTTTTATAATCGTGCCGAAGGCCCCTGCGGCCCAGCCAGTATTATTATCAGTGAAGGAAATCGAATAAAGCGGCTTATCGGTTTTTGAAGTTTGAATATTCCAGACTTCACCGGCATCTGAGGTTGCGAGAATGATACCTTCATTACCTGAAATCCATCCTATAGTATTACTGCTGAAATTAACCGAGTATAAATCAGCTGAGATATTATTTTCTTTAATCTCCCAGGTATTTCCGCCATCAGAAGAATATAAAATTGTCCCGTTTTTACCAACAACCCAGCCAGTAAGATTACCGGTAAAGGTAAGACTATTCAGATCATTGACCGTATTAGTTGAAGTACTTGCCCAGGATGCACCGCTGTCAGTTGTTTTCAAGATAACACCTGACGTGCCGCATGCCCAGCCATAATTAATATCAGCAAAGAAGACCGCAGTTAATAAATCACTTATTCCACTTAACTGATTCTCCCAGTTGACTCCGCCATTTGCAGTCCTGAATATATTCCCGTAATTCCCGACAGCCCAGCCATTTTGAGAATCGATAAAGAAAATAGAAGCCAGGGGTACTGAAGATCCCGTATTTTGCTGGCTCCAGCTGATTCCTCCATCTTCAGTCTTAATAATATTGCCGCCCGCAATTTCTCCGCAAGCCCATCCGGTATTATTATCGATGAAATAAAGGGTTCCGAATTGAGCACTAGTTGGGTTATTGTAAACTACCTGCCAGTGTGAACCGCCGTCGGTTGATTTAATTATTGAACCTCCGAATCCCGCAGCCCATCCGGTACTATTATCTGTAAAATATATCGACTTCCACCAATCAGTATAACCGCTTAATCCGCTTTCCCAATTAATTCCTCCATCAGTAGTTTTAACAAGTGTTCCCAGCATTCCCACCGCTGTCCCGTTATTTTCATCAGTAAAAGCTATTGCAGATAGGGGCCAATTATTTCCTGTTCCATAATGCTGCCATGTCTCACCGCCATCAGTAGTTTTATAAATTACTGTGTCGGCACCTGCTACCCATCCTACATTTGAGTTTTCGAACTGAACCGAAGTAAGGATGGGAGAAGAGCCAAGAGACTGCGGCTGCCAGTTCATTCCGCCGTCCGTGCTCTTAAGTACCGTACCGTTCCACCCTACAGCCCAGCCTATACCTGAATCAACAAACTTAATGGAATATAATATTTCGCTGGTTCCGCTGACCTGCTGAATCCAATCAACTCCTCCATTTGTTGTTTTAAGAATAGTGCCTGATGTCCCTGCGGCCCAACCGTTATCCGGATCTTCGAAATATACCGACATCAGCCAGTCTTCTATATTGGATTCCTGCTGCAGCCAATGCAATCCGCCGTCATGTGTTTTAAATATGCTTCCGTAACTTCCTGTTACCCAGCCATCATTTTCATCGAGAAAGAATATTGAATAAAACCTATTATACGTCCCGGTGGTCTGCAGCTGCCAATTTTCTCCTCCGTTGGAAGTACTCAGAATAACTCCGCTATCCCCGCACGCCCATCCATAATCAGAATTAATAAAATTGATTGCACGTAGTGTTTCCTCTGTACTGCTGAACTGGCTTTCCCATGTAACTCCATTATCGGCCGTTTTGAATATAGACCCCCTAATGCCTGCAATCCACCCGGTATTTGAATCGATGAAATTTACTGATGTAAGGTCGTTGCCCTGCGGAAGAGGATTCTGCCAGAACCATTGAGCAAAAAGGTTAGGATATATGAATAAACAGATGAGCAGGCTTATCCTTTTCATTTTCTTCTCCTTTAATTATTGATCAGATTAAATCTTCTGACCCTGAAAATTAAAAATATTATGAGCTGGAGCCGGCACCGGTTTCCCATATTTGCTGAATGCCTGAAGCCTACCCTGATTACAACATTAATCTGGCCAAACAAAAATTGAATTGCAACTTTAAATTTGATTAAATACCACAAAGGCGGCATTTTCTGCCCATAAAATTTACGGCAAACGTAAAAGTATCCCCCGCAGCAGGTAGTTTTTTCCTTCTGAGGATAATTTTCATTTATTAAAACGGTTGAATATGGGCAAAAACAACTAAAATGGTTTAATTTATAATTATTCAACTAATATGGTTGATTTTTATAAAATTAGGACGTAATTTTGAACCAATATCATGAAGGTTATAGTATTAATAGCGGATATCGTATCATCGAAGAAAATTAAAGACCGGGACCGGATTCAGCAGAAACTGAAAGCCGAATTAAAAAAGATCAACAGGGATTCCGGTTCAATACTTTCACCGATGACAATTACACTGGGAGATGAATTTCAGTGTGTATATTCTGATGCCGGTGAAATATTTAAAAACATCTGGGGGATTTTAAGTACGTGCTACCCGGAAAGAATAAGATTTTCACTGGGGATCGGTGAAATCACTACTACTATAAACAGGAAACAGGCAATTGGTATGGACGGACCTGCTTTTTATGAGGCACGGGAAGGGCTGACACATTTAAAACAGAAAGACTATTTATTTGATTTAAGAAGCAGCGGCGCAAATTCCGAAGTAATAGAATTTATAAGGAATGTGCTTTATCTCGTTTCACACAACATCGAGGGATGGAAAAAAAACAGGATAGAAATTATGAACCTGCTTGCAAAGGAATTTCCCGTTAAATTTATTTCCGATAAACTAAAAATCTCAGAGCAGGCAGTGTATAAAAATATAGCAAACGGCGGACTCCAGCCAATTCTGGATATTACAAAAAATCTCAGCAGTATTATAAATAACATGGTTAAGAACTGAGATGTTTTTCTACCTTCTATCGTTAATTATGCTCTCAAGGCTTTACTCATTATTCAGGGATGAAGCTATAACGTTATCTAAACTCATCATAATGATGGCGATACAATTATTCTTTCTCATGTTTATAAATTTAACTTTTGAGCTTTTTCTGTTGATGGTAATTTTATTTAGTATCGGGGTTATTCAATTATTTATTGAAAAAAAGTCAGCGGGGCTGAATCTTATCCGGTTTATTCTTTTTCTTATTCTGATTTTAATTTCGCTGTTCTTCAGCAGGGGAACAGGATTAACTTTCAATACCTGGTTCATATCATTTGTCCGTGATACTTTCAAAGAATTTAATCCTGAAATTAATATGGGTATTTCAGGATTACATCTGATCATAATTTTCACCGGAATATTTTTTCTTCTTAATGAAGCTAATTTCTTCATAAGATTTATATTTGAAATAAGCGGAAAAAACCCCGTTACAAAAGCAAACGAACCAGATAAGACCGAACTGAATGCCGGGAGAATTATCGGTATACTGGAAAGGCTTATTATTTTCTTTTTCGTTACTATAGGCCAGTTTGCGGCGGTTGGATTTGTAATTGCAGCAAAAAGTATTGTCAGGTATAAAGAACTTGAGGACAGAAATTTTGCAGAATATGTGCTGATCGGGACTCTCTTATCTTCACTCCTTGCAATTCTGACCGGATTTGCAGCTGCACGACTTTTGAGTTAGCTTTATGAAGCTTAAAGATAAATTGGATGACCATTATAAAGCATTCGACAAAACAAAAATCTCTCCCGACCCGCTTCAGTTTCTTCACCTTTACTCTAATGAAAATGATATTGAGGTTATGGGATTTATTGCGGCGGTCTTTGCGTATGGCAATGTGAATCAGATCATTAATACGCTGAATAAATTTGTTTCCATCTCTGATAATAGTCCTTATGGATTTATTACTACTTTCAGCAAAAAAAATAAGGATGAAAGACTGGAAAGTCTCTACCATAGATTTTATACCCCGGAAGATGTGTCAGATCTTTTCCTCCTGCTGAAGAGGGCATACGCTGAACATGGTTCACTGAAAAATCTTTTCTTAAAATATTATAATCGTGATGATGAAAATATTAAAAATGCGTTATCCGGATTTTCTCATTTCTTTATTAATGAAGTAAAAAAACTGACGGGGAAAAAGGAATTGAGTGTCGGGGCCAGGTTTATGTTTCCCCTGCCTGAACTTGGAAGCGCCTGCAAAAGGAAGAACCTGTTCCTGCGCTGGATGGTAAGGAAGGACGAACTTGATTTCGGTTTATGGAAAGAAATTCCGAAAGATAAACTTGTCATTCCTGTCGATACACATATAGCCCGCATCTGCCGGCAGTTAAAACTGACTAAAAGAAAGAATGTAAGCTGGAAGATGGCAGAAGAGATCACAGAGAATCTGAAGAAGTTTGATCCTGATGATCCGGTGAAGTATGATTTTGCTATCTGCCATATCGGAATGAGGAAACTGGTTTTTTAGTGCAGCAAACTACAAGCAATAAACCCTAAATAAAAAATTGCTTTTCGGGATAAATTTCTAAATATTCGACTGTTAAATTTTGTTTCTTTAGCAACCAGGAGAATTTAATGGCTGATAAAAATACTGCAGGTTCGGAATTCAAACCTTATATCTCTCCCTCACAATCAATCCCTGAACTAACTCTTAAATCAATTCTGATGGGTGCGTTTTTCGGAATTTTATTCGGCGCAGCTTCAGTGTTCCTGGCTTTAAAAGCAGGATTAACTGTATCGGCCTCAATTCCCATTGCTGTTTTAGCAATTTCTATCGGAAGGAAATATTTTAAGACTACCATACTTGAAAACAATATCATTCAAACTACCGGCTCAGCCGGTGAGTCAATAGCTGCCGGTGTAGTTTTTACCCTCCCCGCCTTTTTATTTATGTCGATGAATGATTCCGGCGTGAGCATTGGTGCAAGCTATTTTAATTACTGGACAATATTAGCATTGGCAATGTTCGGGGGCGTGCTTGGTACTCTGATGATGATTCCTTTACGCCGTTCACTTATAGTAAATGAACATCATACATTGCCTTATCCGGAAGGTACTGCCTGTGCATCGGTACTTATAGCAGGCGATAAAGGAGGCGATTTTGCCAAAACTGCATACCAGGGACTGTCGGTTGCACTTGGCTATGCATTGCTTCAAAGAGTTTTCCATGTAATTGCAGAGGCTCCGTCATGGGTATCTGCACAAACGAACAGATTTTTTCCTTCCGCAACCGTAAATGGTGAGATTACCCCTGAATATATGGGTGTCGGTTATATAATCGGTCCTAAAATAGCCGGTATATTGGTCGCCGGCGGTGTGCTTGCCTGGCTGGGATTAATTCCACTGCTTGCAAGTCTTGTCCCTGCTGATGTTATAGCCCAACAGCTGATAAAATTAGGTTATTTGAAAGACATGGTCACCTCCGGCGGTCCCGGGAACTGGAATCCTCAGCTTCATACTTTTGCCAGTTATCCTGAAGCTATATACCGCGCATACATAAGACAAATAGGCGCAGGTGCTGTTGCTGCCGGCGGTCTGATCACGCTTATTAAGACTTTCCCTACAATCATCTCCTCATTCAAAGGAAGCGTGGCATCGCTTAAAAATAAGTCGGGTGAAGTTAAAGTTATCCGCACCGAAAATGATCTTTCATTTCTTACTGTTATCGTGGGAAGCGTAGGATTAGTAATAATTATGATCCTGCTTCCAATGATCCCCGGAGACACTGTTGTAAACAAACTCCTGCTGGGAGTTCTTGTTATAGTATTCGGTTTTTTCTTTGTAACGGTTTCAAGCAGGATAGTCGGTATAATCGGATCAAGTTCAAACCCAATCTCAGGAATGACGATTGCAACTTTAATGGGTACAGGGCTTGTGTTTATCGCAGTAGGCTGGACGGGTAAAGTATTTGAACCGATGGCGCTTGTGGTAGGAAGTATGATATGTATTGCTGCGGCGAATGCCGGCGCCACCTCCCAGGATTTGAAAACCGGATATTTAGTGGGTGCTACGCCAAGATACCAGCAGATCGCTTTATTCATAGGAGCTATAGTTTCTTCACTGGTAATTGGGTGGACGATCCAGCAGCTTGATTCTCCCACACCCGATATGGCTTCAATGGGAATTATACATGCGATTGGAAGCGATAAATTTCCTGCACCACAGGGTACTCTTATGGCTACGCTGATAAAAGGACTTCTTTCATTCAACCTTGACTGGCAGTTTGTGCTTGTAGGAGCTTTTCTTGCAATTACAGTCGAACTTTGCGGTGTTAATGCTTTATCTTTTGCAGTTGGTGCTTATCTTCCTTTATCTACCACACTTCCGATATTTGTAGGCGGAGCGATTAAAGGTGTATCTGATAAAATTGCTGCCAGGAAGGGAGAGGCAAGAGAAGATAGTGAACTCGGAAGCGGCAGTCTTTTTGCCACCGGGCTTGTTGCAGGAGGTGCCCTTGCGGGGGTCATTGTCGCCTTGCTTTCGGTGAACGATAATATATTTAACTTCTTTAAGTCAATTAGTACCGAAGGATTTTTAAGCGGGGCTACTTGGAGAGGGGGGATATGAGATCCTCGGTGTTATCTTTTTTGCGCTGATGGGATTTATTCTGTATAAAGTATCGCGTAAACCACAGGCAAAAATAGAATAACCTGACCTGATGAAAAATCAAGCAATTATGAAGACTGAACCATCCACCTTATCAAGGTGGATGGTTCTTTTATTTCTCAGCATTGCGATGTTCGGAAATTATTATGTCTTCGACTCAATTGCACTTGTTGCCGATCAATTAAAAACAGGACTTGGTTTTTCGGATTTCAATATAGGACAGCTTTATTCAGCTTACAGTCTTGCCGCTATTATAGTCCTGGTTTTCGGCGGTGTACTTGTAGATAAATGGGGAACAAAAAAATCTGCTATTGTTTTTGCCTCTATCTGTACCATTTCAGGCTTCCTTGTGGCATTCTCATCAAATCTCTACCTGATGCTGGCCGGCAGATTCCTGCTGGGAATCGGATCTGAACCATTGATAGTTGCAATTACAGTTGCGATTGCCAAATGGTTCAAAGGAAAGGAACTTAGTTTTGCTATGGGTATCAATTTACTTGTAGCCCGCAGCGGAACGGTTGGCGTTGATAATTCTCCTTCAGTCTTTCCGGGACTGTATAGCGGCGGATATTCGGGACCACTTTTCCTTGCAGCAATTATCGGAATTTTATCATTTGCAGGGATACTGATATATTACATCCTGGAATCATCCGGTGAAAAGAAATTTAACCTAAGCGGGGGAGGAGCTGTTGATAAACTAAACCTTAAAGATTTCTTTAAGTACAATAAATCATTCTGGTACATCACTCTCTTATGCGTAACTTTTTATTCCGGGATATTCCCCTTCAGAAGTTTTGCAGTTAAGTTCTTTATGGAGAGTCATAATATCTCCCGTGAGTCAGCAGGCTGGATGATTTCTATGCTCCCTTTATCCGCAATGATAGCTACACCATTAATTGGCCTCCTAGTTGATTTTATCGGTAAACGTGCCACACTCATGATGGTAGGTTCAATTTTACTGATGCCTGTCTACCTGCTGATGGCTTACAGCAGCGTTTCTCTCTACGTCCCTGTAATTATGATGGGGGTAGCATTTTCCCTAATACCAGCCGTTATGTGGCCTGCCGTAGCTTATATCGTTAAAGAAAACAGGCTTGGCTCCGGCTATGCCCTTATGACGCTTATACAGCAGATTGGTATGATGATATTCCCTGTATTGATTGGAGCAACGAACGATTATGCAGGAGCAAGTGCAGCGCATCCCCAGGGCTATAATCCCGGAATGTGGATATTTTCCATCCTCGGATTCCTTGGATTCCTCTTT
>CAWETK010000008.1:0-263356 GCA_963811905.1 uncultured Ignavibacteria bacterium
AGCGTAAGCTTCTTAATGATCACTTCATTGCCTGATTCTATTTTGTAGAAATAAACGCCGCTTGCAAGCCCCGAAGCATCAAATTTAACTTCGTGACTGCCTGCTCTAACAAATCCGTTTATTAATTCGGCTTTCTGCTGTCCTAAGGAATTATATACTTTCAGTTTTATATTTCCGTCTTCCGGTATGCTGTATCTGATCGTCGTTGCCGGGTTAAAGGGATTCGGGTAATTCTGACTTAATGAAAACTCCGTAGGATTATTTACGTTAACTTCAGCTTCTTTTGAATATTCGTATGAGCCATCAAAATCAATCTGCTTTAAGCGGTAAGAATAATTACCGCCCGAAATATTTTTATCAGTAAAAGAATAAACCTTTGGCTCGGTAACTGTACCGGCTCCGCCGGCAAATCCGATTTTCTCCCACCTGCCTGAAAGCTGTGAACTGTTTGCTCTTCTTTCAATATCGAATCCCTTATTATTTGTTTCTGTTGCCGTTTCCCAGTTTAACACCACGCCGGCTTCACAGGCAGCCGCTGTAAATCTTACTAATTCTACCGGCACGGTTTCTCCCTCCTGCACTGAAAGGATCTGGTTTACACTAACATTATAAAATTTATCTTCAACGCCGTCAGGCCAATTAATCGAAATAGTATCAATCGCTGATGCATCTCCAAAACCAAAATGTGCAATGATCGAATTCTGACTTGATGTGCCGCCTCCTGTCTGTGTTGATATTACTCTTGTCTGACTGACCTGCTGCCCGTTTATTACCGCAGCAGCTTTGATAACTGCTCCGATGCCCTGACGGTTGGAGCCGGTACCTGTGCATTTAACACCGAGCCAGCTGCAGCTGTTTCCATTGTTCAGGAAGAGCTTGTTATTGCCGCCGAAATAATTATTCACAGCGATAAAAAGATCAAGGTCGCCGTCCTTATCGTAATCTGCCCAGCTGTCGCCTTCATTATAATTACCGTTTGCTATCAGGGTGCCTGTGGTAACCTGACTAAAATTTCCGGTCCCGTCATTTAACAGAAGTAAATTATTTCCGTCATAAGCACTTGCAAAAATATCCAGGTCACCGTCATTATCCGCGTCGATCATTCCGCTTCCGCCGCCGGTATTAATTCCGCTATGGGGAAGTCCGGTCACCCTGGTGAATGCTCCGTTGCCGTTATTATGATAAAGATAAACATCAAATGAAGTGTAAGTGAGGATTCCGGGTACCGTTAATAGGTCCAGGAAGCCGTCATTATCATAATCGGCCCATGTAACGGAGTTAAAATGTTCCAGGTCAGATACACACGGATCCCCGGTGATTTGTGTAAAAGTTCCATCCTGGTTGTTGTGGAATAATGAATTATTGGCAGGACCTGAATTTGCTACATACATATCGGGATAACCGTTATTATCATAATCACCCCAGGCACAGGCACTTGAATTTTTATTTTCTGTAACAATTGTTCCGGTAAGTATTCTTGTGAAGGTGCCGTTCCCGTTGTTATGATACAAAAAATTAGCGCTGGTACGATTGCATACGTACAAATCCAGAAATCCGTCGTTATCATAATCGGCCCAGGCCGGACAGGTTGATGATCCGCCGTCTGATACAATAGCTCCTGCTGTAATCTTTGTAAAAGATCCGTCGCCATTATTATGATAAAGGAAGTTATTCTCGTTATAATTGCAGACAAACAAATCGATGTGTCCGTCATTATCGTAATCACCCCAGCTGCATCCGTAAGAACTTCCGCCGTCATTTACGAGAGGACCTTGAGTGATTTTTTCAAATGTTCCGTCGCCCGAATTTTTATAAAGGAAATTGTTTTTGTTGTCCGATTGATTATTAACAGCAAAAAGATCTTCATTGCCGTCATTATCATAATCTCCCCATGCACAGCCGTAATTCCATCCGCCGTCATTTACTATTGCTCCCTGCGTAACCAGGTCAAATGTCTGTGCGTAATTATTACTCGGTAATAGTATAATCACAGAAATTATAAAATAGAGGATGTTCAATTTCCGGGCATTAAATAATTTTCCGGCTTTAGAAAACATTGTAAAAATAGGCATGGTGATTTTCTCCCGCTGTAATTATAGAAAAACTATATTCATAATATAAATAATTTATTTCTGTGAATTTTATAAACTCCCGTAGTTCAGCTCTCCCGCCCTGATACTCGTACCTCATAGAAATGGCGTAGCTCAGGTCTCCCGACCTGACAATTTGACGTAGCTCAGGTCTCCTGACCTGAGATTCATTTCGTAGCTTCAATCGTACAGTCGCCGGGCGATAAAAGAGGTTCTATAGTGGATGATAATGGCGTCGGACCTTGAAGATGCAACAGAGGAACTAATACGGACATAAAAATCTCACCCCGGCGTCCTCACAAATATTATTTTGTTAATCGGGGAAAAACTGATTTAAGTCAATGTCCTGTACCAATTGATAGATTATCTTTGATATGGTTATTGAAGTTTTTATGAAGAATAAGGAAAAACAGAAAAATGACTGATACTATTAAAAAAATTGTTCTTGCCGATGCTGTCGATTATCAGGATGGTACGATTGTAAGTAAGCAGATATTAAAAAAACCTAACGGTAATGTGACTTTGTTTGCTTTTGATAAAGGTGAACAGCTCTCCGAACATACTTCTCCGTATGAAGCACTTGTTAACATAACCGATGGTGAGATGGAGATTAGGATTGACGGAAATCCTTATACCGTTATGGCTGGTGAGCTGATTGTACTGCCGGCTAATGTGCCCCACGGACTAACTGCGACTACCAGGGCAAAGATGCTTTTGACAATGATAAAGTGAAAACCGGAGGGACCAATTCGGATTGAAACGGAGATCCCGCTCAGGCGACGCTCAGGCAGGATATTCATTCATCTATGCTAAAATAATAAATAGAAGGATTTGAGACATAAATGAATCTACTTTCCTGACCTTTCCAAAATTCCGGTCTTTAGAGATTCAATTAATTTCTTATAATATTCAAAATATTTCTCATCCCTGAACTTTTTTTCATTGACCATATCTTGTACGAATCTATCGGTTTTCTTGTTAAGAATATTTACTATATGATCTATAGCCTGTTTAGTAAATACAGCCGCAATATCCCGTCCAAGCAGCCGGGCACCGGTAAAATTAAAATCGAATTCATCATCGACAAGATCTGATTCACTCTCCGATAATCGCTGCACATTCCCTGCTTCCAGATAAGTCTCAATAATTAGTGCAATATCAATAGCATCTCTCGACCGATTCGGATATTTTTCATCCCAGGATATGATTTTAAGCAGGGTTAATGATTCAGCAGTTGCAAAGTTGACTGTTAATAAAGGTTTTTCCCGTAAGGTTACAAGATCTGAATTTTTATAAGCTTCTTCAAAGCCAATGATGGTAAAAGTCTTTTTTTCTTTGGGCCATTCGAAAGTTCCGGAAGCAGTTGCAATGTCTCCAAAAGGGACAATATCTATAGGATATATATTTTCAAAATAAAAGCGATGTTCAATTCTCCCATCCCCGGTAAATCTGTCATCTTCAATTAAGGCGGTACTAAGTTTATTAAATTCTGTCCAATCGTGGATTCTGATACCCAGATCAATATCATTCGTCGCACGATAAACTGGCTTATTATATATATGTTCAAGCATAATGTCTCTTGCTGTAGCACCTATTATAAAGAAGGGGATACCAAGAGAGTTTGCAACTATTTCTACTGAACTTATAATTTCCAGACTATATTTATCAATCTTCCCGGATATATTGAATGATTTCCTGTTCATATATGATTTTTGCGGTTTCTATGTTTCTGTTGTTTCCTGAAGCGAGAAGATCAGCATAGACTAAAATTGGATTAACGATATTCTTCTTCTTATTTGTATCATTAAAGTTCCAAAACCTCTTAAGCAATTCCACATTCCCTTTGGGATCGTTTTTTAGCCTTAATTGAAGAATTATTTTTCCCTTATTATCGTTTATGTATATAGTGTGATCTTCCGGTTTTAGGTATTTTGTAAGCAGCGCAGCTGCTGTTTCACCACCTAATTGGGCATTATATTTTGTTATATCCTGGTTTTTCCACCAGTCTTTATCTTCAACCTTATACCTGCCTTCAAATAATTTTGGTCGAAGTAACTCAGTATAATGATTCACCCATCGCTGCAATAGTTCTTTCTTATTTTTAAGCTTTCTACCTTTTTCTCCCGTATCCACCAGATATTGAAGTTTCTTCAAATCTTTAAAAGCAAGTGCAACCGCGCCATTGGCAATGTTTGCTTTCTCAGCCATCGTCCTGTATGGTTTATTCTCGAGTCCGGGATTACATAGTAATGCATAAATCAATTGTAAACCTGCCGGCTGGAAAGCTCTCACAGGTTTTTCTTCCGGGAGCGGCATCTTTGTTTTATTACCTTTAACAAAAAGAAGCATATCAGGAATATTTATATACATGTTGCCTGCAGTATCCAGGAAAAACACTTTTAATTCCTTTAGACGATCTGCTAATTGAGGAGTGACATAACGGGTAATTAATATCACTTTATCCTCTGCATCCAAATCATTCAACCTATGAACAATCCCGCCTATCATCTGATTTGTCAGATTAAGCTTCACTTCTGCATTCAGTTTGAACTTCAGTTTAGGAATTGTAATTATAGCATCAATTCCTTTGTCGTTATTTCCAACATTCCACTCAGTTTCAGCTTTTAATTCTGTTAGTTTTTCAAACTGTGTTAATGCTTTATTTAATATTTTTCTTTTTTTATTCATTATCATTTTCCGTACACTATTTAGCCTTGTACACTAACTGTGAACATAGTGAAATAATGTACAAGAATCAATAAAGAAATGAGAAATTCGAAGATGAAAGGTACTTAGGCACAAAATGGGCACAACCTCCTGAACCTCGAAATTTATCTATTAAAGCAGTGGAGTCCCTCGTAATACGTCGCGTAGCTCAGGTTGTCGACATGCATACCCCCTCATACTAAACTTGTCATTTCGAAGGAGTCCCGGTATTTTCAGTTCAATACTTCACCGGGACGACTGAGAAATCTTCTTTACTTTTGATATTTGATATCCTCTGAGCCTCAGCCCCTGATTCTCCCGGAAACTAATATTCTTATTGTTAGTTGCAATAATTTAGTCTAATTTACATTTATAAATACTAAGATATCTGGGGAGATGCTGCAAATTTAGTTACTATAAGGGACCCCTCGAAGAATCTCCGGAAAAACTGTGTGTTTACAAATTCCTTGTAATATTTTTTGATGTGAATCAGAAAAGAAATACATAAACAATAGTGCTTATATCGCTATTTGGGCGGATAAACACGCGGGAACTAAATCTTATGAAACCATCCTGTCTGATCTTGTTAACATTACTTACGGCTTTTTGCATAAATACTACTGCTCAGAATACTGAACCTGGATTACTGGATTCTTTGGAGTCAGAAATTCTGTCAAAGTTTAATGAAGTGCAGTGGGATTATTGGTATGATGATGATGGAACTGGTGCGCTTAGAAGAAAGATGAATGACAATGTGAAAATTGTAAATAATTGTTTGGTCTTTAATTTTAAAGATTTGGGTGTTCGGTCAGTCAATTTAATAGAGAATAGTTTTAAAATTAATATTGATGATTATGTCGACCCCCCTGAAAAAAATATCTGGGTTAGTAAAGTTCTGATGATTAAAGGCCCATTCCCGGATGAAGAAGATGAAGATGAAGAAAAAACAGACTCGGTAAATGTGCAGACAGATGAACTATTCGGATTATTTAACCAATATCAAAAAGAATATATTGAAGAAAATGACAAACAATTGATTGAAAAAAGAATAAGAGAACTTGAAGACTTTCAGATTCTTTCTCAAAAATTCCGTGAGATGCCTGAGAAACCAGCAATAACAGAGGAACAGCGAAAGTTTTTAGTTCAGGCTAATGTCCGGAATGATGAAAAAAAATATACTGAAGCACTGGCATTATATGAAAAAGCAGTAAGGATTGATCCTTCTTCTTATCCTTCCGCTTATTATAATATGGCATTAATATCAGCGACAGCTTAAAAAATATAAGTATGCAGTATTTAATATGAAAAAATACCTGATGCTTGCTCCTGAAGCAGAAGATGCCCGCAAAGGTCAGGATAAAATTTATGAGTGGGAATTAAATTTACAATAAACCAATTATGAAACCATTATATCTGTTCTTGCTAACATCGTTTACAGTTTTTTATATAAACACTCCTGCTCAGAATACTGAACCTGGCTTACTGGATTCTTTGGAGTCAGAAATTCTATCAAAGCTTCATGGATTGCGGTGGGAGTATTGGTATGATGAAGATGGAACTGGTCAATATAGTCAGTATGGTTTAATGAAGGATGACAATATAAAAATAGAAAATAATTGTTTGGTATTTAATTTTAATGAGTTGGGTGTTCGGTCAGTCAATTTAATAAACAATAGTTTTAATATTAATTTCAACGCTTCCTACGACCCACCTAAAAGAAATATCTGGGTTGGTAAAGTCCTGCTGATTATGGGCCCCTTCCCAGGTGAAGAAGATGAAGAAAGCACAGCGTCGATAAATGTGCAGACAGATGAACTATTCGGATTATTTAACCAATATCAAAAAGAATATTTTGAAGAAAATGACAAACAATTAATTGAAAAAAGATTAAGAGAACTTGAAGACTTTCGAATTCTTTCCCAAAAATTCCGTGAGATGCCTGAGAAACCATCAATAACAGAGGAACAACGAAAGTTTTTAGTTCAGGCTAATGTCCGGAATGATGAAAAAAAATATACTGAAGCACTGGCATTATATGAAAAAGCAGTAAAGATTGATCCTTCTTCTTATCCTTCCGCTTATTATAATATGGCATTAATATCAGCGCAGCTTAAAAAATATAGGTATGCAGTATTTAATATGAAAAAATACCTGATGCTTGTTCCTGAAGCAGAAGATGCCCGCAAAGGTCAGGATAAAATTTATGAATGGGAAATGAATATTGACTAATCTAATTGAAGAAATCATGAAAATCGTGTGGTTATTGTCCCTGTTCGCCCTTGTGATTTTTACTGCCATAACAACGGCTCAGACAGCGAATGACCCGGACACTACAGTTTTGAAAAATAAATTAAAATCAGATTTTGATGAACTATTCGGAAACCCGTCAAGTGTGTATAAGTTTGAACGTTCACAACCGGATAAGGGGCACTATTATTGTTCTGAAAATGACGTTTCTGTTTTTGATGACCGGTTGGAATTAAAACACGGCCAGGAAAATGCGATTATTTATTTTTTGGATATAATTGATTATCCTATTGAATATACGGCAGATGATGATCCGGGGATTGCTTGCAATGATTTTTATATAGGCTTTACAGCCGAAGAAGAACAGAACAAAGTCTTGGTGCAGGATATATTATCAGCTCTGGCCAATTTTAATAAAAAACGATATAAAGAGATTAATTCATTTAGGCCAATAGCTGATAAATATCGTGCACTATTGGAAAAACCGCTCATTTCAGAAGAGCAGCGGAGATATATTGTTCAAGCTAATGGTTTCAACGAACAGAGGCTGTACGGTAAAGCCATTGAATTGTATATTAAAGCTATAAAATCGGATCAAACCGCTTATCCTGCCGCCTATTCAAACCTGGCATTGCTTTACGCTCAGTTAAATAAGTTCGATGCAGCCGTTTATTATATGAAAAAATACCTGATGCTTGAACCGGATGCGGCTGATGCCCGGGGCGCTCAGGATAAAATCTATTTATGGGAAGTGCAGATTGTTAACTAAAAATAAAAATATTATGAAGTATATCAGTTTAATATCATTATTGGCAGTTATGCTTTTACCTGCAACGGCAAATGCACAGACCGATGAAATCAATAAGGCAATAGCCGAAATTTCTAAACTGCTAAAGAACGAAGCAACAGTTTCTAAATCGGATAAAATTACCGGGAGCTATACTACCTGGGGTACTCAGGAAAACATTTTTGTGTTTGACGATAGAATTGAATTCAGACGTGGAGAAGAATTAACAATATTTTATTTTTCAAAATTGGATGCTTATAGTCTTTCGAATTCCAATACTACGAGTGGCAGTGATACTCTTGAAACAAGTGCAAAAATTGAAGAATTTCTCATTAAGTACGAAAATTCAGCCTATGGGGCGAAACTATTCTGTAATTTATCTTTCATAGGAAGATCAATTTGGAAAGATAAAATGGAAAAGCTGTATACTCCGCAGCTTATTCTTTTTGAACCGGTTGCGGCACAGTATAGAGAATTGACATTGAAACCATCGGTTTCCGAAGAACAAAGAAAATATATTGTACAGGCGAATTCATTCAATGAACAGAAAGCATACAATGCAGCAATTGAATTGTATATTAAAGCAACTGACATAGATCAAACTTCTTATCCTGCAGCCTACTATAATCTGGCCTTGTTATCAGCAACTGTAAGTAAATTTTACGAGGCCATTTATTATATGAAAAAATACCTGATGCTTGTCCCCGGGGCAGAAGATGCCCGAAAGGCACAGGACAAGATATATGAATGGGAAGCTGTAATTGAAAAAGGCCTATACAAATAATTTGAGGACAATTCGATTTGATATTAATTGTTAAGTCTGTTATTCCATTGATGATAAAAGTAAAATAGGAAAATAAATTATGAAAACATCCTTTTCCTTACTGATAGCGGGTTTATTATTTATGTTCTTCACTGCGGTCATTAACCCTGTTTATGCCCAGTCTGTTTCCGGTGCACAATGTGTGATCTGCGGCGGAATGAATGGCAATCATAAAACGACCTGTAAATATTATAATCCGTCTGCCAATTCAAATTCCGGTTCGGCCGGTTATACCATGGAACAGGAAATAATGGGAACTATCTTCCAATCATTTCTAAAATCGGTATTTTCTTCTTCCGGTTCAGATGATGCAAAATCAGCTGAAGAAATAAAAAAAATCGAAGCAGAGAAACAAAATAGAATCAAGCAGCTTGCTGTAAAACAGGCATTACTTAAAAAATACAACGACTCATTGGCAAAGGCCGAGCATGATAAGATGATGAAAGATTACAAAAAGCTGGAAGGCAGCGGGGAATTGAATTATAAAGGACTCGATGATGAAAAAAAATTGAATGCATCTGTAAAATTTAATTGTAAAATCACTTCATTCAAGGGAGAGGTGAAAATACTGAAGTCTGATGGTAAGATAGTACAGTTGTCAGAAAATCAATCAGTTGATCTGGAGGCGGGCGACTGGATTGCAACGGGTGCTGCCAGTAATGTTAAATTGCATTATTCATTTGAGAAGGGTGGGGAGGATGTATTATTAGGTCAGCGGTCTGCTTTAACAATTGTTAAAAATGGAGAAGGTGAAAGTGTTCCGAAACTGATAAATGGCAAATTGTATAGTGTTAATAATATGGTCACTGAGAAAATTGCAGAGGGTAACGAAGCATACAATGAAGCATATGATAATGTTGTAGGTAAGACAAAATCTCTGATGAATCTGATTAAAATAAGAACTCAGATTAGAACCCCAACTGCCGTTTGCGGTATACGTGGAACAGAATTTACAATGGATGTAGACTCCCTGGGAAATACTCTGGTAATTGTCATGGAAGGCCTGGTTGATCTGACGTGTACTGTAAATGATAGTACAATTACACTCAGTGCCGGAGACAAAGGCATTGTAAACCGGAACGGTGAAGTATTTGGCCCCATAAAATTTGAGAACGCTGATATAGACAATTGGTGGAAAGACTGAAATATTCATAGCCCGGCAGGACCGCTCTGAGCGATAACCCGGAATTTTCTTTGCTTCAATTCCCGGGAATACTTCTTTATTCAGCAGTTCCTGGTTTTATACATAATCAGATAGTTGTACAACAGACCCTAAAGCAGACAGTTAATGAGAACTTTAACCATACCATACAATACAAAATCCAAACTGCCCTTGAAGTTCCGCCGCATCGGATCATTTCCGGCAGCAAATAAATTATCAGGCTAATTAGTTGCATATATCAAATATTTATTGCAAATTCTTTTAAGTAATTTTCTCTACTCCCGGAGGGTGAGAAACCAGGGCTGGATTACTGTTCCTTGCTGATAAAACATATCGATTACTCTCCCGAAGCAGACTGCTGTAATCTTTTATTATTTCAGTAGGAGGCTTGCTATGAAATCATTTCTACAATCCTTGTTTTTCTTTTTGCTGATATCGCCGGTATGGTTTGCTCAGGGAAATATCCCCGGACAGACAAATGAGATCATACTTGAAAGGCCGCATAATCCCCCGCATACTCCCGGACGGGCAGCTGCATCATTGCATCCCTCTTTCTATGATCGGAAAGCTGATTGGCAATGGATTATAGATTCTACCTGGGGACCAGGCGGATCTCTCTCCGATAAGCTCGCTGCGTTTGATTATTACCAGGAATTTGCGCGTGCACATAATGCTACCTTTCTCTGGAATCCAATCAATTGGGATTCATTAGCTTCTTCACTAAGATCACAAATCAATGATTCCACTAGCCGAGGAGGTTTTGCAGCAATCCTTAAAAATCTTTCACTTGGGATGCTGGATGCTCACGCTTATGCTTATGATAACATAATTTTAAATACTCCGCTGGATCCGGGAATACCTTTACTTGTTGATGGCGGCGGCTTTATAAATCATTTCGGCGCCGGACTATCGCCATTGGCGGATAGTTCTTTGCTGGTTTATAAAGTTGTCCCGAATCATCCGCTTGGTTTAGTCCCGGGTGATATTATATTGGGATATGAGGGAGTTGCCTGGTCACAGATTGTCAGGGAATTAATTTCCGGCGGAGTGCCTAATACTTTATGGGCAGCAGCAGCACCGAGCGCCTACAAAAGAGCACTCCTCTGGTCTGCCGGTGAAAGCTGGCATTTATTCGATACAATTGATGTTAAAAAATATTCAACCGGTCAGGTAGAACATCTGCCCCTTGATTCGATGGTGAATCTTGAAGCCCCATCCTACATAATTAATAATGAACAAATTCCGGTTCCCGGCGTGCCTATGCCTCTGGGGTTTTTTGAGGACCATGGTGCGGTTACTTACGGAATAATAGATGGAACAAATATTGGCTATATTTATGTTTATCACCATGTATATCAGGGAGTCAGTTCTGAATTTGACGAAGCAGTACAGGCATTAATGCAGACCGATGGATTGATAATTGATATCAGAGTGGACTGGGGCGGTAGTTATGGTCTGAATGCTGGCATCAGCCGATTAATCAATTATCCGACTTCGACATTGGATTTTAGGGAAAGATGTAATCCCGGTGATCTATTCTCCATTTGTCCGACAACTCAGGGTTGGTTTAGCGGAGAAATACCCGGTGATATTGGTACATACTATGACCGGCCGGTAGCTGTCCTGCTGGGTCCGAATTGCGGCAGCATGGGTGATTATTCTTCTTGGCAGTTTTCTTATATACCAAATGCAAAGATGTTTGGCCGCTCCCCCGCAGCAATTTATAGTGCTGTTCCTGATCCCCAACCCTCACTGCCCGGGTATGCTTTACAATGTCCGAATTTAACAACAGTTGATCATTATTCGCCTAATGTTCCTTTATGGGGACAGGAATATCCATTCCTTCAGGAAGTATGGCTAACACCGGAAGGCGTGGCGAATGGTGAGGATGACGTAGTGAATACGGCACTTGATTGGATGAATAATTTAGTATATCCGCACACGATAAGTACTGATCTGAAATATTATTCAGCTCTTGAAGATACCGTTCATCTTTCAACAGTTATTGAAAACCCAAACTCTCACCAGGTTTCAGCACGCGCTTATCTGAGTACAGTTGACGGTATGCTTGTAGATTCTGTAGATCTCAATAAACAAACCGTAAAAACATATGGAGAAGAATGGACTGGAATATTCGATGTTCCGCCGGCAGAAGGATTCTACAAAATTGGAGTCACGGTTTTTGATCAAACCTCTTCAAATGAATATAAAGTTTCAAACGCAGACAGAATTACAACTGCTGGTCCTGTAGTATTGGACAGTATTGTGTATATAATGAATTTAGGCTATTATTATTGCAGACCCTTTATAACGAATAAAGGTGATTCTGCCATTCATAACGTAATAGGAAAGCTTATATGTGATGATCCCTGGGTTTCCGCTATTAATCCGTCAACCTGGGCTATACAGACTTTGCCGCCGCTGGTATCTCAAGGATCGAATGGATGGCTCATAATCGGTCAGATTGATTCGTTGTTTCCCGGCTATTTCAACTTTAAGGTTGAGCTGACAAGCGATTATTGGGTATTCTGGACTGACTCAGTAAAATTAATAACGGGAGTTGAAGAAGAAAATCCAAAAGTTCTGACGTACAGACTTGAACAGAATTATCCTAATCCCTTTAACCCTGTTACTACTATTAATTTCTCGCTTCCCAAAAGAGACAATGTTGAAATAAAGGTTTATAATATCCTGGGGAGAGAAGTTGCATCACTTGTTAACGGCAGCCTGGATGCAGGTGAATATGAAGTCCGGTTTAATGCTCAGAACCTGGCTTCAGGTGTTTATATTTACAGTATTAAAACTAATAGCTTTACATTATCGAAAAAAATGACGCTGATTAAATAATTAGCCGGCCTGATCTCACAGAGAAATAATTGCGCTCCGGGGTGAAAAGGTCATTTCGAGTTTACCAACCGATGGGTTGGGGAGCATCTGTGATATTAAAAGATATGGTTTGGCTGCAATAGTTGATCCTCTACAAGGATCTATGATATTTAGAGGATCAAATCTCATCTTCCCATAGCAGCGATATTATCTTCCATCCATCTGCAAATAATAATTGAAAATGCTTTGTCCCTTTATCGGTGAATTGTTCCCCGTTTAGCATCCCTTTCTTTTCATACTTGCTTGTCCTGGATGCGATTCCGTTATTTATTATTGTCGCACTTTCGGTTTCCCATTCATTGAATTCAGCCAGGCTGCCGCTGGTAAGTAGTTCCTTTCTCGGAAGCATAAATTCTCTTACGGTCATTACTTCAATTTTATTCCCGGTTCTTTTTGTGATTATTGCTCCCGGGTAAAATATATTTTCCAGTCTCTCAATATCCGGTGTTCTGCCATCCCTGTTGTCAAACACCGTGTAATAGGATGTTATAACTTCATCTATTTCATTTCGGGCTGTTTCATTCATATTTGACCATCATCTTTTTTCCGTTTTAACGTTCCGCTCCGGCGGCATCACTTGCTCAGCACCATTTTCTTCACAAGACTCCCGGTGCCGGATTCCAGTTTGTAGTAATAAATCCCGCTTGATAGGCCGTCCCCGTTAAATGCCGCTTTATGGTTTCCTGCCGGTTTGTATTCATTTACTAAAACTGCCACCTGCCTCCCCAGTACGTCATAAACCTTCAGACTCACAAACATATTCGCAGGGATATTATAATCTATTATGGTTGCAGGGTTGAACGGATTTGGATAGTTCTGGCTGAGACTGTATCCCGCAGGACCCGCATTGGCGTTTCCGTGGTCTTTAATACCGGTTATCGTCTGCTTTAAATATAAGCCGTCTTGTTTTGCTAAAAAAATCCTGCCGCCGTATTCTAATATATCGTATGCAAATCCGTCGGGCAGGAATTCTTCCTCCTCCGCCCAGGTGGTGCCTGCAGCGCCAGCTTTATTTCTTTTTTGGATCCAGATTCCTTCCGGAAGGATGTTTGTAAGTGTATACAGGTTGTTCAGGCCGGCATATATATTACGGTATGTACCATTATGTGCCCCGGTATTATCATCCAACCAGCTTTCTCCTGCATCGCTGCTCCTGATGATTCTTCTGCCGTTCACTGCATAAACTGTATCGCCGATGTTTGAAAGGTTGTCTATAATTAGTCCGGGACGAAGAAAGCCATAATAAAATCCTTCCGCCCAGAAGTCGTTTGCAAAATCATATTTGTAAAAAGTTCCGTTTGCTCCTGCAGCTATGATCAGAAAATTCTGCGAACTGATTATTCTCTGCACATTAGCAGAATAATCAGGTAATGAATCATTTAAAGGTGACCAGCTCCCTGTGTCAGTATCAAGCACTGCAGTCCCGTTCCCTAAAGTGGATGCGTACAGAATATTCTCTTTAACCGCGAATGACGATACCGATACCGGAGAGGAAATTTCCGTTTGCCATGTACTTCCGTTATCTGAACTCGAATATACTCCCGCTCTGAAAGTGCCCGCATAAATATTACTATTGAAAAAATATAGTGATGTTATGTTTATCGATTTATTATCTACAGCCAGCGTGTCCCATGTATCTCCGTTATCATCGCTTCTATATATTTTATTTGAGAATGAAGCTGCATAGATGCTTCCGTTATTTACTGCCAGTGCCTCAATTGCTTCCGGCGGTATTTCATCTACTCTTACCCATTGGGAATAAGTGCTCGTAAAACACAGGAACAGCATCGTAATTAACAGGACAATTTTAATGTTGTACATTTTTCTTTTATTCTTCTTTTAAATCTGTTTTTGCTATTGTATTTAATTAATATCAGTTATGACCGGTTACTGCTTCTGCGGATGGAGTTAATCTTTTTTTTCTCATTAAGAAAACAAAAATCCCCGGGATGAAAATTATTTTATCATGCCCGGGGACGTTTATAATGCTCAGGATCCTTCTTTAACTTCGATGATTTCCTGCGGCATCAACCCGTGTGCTTCCTGGTGTACTTTAAGCGCGGCTTCTTTGTTTGGTGCTTCGGAAAGACAGAACACTGTGCCGTCCTTCTCATTAAACCAGTATTTCAGATATTTGACGCCATGTTCATCCTGTTTCTTCAGATCCAATTGATGCGCATGTTCTACTGCATCGGCGGTTAATCCGTCGACGCCTTTATGAACATCCATGAATAGCGGCATTTTACTGCTCCTTTCTTTTTGATAGAATAATGAATGATTGTTACGTGAAATCAAGCTCTCAGGTGAGAAACAGTTGTTTCCCGGAGGATAGATTGTACTTAACGATAACAGCGGAAAATGTTTTCTTCACTGATGTATCACTTTTGAAAAAAGTTTACATGTACAGCGAATAAACACATAAGTAATCGAACTGTATGAAAGGGGACACTCATGATAAACCCATCAAGGGAGTGTCCTGTCATTTTTAATCATCTGTGAATACTAGGCTTTAATCTAATAAAATATTTATCAAATAACAGATAGGGTTAACGAATGATTTATAGAAAGATTTATTTCGGCCTGTTTTTTTCAGTTTTATTACTGGTATTGATTGCCCTGGTTACGGCGGGGTGTAAGGATAATGCCACTGATTATAATAACGGCGGCTCTTCTACTCCCCCGGATGACCAGGTTTGGATGCAGAATACAAACTTTAATGTAAAAAACAAAACTATTGCTGCTGGTACCAAAATTACATGGGTGAATAAAGATTCATTTAATCATACTGTAACTAGCGGTACAGCCGGGAATCCCGATGGTTTATTCGACAGCGGTACACTCGGTTCCGGCGGTATGTTCAGCTATACATTTACCACTGCGGGAACTTATAATTACTACTGCAGGATTCATCAAAGTACAATGTCAGGCAAGATTGTGGTGCAGTGAGAATCGGGATGTGAGTTTTGATTATAAGCCGGATGTTCGAAGCGAAAAACTCCGGCAGGCATCCCTTAGCACCTCTGCGTCTTTGCAGCAGGAAACGTATGAAAAGACCTAA
The DNA here is from genome assembly GCA_963811905.1 of uncultured Ignavibacteria bacterium. Classification (GTDB taxonomy): domain Bacteria; phylum Bacteroidota; class Ignavibacteria; order Ignavibacteriales; family Ignavibacteriaceae; genus DATFVA01. The sequence goes on from CAWETK010000008.1 coordinate 15,760, forward strand.
AACCTCCTGCTTTGTTATACTACTGCAAAGGCGCCGGGATGTAAAATCCTGTATTCCCATCCCTGCCGATGCTTCCCTCCGTTGTAACCTCCCGATTTCATTAAATCTCATTGAAACAATTCATATATTAAATCCGGATTGTATTAATATTTTTTCGCAGTCATTAAAATTTAAGTAAGTAATCAAATCATAATCCTTATATAATATCCAAACTTAACGGCAGGTGAAAAATGAAAGCTTTATTACCGGGTTTCTGTTTCATTTGTGTCCTGATTATAAACAGCAGCGCCTATTCGCAGGACTTCTGGGAACCGGCAAACGGACCGTACGGCGGGGGAGTCTATTCTATCGCGGTAAATTCAAACAATGAGATCTTTGCGGGAAGTAAAAACGGCGGAGTATTCTTCTCAAATGATAATGGAGAATCGTGGGCGTCTAAGGTGAACGGACTTGTTTCCCCGCTGGTAAATGTTGTGGCCGTTGCCCCTGATGGCAGCGTCTTTGCCGGTACACAGCAAGGACTAAGTGTATCTACCGATAATGGTGAAAGCTGGGAAACTTTAAGCAGCGGACTGACAAGCACGGATATAATCTGTCTTGCTTTTAATTCTTCGGGAAATATTTTTGCCGGCACATTCGATGGCGGGGTCTTCCGGTCGACTGATGACGGCCAGAGCTGGACGCAGATAAATAATGGTCTTGGCGATAAGCTGTATGTTCAGTGCCTGGCTGTTAATTCTGATGATGATGTTTTTGCAGGATCTTTATCCTTTGAATCGGGCGGAAGTATATTCCGGTCTACCGATGACGGTGATACCTGGGTTGAATCAAACGGTACGCTGAACAGCCCCGTTGCAATTTCGATGACTATCAATTCCTCCGGTGTTATTTTTGCGGGAATGGATTCGTTCGGATTGGTAACGGGAATTGTGCGGTCTACTGATAACGGGGTGAGCTGGACGGTGATAACTAATGGACTTAACCACCTCAAATAATATAAATGCCCTGGCCCTGAATTCAAACGGTACTTTGTACGCCGGCAGCTACGGAGACGGCGTATTCAAATCGACCGACGAGGGCGATAGCTGGACTTCCAGCAGCAGCGGACTGACTTCTTTATTTTCCGTGGCGCTTGCCGTCAATTCAAACAATGATATCTTCGCAGGCGATTTTCAGGGCGGCGGCGTGTACCGTTCAACAGATAACGGCGATAACTGGGTTCAGAAAATAAATGGAATTTCGGCAACGGAAATAAACGACATCGTCTATAATCCGGGGGATCAAAACATTTATGCGGCCGCATCGGGATCAGGTCTGTTTAAATCCTCTGATCAGGGCGGTACCTGGATAAATTTAAATAATCTGCCTTCATCTTTTGTAAAGTCCGCTGAGGTAAATGCCGATGGGATTCTTTTTGTTTCAACCGGCATCAATAATAATGATGGAGTTTACAGATCTACGGATTATGGCGAGAGCTGGACTTTGATTAATGACGGACTTCCTGAATTACTGGTAAATGACCTTGCTGTAAATTCAGCAGGTAAACTTTTTGCGGCGTGTAATCAGTCGGGGGTTTATAGTTCCACTGATAACGGGGATACCTGGACAGCAGACACTGTAAATATGATTTGCCAGGCAGCTAATTCTTTATTCATTAATTCAGATGACGATATTTTTGTCGGTAATACAGGATGTAATGAAAATATATACAGGTCGACTGACGACGGTGCAACATGGACTTTGATCAATAACGGTCTGACTTCTGTAATGGTTATGGATCTTGCCGGGAATAGTGAAGGCGATATCTATGCAGCTACCATAACTTTGATGGGTATGGGCGGAGGAATTTTTAAGAGCACCGATAATGGCGATACCTGGGCGGAAGTATCAAATGGACTCACGAGCGTTGAGGTCAGTACCCTTGCAGTAAACACTATCGGAGATATTTATGCGGGTACACTCGGCGGGGTTTTTGTTTCACACGATAATGCTGATTCCTGGAATGAACTTAATGACGGTCTGTTTAATCATGATGTAAGGAAACTGGTGTTCAGTCCCGATGGCTTTTTATTTGCAGGAACCCTGGGGAACGGAATATTCAGAAGTATGAATTCTACTACAGCAATTGAAAGAGATGAAAAAATAAGACCGGCAGAATACAGGTTGAGCCAGAATTACCCGAACCCGTTTAACCCGGCTACAACAATTCATTACTCTGTTCAAAAGGATGGGTTCGTATCGTTAAAAGTCTATGATATACTCGGCAGAGAAACTGCCGTACTTGTTAATCAGAACCGGAAAGCAGGAGATTATTCAATAAAATTTGATGCTTCCAATCTTACCTCCGGAATTTATATCTATACTTTCAGCTCCGGAGGGTATGTTGAGAGCAGGAAAATGACGGTTCTCAGGTAGTCATTACAAGCTGCAGCTTCTTTGAATGGAAAATAAGATTGATGAGTCTGTCTCTGGGGTTCAGCTCTCAGGGCTGAACCTCACCTCGCATCCCCCGGTACCTCATCCGTGAATGCTAAGCCGAAAACCGGATGACAAGATTTTCTCTTATATTTGCCAAAAAATGATATGACAAATTTTAAAGATAAATGGGATAGCTCCGATTCCTATGAGTATTATATGGGGAGATGGAGCAAGCTAATGGCCCGCGAGTTTCTTAAATGGCTTGATCCTCCTCAGTCTTTAAGCTGGCTTGATATAGGCTGCGGAACAGGTGCATTGTCGGAAGCAATTCTGCAAAACTGTAAACCTGCTCACCTGGATTGCATTGATCCTTCAGAAAAGTTCTTAACAAAAACTAAAGAAAGACTGAAAGGCAGCTGCGGCTGTTTCATTAGCAGTGCAGATGATCTCCCATTTGAAAATCAAACGGTTGATCTTGTGGTCTCCGGTCTGGCTCTGAACTTTTTCCCGAATCCTGAAAAGGCGCTTCTGGAAATGAAGAGAGTAAGCAGAGACGGAGGAAGGATAGGAGCTTATGTGTGGGATTATTCCGGCAGGATGGATTTTCTCAGATATTTCTGGAATGCGGCTGTCCTGCTTGCTCCTCAATCAAGCAAACTCGATGAAGGAATCCGCTTTCCAATCTGCAGATCTGACGCCTTGAAAGAAACATTTTTATCAGCAGGTTTGTTCGAAGTTCGTGTCGCTGAACTGGATGTTGTAACGCACTTCAGGGATTTCAACGATTTCTGGGATCCGTTTTATAGCGGACAGGGACCGGCTCCAGGCTATCTTGCATCACTTTCAAATGATCTGCAAAACAAATTAAAAAATATGATTTATAAAACTTTGCCATTTGAACCTGACCGATCAATAAAAATGCTTGCCCGGGCCATTGCAGTCTGCGGTAAAGTCTGAATCGGGCACCATGTAAAGCCGAACGCCGTTCGGCTTAAATATCTGTAAAGCCAAACACTTTTCGGCTTAAAATCTGTAAAGCGAAACGCCGTTTCGCTTTCGGTTTACCGTACGGAAAAGCGTAGGAATTTCATTTATGAAATTCTAACAGAAAACATCTCAAGTTGAAATGATAAACAACTGGCGGGTTCTATCGGGGAGCGTTTATTTTCTGTTTCTATCTCTATGGCTAAAGCCATCATCCTTTCAATATTTACTATTCCAGGTCAACTAAAGCTCCTGCCAGGCCAGGTTTCTGCCAATCCTGCCACGGATAATCTATTTATTCATTTTTGACAATTTTTTGACAAAAGTCCTGTAAAAAGAGAGTATAGTTGCGGCAGAAACTCTTTGATCATTTTGAGTTCATAAATTAATTCAAATTAAACCGAAAGTGAGGAGGGTCTTATGAAAAACGGGATTATTTTATTTTGTATGGCAGTTATTTTTATTTCGGCATTTAATGGCTGCTCGCAGAGAGTAGGTGACTTCACGCTGATCTCTACAAAAAATGTTGAAATAGGAGGGAAGTATAAGCAAATTGAGGGACGCTTTACCGGTGAGGATTCACGGGGCGAGATACTTCTTACTCCGCTGGGTGCACCGAATTTGAAAACTGCAGTCGATAAATGTATAGAAGCAGGTAAGGGTGAACTGATTACCAATGCTGTTATTGATTTTTCATATTGGACGGCTATCGTTTATGGCGAACGTAAGTATACTGTTACGGGCGATATTTGGGTAAGAGCTACTATAGCAGATTTAATTAATAACAGCGGACATCTTTATGTGCTGAATGCTGGTCCGAGCGGTTATCAGTTAGAATCCATTTCCGATCCTTCCAAAACTATCAGGGTGGATAATTTTGTTATACGATAATTAATTGTACATAGCTGGGAGGCAGGAGATGGGTTGGTGGTAGAAATCAGGAGTCAGAAGGAGAGGGGGGGAGGGGAAGATAAGAAGAGAAGAAGATAAGAAGATAAGAAGATAAGAAATTAAGAAGGGAAGAAGGTAACAGGATAAGAAATTAAGAAGATAAGCTGGTTGATAACGAGATGTTTTATCAAGCAATTCAGGCTAACCAGTCCCGTTTGGAGAAATGGGAGGCGGGATAGTCTGAATTGCTGAACAATCTTATGAGCTTTTTAAGCGAAACGGCGTTTCCCCGCTGGGAAGCGAAACAGCGTTTCGCTTTACATATTCCGCAAGCGTTTCCCACTGGGAGCGGGGCAGGCGCTTTACAATGGCTATGTCAGCCTGACAGATGCTGTACTTGTCCAGTAGGCTTTCTTTTTCCGTGGTGTTTCACTTACCAGGGCAATGAACAGTAAAGTATCGGGGTTTTCATTTAATATCCGGACGATACTTGCAGCAGGTTTAATATCAAGTTCATATAGTCCGTCTGCAGAACTCTCAGAAATTCTTGTTTCGGTTAAAACAAGCGGATTATATGCTTGTCCCAGATTATAAAGTATCGATAAGTTCGCAGGGAATACCAGGTTATTATCAGCAGGACAAACCAGGGACAGATGAAGTACATCATTCTGCAGAGCTGCAGATTCAGCCTTAAGGAACAGTCCATCGGGAGTTATTTTATTCCGATCGGTTAATGAACCGGAATCCATCAGTTTAATATTATTTTTGATAATTCTCTGGTTGGAATTAACTCCTTTAATCTTTGCAGCGGTCCAGACCTCATTAATAACCGGATCCGCATTCAGTATCTGCGCTAATTTCACCGACATCCCGAAGTTTTTCCTGAATTTCTTTGCTGCAACGGTACTAGCTGCTTTATAGTGTTCAGACCGTTCATAGGCGACTGTTTTACCGTATACTTGCCGATAAACCACCCGACCAAGTTTTCCTGTAATCTCTCCTATTCCAGTGCCATTTACTAATGCCATAAATCCTCCATAAATGATGTGCTAATATAGTTATATTTATCCAGTATTACAAGCGTTTTCACAGCGTATTCAGTGCGTATTCAGTGCGTTTTCAGAGCGTATTCACTCCCTTGAAGTAACGTATTTGGGCGCCTTTTCGCAGTATCTGTCGTCGCGAGGGAAGGAAGGGGAAGGGGGAGAGGTTGGAGATAGGAGGTCGGAAATCGGAAGTCGGGACGGGGAGACTGAGAGACTGAGGGAGGGGGAGAAGGAGTGACGGAGAGAAGGAGTGAGGGGAAGAGAAAGAGAAGTTGGAAGTGGAGATCGGAGGGCGGGAGGGGGAGACGGAGAGACTGAGGGAGGGGGAGACTAAGGGAAGGGGAGAGGGAGAGAGGTCGGAAATCAGAAGTCGGAAATCAGAGATTAGAGATCGGAGATCAGAAATCAGAGATGGGAGATCGGTGGCAGGAGATGGGTTGGTGGTAGAAATCAGGAGTCAGAAGGAGAGGGGGGACTGAGAGAGAGGGGGAGAAGGAGTGACGGAGGGAAGGAGTGGGGGAAGAGAGGGAGGGAAGTTGGAAGTCGGAGATCGGAGGGAGGGACGGGGAGACGGAGGGGGGAAATCTGTTTAACATTCTTTTTCCTTGAGTAAATCCTCTTCCCTGCTTATGTTTAAACCTGCAAAACAAATTATAAGGTTGCTTTATGGCGGGGGTTCCCGATAAAATCAAACAGCTGGTAGATACTTTTTCACGCAACCTGGATTTTTATAAAGCAGGCACATACAATGAAACCCAGCTCCGCAGAGAATATCTCGATCCTTTTTTCACAGCACTGGGCTGGGATGTAGAGAATAAAAGAGGATACGCCGAAGCATATAAAGATGTCATTCATGAATATTCGTTAAAAACCAGGGACGTGAGGGAAGCTCCCGACTACTGCTTCCGTATCGGCGGGACGCGTAAGTTTTTTGTTGAAGCAAAAAAACCGGGTGTTAATGTAAAAGAAGATATTCATCCCGCTTTCCAGGTAAGAAGTTATGCCTGGTCGGCCCGCCTGCCGTTGAGTGTGCTTACTGATTTTGAAGAATTTGCTGTGTATGACTGCCGCATCCCTCCCCATAAACAAGATAAAGCCTCTACCGCACGAATAATGTATTTTAATTTCGAAGAGTATTCTACAAAGTGGGAAGAAATTGAAGGTGTCTTCTCGCGTGAAGCCATACTTCTGGGCTCTTTCGATAAATACGTTGAAAGCAATAAGAAGAAACGCGGCACTGCAGAGGTTGATTCCGTCTTCCTTCAGCAGATGGAAGAATGGAGAAAAATGCTGGCAAGGAATATTGCACTGCGTAACCCTTCGCTTAGTATACGGGAACTTAACTTTGCCGTTCAGAAGACAATTGACAGGATAATATTCCTGCGCATTTGTGAAGACCGCGGAATTGAGGATTACGGACAGCTGATGAACCTGCAGAACGGGACTAATGTATACGAAAGATTAAAACAGATTTATTACCGTGCCGATGAAAAATATAACTCGGGACTCTTCCATTTTGAAGGTGAGAAAGAAAGGAATGAACAGCCGGACAATCTTACACTTGATCTTGAAATAGATGACAGAATTATAAAAGATATTGTTAAGCATTTATATTTTCCTGATAGTCCGTATGAATTCTCTGTGCTCCCTGCCGACATACTGGGACAGGTTTACGAACAGTTCCTGGGGAAAGTAATCCGCTTAACGCCAACCCACCAGGCAGTGATTGAAGATAAGCCCGAGGTAAAGAAAGCCGGCGGGGTTTATTATACACCGACGTATATAGTTAACTATATTGTTGAAAACACACTGGGAAAACTGCTGACAGATAAGTTAACTATAAAAGAAATTTCCAAACTAAAAGTATTAGACCCTGCCTGCGGATCCGGCAGTTTTCTTATAGGAGCTTTCCAGTACCTGATAGACAGGCATCTGAAATATTATACTGCTGATGAAGAATCTGTAAAGAAATATCTTTCTGTTAAGAACCCGCCTGTTTACCAGGCTGCAAACGGAATGCACCTGCTGACAACCACTGAAAAGAAAAGAATCCTACTTAATAATATTTATGGTGTGGATATAGACACGCAGGCTGTTGAAGTAACAAAACTCTCTCTGCTGCTTAAAGTACTTGAAGGCGAAAGCGAAGAGACAATAAGCAACCAGTTAAAGTTTTTCCGTGAGCGTGCCCTGCCCGATCTCTCCGGGAATATAAAATGCGGCAATTCGTTAATTGGTCCTGACTTTTATGATCAGCCCGAATTAAACTTTATGGATGAAGAAGAAAAACTTAGAATAAACGTATTCGACTGGAATTCAGAATTCAAAGAAATAATGGAGAACGGCGGCTTTGATGCAGTGATAGGCAATCCGCCATATGTAAGACAGGAACTGATTGGAAGTTTTAAGGAGTATTTCGAAAGAAATTATAAAGTATATAATGGCTGTAGCCGATCTATATTCGTATTTTATAGAAAAGGGTCTGAACCTCCTTAAAGGAAGGGGGATATTTTTCATATATAGTTGCCAACAAATGGATAAGGGCAAATTACGGAACACAGTTAAGAAATTGGCTTCAAGATCAGAATTTAATTGAATTGATAGACTTCGGCGACCTGCCTGTCTTTAAGGGTGCAACTACATATCCCTGCATCCTGAACATTAACAAAACCAAGCCGGCCGCAAAATTTTATTTTGCAGAAATACCGAATCTCAAGTTTACAAACCTGAAAGAAACAGTGAACGATATAAAAATTGAGATTAATAAAGAGAAACTGGAATCTTCAGGATGGAAATTGGTGGGGACAGATGAATCAGACTTGATGAATAAGATATCATCAGCAGGGATACCATTATTAGAATATGTGAATGGTAAAATATTTTAGGAATCAAGACAGGATTAAACAAAGCATTCGTAATTGATGAAGAAACAAAAAACAGACTGATAAAAGAAGATCCGAAAAGCAGTGAACTAATAAAACCGTTTGCATTTGGAAGAGATATTAAAAGATATTCAGCATTAGATACAGACAGATATTTAATATTTTCGAGAAGGGGTATTAACATAATAAACTATCCACCAATAGAAAATTTCTTGCAAATTATAAGATTGAACTTAACTCCAAAGCCTAAAAATTCGGAAATGGGAAAGAATAATGGAGAGGAAGGTAAAACCAGGCAGCTATAAATGGTATGAAATTCAGGATACTATCGATTATTACAGGGAATTTGAAAAACCCAAAATACATCCTACCCGGGAGATTTCGATTCGTGGACAATTTACTATTGATTCAAATAATCATTATAGTGAAACCACGTCTTATATTATAGGAAGCGATTCCCTCTATCTATTAGGTATATTAAATTCCAAGGTATGGACCTATCTTTTTAATGAAATTAGCTCAACAATCAGGGGAGGATACCTACGGTGGAAAAGACCAATATATGAGAGGAATGCCTGTACCAGAGGCTGATGGTAATTCTACAAGAGAATTGGAGATATTAGTCGCAAGAAATTTACAGCGCAACAGAAGAATAGGGGCTGTTAAAACCCCGCAGGAAAGAACTATGCTCCAGCGGCAGATCGACGCGACGGATAAGCAGATTGATCAGCTGGTTTATCAGCTTTACGGATTAACGGAAGAAGAGATCCGGATTATAGAGGGGAAGTAAACAACAGAAGCATCCACCCGGATTGTTTTCAGCATTCCTTTCCACACACCTGAAAATTCTACAGTAAAGATTTAAAGTTACTTCAATAGTATAAATTTCCTGGCCAGAAAATAATTGCCTGATGACAATCTATATATGTACACACCACTTGCAAGTTTAGCTCCATCAAATTTAACCTCATATCTGCCCGCAGATTGTCGGTTATTTACCAGGGATGCCACTACTTCACCAAGGAGATTATATACAATCAATTTAACAAATCCACTTTTGGGGATCTGGTAACTGATGGTGGTGACCGGGTTAAATGGATTGGGATAATTCTGATTCAGCCGGAAGTTCATATGTTTATTTTCAATACGATCATCATCAGATCGTAATATTACGTCATCATTTTTTAAAATTGTACCCCAGTTTCCGAAAGCTATACCGCTATAATCATCGAAGACATAAATTCCGCCAAGAAGATTATTATTGCACCAGGTGGGAGATGATTCCCAGGTTACGCCGCCATCAGTTGTTGAAGCAATATAACCCCGTGATCCCGTTATATACCCCACATTCTCATCTCTAAAATATACCCTAAAATTAGTTTTTGAAGGATCGCTATGGTATATCTCCCAGTTACCCCCTCCATTCGAAGTGTGCAAAACGATACCTGAATCCCCAACGACCCAGCCGTTATTTATATCGCTGAAATATATGTCCCACAAATATGACGTATGAATTTCATAAGCAATTTCCCAATTTTCGCCGCCGTCGGAAGTCTTCAACAATTTGTGAGTATCTTCTGTCCATTCTTTTGATAAAATCCAGCCTGATTTTTCATCATTAAAGAAAATTCTGTGGAAACCATAATCTATAGATACCGGGACCGTCAATAATTCCCAGCTATCACCGAAATCCTGTGTTTTATATATTTTAGCAGACGAGGGTGTTGATAAATAACCTTTTCCACTTTCAAACATTTGAATATCATTAAACGATAGATATTCGGGGGCATTCAATGTATCCCAGCTTTCTCCCCCGTCCCTGGTCCTGTAAATTTTTCCCCAATCCCCAACAAGCCAGCCGTTTAATTCATCATAAAAATAAACCGATTCAAGTCCGCCGAGTCTTTTTTCAAATTTCTTAATCCAGGTATTTCCTCCGTCTTCACTTTTATATGCAACAGCAGAATTGGAATATCCAGTTATCCATCCGGTTTTATCATTAATAAACTGCATATCCATAAAACTGTAGAATCCATACTTATCCGTACTTTCCCAGGTGATTCCCCTATCAAAGCTTTTAAACATAACCCCAGCCTCACCTGCCATAATAAGTTTATCGGGGGAGGGTATAGCAAGATCATAAATATTAAAATCTCTCTCCATCATGAGATCATCATATATCCAGGTAATCCCGCCATTATTTGTATGGAAAAATTTTCCAAACGAAGCAGTTATATATCCATTCATATTGTCGACAAAATTAATCGAGAAAAAATTATCCTGGTTAGTAAACAATTGATCTACCCAAGTATACCCGGCATCTGTTGTTTTCGAAATTAATCCGTTGCCTCCAATTGCCCATCCTTCATTTTCAGAAATGAAGCATAATTTTCGAAATCCTCTGTCAGATACTTTCATCCAGTCGAGTCCTCTGTCCGTTGTCCTGTACAAGCCATCGGAAGCTGTTATCCATCCGCAGATTTCATTAATAAAAAATACTGTCTTTAATTCTGCCTGATGACTGCCGAGATTTTCAATGGACCAGTTTTGGCCGCCATCCTTCGTGTGAAAGACATTATTACTATATCCAACAGACCAGCCTTCATTTTTATCGATAAATTTAATAGAATATAATCTATCAGCTCTTCCTGATTCCTGAATTTCCCAGGATTCGCCGCTATCAGTAGTATGTATGATTACCCCGGATTGGCAGCAGCCCCATCCTTCATTTACATCTACAAAACTCAAATCATATATAGTCCCTTCTGTTTTAGAAAATTTAAAGTCCCAGTCTTCACCCCCGTTTGTCGTCTTCAGAATTTTTCCAAAATCGCCGGCTATGAAGCCGGTACTGCTGTCGATAAACCGGATCTTAAGAATCGTATTCCCCTGGGGCTGAGGATTTGCCCAGTACCATTGAGAGAGACAAAACTGATTTAGGATTAAAATGAAGAAAAGACATTTTGGAATGATTCCCATACAACCTCCCTGACCATTTAAGTTTTTATGAATCTTTTTCACTTTTATGATCCGGTGAGAATCTGTGTAATAAAATTCCTTGTACATAATCGAACCCTGCCCAATTTGCTCACCTGCTATACGAAATTGCAATTTCAAATTGGAAAAAAGAACGATTAGAAACAACTAATAAAAACACACCGGAAAATATTTGAGTTTTTTGTTAGAATTTCATAAATGAAATTCCTACACAGTTCAACTTGCAGCCATTAACACAGTCACATCTTTTTAATTGCAAAAAGGTTCTGCTTATCCTCTTCTTCCCTGGCTAAAGCGGGGGTTTGAATCACATTCCATCCCGATACTTTACTGATTCCCGGAAGATTTTTTACAATTCTATGACAACTTTCAGGGGTTTTACAAATAAGTTCAGATAAGATAAATAAAGTACGGGCAATAAAATGAAAAACATTATCTGTGCAATCCTTATTCCGGCATTCCTAGCCCAGGCAGTGGGATGTTACAGTTCAAATGAAATTAAGCTGACAGAGCTGGATCAGTATAAGAATGAGAAACTGTACCTTACAACGAAGGATTCGTCTGAATATATTTTGTTCAACGGGTCCGGGAACCTAAAGACTTCCACCTGGGAAATTATGAATGACAGTCTTATCCTGTCATCCGACAAACTTTTACCGTATTTACAAAATGCGCAGCTGCGGGTAAACGAACGAACTATAGTTCCTTTCTCATCAATTGACTATGTGCGATCTCAGGAATTCAACGGGCTCACAACGGGATTTCTGGTATTAGGTATACTTGGAGCAGCATTTATTTATTTCGCTGCTAATTATACGATTAAGATGAGAGGCGGAAACGGTGTTTTACGCTAGCAGCAATTATTATAAGGAAAACGTTTCTGACCAGGAAAAATTAACTCCAGCAAAGGAGAAATTTCAGGTGCGTATAAAGGAATGCTGAAAAACAATCCGGGCGGATGATTCTGCTTTTTACTTCCCCGATAGGTAGAGTCGGGTTCGCCCCGCCACTCCAGAGGCTGTGTGAAAATAAAACGTGAGGAACAATTCAGCGCAGCGGAATACAGAAAATTTAACTTTTTTAATGGCGAAGGGTGAGCGAAACAACGTTTCGCTCTACATTTTCACACAGCCTCTCAAAACTCCAACACCCCTTGTTTCAGCCGGTTCTATTTAATTACTTCTTCTCTTTTGTAATTGCCGTTTGCTATCTGCACTGCCGTCTCGTAAGCCAGGTTTACAATTTTTTGATACAATGGTCCATTGAGTGTTTCTACTTTATCCGATGGCTGGTGAAGGTGATCGTAACTGTTCGTGGTTACAAAGTATAAGCAGGGGATTCCCTTTTCGTGAAAGGGGGTTGCATCTGCGCCGCCGCCGTTCCAGGTTTCGTCAACCATCATCTTATCGCCTGTTTGATCGATCTGTTTTGCTATCTGCCAGAGGTTTGGTGCGCTTTTGCCGTTGCCGACTTTTATACTGTCGCCGTATCCCACACAGTCGAGGTTCAGCATTGCAGTAATATTCTTATAATCATTCTTCCAGCTTTCAACAAAGTGCTTCGATCCGTTCAGTCCCTGCTCTTCTCCCGCAAATAAAACGAATATCACCGAACGCAGCGGTCTTATTCCATTCTTCACAAATGCTTTCGCAATTTCCATTACGCCGGACGCTCCTGAAGCATTGTCGTTTGCTCCGGGGAATAATAATCCTGCCTGGGTGCCGACGTGATCAAGGTGCGCACCGATAACGACATATTCGTTCTTAAGTACAGAATCGGTGCCTTCAATCATTCCCGCAATGTTCATAGTTCCGGCATCTTTCTCGTAACGTGCATTAACTTCAACCATTGCTTTTGATGTAAGGTTCATTGAAAACGGTTTTTTACTTTCATCTATTTTCGTCTGGCATCCTTTTATTGTAAAACCGTTCCCGCTTAAAAGCTTATCTGCCGCATCCAGTGAAATATGAAGCTGCGGAAAATCTACAGGCTGCTCTCCTTCACCATGAAGAACGCTTCCAATCAAAGGCTGCGGTTCTTTATCGTTTGGAAGCGAAACAAAAAGGATTCCCTTTGCGCCATGCTTCTTTGCTGTTAATGATTTTTCGCGCGGATAGTTCTCGCCCCAGTCTTTATCGTTATTCTTCCAGCCGGGATTGTACTTGAATACCATTACTATTTTATTCTTTACATTTATGCCTGCATAATCGTCATACTCCAGATCAGGACGCGAAATTCCATACCCGCAGAAAACTACAGGCAGTGTGAAGCTGTTCGATCCTGTAAATCCCCGCATAACAAAATCTTTGCCCAGCTCATAATCCGTAGTATCGGTTCCCGTCATAACTCTGAATACTGCCGGTGTATCTATCTGGTTGTATTCGATATTAAAATATTGAAAATATCCTTTGTCTCCTGCAGGTTTCAATCCCAGCTCAGAAAACTTATCGGCAGCAAACTTTGCAGCCTTGTTATAGCCAGGACTGCCGGCCAGCCTTCCTCCGTATTCTGCAGATGAGAGTATCCTGACATTATTAATCAGGTCATCTTTATTAATTCTAAATTGTTCTGTTGCACTTTGTGCATTAATAATTATTGATGCAAGAAAAAGAGTAAGGGTAATTAGTGGTGTTTTCATATCAGTATATAGTTTCTATAAAATGAATATACAAAAATACGAAAAAGATAGGAGGGAGAGGAAATGTATGACTGTATGTTTGTATGGATGAATGTCTGAACGGATTACAGGAGGAATGATTGGGTGATTGGATGATTGAATGATTGAATGATTGGGTGATTGAATGATTGAATGATTGGGTGATTGAATGATTGGTGATTGGATGATTGATTGATTGAAAGATTGGATGATTGAATGGCTGAAAGATTGAATGGCTGAATGTTTGTGTGGAGCGAATCACGACTCCGCAAGGGGCTTGACGTTTGGTTTCCCTTTTTTCATTTTTACTTGCCGCTCTGCGGCTTATCGACTATTACTTATTCTATTTTCTACTAATTTACGCCGCTCTGCGGCTTTGACGCCAATGCTTCCGGCGGATGCCGCCACTTTCGAATGCATCACTTCGCGACTTAGTGCCTGGCGGCATATACTCAACATCAGTATAAGCAGTCAAATCACGAATTTAATCCGCTGATCCGTTTAAAGACCGTTTTGACGATTTCGGTAACTATTTTTAATGGTCAGATTTTTACCATTCCACTTGTTATTAATAATAGAGGGAGAAATTTTATGGAGAGAAAATATATCATTCCCGCTTCAACAATGATCTCGGGTTTATTCCTATGGATCATATTCCTGGTATTCTATAATTCAGACGAAGTTATGCCCCGGACAGAAATATTAATCGGTCTGATATCAGGAGGTTTGATCCTTTTTTCTGCTTTCAGATGCCGGGCAGTTGGGGGACCCCCTGAAGGAAATATCTTCCGCGCATCTCTGCTTTTTGTGATGACCGTATTATCGTTCTGGCTGATCGGCAGTACTTCTGCATTGATATTACTTGCCGGATCAGCTGCAACACTGCTGCTGGTGTTTGCTTCTGAATTAAACAGGAAAAAAAGAATAGAGCAGAAGTTATGAAGCATTAAGTCCGGTGCGTACTGTGGAAACATTTTGTAAATTCCGGCTGCATAAAAGAAAAGGATAATTCATATGGAACAGAAAAATGAGGAAGTCACAGTAGATTTTCTGCAGTCATTCGCCGACGCATTTAATGCACACGACATAAACGCTGTAATGTCTCATATGACCGACGATTGTATTTTTCAGGCATCGGCGGGAGCGGATTATGACGGGCAAAAATTTACGGGTCAGGTACAGGTAAGGAATGCATTCGAAGATGTGTTTGAAACTTTCCCTGATGCTCACTGGGGTAATTCCCGGCACTTCGTTTCAGGCAACAGGGGGTTCTCCGAATGGATCCTTTCGGGAACTAAAAAGGATGGGACAAAGATTGAAGTAACAGGATGCGATTTATTTACTTTCAGGAACGGCAAAATTGCAATCAAAAATTCTTATAGAAAGAATCGCCCATCCGGAAAATAAGAAAACCCGTTCGGAATGGAAGCTCATTTCAGTAGTATCATCTTCCGGGCTGTCCGGAATGCGGTATTTCCTGTTAATGTCTCTACTTCAACCTGGTAAATGTACATTCCTGAAGCAAGGTTCTCTGCGTTAAAGATTATTGTATGCCCGCCGGCGGATACCTGCCCGTTTACCAGTTCTTTTACCCTTTCACCGAGCATATTATAAACATATATCTTTACATTACTTTCTTTAGGGAGATTGAAATTTATTTTTGTGGTCGGGTTAAAAGGATTCGGATAATTCTGCTCAAGAATGAAATCTGCCGGGGTGTTCTCTGTTTCATCTACGCCTGTAGCAGTCAGTTCATTATAACCGATCGTTTCCGACTGGTAAACTGTCATTGATCTGATACTCTGTACAAATACAACTACACTTAAGCTGTCTGCATCCCATAGCGGATCTATGTCAATCATCTGAGAAATGTTTTTAGTCTCATTCATATCGATAGTGAATTGCTGCCCTTCAGGTGCAGGAAACATTTTTCTCATTACATGTTTATGATATACAATGCTGTTCCTTCCGGCATAATAAAGGTCTTCAACTGCCACAAAATGAATGACAAGGTCACTGTCGGGAATTTCTCCTGTTCTTGTTACATTTGCATTAATATTAAATTGGGTTGAACTCCGCGTTCCGCTTAATATTATTTTTAAAGGACTCTCAACTGTAATAAGGTTGTCGAGACTTGCTGCCCATCCGGATGCACTCCCCTGGTGAATTCCGTCGAACCAGCCCTGCGGTGTAGCCTGAACCGGGTTATAATAACTATTCCTTGCGTCTGATCCTTCCATGCTCTGATGATAAAGCGGATCATCCGAATAGGGATAAACCATATGATAAAAAATGTAGTTTATTTTATCTCCGTTTTGTCCTGCGAGGTAACTATTTACAGCATTATGTGCAGGAGGACAAAGCGGGCAGTTTGAATTTGTGAAAACTTCAACTAAAACTTTTCTTTCTTCCTGTGCAAAAATCGTTGCGGTGAACAAGTATGAAATTGCAGCAGCAAGTATAAAAAACTTCATTTCTCTCCTCGGAGCTATTAGTATAATGTTTAAAATGAAGTTATAAAAGATGGATCCAAATTGTATCACGAAAATGTAACAGAAGGTAAAAAGATGGATGATGGTTGATGGATGATGGAAGATGGATAGTAAGGGGGAAGGAGAGAAGGTGAGAAGGTGAGAAGATAAGAAGGTAAGAAGATAAGAAGGTAAGCAAGATTAAAGATAAAAGTAAGAAGTAATAAGTGCGACCCCGCCTGACGTCGAGACAGGCAGCGCAGCGGATAGGGTGGGGATTTTGCATTGGGAGTTGCGGGAAGGTGGGAAGGAGAGAAGATGGTTGATGGTTGATGGAAAGTGAGAAGGTAAGAAGATAAGAAGGTAAGAAGATAAGAAGATAAGAAGGTAAGAAGATAAGAAGATAAGAAGGTAAGAAGGTAAGATGCCGTTCACCTTACCCCTTAAAAACTCCATCCCCTCAAACCTCCGTTCCTCCTTTCTGCTTTTTAATTCCCCCGAAAGTTTGGTAAAATAGGAGGAATTATTATTTGTTTTTCAATTATTGGAAGTAAAATGGTTAAACCTGCAAATTTATTATTGTTCATTTTTACTGCTGCAATTCTTTCTGCTGCAATAATTTATCCACAGCAAAAGGGTGATTTTTTAACTAATGCTATGGATACTACCGTTAGCCCCGGTACAGATTTCTTTAAATATGCTACCGGTACCTGGATGAAGGAAAATCCCATACCTGCGTCGGAGAGAAGATGGGGACTGGCAAACCTGGTTAATGAAGAAACATATGCCCGTCTTAAAGGTATTCTGCAGGAAGCCGCTTCAACAAAGTCGCCTGAAGGTACTGCAAAACAGAAGATAGGCGATTTTTATTTCACCGGTATGGATACTGTTTCAATTGAGGATCAGGGTCTGTCTCCTATCCAGCCTGAACTTGATAAAATAGCATCTATTAATTCTAAAGAGGATTTGTTCAAAACTGCCGCTCTGCTTCAGAATGAGGGTGTTAATGTTATGTTCGGAGTCTTTATCGACCAGGATATGAAGAACAGTGAACAGTACGCAATGTATTTATGGCAGGGGGGATTAGGACTCCCGAACCGTGAATACTACTACCGCGATGACGACCGCACTAAGAATATCCGTAATGAATATAAAGTTCATATTGCTAATACGCTTGAGCTTCTCGGTGAGGATCAAAGCCGGGCTGATGCAGATAATAATGTGATATATAAAATTGAAAATTTTCTTGCCGATTCATCGAGGAAGCTTGAGGACCTGCGCGATCCTTACGCCAATTATAATAAGATGTCTTTAGGCGAGCTTGAGAAAACGGCTCCGAATATCGAATGGAATATTATGTTAAAGGAAATGGGTGTTGAAAATGTGGATTCGATTATAGTGGGACAGCCGGAGTTTGTCCGCGCACTTAATGCAGCCATCGATAAATTCAGTCTTTCCGACTGGAAAACATACCTGAAGTTTCATCTCCTTAATGAATTCGCCGGAACACTCGGGAGCAAGTACGATAATGAAAGATTCCATTTTTATGGTACGGTGATGTCGGGCGTTACAGAACAGAAACCCCGCTGGAAACGTATTCAGGATGCAACCGAAGGAGCTATGGGTGAGCTGCTGGGAAAGATTTACGTTGAGAAATATTATTCAGCTAAAACCAAAAAACGCTATGAGAAGATTGTTGATGACTGTATAGATGCTTTTGCGAACAGGATTAAAAACCTCGACTGGATGAGTGATTCCACCAAACAGAAAGCACTCGTCAAGCTTTATGCAGTTACAAAGAAAGTAGGATACCCGGATAAATGGAAAGATTTTTCTGCTTTGAAGGTTGACCGCGGCTCTTTTGCAAGGAATACAATACAGGCTAACATTTTCTGGACTAACTATTCGATCAACAAACTCGGAAAACCTGTCGATAAACTTGAATGGAATATGACACCGCAGACCTGGAATGCATATTATAATCCTTCGAATAATGAAATTGTTCTGCCGGCAGCGGCCTTTATAGTTCCCGGCGTTCCGGATTCACTTGTTGATGATGCTGTTGCTTATGCTTATGCCGGTGCTTCAACTATTAGTCACGAACTTACTCACGGTTTTGATGATGAAGGAAGGCTATTCGATGCGAAGGGAAATCTTCATAACTGGTGGACAAAAGAAGATGAGGATAAGTTCAAAGAAAAAACTAAAATGCTCGTTAGCCAGTTTAATGATTATGTTGTACTGGACAGTATGCATATCAACGGTCAGGCTACCCTGGGTGAAAATTTAGCCGACCTCGGCGGCGATGTTATAGGATGGGATGCATTTACGAAGACAAAGCAATATAAGGAAGGGAAGAAGATTGCAGGACTTACTCCCGCCCAGAGATTCTGGATTGGTTATGCGTATTCGTGGCTGGGACATACACGTCCTGAGGCGCTTGCGCAGCAGGTATTAACTGATGTGCATTCACCAAACTTCCTTCGCGTGAATGGTCCCTTCACAGATGTTGATGCATGGTATAAGGCATTTGATATTAAACCGGATGATCCGATGTACAGAGCCCCAAAGGACCGTGTGAAGATCTGGTAGGAAGAAGAATGATTGGGTGATTGAATGATTGGATGATTGAATGATTGGATGATTGAGTGATTGGATGATTGAATGATTGGATGATTGAATGATTGGGTGATTGGGTGATTGAGTGATTGGATGATTGAATGATTGAATGATTGAATGTCAGCCAAAGTTGCAGCAAGTCAGCTGAAGCTCGTGGCTTTTAACTAAAGCTCAATCATTCAGTTTTCAATCATTCTTCTCTATTTCGGAGGGTTATTTCATACCCTTCACTTTTAAGCATTATCCGGTTCTTGTTCAGAAATTCTTTAATTGCTTCAACGGGTATGATCTTGGTTATACCGTATTTAATGCTCTTATGATTAAACGGATATGCATCTCCTTTGTATGGAATCAAAGTGTTGTATGACTTTCCGCTGCCGAGTTTTTGAGGAGCCAGATATGTTTCTTCTTCTTCAGGTACCCACTGAACCATACCTACAAGTTCAAAGTGCGGTACGCCATCCCTTATAGCAAGTACAAGTCCCCCGCTGAATCCCGGGTTAACAACAGCATCGACAAGAAATGAGCCCTGGCTGTCGCGGTTCGGACTGCTGACGATTGCTTTCGTTACCATCTGGTAATTGATAGGATATCCGAACAGGTAAACAAATGTTCCCCATTCGAGTTCTTTTGATTTGCCGACAGGGTAGGGAAATACAGGGATACGGAATCCCGTTTGTCCGCTGTATTTTTTCCCCAGTATTGCTATATCTGCCTGATCGTCTTTTGCAAGCAGTTCAACTTCACTTCCTTCAGGGAAACCTGCAACATAAATTGTTTCTTTGTCGCGTATAGAGATAGTCTCGATGTATGGTGAAGTGCTGCCGTCGGGATCCTCCCTGTATGCCACAACAGTATCAGGAAAACTTACAATATGTGCGCACGTAATTAATGCTATCGCCCCGTTCTCGGATGACACGGTGAATGCAGTGCCGGATAATGAATTGTTCCCGAATTCTTCGGTGGCTGCTTTTTCTTTCAGCACGTCATCATTAAGCATTTTATAAGTGATCTGCTCGTCCGGACTGAACTTGTAGATCTTATAAAAGATTGTACAGTTTATCCTCTGAACGCTTTCGCTTATTCTTTCAAGTTCAGGTGAAGATGACTTATACGGGAATTCACTGTCGTACTTGCCGTCGTTGAGAGTGGGATACACGGATTTAAGCGAAGGAGAACAGGAATTAAGAAGAAGAGTAATAAAAATAAAAGGCAGCAGCTTTTTTAACATAACCATCCCGGAAAAGATTGTATAAATCTAAGGAGAAAGTGGGTAAAGTAGCAAGTGGAGGGAGGAGGAATGGAGTGGGGGAGGGATGGAGGAGTGGAGCGTCCGAGTGTTGGGCGAACCGCGAATCTGTAATGCCGGGATATAAAGGAGTCTGACTAAGAAGGAAGAAGTCTTCAGAATTCGAAAAGATTTCTCGGTCGAAGACTCCCTCGAAATGACATTGTCTTACGAAATGACAGGGGTTTCTTTTTAGTCAACCCCCTAGACCGTCGAACTAGCAATCATTTGAGGCAGTCGAATCTTTTTAATTAGCTAAAATGTACTGGAGGATGATGTTGTTGATAATATCAATTAGAATTTCATAAATGAAATTAATACATCGTTGAACTTGCAATCATTTGACAGAATTTCATAAATGAAATTCCTACACCATTCTTGCACTCATTTCACACAGTTACATTTACACAGCATAGCTAAAACTGATATAGTTCGCCCAATCTTTTAATCTTTGAATCTTTCCCCGCAAACTTGTCAGCCTCTGGCTGAGCGGTCCCGCTGTAGATACCGAATTAAACGATCACCGGCATTTCGAGGACTCAAGGTTTCGTCCGGCAGCTGCCGAACTCAACAATCATTCAATCATTCAATCTTAGCGCGGCATAGCCGGCAACCAAAAGCAACCTTAAATAGGAAGCTCTATAAATTATTGAACATTCTTGGATTTCGGTGGCTTCGATACAGCCCGCCTAAGATTGAAGGCGAGGGCGGGCCACTCAGCCACCGCTATACGTTACAAACTATTGTGAGTTCTAATATCTTGACCAAAAAACAAAAATCTGACTGAGGATACTATTCAATCATTCAATCATTTAATCTATTATTTCAGCAACATCATCTTTTTACTCGAGACAAAATCCTTTGCTCTCAGCCTGTATATGTAAATTCCGCTGGCGACTTTTTCACCATTGGAATTTAACCCGTTCCAGGTTACTGTATGCTGGCCGGGATTTTCGACAACATTATTAACGACGCTCTGGATTCTTCTGCCGAGAATATCGAAAATTTCAAGAGTAACATTTTCTTTCTGCTTCAGCTGATAAGTAATAACCGTCGACGGATTAAAAGGATTCGGGTAGTTCTGGTACAACGCATACTCGTACGGCTGAAGTGAAATATTTTCAGAATTAATCTTTGCAAAATCCTCTGTGCCGATAATGATCCTGAAATGACTTTTCCCGTTTCCGCCTGCTGCCGCTTCAACAGTCCCGCTGCTCATATCCAGCGGTATTTCCCTGTCACGGTCGAGCATCCATATATTAAAGTTTTCCGGCAATGCAGAGAGCCTGTCCAATGCGAGGTTAAATAACTGTCCGGCCTCTTTGGTCTCAACTGTGAAGTCCCAGAACGCTCCGTCTTTAGAAACCGGAACAGCATTCCGTGCAAAATAATTTTTACCGTGTTCTAATAAAACCTTTATATCATCTTTTATAGCAGGAGGCTTTATAACATCGAACTTATCGAGACCGTCCTTAGCTCCTTCTTTCATCGAAACATAATTCATCTGATCCTTTTCTCCTGATGAATTCAGGAATGCTTTTATCTGCACAAGGAATTCATCATCTTTTTCTGAAGCAAACAGATCTGAATTCTGTTTTTTGCCGAGGGAGACATTCGGGTTGACATTAAGGCTGATGATTGTACTCAGGGGATTATATACCCAGTATCCTTCCCATGGCTCAACTATAAGCTGATCCAGTTCATACTCCTGTGTATCGGGATTCCACCTGAGAGGCGCCTGCAGCAGTAAATTTGAATTTTCAATAGATAACCAATCGACAGGGAAGGCAAAAGGATTGCCTATCTGGTTATACCCGGGTTCTATTGTAACAGTATAATTGTTGAAGGACGGAACGCTGAGTGAATTGTCCATATCAAATGTTTTCCCGTCTTTATTTATCAGCCAGAAAGCAGATCCGGGAACAACTCCGCCGGTGATAGAATTATATTCGGCGTAATCATTTAATTCAGGATCCCAGCGGAAAATTCTCCAGGCAGTCGGATCGTATGGTCCGTAGTCATCCTGAAAAACAGAATCGATCTGCGGTGAATTGATTACGAGGGGGACGGTGAACATCTGGTATTCAGCCTGCCTGACCGTATCCGGAAAATTCATTTGCGGGACTGTTACCTGTATAGATGCCGGGTTTGTATCGGGATTCAGAGAAGGATAAGTTGTAATTGAAAGCCCGTCGTTAAATTCAACATAAAACTGAATGCCGGTGACTGTAGAGAATGCTGACGGGATATTAAAGGTATAATTATTCCCTGTGTTTGAAAGAGTGTCCTGCTGGAATACAAGATCACCTGTTTTCCTGTAATAAATGTTGCTGGATAAATACTGCGTCAGGGCCGGCGGGGTTATATTCAGGTTCACAGACTGTCCTACGCCCGGCGGCGTAGGTACCTGCACAACAATGGAAGAAAGTCCTGTTCCACTTAAAAGTATCGAATCAGGATTGTTCAGTGCACTGCTGTATACAACAAGGCTTGCGGTTTTTAATCCCGAAGTATCGGGAGAAAAACTTACATTCAGATTGAGGAAACCAAAAAGGTGAAGGGTATCTCCATCTACCGATGGTGAAAATGAAAAACTTGAGGCATCAATCCCGGTGATCCGTGCGCTGTCTATAAGCATATCCGCAAATCCCGGGTTAATGAGTGAAACAGTCTGATTGGAAATGAGTCCCACGTCTATTGAACCGAAATTAAGAACTGAATCGGAGAATACTAATTCGGATTGTGTGCCTGTTCCCGAGAAAAATACTGTATCAGGGGATGTGGTTGCATCACTTTCTATTTCCATATAGCCTGTTTTTAATCCCGGGTATATCGGTATAAATACAAATTCCATATCTGCCGATTGGAGTGCCGTTACGCTGTCAAGAGGGAAGCCGGATATTATTCCGAATGCTCCGCTTGTATCATTTACAAAATTTAAATTAAATATATGAAGATTAGACTGGCTTGTATTGTTGAATGAAACGGTCATCGAATCAACGGAAACCACCGGGGTGGTTCCGAAGTCAACCGGGCTGGGAGTTACACTGAATTTGGGTGAAGGAAGCTTTACAACAAATGCGTCATCGTTAAGCCCGGTGAGTGTAAGAGTACCGAACTGACCGTTCAGAAAAAATCTGCCGCATCCGTATATATCGCCCCGGGAATCATTGGCAATACCTCCCGCATCGCTGCTGTTAAGCAGTCCCGCTCTTGTTCCCCATAACTTTATGCCTGTATTTGAATATCGGGCAAAATAAATGTCATCCAGTTCGCCTGATGTTAAATCCTGTGAGACAGATGCAATAAGGCAAATATTCCCGGCCGCATCCAGATCTATTTCCCTGGAATCATTGTAATAAAGGCTTGCATGATCCTGAACAGCCCAGCTCACAAGTCCGTTCTGATCACACTTTGCAATAAAAATATCGGAACTTTCCTGTCCGTAAAGCACATAAGTTCCAAAATTAGCCATAACCGAAAAAGACCCGGTGAATAAAATATTATTATCTTTATCTATCCTGATATCCCGGCCGTATGCATATGAATTGCTTGAGTCGCTGATCACCTGTAAAGCCCAGTTGAAGTTTCCAAGCGCATCATACTTTGCAAGGAATATATCCTGATCAGTCCCGTCCCAGCTGCTTACTAATGTAGTATCCCTAATTGAAGTAGAGTCGCCGAACGTTATAACGTTACTGAAAGATCCTGTTATGAAAACGTTATCGTTATTATCTGTTCTTACACCATAAGAATAAATTGTAGAAACTTGATCCCCCCGTCGCATTAATGGCTGTCTTTACCCATTGTTCAGTACCCGACTGATCATATTTTACAACATAGATGTCACCGTAAGGGTTGGCTGATTGAACTATATAAGGTCCGAATTGAGCGAACTGGGTATATGTGCCTGTAACAATAATATTGTTCTGATTATCCGTAGTAACTTCATATCCGTAATCATAGCTTTGTCCGCCGCCCTGGCGTACCCATTGAAAAATTCCGTCGCTGCTGTACTTTGCTGTAAAGATATCGTAATTGCCGAAAGAGTTCAGCGTCGTGGTCCCGAATATCGCAACACCATTGAATATCCCGGTTACGATTACATTGCCGAGGTTATCTGTTGTAACGCTGTACGGCTGATCATAGCTGGTACCGCCGGCACTTACTGCCCAGAGTACTGTTCCGGTATTTGAGTATTTGGCAATATAAATGTCGCCCGCTCCGGAGGGATTAAGAGTGTAGCTTCCGAAAGTTGCAATGCCGTCATAGTAGCCTGTTACAACTATGTTCCCGTCGATATCGACTGCAAGATCGGTTGCCCCGTCGTAACCGTCACTGCCGCCGCTTTCTGCCCACAGAAATGCAGGCGGCGCTCCCGGAAGTATTTGAGCAGGCACATCAGCAGTTACGGCTGCAAGAAAAAGTATAATTAAAATCTGAATTAAATTATTTTGTATTTGTTTCTTCATTATAAACACCAATTTTATTTGATAACCTGCTACAGTTTAAACCTGATTCCGGCACTTATTTGATAATTACTGATATCGGATTTTCCGCTGGCACTACCGATTGCGTATTTCAGGAATACAGGGACAGAAACCGAAGGCGATAAGGTAAATAGAGGAGACAGACTTACTCCGTAAAGTGTGTATCCCGAATTTTTGCTTGCTGTTTTTTCATAGATGCTTGTGAATATACCGTAGCCCAGAGAAAAACTACTTCTGATCCTCTGGTTATAAGCGGCGCCTATATAAACCTGGTTGGGAGTAATCTTTTCATTATCATACACTGTATAAGTCCCTTTGAGCTGATCCAGCGCAACGTCCCTGTATAATAAGTAAAACGCCAGGTAATCGAATGAGAAGAACTGCTGATACCTTGCATTAAAGATCAGCCTGTTGCCGGTAGAAAAAATTTCTTTGCCGTTAAGTTTATCACTTCCGTAAAATATCCCGGTGAAGTCGCCTGTAAGCGTCTGGGTTTCACTTAGTTTTATATCAATCCCGGCAGTCAGTGAAACTTCATTGGAAGGAGTGTACTTATCGCTGGTATCGGCAAGAGGCTGGTATTCAGATTTAACCTGGTATGAAATTCCTGCCCCGATAACTGCATCGTCGCTAAGAGGGTGAAGCCACGTAACGCCGAGAAAAGCATTCAGTCCCTGTCCGAAATTTGAAGTGCGTAATCCAAAGAGTTCCTGGCTGATAACCTGGGAGACTGCAAATTCTTCCCGCTTAAGTTTTGTCTTACCGCTCGGAATATTGACTCCACCGTCAAAAGTCAGGTTCTGATCAGGCAGCTTCTGTTTAATGATGAGCTGCAGATCTGATAAGCCGCTGAGGTTATTTGTAGCATTCCCGAAATTTGTAGCTACTGATGCGTACCTTGTAACAAGACCTAGCGATGTATTTTGAAGCGGATTATATCCTGCAGAAATTATACTGGTGAATTCAGAAAAATCGGTACTGTCATTAAGCGACCAGTTTTCGTACACCGGCATCAGATTAATCGTTGCAGAAGGCTGTTCGGAATAAACGTCCTGCGGAAAAGCTTCGGCAGTGAGCAGCAAGATCAATAAAACATAAAACTTTACAATTCGTTTCATATTTGAAATTCCTATTATTAAAAACTGAGTTCTCTAATTTCCCGGTGGCGGAGGAGGCGGGGGAGGGGGGGGAAGGGGTTCAGGCAGAGGGCTGGTCTGTCCTGCCTTTTCGGATCCTTCCTGGGCCGGACTTCGGCTGTCGACGCCCTGTACAAAGTTAGCGGTTATGTTGCTGCCGAGACTTTCCCGCCGGCTTGCCGCAAGATTTATCATTTCATTTTTTACTACCGGAAGTGTTTTCCTTAATGTTGTAACAAGGTTCTCTTTTGTCCCGCCGCTCTTGCCGAGACTCTGGGTTGACTGCAGTTTATTTCCCGCATCCTGGAAATGAGGATCAAGCTGTGAAGCCTGGTTGAAGAAGCCTTCAGCCTGCTGATAATTTCCAGCATCTTCCTGCAGCAGGCCTTTCGAATAGGCCAGGAAAGCATCAAGGTTCTGCGTCGGTATGTATGCTATCTTCTCTTTCTCCTCCTGCGTCAGCTGAAAACCGTTCTCTTCCAGGAAAGCAAATACAACCTGTTTTTGCAGAATGAACAGATCGTTTATGGATCCGGATTTATTCACCCATGATTTCCTTGCGCTGGTTTCTACAGCCCACGAACCGAGATCAACTTTAAAATCCCCGTTATCGTTCACATCATAATCACCTGAAACAATCGTGCCTGCCTGCAGTATTTTTCCCATCCGGGGAGCGGTTGATTGATCTACTGCAGTGGATTGCGAAAGTTTCAGCTCATCCAGTACTGCCTGTATTCTCACTCTCTCAAGTACACGGATATCTTTCAGCTTAGCCAGATCGATGCTTACCATTTCACTGAAACCCCTGCTGAGAGGAGCGTATTCTGAATTGACTCCGGTATAGATCAACGGGAAAACAGCTATTGTGGAATCCGATACAGGCTGTAGTGTAAGGTCTTTTTCATCATTAATAATCGCTTTTACATCGGAATAATCTTCCTGCCGTTTAATCCAGAGGTATCTCCCTTCGAGCATTTCCCTGAATGGAGAATCGTCCGGCACATCTTTATACCTTGCGTAGTAGCCGGATGCTTTTTTAGGTTCATTATAGAATTCAAGGTTTAAACCTTTATAGAAAATCAACTCCGGGTCATCCGGTTTGATATCCATAGCCTCCCCCAGGTAATACCGTGCTTTGTCATTGTCGTGGGTCTGCATATAGTAAACGCTCAGGTTCTTTAATGCCTCAAAATCCTTCGGGTCGGCAAGAGTCCTGTCTATCCATCCCTGTACCTGGGCTCTGTATAATTCGGGATTATCCATAAGAGAACCGGATGAGCATGAACTGAGGAGAATGCCCGGCAGAAACAAAGCGGCGGCAAGCGATATTAGTTTAATGATTTTCAAAATTCATCACCTTTCTTGCTTTAATTAAAGGAGCGGTGCGATGCTTTGAGCTTTTAGTTTTGCCTTTTCATAGTTTGGATCCAGCTTCAATGCTTCTTCAAATTTCTCGTATGCATTTTTATAATCTTCTTTTTCGAGATAGCTTAATCCTACCGAGTAAGCCATGATTGCATCGAGCGACGGGGCATCGGAAACAGCCTCTGAAGTATCGCTTTTTAAGGTCACATTTATTTTATCGGCAATCTTTTTTCCCAGCTGATCGACAAGATCAAAGAATTCATCAAGGTCTCCCTTTACTTCATCAGTCAGTAATATTTCACTCGATTCAACTTTAACCAGCCTTGCACCCAGCCATATCTGGTCGCCCATAATAATGAAGCTGCCCAGCATTACTGTCTGCACGCCGAGCTGTTTACCGAGCCTTACTGCCCCTTCCATATCATTTTCATTCTGAAGCTTTATTTCATCGAGGATCCATTTGATCCTCTCTCTCTCAATAACTTTCAGGTTAGTGGAATTGTTAAGCCTGTTTATCATAAGATCCGCGAAGCCCTGCTCCATCGGGTCATATTGCGTTTTATGATCAACCGACCTGTTCTTGAAATCTATGATTGCCATTGTTTTCATTCCGGGGTCAGGTCTTTCTACAGCATATGATCCTGCGTACTCTTTCCGCGATTCGTAATAGAGTTTCATAAACACAGGCGGTTCATAGTCGGGATTAAAAACCACCATCGGCGGTTCAAGTTTCAGAAGCTGAGCGATTGCCTCTTTTGCCTTATCATACAATCCTTTTGCCGAATAAGCCCTTCCAAGGAAGCGCAAAGCCTCTTTTCTAATCTCGATATCGGCTGAGTTATCAGCAGCCAGACTATTCAGTATTTCTATCGCATTGTCAAACTGCGCGGATTTATAGTACTGTTCGGCCTGGTCAAGTTTGGCTTTGGAATCGGTCTGTGCAGAGACAGCAGAGACCATTAAAAGAAAGAATACTGCAAAAAAGAACATGGGTACGCATTTACCCGTATGTAATTTATTATTACGCATACTGTTATCCTCCTGTTTACTTATAATTAAAATTCGGGAATATCTTTGACTTTATTTGAAATGGAATACCAGCGAATGGGTCTTTGGTTCAAGAGTTGGGGAGACGGTCAACTGGATATCATTTTCAACTGTGCTGTATCCTGTTTTCTTAACTGTTATTTTATAAGATCCGGGACCGAGGTTCAGGTCGCCGGGTGTGGTTTTGTCTGTGCTTTTCCCGTTTAAATAAATCACACCCCATATTGGATCACCGGAGCTGCTTAGCGACTGTATATTTACCAGCTGCTGGAAATAACAGGTAAGTTCTTTACTCTGGCTGCCGCTGACGTTTACGGAAACTATTTTTGAACCGAATTCAGGATGAGTAAATTTTATTGTATGCTTTCCTGAGGGAACGGAATTTCTGATTTTTTCATCGGAATCCGACAGCACCCTGCTGCCGTCAATATAAATACTTGCTGCCGGTACTGAACTCAGAGTTAAAGTCGCTTTTGCCTCCTGAACCTTTGCTGCCTGTAATTTTATATTTAGTTCATTCCTTCCGGTATCAACCAGGTAGCCTGCATCCTGCCAGTCATCATAGCCTGCAAGTTTCAGCATAATTGAATATCGTGCAATAGCCAGTGAATCAAGTGAATACGGCGTTGTGCCCTCCTTCTTTCCGTTTATGAATACGGCGGCCCCCGCGGGATCTGAATTCACAGAAAGGCTGGCAGGAATAATTTTTTTCTGATTTTCAATTAGTACTGATCCTTTGCCATCCTTAATTTTTTCTTCTTTGTTACCTGTTATGAAATAAATTGAAATTATCAGGACTACTATTATTAGCGCCGCCCCGCCTATATATATTTTTTTTCTGTCAGGTGATGCAGCCGGCTTATTTTCCCCGGCCGGCTCTTCGTACCTGGACATTATTCTCGTCTTCTCTTCTTCATCGGCAGCTTCCAGCCTGATACCCGTCAGTGCAGAGAACATTTCACCCGTTCCCTGGTATCTTTTTTCGGGTTCCTTATCAATCGCTTTCATTATTACTTTAACAAGTTCCTTCGGGATGAGGGGATTGTATTTAGTCGGCGGAGGGATCTTTCCCTCGACGATCTGTTTCTGAATGACAAATTCAGATTCACCTCTTTCGAATGGCGTTCTGCCTGCAAGCATTTCGTACAGCGTCATTCCGATAGAATATATGTCGCTTCTCTTGTCGACATTTTTTAATCCCTTAACCTGTTCAGGCGACATATAATACAAAGTTCCGGCAGCGGCATGCGTAACGGTATTCTGAGTGCCGCCTTCCTGGATTACTTTGGCTAAACCAAAGTCCATCACCTTAACTGTGCCGTCTTCGTTAAGAAGAACATTATTCGGTTTTATATCGCGGTGTATAACTCCTACCTTATGAGCGTGCCTGATTGCATTTATAATCTGTGAGCCGATGGCAATCGTTTCGGGGGCATTAAACCTTCCTTTTTCCTTTAACCATTCGGCTATGGTCTTTGCACTGACATACTCCATAACCATAAAGAGGCCGTATTCAGTTTCTCTCAGTGCATGCACACCGACAATATTCTGATTCTCAAGGCGTGCAAGAGCACGCGCTTCGGTTTTAAATCTCTGAAGGAAGTTATCGTCCCTTGAAAGGAAAGGATCAATCATTTTTAAAGCAACCAACTTTTCAAGGTTCATATCCATTGCCTTGAAAACAACCCCCATTCCTCCGCGGCCAATCACTTCGAGGATTTTATAATTATCTACTTCTTTTCCTATTAACTGATCCATCAGGGGTTAATCCAGTTTTGTTTTTCCGCTGAGTGAAATATTCTGAAACTTTACTGAAGAACTTTTATCGACATAAAGACCTGCCTTGCCGAAAATTCCCCATACGCTTTTATATGAACTTATAAGTCCATTCTGATCATATACACTGATGAGATTGTTGGAGTATATTATTTTCATTTTCCTTTTAGAGGATTCGACGTTTTTGGGATGGATAACAAGGAGTTTTTCTATTTCATTCCCTTTAATCCTCTGCAGCGTATAATTGCCTCCGTCCCTGTATTTGAAAATATAATAATCGATGGGGGAGACGTAGCCTATAATCAAACCAAGTACCGCATCCTGCTTATCTATTTCGGTATTAACGGATAAGGTCACATCAAAATAATCCTGATCATATATTATAAATTTTTCACTTAAGGTGCTGGTAAAACTGAGTACATCGCTGTTGATAGTGAATTCATTTTTATTTATTCCCGGGAATTTCCATTCCGGTGATTTAAAATTTGAAGCGTTCATCCCGGAGCTTGTTTCTGTTCCGGCGGGAGGAGTTGTCCCTGCTGCTGCTGAATCAATTCCCGGCTCCTTACTTGTAAGCTGACTTGTACACAGCCTGATAAGCCCCCGGATCTTTTCATTTCCAGGTCTGACCTCTTCTGCCTTTTTATAATATTTCAGAGCATCTTCAAAATTCTTTTCATTCATTAATTTATCGCCTGTTCCGGAATAGGCTGCGGCTATCTCATTTACGCCGTCTAAAGCAGCCTGATGCATAGGCTCACGGTTCAATATGGTCTTGTAGATTGAATAAGCCCGGTCATACTCTCTTTGCTTTAACAACTTATCGGCTTTATCAAGCATTTTCGTTTCTGAATCATCAAGATTAACGGTTGGTTTTACTTCGTTTTCAGTTTCAGCCGGGGGTTTCTGTACAGTCCGGGTTACTGTTTCCGGGGGTGAAGAAGTAAAAAATGAATCCTTATACTCGATAAACAGCAGTACAAGGATAATAAAAAAAACAATAAAAACTCCGAGCCAGCCTTTTCCTGTTTTCCGCGGGGGTTTTGCTTTTTTCTTTTTGACCGGCTTTCCCGCCGGAACTTTTGCCGGCTGTTCAGGGTCAACTTTCACTATAATTACAGTGACATTGTCTTTTCCGCCGCGCTCATTTGCAAGATCAACAAGGATATTGCAGGCATCCCCGGCACTGTTGTTTGATACAATATTCAGTATCTCGCCTTTGCTTACTTTGGCAAGTCCGTCCGAGCAAAGAATATAACTTTGTCCCGACTTTAGCTGGAGATCTTCTATGATGTCAATCTTAACGTTCTCATCAACTCCAAGCGCCCTGGCAAGCACGGATTTGGAAGGATAATTTTTTGCTTCCTCCGGTGTAAGGATACCCTCTCTTAACATTTCCTGTACTTTGGTGTGGTCATTCGTAAGCTGTTCTATAGTCCTGTTTTCAATCCTGTATATTCTTGAATCTCCAACATGTCCTATAATTCCTTTATCCTCTATAAGGACCAGCGCGGAACACGTAGTTCCCATTCTTCCGAAGTCGGATTTATCACCCGACTCATTATAAATTGTATTGTTGGCTTTGTCGATTGCGCCTCTCAGTGCAACTGATTCCTCATAAGGAGATGAAAAATATTCTTCTTTCACAACTCTTACAGCAATTGTACTTGCTTCTTTACCTCCTTTATGACCTCCCATCCCGTCAGCCACTATGAACAATTGTCCTTTTGGAGAATAAAGGTTTGTGTTTTCTTCCGGAAATTTTCCGAAGCTGTCCTGGTTTTCAGTTCTGACAAGCCCGATATCGGACTTTGCCGCAAATATTATATTTAATTTTTTAACTGGTGAAGGCATATTATTTCTTAATAATGTAATGTATCATTAATTTTTCAAAGTCTGCAGAGCATCCTTCAGCGGGTCAGTGAAATTAAATCCAAACAATGAAGGATTCTCTCCTATTACTGCAGCAGAGAAAATATAAAAAACATAGTTGTAAGTCTCATCAGGAATTTTATCCCTGTATTTTAGAAGCAGGTTCCAGAAGTTCCTGTCTTTCGGGTTGGCGGGCATTTTCCGGATCAGGTCGATAATATTATATTCCCCCCAGTTATAAGATGCCATTACAAGCAGTCCTGAAGCCTGGGCATCGGTATTATAAATATCTTTAATATAGCGCGAAGCAGCGCTGGTAGCTTTGGGAAAATTATACCGGTCGTCTCCGGGGTCATAGACTTTTTCATTAGAGAGAGGCCCTATAGTCAGGCCGTACTTCTGTGCTGTAGCGGGTATGAACTGCCAGATCCCTTTGGCATATCCGTAGCGCGTCTGCGGTCCTACTATCTGGTCGCGGAAATCGCTTTCCTGCAGAGCGAGATAAAAAAACTGCGGAGGCAGATCCTGCCGCACAAGGTAATTCACCACAACCTGTGCATAGCCGTTCTGATTCGCACGGTCGAGTGCTTTCTGCAGCCTGTTGCTCGACTTCCACTTGCTTATATAACTTTTCACCTCGTTAATGAAATCCCTGGGCATAGTTAATTCACATTCACCAAAAGCACGCGCTGTTCTGATTATCAGCTTTTCATCGGGAGCAAGATCATATGTTCCCAGCTGATCAACCAGGTTGTCGTAATTCTTCTGAAGTTCGTGCCTGCGTTCATCAAATTTCTGCAGTGCCTTAATTATTTTCGGATCGCCCGATGCTGTAAGTTCCTGTTTCAGCGATTCTATTTCAAGCTCGAGCGACTTCATATCGTAAAAAATATTTTCGGCAAGGACTTTCTGTTTATTCTCTTTTATGTTCTGGTATATTGAGTATGCTGCAGCGATAACAGCAAGCAATCCTACTACCGCTATAACCTTAATATATTTTGAGGTATGCTTTTTCTTAACAACTTTGAATGCTTCACGCATAAGCCGGGTATGTTCACCGACCTGGTCGTCGCTCTTTGATTCGTCAAAATAATGCTGAATATAACTTGTAACGGAGGGGTCTTTTAAGGAGTCGGATTTTATTTCAGGAACTGCTTCCTTCTCTTCGAATGAGAAAAGAAGTATAGGGCCATTATTGCCCAGTTCAAGTGTGGTGGTTGCTTTTAATTCTATATTATCAATCTTCTTCCCGTTGAGGAACGTACCGTTGCTGCTGTGCTTATCCGATATCCACCATTTTTTCCCGTCAAATATAACTTCTATGTGAACCCTGCTGACAACTCCCTCATCTATTGTGATAGAACATTCGTCCGATCTTCCGATGGTGAAAGTTTTCTCAAAATAAAATTCTTTTTGTGCGGTATTGCCTTTCTCTACCTTTACCTTTACAATTTTATTTGAGAGGGGGGAAGATTCACTTAGTTGTGTACTGTTCATGCTGCTAAAATAAACCTATTTTGAACCATTATCAGGATTAAAACTGAGCATCATCCTGACGATTGCCGGACCTATAGTCTGTCTTGTCTTTTTTGTAAATGAGGCTGTCAGTTTATAAGCCTTTTTTTCGTGAAAGGTATAAACCTGGTGCTGATAAATTCTATAGTCATCAAGAGGGTACCAGCTGAAAATAGCTTCATAAGCTTCGGCTCCGTTTGTCAGTTCGGTCTCACCCTTTTTAAGAAGAGTGCATCCCTTGAGTTCTTCTTCAAGGGTTTTTATCTGCCATTCGGCATAATCCTGAAGGTTATCAATTGTATTTTCGTTGTCGACAGTAATTATAACGTTATGCTGAATACCATCGGTTACTGGTCCGTTAATGGTATAAATTGTTTTATCTTCCCATTCCTCAAGCTGGTTAACAGTAAACCCGTTTCCCTGGAAAACAACAGTTTTATCCTGGGGTGCAGCTGGTTTTGCTTCCGGCTTCGCAGGCTGTTTCTGCTGCGGTGCCTTGGTTTTCTCTATCTCTGAAGTTTCAGGAGTTTTTTCCTCCTTCTTCTCTTCAGCAGGCTGATTCTGAAACTGCCGGTAATAATCTGGTATCTTCAATTTGAAAATATTTTAATTTATGGACGGGGAGTAAGCTGTACAATATCACCCTCCGTGAAACATTGATCATTAATGTTCTGATCAAGCCTGTAAAAGTTAATAGGGCAGAGCATATGCTCTCCCATTAATTCAAAATCCGCAGGAGATGGATCTCTTCCGGCACCGTTACTTGCCAGTGTTTGCACATTTGAAACATCATGCATGCTGCCCGTTATTGCATCTCTCCACCGGGGATTGTTTGGTCGGTTGTCTGTCTCCGTTTTACAGTGAGCAATTTCATGGAATGCTGTGGTTGCAAGGCTGTTTGCCAGAAGAACATCCCAGTTAGTGGCTTCAAAGTTTTGTCTCGCATCGCTGAATACACATGCAGTTACCGGATAGGAGATACCTGGTATCCCGGGGAGCGAAAGTCCGTTATGCTCCCCCAAACTGCTCAGAGTTGACTGCTGTTCACTTACCCAGCTCTGCGGAAATTCCTGGCAGCGGGCATTCCGTATAGCATCCAGCATAATGAATTCAGGACGGCGATCAACCTGGTCGGCAGGAGTTGAATCCAGCTCACGAGTGGTAAAGTAAACTATTGGTTCTCCGACATTCACAGTTATGCTGCTAAAATCGGGACTTACCGGGTTATCCTGTATGGCCGGTATCCTTATAACGTTAATCGTCTGATCTCTTGAACCACGATGCGGGATGTGTGCTTTAGATTGATCCATCAGGTCAATCAGCTTCGTTCTGAACCCGTCAAATATTCCCTGAACTACAGCTGAATCAACTGCGGGTGATTCCAGGATTACTCCTGTTGCTCCGGAGGAGGCCCTGATCCTTAAAGGCTTAATGACAAAATAATAAATGTTATAAACAGGCAATTGGCTACTTTCGTTCCGGAGGTTAAAATGTTACTGTATTTCAAAAGATTCCAGGTATTCGTGTATTTCGGGGATTGTCATCTGTGAATATTTCCAGAGCAGTGTGCTGTGCTGCTCAAAAGGATGATGGAGCAGTGTAGTCCATTTGTGCCATAGATGGTGGTCTGACTGATCTACTATCATTTGTCCTGCTGAACCTTCAGGACCTTCAAACCTATTGACGCGGGGATTCTGTGTAGAGTGACCTACTGTCTTATGTGCATCAACCCGGCAGTTGGGACAATGACGAACCAGGCTATCCCTTAAGTGCGCAGCGAAGCTATCGTCTGTGTCTCCAGCTGAGCAAGCATAAAGAACGACTTTTATATCGGGTTTTGAAATCCTTGCGATTGCCTGTGCAAGTGCATCTGTATCGTTCATTTCCATTGATCGATATGTTATTTGCGTGTTGGTTCTGAACCCTATCTGTATGCCGGCATGCCAGCCGTGACAGAAGAACGCAATTACACTTAAATTTTCTCCTGAAGGAAAGCTGTCCAGTACATCAAGGACTTTCCTCTTCATCTGTGCTGCTGAGACCGGATTTTTTATCTCGCCATGTACTTCCGCGCATTCACCATTGTCCACAATGTAAGTAGATTCATAAGGCGCGAAGTTGTAGTATGAGAAGTACCATGTTTCCGGCATAAACGCACCGCCGACATCGTTTGTCCTGTCGGGTTTGCAGCATCTCAGTCTGAAACTCAATATATCGCTCCTTGTAATCAGGCTGTTGGAATCAGACGACCTGTCGATTCTGCTTGCTCTTCTGGTGAGTCCCCTGTATATCCGCTCTTCAGGATCAGTCCATCCTTCGTCTCCCCACGCACATCTATGATGAGCTTCGATTGCACACATTATAATTCCGGATTAATTCAAAATTTCTCATTTATTTTTTGTCTGAGTTCCCCGTCAATATCTCCCGATACAGTCATATTATTGTCTTTCCTGAAATTCCTAATTGCTTCTGCCGTCATTGCTCCCGCCTCACCGTCTATCCTTCCAGCATAATAGCCAAGGTTCTGCAGCCTCTCCTGAATTCCTGCTGTACTATCTTCTGGTTCAAGATCCGTCAGCTGCAGTATTGTACTAAATGAAGGGCGATCCTCGCCCTCCCGCAGCCAGAAAAGGAGTTTAGCCTGCAGGATATTTGCTGGAATTTGCTCCTGTAACAGTCCGTCACCATCGGTAGTCCCTGATTTTACTTTCTGTCCAAATCTTATTTCATATTTTTTATTTGAGTACTTGTTACCATCCGGATCCTTCATATATATCTTTATCGTCTTATCGGCAGGAGATTCAGCCTCAGGTGTCTCAGCCCCATTCTCATCCTCAAGAACTATTTTATAGGGACCAGGCGGGGCATCTTCAAACAAGTATCTTCCGTCTCCGTCAAAAGTTTCTTCCTTTTCCTCTCCGTCTGCCGTCACAATCTTGAATTTCCTGTTTGCTGCAGGCTGGCCATTCTCATATCGCCAAACTATTTCCACGGTGTCTTTGAACTTCAGCAATCCCGAATCTTGCGAAACTCCGGCAATACTAACTCTGAAAAAATATTCCGGATTTTTGTAGCCGTTCTCAGCTTCATTATCATCGGGAATATCATCTGTATCCTCTACATATTGAAATTCCCATTCAGTTTTTATTTTCTGGCTTTTAACAAGAGCGGGGAAGGAAACAACAAGGTCGTGTGCACCGTCGTCATCGTGCTCAAATATTTCTATCGTAGTCTCAGCCCCATCGTATGCTCCTTTTACATCTCCGGATAATGTCAGGATATCGCTGCGTTTAGCTTCATTCTTATCCCACTTCAGGTTTGATATCTTTATCGGCGGAAGCAGAGGAATTGTATTCGACTTTTTCTCGAGACCGTGTTTTGAAAGTTTTGCAGTAGCTGTTAACTCATCTTTCAGGTTATCGGGGATGTCAATTGTTTTCCAGAAACGGTTGCCTGTGATTTTACCCTTTACAGTACCGCCCGATTTTCCAGATTTATCTTTGATCTCAATTTTAATGTCTGAGTTATTCCCCACAAACTTAGTAAATACTTCTATCCCGATTTTACCCCCGGCGGAAGCCATATTTTTGGTAAACACTACCTGCTCAATGGATGATTCGAGCTTTACCTCTTTTACTTTTCCGGTTTGACCTGAAAGTTTTTCCATAATTACTTTTGAGGACTCAGTAAATATATGCTGCTTTCAGTAGCAGCAATAATCTCGTTATTTATATTGACTACAGGTGGAGTTGTAAGCTTTTCTCCCGGGAACTGGAAGATAAATTGTCTTTCTCCTGATTCGTCTAACTGCATTATATACTCTCCCTCAGTCAGCAAAAGTTTATTATCCGAAGTGACAACAGCGCCGCCTGTTTCTCCTGATGTAAATGACTGCCATCTGAGATTTCCGTCCTCACTATAGCTGAACACCCGATCGCTGAATACTAAAAAAATGCTGTGATTGTAGGCTATAATGGGAGGAATTGAATTCAGCTGGTTTTCAACCGGGATTGGTGTATCAATAAGCAGTTTACCTTCAGAGGAAACTACCCATAATGCAAGTTTATTTTCTGAATTTATTACCGTCATATAAATTCTTCCCGATTCATCGAGGCTC
Source organism: uncultured Ignavibacteria bacterium (assembly GCA_963811905.1). Lineage (GTDB taxonomy): Bacteria > Bacteroidota > Ignavibacteria > Ignavibacteriales > Ignavibacteriaceae > DATFVA01. Next base: position 53,330 of record CAWETK010000008.1, read on the forward strand.
AGAGTAACGGGAGTGAACTCCCCGTCAAGTTCCGACTTAAATATGAGATCGGTGCCTGAAATTATAATTTTGTTATTGATTGCGCAGACAAAAGTATCTTTGTTCGCGGCGGCGGCAGAGTTTCCTGAAGAAAAATAAGTCTGGTTCAATTCTTTGTATGAGGTGAGACTACCGTCTTCTACAAGAGGAGGATCATCTATACTGTAAGATTCCAGTAATAAAAATCTGTTCGGTGAAGGATTATGAGGATTCTTATTTACAATATTATCTGCAAGAAGGAAACTGCCATTGTTCCTGTAAATAAATTTCCTTTCTACGTCTTCCAGCCCATTTACCTGTATAGTGTACAACGTTTCGTGTGAAGATAATTCAACTGCAGCAATCTGTCCGAACCTGTCGGCATAGTAGAAGAGTCCATGATGTGCATCGAAAATAATGTCACTGTTGCCGAGGAACTCGGCCGCTACTGATTTACCTCCAGCGTCAATCAGCTGCCATCTTCCGGAGCCGAAAGCAATGTAATTATCATTTGCAGTAAGTATAAAACTAGCGGGGAAGAAAGGATCGAGGGGAATCTTCCATTTGATTTCCAGCACCTTCCCGCTGACCTTAACCGGGATCCTTGAATTCAGCATTTCATTGGCAAAGGGACGAGGATAATTATTTCCGCCTGTTTCCTCTTCATAAACAGGTAGAGGCACAAAATTTCCAGAACTTGTTATTGTCATTTTTTTAATGTTGGTTTGTTTAGAATCCTGCGCACAGATAATGAATAATGGAAGGAGAACATAAAGTAATGTTTTATTAATTATTGCCAGCTTTATTTAACTCCCGGTACAGCTCTTTTGACTATTATATTTTTTATATTATCGCTTGATGGAGTTTTTGACCCGGAAAGAGTCAACCCTGTCATATCCCCGAAAAATGGCAGCATGACGCTGCCAAGATTATTTCCGGAAGTGGTTACATCCAGTTTTATATGAAGCTCATGTGCACCCGACCATCCTGTGGTTAAATTTTTGCCGATCTTAGTCAAAAAATGTCTCGGGTGAAAGTTTTCAATATTGTTAACGTGACTTATATAATCTGACTGGGTTGCATTGGTGGATGTCGGGTGTGCCGGTAGAGCCGGTGTCAGGGTGTAGCCCATTTGGAAAAGGTAATCTAAGTTGGAGGGATCTGTCAGCTCCACTACAAGGTTTTCGACCAGGAATCTTGGAGTAAAATGCACAAGCAGATTATCAAAATGAACACCGGAAAGGTCACCTTTGTAGGTAAATTTATTATTCATGTTCGATGCGACAGCATTTCTGAATGAAGCCAATGTTTGCACTATGTGCCTATGTTTAACAGCTTCGGGTATTGAATACCTGATTTTTACAAGGACAAGAAGCAGCCCGTCACAGCCTTTTCCTCCAAGAAACTCATACCTGTAATTATCGTTACCAAGCTGATAAAGGTATAAGTCGAATAAACTATGTGATCCAACGGATGCATTAGACTCAACAAAAAGAGGGAAGTGACTGAAATTTCTTTGAGGTGCAGAAAGATGTGACTTGAGATTATATTTCCTTGTTGCAGTACCCCGGGTAATTTCAACATTGAAAGGAAGCCCGGTAATTTTACTTACAAACTCTGCTGAATGCCAGTAATACCTGCTGTGAATATTGGTCGTCCCTTCATACATAAGAGGCGAATGCGACGAAGATTGCGGTATCAATGAAAAGGGATCGCCGGGAGTATTAGTTCCGAAACCTAAAAATTGATAAGAGCAGGAATCTCTTGACCACCTTTCATTGTACTCATCGGGCAGACTTGCACCATGTCCGCATTCATGTGCGGCAATAAAACTATGACTTGAGTCAGGTTCTTCATTTCCTATCGAAAAATTTCCGATGCCGTTATCACCATTCATATTAGCACGCGGTATTGAAATTACATTTATCTGGAAATGAGCCCTGTTGAATATCGATTTTTGTATGAAAAAATAAGGCTGCACTTTTATTTTTAATTTGTTTTCGTCCTGAGGCTTTATCTCAAATGTTCCGGGGTTTCCCCCGTCGGGACCATTCCAACGTTTGGGAAGATTCTCAACCATTTTCTTCTCATATACAGCGGCATTGAAAGGAGTTCCGTCTTTATTTTTCGCAGGGGCTCCGGCCAGGTTATAAACAAACCTGAAATATGACATCACTTTTGCAATCTCCGTCCCATCCTTAACATCGCAGCATCTTATAAGAGCTTTATCGAATCGTCCGATAAGAAAACCAAAAGAATTAGGAACAGGTTTTTCAAATTCTTTATACTGACCCGCAGCAAGGTCCGATGATCTTGTTGGATAAATGTCCTGGGAAAAAAATGGCTGAATTGAGAAGAAACTTTTTGTGGGATCCGCATCCGAGCTAAACCTTCCCGGTCTCTTACTCATAGTAGTATTCGGTTTTACACCAAGGCTGACAGCATCGACCCACATAACTGCAGCTCGTGCGCCTGTTACATCGTTTCCTCCGCCTGCAGAAGTTCGTTTATCGAAAATCTCAAAAATATTTCCTTCGGCGATCACCAGTCTTGTCCAGTCGGGGTAATCGTTTAAGTAACAGCCGTTCAGCAGCTTGATATCGCTAAAAGGATATACATCTTTAGAAGCATCGGTGCCAGGGTTATATATTCCCTGGTCTGAAATAGGCTTACCGGTACCAATATTGGGATTCAGGAACTGATGATAAAATACAGCGACCGCTTCTGTATCTTTGATTTTATGCTGTTTCAGATCTTTACCTGTCAGGATAATATCATCCAGTGAAAATATTAGAGGCGTATCTGCCTGAAGACTTTTATCGATATCCCCCTGGGTGACGGCTTCGAACAATTTTCCATCCTGACCTTTGAACCGTGTAAAATATTTTTTAGAAGTCCATAATTCAGGGAGATCATAAAACTTCATCCTGTCAGGCCCGGGAACCAGTTTCGACTTATCCGTTATTTTATCAATCTTCCTTGTTTTCGCATCCTCTGAAACGATATAGGTATCAGGCTCCGTTTTAATTCTCAGAAACATTTTAGTATCCGGTTTAGACTGATCTTTACCGTCACTGCTTTTCTGAATGATCCAGGGGAGACAAAGAACGGTATCCTTTATAGAATCTTCTTTGACAATCCAGCTTGAACGCGTATCCGGTTTTTCACCGGCAGTTGTTGGTTCTTTATTGAAGCCATCAATGATGACAGGCGGGATACAAATTCTTAAATGATCATGATTGCTGTGTCCGAACACCCTGTCGAAAAATTCCACTCTGATAAACTGCCATTTAGGCTCGAGTACCATCTCAACAAACCCGCCCTCAGACCCGATATTTTTTTTCTTCTGTTCAATGTTGACGAAGTCGGGATCTTTGAAATCATCGGATTTACTTACTACCCATTTTGAATTTTTAAGCGACCATTTCAAGGGAAGTTTAAATATCTTATTTCCGTTTTTCTGCAGATCCGGAACTTCGGGTTCAAATACCGATTTTGTTTCATCGGAATCTTTTGGTTTAGAAAAAAAGATGTCGTTTGAAGTTTCAAAATTAAGCGTAAAGGATTTTTTCTCCCTTTCAACGAGGAATTTAAGTTTACCATCCTTAGCGGTCGATTCATTTTGTATAGTGCCGTCAGGAAATTCAACCGTAACGGGGAAATCACCAGGAAATGTTTTGTTATTTGCTTCGGGGTCTTTATAAAATAATTGAAGGAAAACACGGGCAGCTTCACCACTCGGAACAGGAAGAGGTTCAGCAGGTACCGGCTTTCTTTCGAAAAGCTCTGTGCCATATAGGTCGCATTTGGAGCTTATACACGTTGTTTGATTCGGATGACATTTGAGAAGCGGCTCTTCTCCTTCATCAAAGAAAAGGATTTCAACCCTCCGGTCAGCAGGATTTTCCGATTCGGTTTTCGACTTGCTTGCCGGGAAATTTTCACCGCATCCGACCTTTGGGGCAGGGGATGGGGCAGGTTTTTCAACAAACTGCAGTTTCGACTGAATTTCCTCAAGACCTTCACGGGTAATTCCCATTATGATAGCGAGTTCTTCCATATAAACATCGAAGAATGCTCCCCACGTTTTTATTTCGATATTTCCTGTCTCTGGAATCTGCTCTTCGAATTCCTTGTTATAACGCACCTGGAATTTTTTAAGTGCTTCCGATGTATTGCTGTCCTTTTCATTATTGACCTCTCCCGGATCGCAATCCCAGCCCCAGTTAAAGGAGATCCATTTCAGGATTTGTTTATAGTCTTCTACCTGATGTTTTTTGTCCGATATGATCGCCCACTCTGTTTTCTTTCCGGCCAAAGCGGCGAAAACATTTTCAGCACGCTGCCTCGAAAGCTTTAAATTATAATCTGAACTTCCTTTTTTATCCGTATGACCCACAACCAGAATCCGCTGAGCAAATGATTTATCCTGACACAGTTTGTAGCAGCTGAATATTACTCCCAGTCCCGTAATACGGTTCTGTTCTGCTGTGCCTGGCTGAGGTGCTTCTTTCCCATAATCCGGAAGCAGGACAGCGCTGTCGAAATGGAAATTGACATCTTCCATTTCTATTACGGAAAAAGACAGTTTCGTTTTAACCGTTATAGTTTGTCTGATCCCGGAAGTCAGATCCCCTATTTTGTCTGTTGTTCTTGCATCAATGGTAATTTCAGACATAATTTAGACTCTAATCCTGCTTAAATCTTGAAAGTTTGGGAAATGTGATGCTATATTTTCCTTTGGGAACTTTTTCCTCCTTTTTATAACCGTTTCCATCCAGCTTACCCTTTCGTACTTCACCACTTGGCAAATAAAAAATGTATTCTTCATTAGCGACCGGATTCCCGTCCTGGTCTTTCAATTCTACTTCTATATAATCTTCTATATACAAAATACCTGAGCGGGCTGTAAGGTCCGGGACAGAAAGTGCTGTGAAATAATAATCGGAATTCGAGTAACCATTTCCGCCGGCTGTCTCAGTTAAAACTTCCCAATCGGCTTTTGCTTTGTTCCCGCTTACTTTTACATCAAAACTCTTGACCAGTGAATCAGCTTTCTTAATATCCCGTCCCCAAACGGAGATAGTAATTTTTTCACCATCATCTATTCCTTCGGTTTCAACACTAAGTTCTACTTTATCACCCGGGTTTACCAACTCCTTTGACCACTTTGCCTTGAAGATCTTTTTTAGAATTAAACTTGCTTCGCCATCTTTAAGTGCGTCCCTTGTAATTCTTCCGTCTGTCTTTACTTTGCTGTATGAATCTTTCTTTTCAGTATCTGTTAATTTATAATCTACTCCGCTAACCGTATTCCCGGCTTTATCTGCCAGTCATAAATTCTATCCAGTTCTTTTCTTTAGTGGAGGCTTCGGGACTTCCGGCTACGGCATTCTGCGCACTTGCCTTAGCTGCACCTGCTCCTGAAGAACCTGCACCCCCGCCGCTTCCGCTCCCGGCTCCTGCCATTCCTATCATTACCGTTGCGCCTCCTTTGATAATAGAATCAGGGGGACCTACACACGTAGCCATATCACCCATCCTCGCTGCCGGCATTCCGCCTATGAGAACTGTTGGACTTCCGGGGGGCATTATGGGTCCTCCGACATGAGGGATTGGCGGAACGCCGGGGGTTACCATTGGACAAACATGCATGTCGCCGACTCTTGCTGCCGGCATATTTTCTATAAGAACAGTGGGACATCCGACCACAATGGCACCGCCATGTGCACAGGTATCTCCTATTCTTGCTGCAAAGCTCATAATTAAACCACCTTACTCATCAATTTATTTTTACCATTGCTCCTTTAATCGTGTTTATACCTGAGGCTTCCACAGTGGACAGAGCACCTTTGATTTTAACATCGACACTTGCTTCTACAGTAGTATTCAAGCCTTTTATCTTGTTGTCAGTACTGGCTTCCGACGATATTTTCATCCCCTTTTGCTTGAGGTCGCTTTTTGCTTCTGTACTAATGTTCGTGGCATTAATTTTATAGTCTGTCTTTGCTTCAGATTTGATATTTGCCGCCATTAGTTCCGTATCACCCTCAGTTTCAAGTTTGAAGGTTTTTGATTTAACATTTATCTCACCTTTAGGAGCGTGAATATCGATGCTTCCTTCTTTTGTCTCAATAAGAAGCTTGTTGTTTGTAATGTCTATTATAAAATTATTGTTCTTCGGTTTATCAGACATCTGTATTTTTTCAGACCCGTCGGTATCATCGATAAGAAGGAAATGACCGTTTTTGCTTGTTACAACTATTTTTGTGTTTTTGTCATCGAGCAGAATGGTGTGCCCATCTTTTGTGGTAATGGTGATGTTCTGGTTCTTATCATCCATTGTGATTTTATGTTTATCTTTTGACGTTACCTCGATCTTATCATCCTTATCATCCATAAGGATTTTATGCGAATCTGAGGTGGTGAAAGAAATCTGGGTTTCTTTAGATTTATCATCAATAAGTATTTCATTTCCGGCGGCTGTTCTGATAATATTATGCGTCTTATTGTTTGAAACGACAGGAGAAGCCTGGGAAGGATTGGGCACTGTCCCGATTCCTATCGGCCGATCTACATTCCCGTCTACACAGGCCCATAAAAGTTCGGCATCTTTGTGGTTCGGGAAGTGCATCCCGTAACCGGATCCTGAGTAACTTTGGGTTAACCGGATTGGCAGGGAAGCTTCACCGTTTGTTTTGTCGCTCAGATCAAACATCATCTTGGCTTTATATCTTCCATGTTCATCGAGATATGCATACTCATCACCGGCTCCTGATTCCAGTTTGGCGCTCATGATACCGGAGATTTTAGGAATTGGGGTTTTTCTTGCCGGCCTGAAATCAATATCAAACGGGATTGCTTCAAAACGGCATTCGTAAAGAACATCGGGAGCCCCGAATTGGTCGGGAATTACAAAAAGTCCCTTTTGAGAGCCATAGCGGACAATCTTAGTGATAATATATTCTTTGTTCCAGCTGTCACGAAAATGATTAGTCAATTTAAAACGGTAGCCGGGATTCAATAACCTGGAGTCAGTCTTCCCTGTAAATATCCGGCTCTTTGCCAGAAATTCCTGGTTTCTCACTTTTGCGAGAAATGAACCTGCCTTTTCATCTTCAAAATTGTCTCCGTAATCATAGTAAGTTCCGGGCAGATCAGAATTAATTTTACTCTCTGCCATCAACTGTTTTTCGGGGAAAAGATAATTATAATCTTTAAGCTGAACTTTTCCGGTGACTACCTTTTCATTAGAAATTAGTTCGAGAATAGTTTCGATATCCGCAGAAGGTTCCTGGTTTTCATTGAAGTTTATATCTTCAGACAAGTCTGCCTTCGGCAGGTTACTGTTATCATCGGTAAAACACACTATCTCTTTATCACCACTCTGATCGAAATAGAAATAGACGCCGTAATGCTCAAGCCTCCTGCTCAGAAAGTTAAAATCGGTCTCCCGGTATTGGACAACAAACTCGCTTACAGGATAATTATTTTTCAGATCAATTTTATAATCGCTGCCGGTTAGTCCGTTATTCTCAAGGACAGCTTTAATCAGATCACTAATCCCGACATTCTGGTAAACTTCATTCCGAAAAGTGAGTCCTGAATTCCACAGCTGCGGTACAAGGACAACTTTATAGAAAAAATGGTACTTCGAATGTCCAAACTGCTGAAACTGAGAGATAATTCCGTGAATTTCTGTGGTGCTTTTATCAGCTCTGATAAGAGTAAAAGTCGCTGTTTTGTTCAGGATTTTTGAAGAATCAATATTCGGATCATCTAATGCGAGATATATTCTATATTCGTATAACCCCGATATCTCTTCCTCACCCTCATATGAAATTACTCCGAAATCGGCATCTTCCAGTCCGGTGAATTTAATGTTGTAGTAGGGTTGATTAGACATTTGATCTGGCATTGGGCACCTTTTTCAATTTACGTTTTTCAATTTTCAATTAACAGTTAGATACTATACAAACTTGTACTTAAATGAACCGTCTTTTGCTTTTGTAACTGTAAGCTTCGTCGGATTTTTACCCTCGGCCATAAAACCCAGCAGCTGCGAGGATATTTCCGGGGCAAGTTTTTTATCGACAATTGCATCAATGTTCCTTGCTCCTGTTTCAGCCCTGGTGCAGGATTCTACAATATCATCAATTACAGCTTTGTTAAATTCCACACTGAGGTTTTGGTTCTGCTGCAGTTTCTTTTTGATTTTACCGAGTTTCATTTCTACTATGGGTTTCAGAACTTCCTTGCTTAAAGGCAGAAACACTATCGGCTTGAGTCTGCCTAAAAATTCCGGCCTGAAGTACTGGTTCATATAAGGACGAAGTTCCTCCAGGAGATCCTCAGGATCAGTCATCCCCTGATTGTATTTTTCAAAGAGAACTTCCGAAGCAAGATTAGAAGTCATAAATATAGTAGTGTTGGAGAAGTCGATATTTCTCCGGTCTGCGTCCTGCAGCATACCCCGGTCAAAGACCTGCATAAAAAGATCAGTGACTGAACTATTGGCTTTTTCAATTTCATCCAGAAGTACAACGCAGTAAGGCCGGCGCCTTACCGGCTCGCTTAATGAACCTCCTTCGCCGTAACCGACCAGTCCCGGGTCAGCTCCTATAAGCCTTGATGTATTATATTCATTCTGGTATTCAGTCATATTGAGTGTAACCATAAATCTTTCGTCACCGAACAGTACCTCTGCAGTTGCACGGGCAAGCTCTGTTTTGCCTACTCCGCTGGGGCCGACTAAAAGAAATACTCCGTTCGGTCCTTCTTCTTTTTTAATACCTACTTTTGCACCCCTGATTACATCAGCGATCTGTTTAACTGCATGGTCCTGGCCTACAACTCTTTTTTTCAATTCCGTTTCGAGCTGAAGCAAAGTCGTCATATCATCGCGTGTCATATTTCCTACTTTAATACCGGTCCAGGCTTCAATAACTTCTGCAACGGTATTCGCGGTAACTTCGGCAAATACCTGCGGGGCAGGATCCTGCAATGCAATTAATTCTTTCCTGATCTTTGAAATTTCTTCTGCAATAACCGGATCTTCTTTGCTTTTTCCATTCCCGTTACCGTTTCCGTTTCCTGCAAACTTTTTCATTCTGAGTTCCATCAGCTTCCTTGTCAGCTCGCTCTCCTTCGTCCATTTGTCTTCATTCGTCTTAATATCGGTCTCCAGCTTTATCTTTTGATCTTTCAGACCATTCAGTATTCCCTGGTCAATTACCACATCCATATCGGAATCTTTCTGCTGGGTGTTAATAGCCATATCAACCGACTTTAACCTGCTGATCATTAATTCAAGTTTTGCCGGCTTGCTTGTAAGCGACATCTTGACTTTTGTTGCCGCTGTATCCAGCAGATCGACTGCTTTATCGGGCAGCTGCCGTCCTGCTATATATCGTCTCGATAGCTTTACAGCTGCTTCAATTGCGCCATCTGTAATGTGAATTCCATGGTAAGCTTCATATTTTGTCTTAATTCCTCTCAGCATTAAAATTGCCTTCTCATCATCAGGCTCACCGACATGTATCGGCTGGAACCTTCTCTCGAGGGCGGCATCTTTTGCAAAGTATTTATTGTACTCAAGATAGGTGGTAGCTGCTATAGCCCTGAAAGAACCTCTTGCAAGAGCCGGTTTCAAAAGGTTTGCGGCATCTCCGCCTCCCGCTGATGCACCTGCCCCGATAAGGGTATGCGCTTCATCTATAAAAAGAATTGCAGGTACAGGCGAATTGGTAACTTCGTTTATAACAGCTTTTAATCTCTTCTCAAATTCTCCCCGCATCTTGGTTCCAGCCTGTAAAGAACCCATATCCAGCGAAAATATCTGATTGTTTTTTAAGATATCGGGGACTTCATTTGCGGCAATTTTTATTGCAAGTCCTTCAACCAGTGCGGTCTTTCCGACTCCCGGCTCACCGAGCAGAATGGGGTTTGATTTTTTTCTTCTGCACAGTACTTCAATTACCTGTATAATCTCCTCGTCCCTCCCGAGGATCGGGTCTATCTTTCCGTCCTTTGCCTGTGTTACGAGGTTGGTGGTATAGAGGTCGAGCACGGTTCCATCAGCAGGGATTGATTTAGCTTCCTCCTGAGACAGCATCTCTGATGAGACTGATTCGTCCTCAGCTGATCCTCTGACAATATTATAGAATTCAGTCCGCAGATCCTCCTGCTTAATGGGTGCAAGTATATCCATTAACCTTGTGCTTATGACCTGCTCGGAAGAAATAAATACTTCGAAGAATGCCCCTGATCTTATTTTTGTTTCGTGGTGATGCACTGAACTCGTAATCCACGCCTGTTCCAGTAATTCAGTAAGCAAAGGAGATAATTTGGGTTTCCCGCTGTTTCCTTTCTCCATTTCATCCAGGTTTTTCAGGCATCTCGCCTGTACATCACCTGAATCAACAGCGTAGTGTTTGAGTATAAGAGGAATATCGCCCTGCCCGTCTTCGATAAGAGCACTCAGCAGATGATCAAATGTAATTTCATAATGTCCCCGGTTGATTCCCAGGCCTGTTGCCGTGTCAAGGTTTCGCACAAGGTAGTTATTCAATTTTAAAAGCAGTGATTTAAGATCCTTACTTTGCATGTAATTCTCCTGTTATATATTTAAAATTTCGTGTAAATAAAAATTAGTCGGGAACAGAAAGGTATTCTTCGTTCGGTATGTAGACATTAAATTCTTCGATAGAAGGTTTGCCGAGCCAGAAGGTGGTCCCGAGCTTTAACCTGTCGTCATCCCATGAAATTGATTCGATGGTATCAGCTTTAATAATGAATTTAATATCGTATTCAAGCCCGTCGTTGAGATATAAATTAAGAAGTTCATTCAATCTTTTTGAATTTTCGGTATGCGGAAGGAAATTCAGGTAATCCCCGAAAGTAACAGGTCCGATCTCAAGGCAAATCCTGCTCATATAATCCACGGTCGTTCTGCCTATAAAGCTGTTTTTGCCGAGACTGAATTCATCGCTGCCGAGGACGGGGATGTCTTCAAGTTCTACCCAGTGGGGAACAAACTCTTTAATCTTAATCGGGAAATTGGGAAAAATATGTGAGAGAAGAATCCTCAAGCCCTCTTTGCTCCTTACGCGCCGGCTGAATACACCGGCAAATTTTATAAGCGTAAAATCTGAAAGTGAAGATGACCTGTTTACTGTAAAAGAGCCTCTGCCTATGAATGAGTTTATCCTCTGGGATATTTTATTTTCAGGGTTATTATTTAAATGGAGGTAAAAGCGGTATTTTTTCCACGACTGATAATAAAGCCAGTAAAACCTGTTATTAAATATATCCAGGAAATTCTGAAGAGGAATATTCCCTTCACCGAGAATTTTTTCCTGGAAAACAATCTGCTCATGATAACATCTCGGCAGAGGAGAGTTAATTCCATACAAACCGAGAAAATTTAAAACAAACTTTATTTCATTATCTTCGAGTGATACCGTCCGGATGTCCGTAGGAGGATAGGAATAATACTGGCCGGGACGGAATTTTAATCCTGCCTGGTCAAAAAGATAATCCTTTCTTCCCGGGTTATTCTTCTTTGAAAGAATTTCACTTAACCAGACAGCCTGCCAGACGTGATATTCAGGTCCTTTCTGCAGAATGTCTTCTATTATACCGGAAGTATTTCTCCCTGTGCCGGGTTCCATGTGTAGCTGTTAGTTGTTCCTGATTCGGTGATTTTTAAAAATATGTATGAGTTGATAGTTACATACTGCGAAAGAAAGGAATTTAAAACCATTCCCATTAAATTTATTTCGCCTTCTCCGTTTTCAAACTCTTTGGCATCAACTTCAATATGAAACTCAATACCCCTGATTAAACTCTGGTTCATCATTTTGTTAACCGGCCTGGGCTTATGGATAACCTTTATACTTTCAATTCTTTTTTTGTTCGGATGATTCTGAGCCTTCGTCCAGTTATACAGATTTAATATGCTTTTAAAAGTATTAAGCTCCGCCAGCGTTGAGAAGCTTACAGACATGTGAGCGATAAGGGACCATAAATAATTATTCTTGTCGGGACATTCCTGGACTTCTGTCGGGGTTGTAATATTGTTTGCCTCAACCCCGGGGGGAAATCAAGGGGCTCTTTGATTGAGCCGGTCTCCAGGTAGGCTGAGGGAAGGAAACCATTTGATAATACGGCTTCTATGCTTAGAGTTTCTTTCGGAAAAACATCCTCCTCCATACTTGGTCCGAACAGCCGGATAAAGGTTTCGGACATATCGCTCCGAATGGATTTGCGGAGTATTGAATAAAATCTTTTGAAATTATATTCCGGGCTGGTTGTATCAAGGATATCGTGCGCAGTGATAGGTATATATTTATACTGTTCAGCACGGTTCTCACTGATCCCGCTTACCAGGTCAACTGAATATATCTCCCTGCTTTTTCTTCTGTAAAGATCGGGAATTATATAATATTCAGGCAGTCTTTGTGTAACGGAGACTTCCTCAGCCGGACGCGAAAACAGGTTTACTATCGGAACACAATTTAAGGCAATATTATTTTTGCCGGGGAATTTTTCCCGCATCATTTTCCTGCTGAAATCAATCCTGATTTCCACGTTTGCAGACTCACCGGCAGCGATGAAGTTATTCAGACCGTAAATATCTATAAAAAAGAATTTTTCCGGGAAAGCGAAATACTCCTGCAGCAGTCTGAAACCTGTGAAAGATTGTTTCGCGTAAGGGAGAATCGAGTAATCAGCTGCATTATATTCAGTTCCGGCAGAAAGTTCCGGCACTCTGATTTTAAAGTCATCGATTTTCTTAAATACAGATTTGTCATTTACTGCCTCTCTTACCGATACTGATGAAACAAATCTGGTCAGGAACAGATGCAGGTTATATTTTACTGAAGATGAACCCTGGAGATAAATTCTGAACCGTTCCATCTTCAATGAATTATAATCAACATTTCTGTCAAGCTGAAGTTTCAGGATCATCGATGTTTTTCCCTGGGCAGTTTCTTCCACTGAAACATCTGCAAGCTTAAGCGGTCTTACTGTAAATTCCTGTGTCGTTCTGAAAATAAATTCAGCCGGTTCATCTTTTTCAGTAAGCCTTGACCCGGTACCTGAACCTGACTGAACTTTATACTTAACTTTGTATTTCCCCGTCTGTGTCTGTATTTCACTCCCTTTTTTTATTGAGACAGGTTCTGTCAAAGCTCCTGATTTAATGTTTGCCTGCAGGATGGCACATGAGGGAAAAGATTTAAGAAGATTCGGGAAGAGTATCTCGAGTATTCCGCCTGCTATCTCCGGAAATTCATCATCGAGCCTCTCATGTATTCGTCCCGCAAGGAAAGCGAATCCTTCGAACAGCCTTTCTACAAAAGGATCTTTCCTTTCACGTTCGCTGAGGTGAAGCCGTGATCCGAGCGTAGGATGTTTTTTGCTAAACTCCTCCCCCGAGGTCTGCAGAAAGTTATACTCCCTTTCAAAATATTTATCGGTGCTCATTCTGAATCCTTATCTAAAGTAACTTTAGTCCATCCTGTTGTTGAGAACTCCGTAAGCAGGATTTCTTTATTTGAGCTGTCCTTCAGTTTAATGATTATTTTCAGGGAAGCCCTTAACGTCTTCTGATCGAATTCCGAATTCTGGATCTGAACTTCGCTTATCCTTGGTTCATATTTCAATATTACTTCCCGGATTTCTTTTTTTAAAGATTCGACGGGATTGTCCGATGCGAGATAGATCTGAAGGATATCCGAGATTCCGAAATCGGGAAGATGCAAAATTGATCCCCGGCGGGTGGTCAGGATCATCCGGAGGTTTTCAATAATACTCAGGCTCAGTTTCTGATCTTCTGTCAGATGTTCAAACTGCTGGGGACCTATTTCATCGGGATTAACAACTTCCGATACGAACTGACCAAGGAGAATATTGTAAAGGCTTAAATTTTTCAATTTTGATTTTATCGTTAAGTCTATATAGAACAGGGTGGATTATATAACTATACTATAGTCATAAATAATTCCACCCTGATAAGAAAAGTTTCGTCAGACGGGAAGTTGAAATGAGAAGAAGCCCTGATCTGAAAACAATGTGCTTGCTTTTACGTGCTCCCAATCTACACTTTCCGCAACCATAGCTACACGTTCAAGGTGGGCAATAGTTTGTTTACTATTCTCCACTGTGGAAGGCATTAAATCCTCCACTTCCACAACACGTGCATTGTTCAGTGTATATTTGAAGTAAACCGTTTCCCTGCCGGTAGCTTCTGCTATTTCGTAAAGCGAAATCTCCACAGATTTAAATACCTGCCCTTGTGCGCAGTACTGGAACATGAACGGCGTCAGCTTATCGATTTCCTTAAGGATCGTAAACGGATCATAAATCCTGCTCCCTGTAACCTGACCGGTACCTTCAGTGTAAGGCAATCTCAATCTTTGTGAAAACTCCAGAACAGTACAGGAGCCATTAGGACGCGGACCTTCAAGATCGTTGCCTTCTGCATCTTTGAATTTTATCTCACCTTTTACAGCCATGACTAACCTCCGATTAAATTAAAGTTATAGTTGATTTATTGAAAGAATTAATTGAACAGTTATTATTCTTCGCCTGAATGATATGCGATCAGTTTAAGGTTTACATCCATACCTGTTATTGCAACGTGCGGTCTGAATTCTGCACTTATCTGGAAAAATCCGGGTCTTTCCTTGAGTTCGGTAACATCAAGTTTATAAGAACGGAGCGGTTTTTCCGCTACAATTTTTTCAGCAGGATTCGGCATATCAACAACAAGGGTATCAAGCCAGCTTGACATATCCTTTTTAATCTCGCCTGCTCCTGCGTTTTTACCGACAAATACCAGCTGGCGGTATTTAAGATAATGTGCAATCCTTGTAACAAGCATCGTATATTGAAGTCTTGAACCAACCGAGAAGTTAGCCGTAGCGGTAGGATCATTTTTAATTTGTTTAGGTCTGTTTGCAGAAGGGGTCTCAAAGAAAGCCGCGTAATCTGTTCTGTCCCAGTGTGCAAGCGGGATAAAGCCCAGGTCGCAGAGTTCCGCATCTTTTGCCTGTCCGACAGAAGCTTCCAGCGGCACTTTCAGCTTTTTCTGACCGTGTTCTTCATAAGTAGGGACCGGGAGGTTTTCAACTTTACCGCCTGATTCCACACCGACTATTTTAACACTCCAGCCCCACTTCTCAAAGCTCTTAACCATATTGGAGGCAAGCGCATAGGAAGTGCTGCACCATAAGCTGTTGTCATTTCCGCCTTTCATTACATTTTCCGTGTAGTTGAAATTTTTCGTTGGCTCTGATTCTGCATTATAAGGCAGACGGCCGAGGAACCTTGGCAGGGTAAGTCCGATATACTTAGAACGGTCATCGTCCCTGAAGGCTCTCCACGATGCATAAGCCGCGCCTTCTTTAAGCTGTTCGGGGAGGAAGCGGTTATTCATAACATCCGTCATGTTTTTTTCGCCGAAGAATTTAGGTCCTGCATTTCCTATAACAGGAAGCTGTGCTGATTCACCAAGAACGGAAAGGTGCTGAAGCAGAGAAATATCCTGCGGATTATTCTCGAACTGGAAATCAGTTACAATTGCAGTATAGGAATGCCCGCCGACCTTGTCGTAGGCACCCCAGTATACATGGTGCCATAAGCCGGAATCTTTTTCATAACCTTCACCCTGCGCTGCATCATTAAGATCTTCATAAAGTTCTTCTTTGGAAACATCAAGAAGTTCGAATTTAACGGGTTTGCTGAATTCGGTATTCTGAACGAGGAACAAAAGTCCACGCCATGTCGATTCCAGCTCCTGGAATTCCTGGTTTTGCAGGATCTCATCCATCTGGGCACTGAGAACTGTATCAAGGTCTGCAATATAGGAATCAACGAGAGCGCCTGTAATTTTGAATACTTCGGATTCCTTGCCGACTTTGCTTACAAATTCAGCGACTGCTGATTTTTTAGAATCATCCAGCATAGAGATTAACTTATCAACAGAACTTTGCTCAGTTACCTGGCCTTGTTCCATTGATTCTTCTTTTTCTTTTGCCATTTTAATTAAACCTCCGTTAACAAAAATTAAATTTCAAAAATTATATTTTACTTTTTATCCTGTGTGCCGAGTTTCAACATCAGGTCGTCTATACTTGCTCCGCCGTCTTTCAGAACACTTTCAAGAGCCTTTTTCAGGTTGGCGTCCCTTAATACTGCAAGCTTTAATTCTTTCAGCCGTTCTCTTGCATCAAGCAGCTTCTGCAGAGGTTCAACTTTTTTGACTATCTCATCAGGATGAAAATCCTTTATGTCCTGGAAGTCAAGCTTAACTTCCATCTTTGCTTCGGGATCATCTGACAATTTGTTTGAAATCGTCATCTTAAGCTTCGGGTTCAGATCCTTAAGCACCCTTTTGTAATCTCCTTTATTGCCTATCGTCCTCAGTCTCCTGTCTTTAACAGGACCCTGGCTTCCCGGTTCACTTTTACTGAAGTTCCCGGTAATCAGCATACGGTAATCAAGTTCTACACTTTCCTTTGCATCACTGCTCGGGAGAATGGCGACTTTGACACGCTGTGCTATCTTCGGTGCAACTGGTCTTGCCATATCTACTTTCTCCTTTTATGTTTTTGTTGTTCTAAATTGATTGCTAAAATACCATTGTGCTTCGCTATTTTGTAAAATAATTCCTGCTGCTGTTTTTCCAGCTGATTTTTCTGAGCTTCATTTTCTGAAGCAAATAATACCTGGACATTTGTTAAATAAAGCGACTGCCAGGCTGCAGTGCATAATGCAGGTTCCCATTCGGATAAATTTAATTTGTCTATCATTTTATCCAGCTCTTCAAGGTTTACTTTTGCTACATTATACTGTTTTGCCTCATAACAGAAATTTGCAATATTCAGCCGCCTGAGGAATTTACCTTTCATCCTGTCTTCTGCACCCAGCTTCTGCTGCATCTCTTCAAGGCTCCCCTGGAAATTCTTAGGCAGGCCCTGCAGTGCTTCCTCATATTCTTTGTTGATTTCATCATATACCTGGTCGACTATAGGAGTCAGTGAAAGAGAGCTGCCTGCAGCCGGGGCACTACCCTGGTTTGAAATAGCCGGTAATTGTTCCAGCCACTTTATTGTATCCTTGTCTGCAAATGCAATTTCTCCCTCCGCAAACTTCAGTTTTGGAAGTTCAGGAAGCCGTTTAATAAGCCGCGACAGATGATATTTAATATCGTTTGCTGACGTCAAATAATTCCCCCCCTTTTTTTCGAGTGCTTCCACAATGTATCTCTGCGCGTCCAGCCAGTAGCGGAATTCGCTGTTGTCTTTAATAAATTCGAGTTCGATCCTCGGTATAATAACATCAGTTTTATTTTCACTATGCCAGGTGTTCAGCAATTTTCTGATAATATCATTCGGAGGGGTAATGCCCGTTACTTTTTCTTCAGAGTCAGGAAGGACGAGGGTGCTCCACTGGATTTGCCTGGCAATCCCGAATGCAAAGAATGATTCCGGAATTTTTTCAACCGTTTCATTATTAACTGTTGTCTCATAAAAGTAGGTCAATGTCCTTCTCAGCTGTATACCGATTTCGTCTTCTGAAGACGGGATTGACAGTTTTGCGGGAGCTGATTCTTCTTTACTCTGCACCGGCACGGAGGCTTGTCTTACCTCTGCTTTCTGCGGCGGGGAGGGGCTGGTTTCTTTTCCGGTGCGGCAGGAGGATTCAAAGCAATTTCAGCATCCTTAACCAGGTTTCCGATGACATCCTGCAGCGCCTGCAGCACCGGCACATTTTCAGGCATAAGTTTTTCACATTCCGTGAGAATCAGTCCTGTTAATTCATTTATCTTAATTACCTCTGCAGCGTTGGATTTATTAATTTCATCTCTTTCAATCAGCTTAGTAACCCTTGAAGTACTGAGAAACTGGATAGCTTTACTCCGCTGAACATTGTTCTGAGGAAAGAGATCACTGCCGAATTTTTTCAGTAAATGATATACAATCTCAAGACCGTTTCTGAAGCCTTTCAGCTGTTCGGTTCTGTATAGAGCAAAACAGAGCCAGGAGGCTACTTTTATATCTTTACTTTTTTCTTTCAGAATTGTATTTGAAAGGTCAATCCAGTTCTTATAATCAGGAACAGATTTTGGAAATTCCATGCTCAGCTTGAAATAATCTTCATCATTTGCTGCATCGATCCCTGCAGAAGAATCTCCGGGAATCAGTTCGAGGAATTCCTGCACAAATTCTGATACTTCAGCTTCTGCTAATGTCTCAGCCATAAATATTACCCTGTTTTAATCCTTTAAATTATTTCCAGAAATTTATCGAGGGATACACCCGAATATTCAGCGGGAGTATCTTCTGCTGATGAGCCTAAATGTATTGCCCGTTTATCTTCACTGTCATCCGACATCAAATCAACAAAGCTGGTGCTGTTCAGTTTGAACGGAAAAATGGTAACCCTGAATTGCGCTTCATCTGAATTGTTCCAGAAAACAGATGTTTGCCGGAAAGATAAATTCATTTTTTTACTGAAAGCTTCTATAAAAAAACCGGCGTCGAAGACGATTCTTGAATCATCGGAACTGAGCAGGATCCTGATAAAAGTTGAATCGGTATAGGATAGTGCCTTAAAGTACATAGGTGAAAAATTAATATTTGTTCTTTTAATGAGCTGATCTACAGTTGTCATCGAGAGGTAACTCTGAAAGTTTTTACCGGATGTGGAATCATCGGGAACCGGTGCATCAAAGTTTTTAAGAGTTGTATTTAATGATAAAAGGTTTTCTTCTTTTCTAAGGTGATAATCAAGCCCGGAAAGGACTTCAGTCAGCTTTGACGGAATAAGTGATGTCCTTTCAAAACTTCTTAACGGCATAACTGAAAAGACCACGATGGGAAATTCTCTGCCGCTTTTGTCATTGCTCGGAAAAATTATTCCGGCTGCCGCACGCTCAGAGGAAGGAAAAGGAATGTAGAAGTTTGTCGGCGGAAGTATTTCGTATTTTTGTTTCCATTCAGATTTTAACTTTAACCTGGCATTTGCTATCCCGTCCTGGATCCACTTATCGATGAAAAGAATTTCAGGAAGGCCGGAATTAAATTTTACGAAATCATTAAACTCAGGCAGCTTTCCGAAGTAGCCTGATGAAATTTCCTTTGTATTTTTTTGAAGCAAAATCCAGATGAAGTTTGATTAATTGATTTTATCCGGCAGATGAAAAGTGCTGAAGTAATCCCTGGCAAACGGATTTTGTGAACTTCCGGAGTTCAGCTGGTATGAAACGGTTACATCATAGCTTCCGTTTTTCTGAAAGAACCAGTTGAAAGTTGTACTGGGAAGAACTGCCGCGTGATACGGTGGCTTCCTGGAGCAGCCTGAACATTGCCCATTCGCCTTCATAGGATTTTGAGTCGGAAGTACCCATATTCCTGATGGAAATATTCATTCTTGCCCCGGGAGTACCTTTCGCTCCCGGCCAAGTAAAGTCTGTCCAGAATGGGGCTCCCATTTTGTAATAATCTTCTTCTCCGTCAAGATACAGGTAAACCTGCTCTACTATCGGTTTGCCCGAACCTACGGTTTTAGATTCAGGAAGCTCCGGCTTCAGACGGAAACCAATACCGAGGTCGCCGCTTTTAAATAAAGTACCGGTAATATCATTTGCCTTTTTTAATGCCGCAATAAACCCGTCTGAAACAGTTAAACCTTCATTTTCCCACTGGCTGACTTTCCAGCGATCCTTGTTTATGAAAGCACTTAATTCATCATTGTAAAAAGACCATAATATTCCCGAACCGGGTTTAAAGAAATCTTTGAAGTCCTGGATTGGAGCATCGTTTTGTGAATCCTTAAACGGGAACGATGAGGATAGTGATTTATTAAAAGTATCGGCAACTTTTATTTTCCATTGCTGATTGAGATATTGACCGGCATCCGAAAGAATTGCTTCCCAGGAAAGTTTAACAGGATCGGAGAATAGACTCTGCAGCGCAGGTGCGCTGAAAGCGGAACCGCGTATTACCTGAAGCGAGGTGGGGAATTCCGCTGTTCTTTGAGAAAGAACTTTTACTGCATAATCTTTTGCAAGATCCTGACTGCCTTTTACCTGATCAAGAACACCGCCTATAATACCGTATTGAGCAAGGATTGCATTCAGATCAGCACCTCCTGAACCATCTGCGCTGCCCAGAACAAACTTTATATATTTCTTGGTTTCATTCAAACTTCCCTGGTTTACATCAAGACCGGCAAACTGGTAATTCTTTTTGACTGAATCGGGAGGCGCCTGAATATCGACAATGATGCTTAACTGTGTAGCAAAAAGTTTAAGGACCGAAATCAAAGGGGAATTTACGGGATCGCTTAATATTTTCATGTTATTGGCAGCGAGCGGTACATTATCAAAACCACTATACCTTATACTCTGTAAAAACTGGAGCCAGTTTTGTTTATAATCATTAAGATAAAGCGTGACCAGGCCTTTCTTAATCTCCTCACTGTCAATACTCCCGGATGCAGGTTTAAGATTAGTTTTTCCGAGCACCCAGTCCTCTTTTCCCGGATTGGTGCTCTCATCTATAATCGCCTGCTTAATATAATTCATCCACCCGTCGGCAGTAAAAATATAAGGGACTTTCTGATCGGTGGTCATCACACTCAGGTATCTTCCTCCGATTGCCTGTTCAAGTGACAGTTCATTCGGGAACTGCCCTATTCCATTCTGTTTCAGCCGGGCATAGATACTTTCAGCATTTGGTTTATACTGTATACGGTCGCGTACCATGCTTATTAATAAATTATCGCTCCGTACCGGGAATACATCTTTATCAGGGAGCAAGCCGACATAAAAAGTGAGATAGTTTTTAAACAGATATTTCAGCGAATCTTTTTCGCTTGTCGATGCTGCGGGATTAGATGAAATATACCTTGATTCCAGAATACCGTTGAAAACATGAATAAGAAATTTCTGTTCGGTGGTATCCAGCCGGGCTCTTTCAGTTCCAAGCAGCAGGTATGATTTAAGATAATTGTAGGTGATCTCACCCGGGTAGTCTTTCCCGTTTGCATATTCGTTAAGACTTTTCACAATCTCATTATAAACATTCTGCTGAAAGAAGTCGGATGTTTTCTTAATGAAGATGCCTTCAAGGTAGGGGAGGGTGCTTTTACTCCTATCCATTCCGAAGCTGATGAAAGCATCATTTCCGCTGCCGTTCCGTATATCTTTTATAAGGCTTATAAGGCTGTCGGTTTTAGAAAAGTTGCTTAACAGGTTCCCTGACCAGTTTATTTTAAGGAAAGAGGCCGCAGTTTCATTTTCTTTCTGAAGGAAGCTCCTGCTCCCGTTGTAACCGATTAATGTAAATAAAGAAAACAGGATTAGCAGCAGGGCAGACACGACTATTGTTGCAAGCCTTGCAGAGCTTTGTTTCTTTGCTGTACCTTTCGTCTGACCCGTAGAAAAATCCTGGTCTCCTATTACGATATCATTGAGAAGGTCCTTGATAAAGTAATTCTTTTTCTCAACTGCATCACCGGAATCAGCGTCTGCAGGCTCGGGCAGATTGAACTGTTTTGCGATTTCCCTGATTGCTATATCCAGTGGCAGTCCTTCCTGAGTTCCGCTGGTAAAATAAAATCCCCGGAATACAGGATTATCCTGGTAAGGATTATGCTGGAAAGCTTCGCCGATAAGGTAGGTTAACTTCTGCTGCAGCGAATTGAACTGGAAAGGGAACAGAAATACTTTTCTTCTTTGTTCTCTTTTTAAGGGACTGCTTAACCTGGTTGTCCTTATCTCAAATAATTTCTTCGATAATTTTTTGAATTCCTCCTCAAATATGCCTTTCGGATCCCTGGAAAACATCTGCTGTGAGTTAAACGTTGCGCCCCAGATCTGCGACCGCTCCGTTTCACTGAAGTCGCCGTAATATTCAACAAAACCCTGAACCAGGTCGCACTTGGTAAAAATGAAATAGACCGGGAAATTCACGCCAAGCGTATCGATGAGCTCATCGATTCTCTGCCTCATATTTTTGGCATGCTCTGCAAGCTGATCTTTACCGGCATTTATTACTTCATCAATGTTTATTGCAAGGATAACCCCGTTAACGGGCTTCCTTTTCCTGTTCTTCTTTAATACTTCAAGGAATGCAATCCATTCGGGACGGTCTTCTGTTTCAGAAACATACCTTCCGGCTGTATCAAGGAAAATTGCCTTTGTAGAGAAGAACCAGTCGCAGTTCCTTGTTCCGCCGACGCCTCTGAATCCCTCCTTGCCGAAGGGAAATTCCAGACCTGAATTCTGTATTGCAGTGGTTTTGCCTGCGGCAGAGGGACCGATTATCATATACCAGGGCAGTGCATACAGAGCGGCTTTACCGGATTTGCCGTTCGCTATTTTTGAATTTTTAAGTGAAGCAATTGCGGCGTCAAGCTGTTTTTTGAACTGCTCTATTTCAGCTTTTTTCTCGGGACTGAGATTCTGCATCTGATCGTCTGCCTGGCTGCCGATTGATTCTTCAATCTGGTTTGCCTTCTGTGCGTCCTTCATTTTTTTGTAAAGGATAAGTATGGTAACAACCATAAAGATGAAGACAATGATTGCGATCTGAACCAGGAAAGACATTCCGAAGATCGGGCCAAGGACAAGGACGAGTATAATGAGAAGCAGTCCTGCAATAGCCATTATTGAAGACGGATTCTTTATAAAATTTACAAAAGCATTCATATTAAATAGTTAATATTTTGGGGAATGAATTACGCGATAAGGCTTTTTAATGTTTCAATTATATTATCAGCGGCGCTCGTGGCGGAAGACGACATTATGATGTAGAAAATAAGGAAAATTATTACTGCTGAGACCGGGTATATCCAGGCAGGCAGCATCCTTCCGGAACTCATAATGACAGTGTCAGTTGGTTTTGCATTCGGCGAGATTGCATCAATTGACTGATACAGTCCGGGATGGAGCTCCATATTTAAGTCGTCTATCACTCTTCTTAGGAGCTCTGGTGATTGAAGCTGGTATTTCCCTTTGAATCCCAATGCAAGGCATAAATAATATATCTCAAGCACGTCTTTATTTACACTGCTCCTCTGCCGTAATTCTTCAAGATATGTAAAGAATTCCTCGCCGGCATTGAAGGTATCGAACATCCTGATCTGCAGGGGATCGGACAGCCAGACTTCCTTCTGGTTCCATGATGAGCTGATAATAGTCTCATCCAGGAATGCTACCAGGGCAAAAGTGGCTTTTTTTACTTTCTCATTATCAATTCCTGAACTTCTCGATTCCCGCTCGAAACGTTCGAACATTTCAGTCACTCTTGTTTTCAGCGACCCGGGATCTCCATAGCTGTTTGTTGATCTCAGCTGCAGTATCAGCATAAAACATTCAGAAGCTATGTCAGAAATTGGTGTTTTCCGATCAGATTTTTTTGAAGGGATATCCATACTTATGCTTACACATTATTTGTTAAATTATTAATCGCCCGGAAGAAGGAGAACAAGCTCCATCTGCAGGGTTTTGAATTCAGAGGCAATAAAAAATGCAATGTTATTCTTGGCAGTTATCTTTTCCCAGAACCGGCCTTCTTTATTTATTTTGAAATAATGAGCTTTTTCGTTAACTGAAACGCCGACAGGAGGACGGGCAGTATATTCTAATGTTACTCCCTGTATTCCTGCCTGGTGGACTGCAAAAATTTCTTCGTAGGCTGAGATTTTAATATTCTTTGGAAGTTCGGTGATAATTTTCTTTTCAGGAATATCACCCGTTACCGAAAGAAAAAATTGTGAAGACATCTGGTTAGGCGATAATTGTCCTACGTATAAAGTATCAGCCTGTTTTCTTAAGGGAATAACAACATCTCTCCGCTCAAGCGTCTTCTGGACGTTCAGCATCTGGTTTATATCGGAAATAACCTGGTTAAATACTTCATTCAGGTGTCTGTGATCATAAGGGGGGAATTCGGAAGTCCTGATACCCATATTTGAAAAGGTTGATAATTGTCCCGCAAGGTTCAGAAGGAGAATATAGAGGTTCTCGGGATGGGTATTCTGCGATTGATAATAATAATTAAGGAGAGGAATAAAAGAATTTATTGTCTGCAGCATCAGCAGAATTTCTACATGTGTCAGGGATAATTCAGGCTTCTGGACAGAAGTCTGTTTCCGGAGTTCCTTACTTTTCGAGACCAAAGCACCGAGAAGTTTTCTAACGGATTCCTGCAGTGCTTCTGAATTTGAAACGGAAAGGGACGGAGGGATGTAGGCTGCATCCATTGTGTATTTTCCGTCAGAGCTCCTGGCAATCTCCCCGATCTTTATTGATGTAAAATCTTCAAGCGCTTCGTCCCCGAATTTAAATTGAAAATTTGGTTTTGCTATCCCTACAGATCTCATATTTGTGCCCGTATTATAATCGGTCATATCGATATTCTGAAGATTAAAACGGGAGTTGGGATAGCTTGTACCGTCGAGCTGGCAGTTATTTCCTGATATGTTTTCTAACGGCAAGGCCAGGAATACGTTGAGTTTTTCCGCGGTTGCCTCAAAAAGGTCCTCGAAATTCCTGCTTCTCGGCAGTGAATCATTATCAGGCATATTAAAAGCGAATCCATCAGGCATGATCCCTGTGCAATGCACAAAACCGAACGAACCGCCTGAAAGTGAAGCCGGGTCGACCTCCATTGATTTGATACCCCAGAGACCCGGATTTAATAACGCTAATTTTGAGTTCAGGTTATATTGATTATATCTGTCCGCCTGCTGGAAGTGGTGCGGATCCAGTTTCATTCCCTCATACCAGACAACTTTTTGGAATTTCATTTATTTTCTATTCTCTCCCTAATGAAAAAATATTTTTTATTCTCCTTCTTGTACAGAAAGGGAATTTGAATGAATTTTTATCGAAACATCGCCTATCCCTTTAACGGGGATAATTTGAAGCCAGCCGTCGGTTGCCGGCGAGTGAAAGTCGCCCACCACCCCGATATATGCGGCATCTTTTTTAATTTCATATTCATTTAGCTTAAATGTCTCATCG
Organism: uncultured Ignavibacteria bacterium; assembly: GCA_963811905.1. Classification (GTDB taxonomy): domain Bacteria; phylum Bacteroidota; class Ignavibacteria; order Ignavibacteriales; family Ignavibacteriaceae; genus DATFVA01. The sequence goes on from CAWETK010000008.1 coordinate 78,393, forward strand.
GGGGCCATCAGCTTTTCATATTTTGCACCCGCGATTAAATCATCACCCAGGGTTGCATCGGGATTACGCTGCAATGACTCAAAGCTCGCGTGAGTGAATTTATCGGCATTTCTTAACTGGTAAATTTTTATTACAACAGCATTACTTTCGTTGCAGTCGGCATCGCAGTGCAGTGAAACATTAATCGTTTCCGGGCCGCCTCCGCAGCCGTATGCAAATAAAAGAAACATCGGAACAAAATAAAGAACGGCATTTTTGATTTTCATAATAACTCCCCGATTAATATTCATTTTGAGATTTACCTGAAAGGATCCTCTTCTGGTACCCTTTCATGAATGATGGTCTGAAAAATTTCTTTTCAATATGATAAGGATCTGAAGCATATTTCTGATAATTTTCTTTTAAGGCATCAAGAATTTTCGATTTTTTTGCGAAGGGAATTAACTTTCCGATATCAGGGCCTGTCTGCTTGCTTTTATTATCCATCTCCTTCTCAATTAGTTCGGGATCCAGTGTATCGAGCAATGACTTACTTCCGTCGGTTACCGATAACTGATAGCCGTCAAGCAGCCCGATCTGATGCGACAGCAATTTGGAAGTTTCCTCTTTCAGAAGTCCAAGCCTTTTCCTTTCATCCTCAGCAGAAATATCGGGACTGAAAAGGAATTCTTTGAACTCTTTAAGTGAACCTGTCGGGATTGTATGGTAAATCGTCACTCCGAAAAATTCCTGTCTGAACTGAAGAAAACCCTGTATAAGTTTAGAGAAAGTATCAAGCATAACATCTATAGTTTCTGTAAAATGCGAGCTAAGAGAATAATTCTGTATTGAAGAAGACGATTCCCGCTGCGGGATCTCCTGTTTAACCTGTTTCGGAGCCGGACTTTCAAAGGTCTCCTGTATACCTGAAGGCTGAGCCATGGGTATTTTCTTTCCCATAAAATGTTCAGCGAAATATTCGGCAAGATATTCGTTTGGTTCGTTCTTTTCCAGGAAATTAAAGCTCTGCATTACCGAGAATTTAAACATCTCCATTTTCATTGGAGAATAATCCTCGGCAAACTTGCCGGCAATTTTGTTTAGACTCTCCACAATATTATTGACTTCCTCAGCAAAAGGGCTTGAGAAAACCATTGTTTTCTGGTCATCCTCATCGGAAATTACCTGTTCTTTAACCAGTTCAACTTCAAGGGCATATTCACCGACTCTTATTATGTCACCCGTTTTCAAGGCATTTTCTTCATTAGGAATGAGGGGAGCTTCATTCAGATAAGTAAAGTTAGCAGATCCTAGGTCGACAAGCTGGAGGATCCCTTCCGTATCTACAATCTTTGAGTGTTTTCGGGAAACTACTTTAAATGGATCGGGCAGAATCACGTCATTTTTTTCATCACGTCCCAAACTGACAGGAAACCTGTTGAAATCCAGGACGGATGAGAAGGACGGATCAGATTTCTTACTGATTATTAATTTTATTTTCATAATAAACTTTTTTGATTTTTAGGGGATATGCCCGGGCATAGCTTCGCCGGGTGACTCACAAAATGGGATGAATTATTACTTTTGAACTTTTCCTGAATAAAAGAGAAATAACTGTAGTTTTTATCGGTTAAGAATAAGTTTCAAACAACGGTTTTATTATTCAATAATTTATTAGTTCAGATAATTTCAAATTTTGATTAGATAAGGGAAGATGTTCACCTGGTTTAACTCTTGCCCGCAGAGCTGATCTGGAAGGAGACAATGATTTGCCTCTTCCGGTGAGATTTTTCGAATTTTTCTTAGATATTGTATAAATAAAACCCACCCGTCATCTCAATTAAAAGTGAAAAGCAGTTATATAAGTCGGACTATCTGTAATGATTATATCGTTAATGAAAATAAAGTAATATCTAATTATTGTCAATAGAATATCATTATCTCAGCCTTGTTTCTTTGTTGGATTTAAAAATTATGAAGGAGTGAAGGACCTGAATTTGTAAAAAATCATTTATAGGTTGACGCTTATACATCATTTCGACAGGATCAGCCCTGCCTCAATAAGGCTATCTATTGCATTCCTGGAAACTACGCTTCGCCGTTCGGTCAATACTCCATCCTCCAAAACTCCATTCCTCCATCGAATGTTGTCCCCGTTTAAAATTTCCCGGTTTCAAATATTATTAAAGTAATTATTGCTGCTGCGGGAGCCCAGATCCTGAAGTTTTTTGTATTGAATATAAGTATGGTTGCAAGTATCCAGGTTGCAAGCAGTAAAATGGAAGAAAGGGGGAACATTGCTGTTAATGGGATAATTGTTTTACCGACAGAACCCAACATATAGGTTATCCGTACAGGATTGAAAACGAATACATTAGATATTACAAAGATAAGGGTGAAAATCTCAATCTTTTTTAGTTTGCCAGGTACCTTGAAATATTCGAGTCCTGTTCTTACAGCAAGAAGGATTGCTCCCAATAGTGTAATGAAGTAATAAAAATTTATTGATGCAGGTATTTTACCGTAAAAAGATAGAGTTACCGGTTTATTATTCGGAGGGATATTATACGATTTGTTTTTATAATTTACCATTATATAGTATTCCGCGGTTGACAGGGGACTGCCGTGAGGAATCCTTCCTGTAATGATCCCGGCACTGTCTTTTAGTTCCGAACTATACCATTCGCGGGAATTCTCAGACTTCCAGTATACCTTTCCCTGAAGACTGTCGATTTCAGATTTAAGCAGGAATTTATAATCATCATTTCCGTAGTAGGATTTATCCAGTTTGTACCCGATCTCTTTTCCTTCAATTCCGAAAGAACCTGATATCGGGTAGTCGCTGCTCAGTCTGCTTTGCAGGAATCCCGCTACGAATGTAATGATTGCTGCGGCTGTCCACAGAATAATGCTTTGTTTCATTGTTTCCTGATAAAAGAGTATTTACAAACTTAGGAAAAAAAGTTGATCATTTGTAAACCCAATCAAAAACGAAGCGCGGATTGAACGGATCAAATAGCTTTACACTGATAAGGTTATGAATATCCAGACGCCAAAGTTGAATGTCAAATGATTGGATGATTTATTGATTGGCTGACCTGCCTCGCCGGTTTATAAGCCGTAATGTTGGCAGGCAAGTTGGCGAACAATGCAGGTTATGGGTTTTCGGATTTTTCATTAAGAGTTTATTGCCGCTAAGACACAAGGGCGCAAAGAGATTGCACGTCGGATGTTCGAGATGCCAATTCTTGGACGCCGCAAGCACGCGCGTAGCTCAGGTCTCCCGACCTGAGTCTCAGCCCGGAGTGACTGATTGAATAACCTTGCTCATCGCAGGTGCAATCGCAATACACGTTCACTTTCCTCCTTCCAATAGATAGAGGTAGTTGAGTTCATTAAAATTTACCCGTTTACTTCGTGTAATAGAGTTATGTCAGTTGATAAGCGGAGACTCGCATCGAAAATGATGTAGGAACATCACCTGCCTCTATCAACTAGTCGAAAAGTAGCGGCAGGCAAGTTTATGATTTTCTTTTTCATCAGAACAGATCTATTTCAGAGAATGTATGAATTATTAACGGCGGGGGTGAGAAATCTGAAGGATGTAAATCTTAAATCAATTAATAAATTAAGATTTCTCCATCCTCCTTACGTCGGATGTTCGAAATGACAATTCCTGGAAGCTATGATCCGAGGTCCAATCGATTTCGAAGGAGTCCCGGTAATTTCAGCTAAAGACTATCAGGGGCGAAATCTTACTTGTTAATTAAATATCACAGATTGAACGGATCAAATAGATTGGAACAGGTTGCAGGAGCAACCGGCTGCAGCACGCGCGGTTCATACCCATTGAACGACTCTTTTTGTATATTATTTATATCCATTACAATGAGTAGATCAAATGAAATTAGAGGTTAAAATATTACTGACACCTGAGGATATTGCCGAACAGATTTCTCAGGACATTGCATCTCTGTTGAATTATAACGCAGCTAATAATAAAGAAACATTCATTTCTCTCTCGGGTGGAAATACTCCTAAAATATTATTCAGGAAAATGTCAGGAGATTTCAGGGATAAAATCAGATGGGACAAGCTCCATTTGTTCTGGGGCGATGAAAGATGCGTGCCTCCGGATGACGAAGAGAGCAATTATGGAATGGCGAGAGAATATTTGCTGAATAACATAGATATTCCCGAAAAGAATATTCACAGGATCAGGGGAGAAGAGGATCCGGATAAAGAAGCTGCACGTATCGCCGCTGAAATTAACTCAATTGTACCGGAGGCTGATGGTCTTGCAAGCTTTGATTTGAATATTCTCGGACTTGGTGAAGACGGCCATACTGCATCGCTCTTTCCCGGCAAAAAGCTGAAGAACATAGCAGAAAGGACCGCTGGCGTGGCTGTGCATCCGAAGACCTCACAGAAAAGAATATCACTCACCCTTGAGGTGATAAATAATTCAAAGCAGAATATGTTTATGGTGACCGGGGAGAATAAGGCGGATATCATTTATGAAATAATGAGCAGAAAAGATGCAGGGAAGCGTTATCCTGCGGGTAAAGTACGTGCGGCAGAAATTATTAAGTGGTACATTGATGAAGAAGCGGCGGGTGATTTCAAGAAAAAAGTATAAAGGAACAAGGAAGAAGTCGGAAGTCAGCGTTTCGCGATGTAGGTGGGAGGGTGAGAAGGTGAGAAGGTAAGAAGGTAAGAAGATGAGAAGGTGAGAAGGTAAGAAGATGAGAAGGTGAGAAATTAAGAAGTTAAGAAGGTTAGAGGATAAGAAGATGAGAAGGTAAGAAGATGAGAGGATCAGAAGGTAAGAGTATCCCGCCCTTGGTATGAACTTCAGACGGGACATATCGAAGATGCACCCACTCGCCAGTACTCCATTTCTTAAAACGAAGTACCGACCTTCAATCTCAAATTGGCAAAAATGGATATCACGGTCAGATGTCCGCCGGCATCGTCTGAAAGTGTAACCGAGGGGCCGATAGCAAATGCACTGAAGGCCCAGCTCTCTGCAATTTTTTGTACAAGCACTTCGAGGAGATACTGATTCTGCCTTACATCACTATCGAACATTGCATCAAATCTGAAATCAAAAGTGCTTCCGGCCAGTGAGAGTTCTCTGCCTGCATAACCTATATGCCATTCATTAAGGAATCTCGCGCCGTAGACTTTTCCTCTTGTTGATCCGAGAAGGCTTATCGGGTAACGGAACTCGAAATTATAGTACTGACCGCTGAGTATCTTTGAATGGTATTTTAGTGTGTCGTATGCCGTCCATTCTTTCAACTGCTCGGCGCTGGGTTTAGCCAGAACATCAGTATAACCGAATTCAAAAAAGTTACCGAAAGGAACCACGTAGGAGATATGGAATCCGGCAGTTGCATAAAGATTATGTACTTTGTTGCCGAATCTTAATTTGGGCAATGCATCAACCGGTCCAAATGCCCCGCCCTTTACACCGAGAATGTGGAAATTACCTTCAACATAATTAGTTTCGCCGGGACCAGAGTATTCGGTGCCGATTCCAAACGACAAACCAATATCATTTTTCAAAGGTATCCCAAATCTTTCTCCGCCGAATATCTGGAAGAAAGGATTAATATAATACATTGAAGAAGATATCTGCAGCTTGGTTGGCGGATCAATTATTTTATTCAACCTTATTTTTTCAAATACCCGTGTAAAAACACTTCCGTAATTTATATTTTCTTCAAGGTTAATTTTAAAAGGATAAGTTACAACCTTAGCCCTTGTTTCCGGGGTCAGGGCAAGGAAAGGGTAGAGGTTGCCTTTTATTGAAATTGTCTGGTTGTTTGCATCCCTAATATCGACGATGATCTCAGCTTTTGGATCCGGGGGGTCTATAAATAATTCCGTCTGGATCTGAATAAAGAGACTGTCGTCAAGAGGTTCCATCTGGTAGTAGTTGACAGGTTCTTCCTCCTGCGCGTAGGAAGCAGTTCCGGCATAAAAGATAATAAATACCCCGGCCAGGAGAAGCAGTAATTTAAAGTTTAGCATAAAGTAGTTCCGATGAATTTGTTATTTAGAAAAATCAGTGAAATAGAACGAGTCTCCAACCTGTACCCTATCCTTTGATCTTTCATCCACTACTGTGAAGAAGAAATTTACTTTATATCTACCGTCTGCTTCCCTCAGGTTTCCAAATTTGTCGAGCCATTCGTCAAATCTGTTTTCGTTAGATGCTATCTTTAATGACACATTATATACCGGGTTCCCCTTGGTATCTTTTAGCGGCCCTGACACTGAGATAGGACCATTCCATGACACCTTTAACTGTTCAGGGCGTTCATCCACTATCGTAACGGTAAAGACCGTTATTCTCTGGAGGTCCTGAACATAAATATCAGAATTGTTCATTTTTGTGGTAACGCGGTTAATTTTGATTTCCGGAGGCCTGTTCGGCACAACTTTTATCCTGTCTTCCTGGGATCCCGTATTTGGCAATAACCTCCGTCTGGTTTGTCAGGTCAAAAGTCTTTTCCTGTCCCGGGGGGATAACGACGATAGGTTTGCTCATGTCATTCGGGTCATATATGGATGTAGGCACGCCGCCGGTGTTTGATGCTTTATTCCATGTGTATTGAATAAAAGTCTGTTTTAATGATATAGGCGACTGCAGAATTTCCTGTTCTTTTAAAACAGGTTTCTCTTCCGGTTTTTTCTCAGGTGGTGTATCTTTTACCTTCTGTGCCAGATCTTTCATTTTAGTATTCAGCGATGCGAGTTTCTCTTTCAAAGCTGCATTTTCCTCAAGAGCATTTTCTTCAACTTTAACGTCGAATTTTATTCCCTGTGCCGTAAGAGAATCTAAAAGAACCATAAGGGAATCGCGAACGCTTTTATCAACAACTTCGTCTTTCAGCACAACCCTGTTTAAATCAAGGTCGGCGCCCTTAAGCGCCAGCACAGTGATTACAAAAATATAAAGCACCTGGTATATTATAAATTTACTATCCCTGTTTTTCTGAACCATAATTTCACACTCACTTTTTAACGACTATTGCTTCAAGATGTTTTAGACCTTCACGGGTTTTTTCATCACCAAGTGTTATTGAGGCCTTCTGAATTGAGTCTGCCAGCGATCTGAGCTGTTCAACCTTCTCTGGACTGATGCCCTGTATATTGTTAATCTTTTCAAGTATCTCGTGCACTGAACTGAAGTTTGTAACCAGCGTTTCGCTTAATGCTGAGGTCTGTTCAAGAAGCATTTTGTAAGTTTCAAGGTCTTTTACAGAAAACTCAACGCCCCTTCCGGCAGAACCGGAAGCGCTTAACTGCTTAATAAGATTTTTTGAATTCTCTATCTGTATTCTTGAAAAATATCTTTCTTTCATGTCCTGGACGTGTGTTACTACGTTCTGGAATTCCACACCGAGCTGATCGAGTACCGGTTCAAATAATTTACCCAGGGCTAAAATAATTAATGCTTTTATTTCAAAGGGAACAGATAATCCTAAAAAGATTTCCTCTCCCAGTTTGATGCTTATAAGTAGAATCGCTGCACCTATCAGCGGCAGGGCAGTTGAAATACTGTCTATCACACTCTCATAAGAGGTAATAATGCGGTCAATGGTTTCAGAGACGGGACTCCTTAATACTTCCAGTTTTAATTTATTAAACGCCAGGAAGGCAAGGAACATAAACAATCCGTATATAACTATCGGAAGCCACCAGAAGCTGAATGGCTCTACTATTTCCTGAGCCGGCTGCCAGGTAGGGAATAGTGCTTTACCAAGATTAATGGATACATTTCCGAGGATAGGCACATAAGATAAATCCAGGAAAAACGATAATATCAAAGCTACAAATGAGATTATAGCAGGTTTAATGATAATGGAAAATCTTATCCTGCCTATGGCCCCCTCTTTATAATTATCAAGTTCATCTTCTAATCCGTTCTTAGCATATAGATCGTTTGCTCCTGTCAGGTTCTTATCAGCGGGTCTCGCGATAGTTTCAGCTTTTAGCATCTATTACCTCTGGTTCTTAATTCTTAAAATTGATTTTTATTCTTAATTGATTCCGGTAAAAATTCAGCATTTCCAAGGGTTGAAAAATTTGATGTACTACTTTAAGACAATTATTGTACCAGATTCTTAAAATAGTATTATCCATCGTCCCTTTTAATACAGGGAAAATAGTATAGAATATATGCCCTTTAGGGACAGTTTTATGTAAGGTATTAAAGTAACTCAACTAGAAAAGGGTAGATTTAGCTTAAAATTTTATTAAAATGATAAGGTTTTGAAATAGTTCGGAATAATATAACAATATTTAAGTTTCTATAAACTGTCATCAGACAAAAATATTGTAATCATCACATCAGAAGGCCGTTTCATTTTTACTTGGACTGCGTAAAATTTACACTATCTATTATAAATGAAAAAATCAGCAGCACTAAAAAAAACAAATCTTCCTTGTAATTTCAAGAGTATAATTAGTCTGCAATTAGTAAATTTCATGATTACATTAAAAAGAATTAAATGTTATCAAATCCCAATCTGCTCGAAATAAATACCCGTGTGTGGATAAAGCACCATACTCCCGGTGCCTGCCTTTCGGAAATCAGTGATTCGTTTATTGAAGATATTAAATCAAAGGGGATTGAGATCCTGTGGCTTATGGGGGTATGGAAAACGAGTGAAGCCCTGGCAAAAAAATGCTGCTTCGGGATAAATCTCGTCCCGGGATATATAAAAGCTCTGAGCGACTGGAAGAAAGATGACGTCATCGGTTCCCCCTTCGCTATAGATGATTATTTGCTTAATCCCGCACTGGGTAAAGCGGGAGACCTGCTTCGCCTGAAGGAACGGCTCAATAAAAATAATATAAAACTGTTCCTGGATTTTATTCCTAACCATTTCGGAGCTGATTCATCGCTGATAAAATCAAATTCTGAAATCTTTCTGCAGGCCGACAGGGAATCTTCTGTTAAAGACCCTTATGCTTTTTTCGAATTCGATGCCGGAAAACCTGTTTATATTGCCCACGGCAGAGATCCTTTTTTTCCGCCATGGACCGATACAGCACAGATAAATTATTTTGAACCGCTTGCACGTGAGTTAATGACTGAAAAGCTGATCCATATTGCATCAATGGCAGATGGCGTGCGATGCGATATGGCTATGCTTCCGCTGAATAATGTTTTTCAGAATACCTGGATGGGAGTGCTTAGTAAATCAGAATATACGAAACCTGCAGATGAATTCTGGACTGAGGCCATACGGAAAACCAGGGAGAAGTTTCCCGGGTTCCTCTTTATGGCCGAAGCATACTGGGGACTTGAATGGCAGCTTCAGCAGCTTGGTTTTGATTATACTTATGACAAAACTTTAACCGACCGTCTCTCGGAAAGTGATCTTCCGGGAATTAAAGCTCACCTCCAGGCTGATAAAAACTTTCAGTTAAGGAGCGTGCGTTTTATAGAAAATCATGATGAAGAGAGAGCGATCTCTAAATTCGGGAGATATAAATCTCTTGCTGCCGCGGTTGTTATCAGTACAATCCAGGGAGTCAGGTTTTACTTTGACGGCCAGTTCGAAGGACGAAAAACAAAACTGCCTGTGCAGCTAGGGAGGGAACCTGTAGAGAAGCCTTCGCAGCAGATCCTTAAATTTTATGAGAATCTCCTGAACATAACTAAAGCTGAAATTTTCAAATCGGGAGAATGGACTTTGCTTAATCCCTATCAGGCTGATCCGGTTAATAATACCTGCGAAAATTTCCTGGCCTGGCAGTGGAGTCTGAATAATGAGCTTAGAATTGTAGTTATAAATTATTCGCATTCAACTTCGCAGTGCAGACTGAAAATGGATCTTGTGACTGAAAAGGATATGATACATCTGAAGGACCTTATGACCGGGACAATCTATAAACGTTCGGTAAAAGAGATCGGCAGTCCCGGACTGTTCATTGAACTGAAGGGTTACCAGAGTCATATATTTGCGGTAGATCTTTAAAGAATTGGAGTATTGAGCGGATTTGGCGAATTCAGCGAATATAATCTTCAAATTCTTAAATTAATTCGCACAATCCGCTAAATTCACTCCCACATCTTAATCCCCGGTTGCTTAAATTACCAACGCCAATTACAATTATTAATTATTAATTATTAATTGTTAATTACTCATTCTTAATTACTCATTGTTAATTGCTCATTGTTAATTATTAATTCCCCAATGAACATTTCCGTAATCATTCCGGCTTTTAATGAAGAGAGTTCAATCGCAAAAGTTATCCGCGATATTCCCGGAGAACTTGTTAATGAAGTGGTTGTTGTAAATAATAATTCTTCGGATAATACTGAAGCGAAAGCTGCAGAAGCAGGGGCCACCGTTCTTACTGAATCAATACAGGGATACGGCGCAAGCTGCCTTAAAGGAATGGACTACCTGAAGGGGAAAGATACCGATATTGTTGTTTTCCTCGACGGAGATTACAGCGATTTCCCTGAAGAGATGAATTTATTGCTGAATCCTATCTTAAATGAAGGATACGACTTTGTACTTGGAAGCCGTGCTGCAGGGAACAGGGAAGCGGGTTCGATGCCTCTCCATTCAAGGTTTGGAAATATACTCTCAGGATACCTGATCAATTTCTTCTGGAGAGTTAAGTACACTGATCTGGGTCCATTCAGAGCTATCAGGTTTGATAAACTTCTTCAGCTTGATATGCGGGATCATTGGTACGGCTGGACAGTTGAAATGCAGATAAAAGCTATTAAGCATAATCTTAGAATCAAAGAAGTTCCTGTCAGCTACAGGAAGAGGATAGGTAAGTCAAAAGTCAGCGGAACGATCAAAGGCTCGTTTATGGCAGGCAGCATAATTCTAAAAACAATTTTTAGTGAGCTCTTTACAGATTAAAATGAATGCTGTAATAGTATTTGCAAAATATCCTGAGCCGGGAAAAGTGAAGACGCGCTTAAGCAGAACCTTGAGTCCTGAATTTGCCGCTGAATTTTATAAGCTTATGGCTGAACATACATTCGATGTCTGCCGATCCCTGCCGGTTAATGAGTATGACCTTCATCTTTTCTATACGGGCAATGCAGAGGAACTGGTTCGGAACTGGGTGACGGGAAGATTCCATTTCCATCTTCAGAACGGGGAGAACCTCGGTGAAAAAATGAAGGGAGCTTTCCGTGGTCTATTTAATGCCGGTTACAAGAAAGTTATAATTATAGGAACAGATTGTCCTGAAATTGATGCTAACCTGGCAGTAAAATCCTTTGAGAAACTCGAAAAGAATAATATAGTCGTAGGCCCCTCAAACGACGGCGGGTATTACCTGCTCGGTATGGATAAATTCTATCCGTTTTTGTTTGATGAAATTGAATGGAGCAAAGAGCAGGTATTGAGTGATACAATTAAAATGGCAGGAAAAGAAAACCTCAGCCGGTTTATGCTTCCTGAATTAATCGATATTGATACAGAAGAAGACTTGAAAGAATGGCTGCTGGTATCTGAAAATAATAATAAAATGACCGAATTAATTGACCGGTACGGGATAAGATGAACGTAAAATTATAGGGTAAAAGAGTTAAATTTTGTGTTGAATAATTTTACAAGACTGACAAAATGTCAGTCGCCGTGGTTATGCCGTATTTATCTCGGGGAAGTCCCGTATTAGTCCCGTATTTGAACTCAAAATGAGACACTTTGAAAATGGCTAAAATAAGCGATTTTCGGCTGTTGAAAAAATGTACATATGACAAAATGTCAGTGCGGGATAAGTGGGAATTCGGGAGGGGTCAGACAGTCATTAGCGGTCATTGAATTGTCATCCGGGGATCTCTCGATTGTTCCCGCAAAGGCGGGATTTTGCCTGGTCATTTATTGTTATTTGGTAGTCATTGAATAAAGGAATAATTTTTTCATCAATAGGATACAAATCTTTTGTTATCTTTGTTAAATGAGCAATACAAAGCTAAGAGGCAGAGGTGCACAATTTAATCCCGGAAACCGGTTTGAAAAACTCTCAATAGAGGATTTCAAACCTGATGAGCTGGATTATTTTGCCGAAGAAGAAGATGAAAAGAAAATTCCCACGCAGTTTTTCAGGGACGATTCCAAATCTGTAATTGCGAAAAATGACAGTTACGATGTAGGATTTGAATATTCATTTAATCCTTACCGCGGCTGTGAACATGGATGCATTTATTGTTATGCGCGGCCTACACATGAATTCCTGGGTTTCTCATCAGGTACCGACTTTGAATCAAAGATAATGATTAAGAAAGACGCTCCGAAACTCCTTGAAGCTGAATTCAGAAAAAAGAGTTACAAGCCGGATTTCATTATGTTCAGCGGGAATACCGACTGCTACCAGCCGGTTGAACAACAGCTCCGGATAACCAGGGAAACTCTTAAAGTTTGTCTTAAATACCGGAACCCTGTATCTATAATTACGAAGAATGCGCTGATACAGAGGGATATGGATATCCTTAAAGAAATGGCGGAATTGAATCTTGTTTCTGTCTGTTTATCTATTACGACTCTTGATAAAGACCTTGCCCGTAAGATGGAGCCAAGGACATCCTCACCGGAGAGGCGACTGCAGACCATAGAAAAATTCGCAAAGGAAAATATTCCTGTCGGTGTTAATATTGCACCCGTTATTCCCGGTCTTAACGATGAAGAGATCCCTGCAATCCTTAAGGAAGCTGCATCTCGGGGGGCTGTTTTTGCCGGACATATTATGCTGCGGTTGCCTTATGCAGTGAAAGATTTATTTTTGCAGTGGCTTAAAAAAGAATTCCCCGGCAGGGAGAGTAAAATAATCAATAAGATAAGAGAAATGAGAGACGGGAAACTAAATGAATATGAATTTGGTACAAGGTTCTCCGGCAAAGGTGAGCTGGCAGAAACTATACATACATTATTTGAACTTAGCAGGAAAAAATACGGGCTCAACAATAAAAAAATAATTTTGAGGACGGATCTGTTCAGAAAATCGGCTGACCAGATTGAACTTTTTTAATTCTGAAACTATTAATAAATAAAATCATCTTATGAACTGAAATATGGCACAAAAGAAAACCAAACAAAAACCAAGACAGATAGGAAAGACAGCAGTCAACCAGAAAAAACCTTTGATTGATCCGAGGTATAAAAACACGGTATGGACAGTTGTTATTTTAATAATCCTTGTAATATTTTTTATCGTAAATAATACGAGGAGCGTGCCGGATCATGGGCCCTATCCACCGGGATTCAATCCTCAGAAAGCGGAAAAGATTTTAAATAAAACTCAATAGCACTGAAAGAAATAAAATGAAAAAATTATATGCATTTGTCCTGATCTTATTTTTTTCTGCAGCCGTAATGGGCTGCCAGAAAGAGAATGAAGCTAAAACTACATCTGCTGCAGAAAACGATTCAGCAGTACAGGGAGATGAATTTAAAGCTCCTGATTTCACTCTTGCGAACGTAAAGGGTGATAATGTCAGTTTATCAGATTATAAAGGCAAGATCGTAATTGTTGATTTCTGGGCAACATGGTGTCCTCCCTGCAGAAAAGGAATTCCCGATCTGATATCCCTGCAGGATGAATACAAAGATAAAGTTGCAGTAATCGGTATTTCACTCGATAGGGAAAACACCAAAGCGAGTGTTCCCGGTTTTGTAGATAAAATGGGAATAAATTATCCCGTAGTATATTTCAATGACCAGGTAATAAATGATTTCGGCGGAGTATCTGCGATACCTACCACATTTATTATAGATCAGAAGGGAAATATTGTAAAGAAAATGATCGGACTTTATCCTAAGAGTGAATATGAACAGGTGGTCAAGGACCTGGTTAAAAAATCTTAAGATTGAGCGAATTATCGGATTGAGCGGACTTAACGAATTAATTTTGAGAATTGAAGAATTGAGCGGATTTACGGATTGATTAAATAATTAATTCGCTCAATTCCACCGCTACTTCCTGAATAAATAAATAATCAGGCTTATCAGCAAACTCAGCAGTATTGATGTAACGATAGGAAAATAAAAAGTAAAATTCTTTCTTTTTATATAAATATCTCCCGGCAGCTTTCCAAGGAAGGGAATCTTATCTCCGAAGAAGAACAATACACCTAAAACGAGTATAAAAATACCCGCATAAATCATTATTCTGCCTATCTGATGAAATTCCGGAACCATAATCCTTATAAATCTATTTACCAGTGCCGCCGCTTCCGATTACCTGAATTGAAGCACGCGCGTAGCTCAGTTCTCTGAACTGTGTATCAGCTTTTTACTGGCTGAAAACTCAGCTCAAGCGACCAAACATACATAAATTTATTTTTTTAATTATAAAATTCAACACACATGGTTTAATCCATATCAAACAATTTAATTAAATTATATATATCTTATTTAAATATTTAGCTTAGTAAACTATTATGGATAATGAAAATAAACCCAGAATACTAATTACCGAAGATGACTCGGAAAATCAGCGTTTTTTACGAATGTTCCTGCAGAAAGAATTCATCACAGACATATGCGATTCTGACGTCACCTTTTATGAAAACCTTAGAAATCATAAGTATGATGTGATTTTAATGGATATTTCTCTTAAAGGAAATAAGAACGGACTGGAATTGACAAAAGAACTTAAGGCTGATCCCGGTTTCAAGGATATTCCGATTGTTTGTCTGACCGCACACGCTTTTAAGACGGATATTGAGAATGCTGTTAATGCCGGAGTAGATATATTTCTTACAAAACCGGTAGATAATCATGTACTTATGAGAACCCTTCTGAATGCAGCTGAGAGAAAAACAGAGGGTGGAAAATGAAGTTCAGGATGAAGACTTTTCCCGACCTCGGGCTTCTCGTTATAAGAATAGTCTTAGGTTTCAGCTATATAATAGTGCATGGAGGTGCAAAACTTTTTGCGGGTCCGGCATTATGGACAAAAATAGGTTCCGCTGTAAGTTTTGTGGGAATAAATTTTTCATATCCGGTCTGGGGATTCCTGGCTTCCTGTGCTGAGTTTTTCGGAGGTATCTTAATTCTGCTGGGCTTATTCTTCCGTCCGGCTGCCGTACTTATTATAATAACTATGCTTGTTGCATCGAATAAAGCATTCAGTACCGGCGGTCCGCTCAGCTCAATTGTTTATCCTCTTGAATTGGGAATAACTATTCTTGGATTGTTCCTAACGGGTCCGGGAAAGTACAGCCTCGATTATCATTTTTTCGGCCGCAGGTAAAGTGAATTTAGAGAATTGTCGAATTGAACGAATTAATTGAAGATTGAGCGAATTAATTAAAAGCATTGGTGACTGAGTGAATAGACTAATAGAGGGAATAATCAACTAAATTTATTAATTCTCAGTTAATCCGTTAAATGCGCTCAATCCGTTAATTCGTAATTTCAGTTCCTCCTACATCCCTGTTCTCAAAAACCTTGGTTCTTCCAGAGTAAGTATAATTGAGATCCTGTGAGTATCCGGGAGTCTGTCGATTTCGGCCAAATTAAACCTTGCAAACGAATAATCAATATTCAGCTTAGGAAGTTTAATGCCGGCGCCTACAGTGAACTGCTTTACATCATTGTATCCGGCTCTGACAGAAAAAAGATTATTGTAGTTAAATTCGAATCCTCCGTGCATATCGAAGCTGACCGGACCAGCGTGGAAAGTTGATGCGTACTGCCGGTTCTCAAACCTTACGTCAAAGTCGAGTGCCGGGGTGAACACTCCATTCAGGATATGAAGACCATATGCAGCACCCACCTTGGCAGTAGGTGAAATTAATTCATTAAGACCTGTATTCCAGGCTACGAGTGTTGTTGTAATATCCTGTACGTTTGCACCTACCGAGAAATTCTCAAAAGGCAAATAAATGGCACCTACATCAAAGCCAACACCTGTTGCTCCGAATTCAGCAATATCTCTTCTTATGATTTTAATGCTTGCGCCGTAATAAAAATTTTCTGAATGTTTTTTGGCAAAGCTGAGGTAGAAAGCCCAATCCTGGTCACTGAATTCAGTAATCTTTGAATAGTTCAGCCTGGCGTACTGATCATCAATAAAACTCGGATCTGAAATTGTAACCCCTGGATTTCGTCCGTCTTCAAGAGCCTGCCTTGTATCCGGTATACCGTCTATTCCAAGTCTCATTACACTTAAGCTGAAACTCATATCTGTATCCCATGGGATTGCAACTGCTGCGTAATCGTAATTAACAAGGTTGCCGAATCTCTCATCGTGCATCAAAGCTATCTGGGGATAATTGACCTGCACAAGTCCCGCCGGGTTATAATATCCGGCAGTAATATCATTGGCAACAGCGACGAATGCTCCGCCCATTGCCAGAGGTCTTCCTCCAACCCCTATTGCCATAAATTCACCGGCATATTTTCCTATAACTGTCTGTGCACTTATTTGGGGAAGGAAAAGAAATACGGAAAGAATTGCAAAAGTGATTTTTTTAGTCATAAGACAGGTAGAAACCTTTTAGTTGATGTAAAATCGTGGCAAAAGATGGATATTTTGGTTTTGAAAGTCAAGGCTAATTTACGTGGAAACCTAATAATTACCCCCTGATTGGGTGATTGAGTGATTGGCTGATTGGGTGATTGGTTGATTGGGTGATTGGTTGATTGGCTGATTGGTTGATTGGGTGATTGGTTGATTGGGTGATTGGTTGATTGGGTGATTGGTTGATTGGCTGAATGTGCTTGCTTTACAAAATGAGAATTCTATAATATATTCACACCAGGTAAAGATTAAAATATTTTGAGGGAGAGTAAAAATGAGAGGGAAAAAGTATTTTACAGCTGCCGCCGGAATACTTGCGCTTTTCTTCAGCGGATGTTATACAATTGAACAAACCATTTACCTTCAGGATGTGAAGGTTTCAGGACCTTTAAACCAGCCTCCGCTTCAGGTTACAACACATAACAAAACTGCCTTCACTATTACTCCTAAATTTTCATTTAACAGCAGGCAATATATTTCGGGTAATGTTGAAAGTCATACCGATGTAAATGAAAACGGCCTTTACCAGATTGACACCATCCATAATACTGACGGAACAAGCATCTATAAGATATCAGATGCGAACAACCGGGCTTTCAGCGGTGATAACCTTAGATGGGATATGCCGAAGGTCAGTGCAGGAATTGATATGGACGTCGAGCTTTCAGGTTCCTTTGCCTTAACAGGGGGAATATCATATTCCGGAGATCAGTATCGCGACTACTTCGGAGGAACTGTAGGGATTGGTTTCTTTAAATTAAAAGAAAACGGTGCTATGCGCTTCGATGCCGGAATTATCTGGCAGAATCTTTATTATGATGCTTCAACGGTTGTGGTAAGTGAGGTTAAAAATCTCTGGTCGGGTTATACTAATACCGATGTTTCATTTTTCAGGGATAAAGAGAAAACACGTTCTATTAACCCTTATTTTTCCCTTACGTATAACTCGGCATATCCGGAATCGCCTGTAAACTTTTTACTTAGTCTGGGATTTTTTACGCAGACAGTTGTATCATTCGAACCGACAACCTACAACCCCGAGTACTATTTCTGGGGAAACACTATTAAGGTGAATGATAAAAGAGGCGAGAGTATGGCTTCATTTTTTACTTTTACCCCGGGACTGATCCTTACCATCGGACCTGAAGGAGAGATAGTAGCCGGCGCCAGGATACTTCACGAAAATGTAATAGGAAATTCAAAGCAGTCAACTTTCATTTCCCCTGTATTGCAGTTTAATTTCCATCTTTAGAATGGTTCAGTGATATAAGACGATGAAGGGATTTTATTCATACCTTGTGGGTTTGTAATCGACGATAGCCAATGAAAAATCAGGAAAAATGTAATCCGCCGTTCGCCCCATCATTCTACATTCCACCGTAGCATTTCAATTATACCACCCTTCACCTTCCATCTCACTCAATCTCTCCGTCTCTTAGTCTCTCAGTCTCTTCTTCCCTCAGTCTCTCCGTCCCTCTGACTTCCGTACTCCGATTTCCGACTTCTGATTTCCGACATCCACCGCTCCGCTTCAATCTCCCATCAATCATCAACCATCAACCATCATCCATCACTTAACCTTCCCCTGGTTCGCCACCTTATTTGTCTTCTTCGAAATTTCCTCCTGGTCACCCAGGTAATAATGTTTCAGCGGTTTCAGACTGTCATCGAGTTCATAAACAAGCGGGATTCCGGTTGGGATATTTAAGCCTACAATTTCATCATCAGGTACGTTATCAAGATATTTTACAAGAGCACGAAGACTGTTGCCGTGCGCCGCAATTATTATCTTCTTTCCTTCTTTAATAGAAGGGGCAATCGTCTCTTTCCAGTAGGGCAGGAATCTATCAACTGTATCTTTCAGACATTCTGTAAACGGGATATCCTTCTCCGACAAATTTTTATACCGGGGGTCTTTACCGGGATATCTTTCATCATCTTTATCCAGTGCCGGAGGCTGAATGTCGTAGCTTCTTCTCCAGGTATGCACCTGCTCTTCACCGAATTTTTTCGCCATCTCGGCTTTGTTTAGTCCCTGCAGTGCGCCGTAGTGTCTCTCGTTCAGTCTCCATGATCTTTCAACCGGTATCCACATAAGGTCCAGCTTATCGAGCGTTATCCACAGGGTCCTGATAGCTCTTTTGAGTACCGATGTATAAGCCATATCGAAAGTATAGCCTTCTTTTTTAAGAACTTCACCCGCGTTCTCTGCTTCAAATAATCCCTGGTCCGATAAGTCCACATCCGTCCACCCGGTAAAGCGGTTTTCCTTATTCCAGGTACTTTCGCCATGACGTAATAAAACTAATTTACTCATTACTGCTCCATTTATTTCGAATATATTTTAACTCCATATACTAAAATAATAAATAAGGGAGTGTAATTTTATGTGTCATCTCATAAAGCCTTTTCCTCTTTAATTTTATTTGTTCCAGAAAACCTCAGCACAAAGTAGCCGGTGATTCCTGAGATCAATGATGCAGCGAGAATACCTGTCTTGGCAATGTTTGTAAGTTCTTCGGATGTAAAAGCCAGGTTGGTTATAAACAGAGACATTGTGAAGCCGATTCCGGCAAGAATTCCTGCCCCGTAAATATGTTTCCACTTAACTTTTGTAGGAAGGCTGGCAATGTTCAGCTTAACAGCAAGCCAGGAGAATACGAATATCCCAATCTGTTTGCCTATGAAAAGTCCGGCTATGATCCCGAGGCTCACTTCATTTACAAGCGATTCAAAGAAATCTTGCTGTAGCGGGACTCCAGCATTTGCCAGCGCGAATACAGGCATAATGAAGAACGATACCCAGGGATTAAGTGAATGTTCAAATCTCTGAAGAGGGGTAAGCACTTTACGGCAGCTGCTTTCGAGGGTCTGTACAATGTCCTGCCGTTCTTCATTTGCCAGAACGTTAGGGCCTTCTTTTCCTTCACGGTCAAATTCCTCAAGCAGTTCCTTTCCAGTGGCAAGAAAATCCCTTGTGTTGTACCTCGAAGTTGCAGGCACAACGAACGCAAGAAGAACCCCGGCAACAGTAGCGTGGATACCCGATAATAAAAAAGCAATCCACAGTGCAAGTCCGAGAATTATATAGACGAGGAGATTTCTTACTCCAAGTCTGTTTGCTATGAGAAGAATAACAAAAATTCCCCCTGCAAAAAGTAAAGCAGATAATGATAATTCTGCTGTGTAAAAGAAAGCAATCACAAGTACGGCGCCTATATCATCAGCAATTGCAAGCGCTGTTATAAATATTTTCAGATTTACTGGTACATTGGAGCCGAGCAATGCCATCAATCCTATTACAAAAGCAATATCAGTAGCCATCGGAATTCCCCAGCCTGCCTCACCTTTTCCATTAATATTAAAGAAAAAATATATGAGGGCAGGGAAGAGCATTCCTCCAAAAGCTGCAGCTGCAGGAAGGATTGCCTGCCGGGCAGTTGATAGTTCACCCACAAGAAACTCACGTTTTATTTCCAATCCTACCACGAAAAAGAATACAGCCATCAGACCGTCATTTATCCAGTGGTGGAGGCTATAATCCAGCTTGAAACTTTCCACCCCTAAAGAAATCTTCGTATGCCAGAGATTAAAATATGATTCTGAGATTCCTGTATTTGCCCAGATAAGAGCAATAACTGTACATATTATTAAAAGAATTCCGCTTGATGCTTCTGCCCGGGTGAACTCCTTGAAAGGGCGTATAAGTTTTTCGATCGGCGGTTCGGGATTGGTTATTTTCATTAATATTTCCTGGTACTGATAGATATAACCCTTAACATAAAACATTTCTTCTGAGTTCAAAAGTCTTATTGATTTAAACTTATCAGGAGGATAGAGACCAGGTATATCACAATTATAAGTGAGCTTTCGAAACTAATGACTCAATATATTAAATGTTGGGGAAGCCGACTGTGCGGAAAGCTGAAAAATGACCGAAACCAATCACTCTGAACCGCTATAAATAAGTTTCACATACGTCTCACATACATCTCATATACGTCTCAGATACATTTCACATACGTTCTATATCCTACATTACTTCCTTAACATAGTCCTCTGAACCGGGGGCAGATAATATTTCATTCCTTTAACTGATAGACTTTAAGCTGAGGATCACTAAAGTACCCTGAGAGCCGGTACTCCTTCATCAGTATTATCTGGTCTGTATAATTGTTAGGTATCTGTCGGCAGGAATCAGAACCGGGGGGACTTCAGGTCCTTTATTCGTTCAGTAAACATAATTGGCACTGTAGAAATTTTCCTTCCATGATAGTCATAAAAAGCAATGCCTGTCTTCGCAAGTGCCGCAGTTTTTGAGGTTTTTTCACTTGTAACCCGGTAAAAGAAATCGCAGCCTGAGCTGGTAATTTCATCTACAGAAACATCGAAAGTGAGAGTATCGCCGTAAATGATCTGAGATTTATATAATATCACCGAGTCCACCATAATTATTCCGCAGCCTCCTGCATCCATTTCCGTGAGATTGATTTTATCCAGGTACCGTACTCTGGCCTCGTGTATCAAAGAGAGAAGTGCGTCATTCCCTAAATGATTGCCGTAATTTATATCTGTGATCCTGACTTCTATTTTAGTCGAAAATTCAAATATTTCGGGCATTTCAAGTTTTATTCTGCTCACTTTAAACCTTTGATCTTTCTTTTTACTCAAATATAAAAAACAACGGATCCGGGTTAAAATTCTATTTCATATATCTTTAATAAGAATTTTTAATAAACAAAATGACTAAATTAAATACTAATATAAGGAGCAATTAATGATGCGGCTATTAAAAGCACTATTTATTTTAACCGGCGCTCTCATTCCTATCCTTTTTACAGGATGTTCGAACTCAACTTCACCAAACGATAATACTCAGACCGCCAATGATTTAACCAAGTCATCAGTAGTAGAAACCGATATGGGTGTGCTTAATGCGGAAGGCGTTCCAATGAGGGACTGCGACGGTGTGTTTGCCCTTGGATGGAATGAATTATTCGGACCCATCAGATGGAATGATGAGACAAATGGGCATGCAATGGGAGTAGTTTTCGGTGATACCGTTCATCAGCGTCCCTTTATCAGAAGCGGTATTGATATCGGCACAATTTATATTAATTACAATAGTGAACAGATCCAGCTTGAAAAGCGAACCGGTCCCGATGGCGGCGTGTTCTATTCATTGTATCCCCGGTTCTTTGATGATGGTCATCTTGATTTTATAGCAGGAGCAAATTATGAATTCGAGATTACCGGATCAGAGAATTTCGCTCCATTAAATTTTACTTTAACAGCTCCCCAGGCGCTTGTACATATAAATACACCTGAAGAGGATTCAGTAATAAATCCGGCAAATGATCTTACACTTGAATGGTCAGGCGGTACTTCCGAAGATCCTATTGCGATCCGGCTTATGCCTTGCCGTCCTCCTGAACCTCCGCAGCGCGGTCCTCGTCATGGTGGTGGAATGCATCCGCCGATGCAAATTCCGCCGATGGGCGATCCGGTTTTCATTCTTCTCGATCATAATCCCGGTACATACACTATTGCATCATCAACACTACAGACTCTTATCTCTCAAACCGGAGCAGAGAAACTTGTCTGCGTGGTTTCTCAAATAGATAAAAACGATGTGCAGCATGACAGTAGGGACCTGAAGTTTGTTATGCACAACGGCGACAGCGTTTTATTGAATGTCCAGCAGTAATAGATAGATAACATCCTCACACTCAATCCGGGATCCGTTAATCGGGTTCCGGATTTTTTATTCCACAATCCAACATCTGTAAAGCGAAACGCTGTTTCGCTCCTGTGAAGGTGAACCATTGTAAAGCGAAACGCCGTTTCGCTTCAGAAAGTCGTAACTGCCGTTTCGCTCATTCCAGTCTCTTCCTGAATCTTAGTGAACTTGCGGCGAGTATAAATATCCCGATCCCGAGCAAAGCGAGGGTTTCAGGAATCAGCTGGAATAATCCATCGCCCTTTAAGATAACTCCTCTTAAGA
Source organism: uncultured Ignavibacteria bacterium (assembly GCA_963811905.1). Lineage (GTDB taxonomy): Bacteria > Bacteroidota > Ignavibacteria > Ignavibacteriales > Ignavibacteriaceae > DATFVA01. Next base: position 100,897 of record CAWETK010000008.1, read on the forward strand.
TTGTAATGTAATATCTTAAAGGAATGAGGTAGGTAATAGGCTGAATCCATCCGGGCATATTTTCAATCGGGAATGCAAAGCCGGAAAGGAAATTCATCGGCAGCAATACACCGAACATCGCTACCATCATTGCCTGCTGCTGGGTCTTTGAAACAGTTGAAATGAACAAGCCAAGACCGAGGGCGGAGAGTACATAAATAAATGAGGCCAGCATCAGGAAAAAGAAATCACCCCGTATAGCAATACCGAACCAGTAAACCATAACGATGGTAACAACCAGGACATCGATAAATCCCATAACAATGAAAGGAATCGTTTTACCTATAATAAGCTGAGCAGGTTTTATGGGCGTTACAATTATCTGCTCAAGCGTCCCGATCTCCCTTTCCTTAACGATAGCCATAGCCATCAGGGATGTGGTAATAATTGTAAGGAGCAGTCCCATAATTCCAGGAAGCATAAATACTCTTGTTTTAAGATCAGGATTATACCAAACCCTGAGTTCCGGGTTGATATTAACCCCTGCTATCGACTGCATTCCTGATCTGTTCCTGGCCTGGACAAGAATGTTCTGCGAATAACTTGAAACCACTCCCGTTACATATCCGAAAGCTATGGAAGCTTTATTGCCGTCGGATCCATCGAACAGGGCCTGAACCTTAACCTGTTCTCCACGACGGAGCTGCTTCTCAAAATCTTTCGGAATTACAAGAGTCCAGAGATCTTCGCCTTTATTTATATAATTCATCACCTGGTCATAGCTTTCGGCATAATGGTTCATTGTAAAGTAACCCGACCGTTCAAACTTCTCAATAAAGTCCCTGCTGGATACTGTCTTATCCTGGTCATATACAACGGTGTTAATATTATTTATGTCGAGGTTGGCAGCATAGCCGAGAAGGATAAGCTGGAGCACCGGGGCAATAAATATAATCCCGAACAGTCTCGGATCTCTCTTCAGCTGAAGGAATTCCTTTACAATTATTGTTAATATAATCTTCATACCTGACCTATATCGTCTTACTCTTACGGTTAATTATGGCTGCCAGTCCCAGGAAGACAACGGAGAAAATGAGGAGATATATCAGCTGATCCCAGAACGCGAAGAGTCCTACACCTTTCAACAGAATATCTCTTAACACAACTATATAAAACTTAACCGGGGTAATATTCGTAAAGATCTGTATTACCGGCGGCATACTTTCAATAGGGAAAACAAATCCAGACAGCAGGAAAGAGGGAAGCAGAGAGATCAGGGCTGCCAACTGGAATGCGACCTGCTGCGAGTCGGATATAGTTGAAATCAGTATTCCAAGGTTTAGTGAGGCAAAAAGGAAAATAAATGTTGAAAGAAACAGCAGCAGTACGCTGCCTTTAACAGTAACATCAAATAAAAGGTATCCCGCAAACAGGATCATAGATGCCACCACCAGTGCGATTACGGTGTAAGGTATTGTTTTACCGATCAGGAGCTCGACAGACGAAAGAGGGGAGACGTTGATCTGTTCCATTGTCCCTCTTTCTTTTTCTCTTACAATAGAAAGAGCAATGGATATTACTGCTGTCATAATAAGGATCATCGCAATTAATCCCGGGATAAGATACCTGGTGGAATTAAGCTCGGGATTATACAGGAACCTTGGCTCAAGGTCTATTGGAATAAAGACCTGTCTTCCTCTTACCCTCAGGAGATCATTGGTCAGGTCCTGAGAAAAGGTTGCAGAAGCCGCCCGCATATAATTCATAATAACAGAGGCGGTATTAGCGTCGACCCCGGCCACAAGAATCTGGACATTCACCTGCCTTCCCGAATAAATATTCCGGGAAAAATCCTGCGGGAAGACAATTACAGCCTGTGCATTTCCCCGGTCGAGTGTCAGTTCTTATCTGATCCTCTGAGCTGAGGTGATCAACAAGATCAAAGTAACTTGAGCTTGTAAGGCGGTTAAGATAGTCTCTGGTGATCTCCGAATTATCCCTGTCGTACACAGCCAGCTTAATGTGATGAACATCGAAATTTATAGCATAGCCGAAGAGGATAAGAAGGACAAACGGAAAAACAAACAGCACATAGAGCATACGCTTGTCCCGCATCAGCTGCCGCACTTCCTTCTTCGAAATCGCTAATATTCTTTTCAGCATCTGTTTAACTTTTTTCTTTGTCCTTTACGCTTTTATCTTCCACGCTGCTTTTCTCAAGCAAATGTATAAACACATCCTCCAGGGTCGGGACGATCTGATCAATCCGTTTCACATTTATATTATTTTTTTTCAGCACGTAAACCACCTGGTCTTTGTTTTCAAATTTATTATTTACGATAAGATGTATCTGGTTTCCGAAAATCGACGTCTCGCTGACAAACTCCTGCTTCTCCATCAGTTCAAGGGCATCAACTACCCGGTCGCATTCAATTTCGAAAATCGGGTTCTTTATGTATTCAGTCTTCAGGACCTTCGAAGTCCCTTCAGCGATGAGTTTGCCTGCATTTATCAGAATTATATTGTTGCAGTACTCGGCTTCTTCCAGGTAGTGGGTGGTTACAAGGACTGTTGTTCCCTCACCTGATAAATCATTTATAAGCTCCCAAAAATTTCTGCGCGAAATAGGATCAACACCGCTGGTAGGTTCATCAAGGAAAACAATCCCGGGACGATGGATCACGGCCGTACCCAGAGCGAGTCTCTGTTTTATTCCTCCCGGAAGCGAGCCGGTCAGAAGCTTCTGTTTTCCTTCAAGGTTAGCGATCCGCAGGACCCATTTCTTTCTTTCCTGCAGTTCGTCGCCTTCGAGTCCGTACACCCCGCCAAAGAAGTTAATATTCTCTTCAACTGTCAGATCATTATATAGTGAAAAGCGCTGCGACATATAACCGATGCTTCTTTTAACCTTATCCGGCTCATTCATAACACTGTAACCCGCAACCAGGGCATCCCCGGAAGTCGGTTCAAGTATTCCGCAAAGCATCTTTATTGTTGTCGATTTACCCGCACCATTAGCGCCCAGGAATCCGAAAACCTCACCCTTCTCTACGCTAAAAGATACATGATCAACCGCAATAAACTTCCCGAACTGTTTGGTGAGATCTTTTACTTCAATAGTATTTTTCTGATTTAAACTCATTTAGTAATCTTGTAATCATTTAATCATTTAATCTTTTAATCATTTAATCATTCAATCATTCAATCTTTTAATCTTTCAATCATTCAATCTTTTAATCTTGCAATCATTAAATCAACTTGCTTCTTTCACCAGGTGAATAAACACATTTTCCAGAGAAGGAGGGATGCTCCTTGAACTTTCGATTGTAATATCATTCTGCTTCAGAAGGTCTTCTATCTTTGTATATTCCTTTTCATAGCTGTCAGCTACTATGTTGATCCTGTCGCCGAATAGCTGAACCTCGTTATCAAGATTCTGCTGTACAAGTTTATATGCCTTTCTTGCCTGGGGAGAGACGATCTCTATAATTTCTTTCTGAATAGATTCACGTATCTTACGGGGTTCATCAATACTCATTATCTCTCCTTTATTCATCAGAGCAACACGGTTGCAGCGCTCAGCTTCGTCGAGGTAGGGTGTAGACATAAATATCGTAATACCTTCCTTTATAAGGCTGGAAAGGATCTTCCAGAAATCCCGTCGTGACACAGGATCGACACCCGTTGTGGGCTCATCAAGGAAAATTATTTCAGGTTTATGGATAAGGCTGCAGGCAAGGGCAAGCTTCTGCTTCATACCGCCCGAGAGGTTGTCTGTAAGCCGTGCCCGGAAAGGAGTAAGCCGTGTAAACTCAAGAAGTTCATTCCGCCTTGCTTCGTAGTTTTTTACCCCGTGTATATCAGCAAAGAACTCAATATTCTCATCAACGGTCAGGTCGCCGTAAAGACTGAACTTCTGGGAAAGATACCCTATTTTCTTCTGAACTTTTCTTTTATTGGTCTTAATATTATCACCGAGCAAGTTCACGCTGCCGGCATCAGGAGCTATGAGTCCGCAGAATATTCTTATAGTTGTAGTCTTGCCGGCACCATCGGGACCAACGAGTCCGAACATCTCACCTTTATTCACTGTAAAGGAGATATCTTTTACCGCTTCAATATCGCCGTAAGATTTCTTTAAGTCATCTATTTTAATAGCTTCAATCATTCTCATCCATTACTTGATTTGGTTAGTTATATCCTGATTAAACTCAATAAAAACAATTTAACTTTATTTATACCTTCTTTGATTGCATAACTCCGTAAATATTTTCTAAAATTTGATATCTGCTTTATAATATCTATTGACATATTTAGATTGATCTTGAAAAATTTATCAGAGATGTATCCTAAATCAAAAGCTACATACAGCATTGATCTTACTTCTCCAGCAGACCCTTTGGCATAACCTAAAAATTTTATAAGTTCTTTATTGTTATCCCTCTCAAACCCTTCCGAAATATTATTCATAACAGACACAGATGCACGTTGTATCTGATCTTTCAATCCATAATCTCTTCGAAACTTTTCAAATGAAGTTAATTCATAAATTGACTTTACAAACATTCTTGAATCCTGCCATACTTGTATATCCTCAAATGATTTTACCTTCATTTACTCCTCCCTTTATTTATTTTATTCTATGAATACAATTTTAATCTTGTAATTTTATAATCTTGTAATCTTGTAATTTTGTAATTTTGTAATCTTGTAATTAAATATGAACCGATGCATCCGCAGGCATGCCGGGTTTAAGTTCATACTTTGGATTATCAATTCTTATCTTCACCGCGAAGACGAGCTTGGTTCTTTCATCCTTCGTCTGGATATTCTTCGGGGTAAACTCGGCCTCGGGAGAGATGTAAGTTACCTTACCGGAATATGTTTTACCCGGATAGGCATCCACACTGACAGCTGCCTTTTGACCCAGTTGAACTTTCCCCAGTTCTTCTTCTGAAACATAAATTACAAGATCTACGGTTCGTAAATCTGCAACCTTAAACAGAGAGGTCATCTGGGTAACTGTTTCACCTCTCTCAAAAAACTTATCGACAATTACCCCGTTGATAGGCGACTGAACGTAGGAATCATTTATGCTTTTCTTCAGCAGCTTTGCACCGGCAGTCTGCCTGTTTAGGTTAGCTTCAGCCTGCTGCAACTCTTCCGGCCTGGCAAAGTTCTTCAGCTTCGCAAGGTTTTCTTTTGACGATTTTAATTGTGCCTGACTCAATTCAAATTTTGCAAGGGCATTATCATACTGGTTCTGCGATATTGAGTTTGATTCTTTAAGGTTCTCCATCCGTTCTTTATCCTTTTCAGCCAGGTCATAATTAACCTGTGCCTGTTTTACTGCTTCCTCTGCCTGTTTGACATCCTCTTTCCGCGCACCGTTTTTCAGAAGATTCAGCTGCGCCTTAGCTGACTCTACACCTGCCTCTGCCTGGTCCAGTTGAAGCTGCAGCGTCTCATGATCTATAAGCATCACTGTATCTCCCTCATTTACGAACTGTCCTTCATCATATAATATCTTTTTTATTTCACCGTTTACTTTAGAGCTTACAATAACATTGGTAGCCTCAATATTTCCGGAGGCTTCTATTGCATTCGGGTTATTGCTGTTCCCGCAGCCTGTAAGCAGGATTCCGGTAATAAAAATCAAAAGTATCTTTTTCATTGGTTAACTCCGGGTTGAAGTTTATTAAAAAGTTCTTTTCCCTTATCGGTTAATATGGCATTCATCAGCAGGTTGATTGTAGGCTCCATAATTGATTTGGCATCCAGTTTACGACGTACTATAAAATCGGGATTTATTATACCCCTTATTGACGAAACAAAAAACATTACGATTATGTCCGTAGGATAATCAACCACGAATCCTTCAGTCTTTCCCTGGTTTATTAATTTCGAAATATTTGCCAGCATCATCCTTGTCCTGAATTCATCTATCTGCTTCCAGAGGTCCTGGTAATGTGCCTGAATATCTTCCAGCCATTTATCGCTGATGGTGAGAAGGAGTCTGCCCAGGTGCTGAAATAAATCAAATGACTTGGTTATCGCATCATTTTCAGAATCAAGTATGTCCTGAATTATTGCTTTATTCTGCAGAAGGAAATTATGAACAACATCCTTTACAAGAGTTTCCTTGGAATCAAAACATTTGTAAATGGTTTTCTTGCTGATCTTTAATCCCTTTGCAATCTCATCCATCGGGGTTTTATAAAACCCTTCCTTCAGGAATATTTTGGTTGCCTCATCCAGTATTTTCTGCTTTTCTTCTGTCATTATAAAGGAAACTATTTTTCTAAATATCAGTTTCCAACTTACACATAGGAAACTAAAATGTCAAGAAATAGTTTCCAATTATTTCAGCGAAATTTATTATTTTTCGCCTAAAAAAAGGTGAGGGGATTTTATGAGGACATTTTTATTATTCTGTATACTATTTCCGTTTGCATTAACGGCACAGCAGGAGATGGAGGAAAATCTTGACATTGCCTATCAGAATGCCAAAAAGGGAATCTACTGGGCGCTTTCAAATATTCCCGAAAACAAATCACGCCTGCAGAGCGATTTAATCGCAGAGGAGAAATTATATGCCTCGGTAAAGCTTACAAAAGAGTTCAACGGGATAAAGATCGTTTCGAAAGGGATTTATAATACAGTCGAAGTTTCAGTTACTATATACAGATCAATCGACGGTTTAATCAAAGACGGCTATGTGACACCCCCATCTGCCGAAGAAAAAAAAGAAGAGTAGCACTCTGAGATGAATACTACTCTTTTATAAGAATAAGGTTACTAATATTTCAGCAATCTTGTAATGTGCAATCTTGCAATTAATTAATCTCCTGCGTGAAATTCGTTACGAGCGAAGAAACTTCGTCCTCATTTCCAAGGAGATCTTTTAAGGTCAGTTTATCAAGAACACTGTCGAGAAGCGATTGGACTTTGCTCCATAGTGAACGGATCGAACAGTCGATAGAATTGGTACAGATATTCTGTATTCCAGAGTGAATATCGCAGAAGGATGATTCATACAGCTTTCCGCCAAGCGCTTCAAGCACCTGCCCTATGATGATTTCCTCCGACTTCCGGGCTAACTTATATCCGCCTGTCTGACCGCGGCTGCTATCGATAAATTCGCCGATCCTGAGAACCCGTAAGAGTTTGCCTACGTGAGCGGTGGATAATCCTTCTAACTCGCTTATTTCGGGAATAGTTAATCCGTTAGGCGATTTGGATTTCGCAATCCTGATAAGGCATCGTAAACCATATTCTTCCTGCGTACTGAACTTCATATTATCTTTCTATACAAAAAATCCATTTTAATTCTCAATCACGCACTCACTCAATCACTCAATCTTTTAATCTTTCAATCAACCAATCACTCAATCAACCAATCATTCATCCTTAGCGCGGCGTAGCCGGCAACCAAAAGCAACCTTAAATAGGTAAGAATCTCTATGAATTATTGAACATTTTTTGATTTCGGTGGCTTCGATACATCCCGCCCATAAGGATATATAGCAAGGGCGGGCCACTCAGCCACCGCTATACGTTACAAACCTCAATCTTTCAATCTTTCAATCAATCAATCAACCAATCATTCAATCTTTCAATCAATCAATCAATCATTCAATCTTTTAATCTTTCAATCAACATCTCAATCACTCAATCATTCAATCTTTCAACCTTTATATAGCGGAATCTTCGATCCGCACTGAACCGCATATGTAACTTTCTCAAAAACTTCCGGCGGAATAGAAGGTCCCTGCTTTGTACAGAGTTCATCAAATGCATCCTTTAGATCTGAAGCTATTTCCTCAGCCGAACGTCCTTCTATATTGTATCGCTGCATAAAGTACATAAGCTTGCCGTTCTTGAATATAGCAATGCTCGGGGATGACGGCGGGTAACCGGCGATATACTGTCTTATCTTGTCAACAGCTTCTCTTTCCTGACCGGCAAAACCTGTAATGAGCCTGTCGGGAATAACACTGTGCTGAAGCGCCAGTGAAACACCGGGCCTTGCACTTCCTGCTGCACATCCGCAGACGGAATTGATCATAACAAGCACAATCTGATCATCGTTTACATTAATAGCATCGTCAACATCTTTAGGAGTTATCATTTCTTTAAAGCCGACAGCTATTAGTGCATCTCTCATTGGCTGAACTGCATCCTGATCATAAAGCGGGGGACGCGACATTATATTGAACATATTATCTACTCCTGTCTTTTAGTTAGTTTAATTTATTTTTATAACATTCCAAGTTCTAATTTGGCAACATCCGACATCATATCTTTATCCCAGGGGGGATTCCAGACAAGTTCTACTTTCACATTCCTTACTTCGGGAATCGAGTAAACTTTTTCCTGTACTTCTCCCGGCAGTGAACCGGCAACAGGACATGCAGGGGAGGTGAGGGTCATTTTAACAATTACATTTGCCTCGTTGTCAATCTGGATCTCGTAGATTAAGCCGAGCTCGAATATGTTGACCGGTATTTCCGGGTCGTAACACGATTTGAGCATCCCGATAATTTTCTCCTCGAGTTCCTGCTTGTTGATTATATCGGTAGTTTCTTTTTTCATTCTGTTGTTACGGTTTTGTTCTTTTCTTCCAAAGCCGATATTAAAGTATGCCATGCTAAACTCGCGCATTTTACTCTGGATGGAAATTCTCTTACTCCTGCAAACACGGCCAGTTTACCCGCTTCCTCTGTATTCACTTCCTCATCCATTTTCCCGGTGATCAGGTGATGAAACTTTTTAAATATCTCTTCAGCTTCTGCAATTGTCTTTCCCTTAACCATCGTGCTCATCAGGGATGCTGAAGCTTTGGAGATCGCACATCCGGATCCTGTAAATGATATATCCTCTATCTTATCTTTATCCAGTTTTACGTATACGTCAATCCGGTCGCCGCATAAAGGATTGTATCCTTCAGCGTAGTGATTTGCAGTTTCGAGCTTTTTAAAATTTCTCGGACTTTTATTATGATCTAAAATTACCTGCTGATAAAGTTCTCTTAATTCATTGTCCATTAGCTGAAGGCCTCAATTACTTTTTTGATTCCCCGTAAAAGAACATCCGCCTCTTCAATAGTATTGTAAAGAGCAAATGAAGCACGTGTGGTTGCCGGAATATTAAACCTGTCCATCAAAGGCTGGGTGCAGTGATGTCCTGTACGGACAGCGATCCCTTCGAAATCTAAAAAAGTCCCCACATCGTGGGGATGCACATTTTTCAGAACAAAGGATATTACGCTGCTTTTTTCCGCTGCAGTTCCGATTATCTTTAATCCCTCAACGTTAGATAATTCATTCGTAGTATAATCAAGCAAATGCTTTTCATACTTCGAAATGGAATTAAGACCGATAGAATTAACATAATCCAGTGCTGCGCCCAGCCCGATGGCATCTGCAATGTTTGATGTTCCAGCTTCAAATTTATATGGAAGTTCATTGTATGTCGTTTTTGTAAAGGTTACTCTCGATATCATATCACCGCCGCCCATAAATGGAGGCATCTGCTCAAGTAGTTTTTCCTTGCCGTAAAGTATGCCTATCCCCGTTGGTCCGTATATTTTATGACCTGAAAAAGCGAAGAAGTCGCAATCGAGCTTTTGTACGTCAACAGGTATATGACTTATTGCCTGGGCCGCGTCAAGAAGTACGGGAACGCCATGTTTATGTGCTATCTCAATTATTTTTTCAACCGGGTTTATCGTCCCGAGTGAATTCGATAGATAAACCACGGAAATAATTTTTGTTCGATCGGTAATCAGCTTTTCAAACTCTTCAAGTATTAATTCGCCGGAATCTGTTATGGGTGCAGCTTTAAGCATTGCATTCTTTTCGGATGCGATCAGCTGCCAGGGGACGATATTGGAATGGTGTTCCATCCCGGTAATAAGGATTTCATCGCCTTCTTTTAAATTGCTTCTTCCAAAGCTGTTGGCAACGAGGTTGATTGATTCAGTGGTGCCCCGGGTGAAAATAATTTCTTTTTCGCTCGCTGCATTTATAAAATTTTTAACTTTTATTCTTGCTTCCTCAAATTCCCTGGTGGCCTTTTCGCTGAGTGTATGAACTCCCCGGTGGATATTGGAGTTAGTAGATGTATAGTATTCTGAAAGTGAATCAATTACCAGCCTTGGTTTCTGGGTAGTAGCCGCATTATCCAGGTATGTGAGCGGCTTTCCGTGTATGATGTGTCTTCAGGATAGGGAAGTCCTCACGGATTCTCGCTACATCAAATGCAGGTTCATTCGATAATATTTCACTTCTGGTATTCACTTATAGCCCCGGGTTAAATTTGTTTGTTAATATTTCTTCAAGATAATTTTTTATCGATTCAACTTTTATTGAATTTACGACATCACTGGCAAATGCATGGATCAGCATCCCGTGTGCGGTTTTATCTCCTATACCCCTCGACTTCAGGTAGAAGAGAGCTTCATCGTCTATTTGTCCTATGGTTGCCCCGTGAGAACATTTAACATCATCTGCAAATATTTCAAGCTGGGGTTTCGTATTGACAAGTGCACTATCGGATAAAATAATATTGTTGTTCTCCTGGAATGCGTTTGTTTTCTGCGCATCAGGCCTTACCATCACCTTTCCGTTAAACACACCGCGTGATTTTCCGTCGAGTATTCCTTTGTAATGCTCGTGACTATTGCAGTGTGGTTTCGCGTGATCGATCATTGTATGCACATCGAATAGCTGGCTTCCGTCTATCATAAAAAGTCCGTTCAGCAGACACTCGCCGCCGGTATCATTGAACCGCGTATTGAAATCGTTCCTGCTCAGGTCTGCACCGAACGAGATCATATTTGAACTGAAATTGCTGCTGCGTTCCTGATTTACTTCCATTCTTCCGATATGGAATGCTTTTCTGCTTTCATCCTGCAGTTTGATATGATCAAGTACAGCATTTTCATCTGCAAAAATTTCAGTGACAGCATTGGTAAAATAAATTCCTTCATCTACCGAAGCATAATGCTCAATAATTGTAGCCTGTGAATTTTTTCCTGCAATAAATAGATTCCTCGGCTGGATTAATATTTTCTTGCCTTCCGACTGACTGAGAAATAATATATGAATAGGTTCCTCAACTATCTTACCGTCGGGTACATAAACAAATGCGCCGTCTTTCGTATAGGCAGTGCTTAAGGCTGTGAAGATCTGTTCTTTATAATCCGCATATTTGCTGAAATGCTTTTCTACGATCTCCGAATGGTTTTTTATAGCGGCTGCCATGCTTCCGGCTTTAACTCCGTCCGGTAATTTTTTAAGCTCAGACAATTCATCTGAATAAAATCCGTTCACGAAAACGAGAAGTGAACCCTCAAGCTCATCAAATAAAAATTTTTGAACCTGCGCTTTAGTGGCTGCGGATTTGTTTTCGGCAGGATCGAAAGTATACTTCAGAAGGGGAGCAATGCTTGTGTACTTCCATTCCTCGTTCCTGGTTGTCGGAAATTCAAGCTTTGAAAAATTAGATATTGCATCCTTCCTGATCCTGTGCAATGGTGCGGATGCGCCTCCGTTGAGACTGTTCTCAAATTTTCCGAAGTTATCTATATACCAGTTTTTAATATCTTTTATTTCTAATGTTTCAGGCATTGTATTTTTCTTTTTGATTAATTCTCTACCAGCTGGTTTTTATTGTCCTTCAGCCAATCGTATCCTTTTTCCTCCAGTTGGAGTGCGAGATCTTTTCCTCCTGATTTTACGATCCTTCCGTTATAAAGAACATGTACGAAATCAGGTACTATATAATTAAGGAGCCGCTGGTAGTGTGTAACTACGATCGCAGCATTATCCTTATTCTTTAATTTAGTTACTCCGTTTGCCACTATCTTCAGTGCATCTATATCAAGTCCTGAATCAGTTTCATCCAGTATACTGAGTTTGGGTTCAAGTACGGCCATCTGAAAAATCTCATTCCTTTTTTTCTCGCCGCCTGAGAATCCTTCATTAACCGCTCTGGATAATAATTTCTGGTCAAGTTCCACAAGCTTAGTCTTCTCTTTGATAAGAGATAGAAATTCCATTGCATCAAGCGCCTCTTCACCACGATACTTCCTTATCTCATTCAAAGCTGTTTTTAAAAGATTGGTATTGCTTACACCAGGGAGTTCAACAGGATACTGGAATGCAAGGAATATACCTTCGCGGGCACGGTCTTCAGGCGATAATTCAAGAAGATTTTTACCGTTATAAATTACCTCTCCCTGTGTAACTTCATATTCTTGTTTACCGGCAAGCACCTGCGCAAGCGTACTCTTGCCTGAACCGTTCGGTCCCATTATTGCGTGAATTTCACCGGCATTTACTTTCAGGTTAATTCCCTTAAGAATTTCCTTACTTCCGATATTCACATGCAGATTTTTAACTTCTAACATCATTTCTTTCCTGTTTCTGATTTAAGTTTTATAAATTCCACCCAATCACCCAATCACCCAATCACCCAATCATCCAATCATCCAATCATCCAATCACCAATCATTCAATCACCCAATCATTCAATCTAATCTTGTAATCTTGTAATAATACAATCCCCAATCCAACAACTCCATTCCTCCAAAACTCCACCACTTCCTTCTACCCCACACTACCTTCCAAACTTATACTCAGCAGCTTCGTTGCCTCCACCGCAAATTCCATAGGCAGTTCTTTAAACACTTCTTTACAATAACCATTAACTATCAACCCTATTGCATCCTCTGTGGAAATTCCTCTCTGGTTCAGGTAGAATATCTGGTCCTCTCCTATCTTGGAGGTGGTAGCCTCGTGTTCAATCTGTGCAGAAGGATTATTTATTTCGAGATAGGGGAAGGTATGTGCGCCGCACTTATCCCCGATTAACAGCGAGTCGCACTGCGAAAAGTTGCGGGCATTTTCAGCCTTCCTGGTTATTTTAACAAGTCCTCTGTAGCTGTTATTGCTCCTTCCGGCCGATATTCCTTTAGAGATTATTGTGCTCCTGGTATTTTTCCCAAGGTGAATCATCTTTGTTCCTGTATCTGCCTGCTGGTAATTATTTGTCACTGCAACAGAATAAAATTCTCCGGTAGAATTATCTCCCTGAAGGATGCATCCCGGATATTTCCAGGTAATTGCCGAGCCTGTTTCAACCTGTGTCCAGGAAATCTTTGAATTCACTCCGCGGCAGGCGCCTCTTTTAGTAACAAAATTATAGATACCGCCTTTTCCGTTTTTGTCGCCTGCATACCAGTTCTGAACAGTCGAATATTTTATCTGCGCGTTATCAAGAGCCACTAATTCCACTACTGCTGCATGAAGCTGATTCTCATCTCTCATTGGTGCAGTGCATCCTTCGAGGTAGCTTACATATGATCCTTCATCTGCCACAATTAATGTTCTTTCAAATTGTCCGGTCTTTGCAGCATTCATTCTGAAATAAGTAGAAAGCTCCATAGGGCAGCGGACGCCTTTCGGAACGTATACAAAGGTTCCGTCGCTGAATACTGCCGAATTGAGAGTTGCGTAAAAATTATCCGTATATGGAACAACGCTTCCCATATATTTCTTCACAAGCTCGGAATGAGTCTGTATTGCCTCGGAAATTGAACAGAAAACAATACCGAGTTCTGCCAGTGTATCTTTAAATGTAGTAGCCACAGAAACGCTGTCAAATACAGCATCAACTGCAACATTACTTAATCTCTTCTGCTCTTCGAGTGAAATGCCTAGTTTTTCAAAGGTTTTAAGCAATTCAGGATCAACTTCCTCAAGACTGTTTAACTGCGGTTTCTTTTTTGGGGCGGAATAATAAGTTATATCCTGGTAATCTACAGGATTATATTTCAGATTAGCCCAGTGCGGTTCTTTCATCGGAAGCCATTGTTTGTAAGCCTTAAGTCTCCATTCAAGCATCCATTCCGGTTCTTTTTTAATCGCTGAAAGCTGTTTGATAATATCTTCATTCAGACCCACAGGAAGGCTTTCAGCCTCAATATCAGTTACAAAACCGTACTTATACTCTTTATTAGCTAATTCTTCTATCGTTCCGACTTCAGTATTGCTCATTTAATCTCCTTGGTTAAAAATCCTGAAGATTTGACTATCCTTCAGAAATTCCATTTTATTTACAATTCAAAACTAATCAATCTATACTATTTTGTCAAGATTTAAGTTTCTTGCCAAAGCCTGTATTTTTTCATAATTTAGGTATTATTGTTATGATATATCACAGCGAATAGAAATTGCCCTCATTTCAATATTTGTCCTTTGAGATTCTATGCTGTCATTTTTCCCCGTTCATCTGATAACCATTGTTCGTCCATCTTTCGTCCATCATTCGTCCATCATTCGGCCTTCTTTCGGCCATTACTCGGCCTCCAACTACGGTACATCTACTTTCCTCCAACCTTCCCGGAATAACTGCGATATGATACTTTCGGCATTTCTTTCCTGCGGTATTATTTATCCTGCTCAAGTGCTCAGCTAATAACCAGCTAAACTTGAGTTACTGTCTCCCCATTCTTTTTTATATGCGGAAATCAATTTTTCCCAAATCCGGTCCGCTGTTTCCCTCCGGAACATTTCAATACACACCTTCCTAAATTGTTTTTATGCAATTATTAAATTAACTTTGGCTTAATTTTTACAATAATCTGATAATTTTGGAAGAACAGAAACCAAATCAAAATATTCCGGCTGAAAGCCAGAACACTGATAAAAACAGCGGAAATGACGAATCCGGCGGCAAAAAGAATACAAGATACAACCGGTATTACCGCGGCAGAAGAAAAAGTTATAACAAGTATAATCAGCAGAGGGGCGAATCGAGGCAGAGTGGGTTCAAGAAACTTACTATTATTGTTCCTCTTTTCAATGAGGAAGAATCTCTCAATCCTCTCACAAATGAAATAAGAAAAGCGCTGAAAATTGTTAATATCGGCTATGAGGTCATTTTTGTTGATGATGGAAGCACTGACAAATCATTAAATATCATAAAAGAAGTCTGCCGGACTGATAAAAGATTCAAATTTATCAGCTTCAGGAAGAACTACGGTAAATCTGCTGCTCTTCAAATGGGTTTCAATAATGCTACTGGTGATGTTGTGGTTACTATGGATGCCGATCTTCAGGATGACCCCAATGAAATTTATAATCTCATTAAAAAGCTTGAAGAGGGCAGCGACCTGGTATCCGGATGGAAAAAAGTGAGGCACGACCCTTTTATAAAAAAAACTTCTTCAAAATTCTTCAACTTTATAACCCGGATTATCAGCGGAATAAAAATACACGATTTTAACTGCGGACTAAAAGCATATAGAAAAGAAGTCACGGATAACATCAAAGTTTACGGCGAACTGCACAGGTACGTTCCTGTATTAGCCGACTGGCAGGGATTCAAGATTACAGAAATCCCCGTAAAACATCACCCCCGCAGATACGGCAAAACAAAGTTCGGTATCTCACGATTTTTTAAGGGATTTATAGACCTGATTACCGTGATATTTGCGACGCGTTATATAAAACGCCCTATGCATTTCTTTGGTTTTCTCGGCGCTCTTTCTTTTCTTATCGGTCTTGTTGTTAATGGTTACCTGACGGTTCTTTGGATTATCGGGGAACCCCTGAGTAATCGTCCGATGCTGTTTTTGGGTATGTTATTGATAATAGTAGGCGTTCAGTTTTTCTCCGTGGGACTACTTGGCGAAATGCTGGTCAATAATTTCATGAATGAACGGGAATATATTATAAAAGATAAAGAGCTTTAAGTGTGGATTTATTTATAAGTTATTTGAATCATTCTTTGTTTTCTCTCCGTATAATTTAGCCTCATGTATTACGACCCGGTAAAAGATATTTTTGCTTCGGTAATAAGGAAGCATCCTAAACTCAGAATACTTTTCTATAAAGTTCTGGATATAATGTTTCTGCGTTCCTGGTATGTACGGCGAGAACTCCGCAATCTCAGGAATATTTTTAATGAACGGGAAATAGAAATTTATGATGCGGGAACGGGTTACGGACAGTATTCTTACTTTATGTCGCAGAACCTTAAGCCGGCTGAAATTTATGCTGTTGATGTAAAAGAAGAATGGATAAAAGACTGCAGGGAATTTTTTCAATCAGAAAAAATAAATAATGTCTCTTTTGGAATCGAGGACCTTACAGCCATCAATCACGAAAACAGGTTTGATCTTATAGTTTGTGTAGATGTTATGGAGCATATTGAGGAGGATGTTAAAGTTTTTCAGAACTTTTATAGAGCACTGAAACGGGGAGGGTATCTTATTATAAATACCCCTTCAATCTTCGGCGGAAGCGATGTGCATGATGATTCGGATGAAAGCTTTGTAGGAGAACATGCCAGGGACGGGTATTCAAGTGAAGACCTTGAAGGGAAACTTCAACCGATAGGATACTCCGTTTACCGTTCCCGGTATACATATGGATTCTGGGGGGATAAAGCCTGGCGTCTTGGAATTAAATACCCGATTATGCTTGTGAATATTTCAAAATTCTTTCTGATATTGCTTCCGTTTTATTTTCTTATCACTTTCCTGTTTACTTTTATTATGATGTTCCTGGATTACTCTTCAAACAATAAGGTTGGTTCAGGCATAACTTTCATAGCAAAGAAATAAAGAGAAAAAATTATAATTAACCGGAATTCTAATGACTAAATCAAAAAAAACTATTCAGTCAAAGAAAAATAAATCCGAAGGCTTCTTCTCGAAATTCAGCATTGAAGAATTCCTTCCGCACAAATTTCACGCTTTGGCGGCAATACTGGTTATAATAATTTTGTTTCTTGCTTTCCTGAGCCCACTCTTTTTCGGGGATAAGACTTTTCAATCCAACGACATTATTGCAAGTCAAAGCATTCATAAATATATAGACCAACATGAGGATGGTTTTACTCTGTGGGATCCTTATATCTTTTGCGGAATGCCTGCATATGCGGTAGGAACATCTGTCAAATGGTTCAACCTTATGCATGTAGGTATAATTACTGTAAGAGATGTTTTTTCTGCACCCTTTTCTAATGATTACGTTAAATGGATATTTTATCTGATAATGATGGGGATCTCTTCCTACCTGTTAATGAAATACCTGACGAAAAATTTTATGGTCAGTCTTTTTACGGCGGTAAGTACCTCTTTTAGTACAGGGTTAATTGTTTTTTTGTTTATTGGTCATGTTACAAAACTTACTTCACTGGCTTTTTACCCTCTATTATTTCTGTTTCTGTTACGGGCAAAGGAAAAAGTTCGCATTATCGATTTTTTAATGCTGATCATTATAATACAGCTGTTCCTCCAGGGATTTCACGTTCAGATCATCTATTATACGGTTCTTTCAATAGGTATATATTTTCTATATTATTTTATAAGAGCCATGGTTAAGAAGGATGGTGTTTTAAGAAACGGCATACTTAAATCAGCGGGAATGTTTGCGGGTGCGCTTTTAATTGCACTTCTTATTCAGTCAGATAATTTCACCCAGATATATGAGTACTCGCAGTATTCTACGAGGGGCACCGAAAGTATAGTTGATAAAATGAGCGGGAAGGGACAGGAGAATACTTCGGGGTATTATGATTATCATACAAACTGGTCGTTTTCCCCCGGTGAAGTATTAACTTTTATCGTTCCTTCGTACTTCGGCTTTGGAAATTCAACTTATCAGGGACCACTGACAAATAATAAGCCCGTGGAAGTAAATACATATTTCGGACAAATGCCTTTTGTGGATGTTGCAATGTATATGGGTGTGCTTGTTTTCTTCCTGGCTCTATTTGGAATGTTCACCCGCTGGAAAGAGCCTTTTGTGCAGTTCCTTACTATACTTTCAGTATTCGCCCTTCTCGTTTCTTTCGGAAATACTTTCCCGGTTATATTTGATCTCTTGTTTAAATATCTTCCGTTTTTTAATAAATTCCGTGTACCGTCGATGATACTTGTCCTTATTCAGATGAGTTTTCCTGTGCTGGCAGGTCTTGGAATAATGAAAATAATTTCCCTCAAATCGGAAAAAAATATTAAGCTGGAAAATCTTGTAAAGAATGCTGCTTTTGCATTTACCGGGATATTTGTACTGGGCATCCTCCTTAATGGAGTTATAACAGGCTGGTTTGCTTTACGCGTTAATGATTATGCCGCTGCGCTTACAACCTCCCGTCCGCAGATGGCACAGCAGTTTCAGGCACTGGCTGATTATACCTCGCAGATGTTCTTGAGTGACTTCCTCTTCGCTTTCGCTTTCTTGGCTCTCACATTCTGGGCAGCAAATTTTTACATAAAGGAAAAATTGAGCAGGGATACTATGGTGCTGGTTATAATAATTTTCACCCTAATTGATCTGTGGAGGGTTGATGCCAGAGGAGTAAAATATGTGCCGGTCCCTAATATAGAAAATGATTTCCGGAAGCCCGATTATGTCAAGGTGATAGAAGAACAAAATGACAAGGAACCTTTCAGAATACTGAATCTGAAACAAGACGGCACGCTTGGCTCATTTAACCAGAACTCGAATTTTAATGCTTATTTTCTGTTGGAAGATTTCTATGGCTATTCCGGTATTAAACCGCGTGCATACCAGGATATAATTGATGTGGTGGGTCCGGTAAATGCAACACTTTGGCGTATGCTAAATGTTAAATACATCATTACAGAGAAACAGATACAGTTTCCTGGATTAGCTCCCATTTATACTGGAGATAAGAGCGTGGTTTATATCAACCAGTATGTACTTCCCAGGTTATATTTGGTTGATTCCATAGAATATAAGCCTGAAGTGGAAATACTGCAGCAGATAAAAATTTCATCATTCGATCCGCGGCATAAGGCTTTTGTTTCTGAGGATGGTTTAAATGTTTTACCTCCCGATTCCTCTGCAAGTGTAAAGCTTACAGAGTATAAAGATGAGCTTGTTGCAGCTGATGTAAAAGCTTCAGGAAATAACTTTCTGTTCTTTGGTGATAGTTATGTCCCAACAGGATGGAAGGCATATGTGGATAATAATGAAACAGAGTTATACCGGACTAACCATGGCTATATGGGCATTATTGTCCCTGCCGGATCTCATAAAGTGGAATTTCGTTATGCTCCGGAAAGCTTTTTTATATCGAAATACCTCTCTCTGATTCTGAGCTCGCTCGTCGTGCTTGGATTAATCATAGTGCTTGTCTCCCGCAGAAAAAGATCTCCGGAAAAGGTTGATTAATAAGACTTCATTAATGCTTGAAAAATTAAAATACCTTATAAAACATTCCTTTATTTACAGCATTAGTAATATTGTTTCTAAGGCTTCCGGTATAATCCTTTTACCTATATATACTAATTATTTTTCTGTGAGTGATTATGGAAAATTAGGACTCATACTGATAATAATAGTGCTGTTTTCTCAATCGCTTATACTCGGACAAAACCTGGCAATAATCCGTTATAATAATTCAATAGAATTTAATTCAAAAATTAAATCAATTCTGTTTTCTTTAATAGTTCTCGTTATTGCGATAATTGGCGTTTTTATTCTTGTAAGTAACTTATTCCTTGTGCGAGTTTCGGGTTGGTTCGGTGAAATAAGCCTTTATAAAGACTACCTGAATATTGCTATTTATATTATTGCATTTACTACTTTTAATAACTTACTGCTCGGAAAGATTAGAGCTGATGATGATTCGCTGAGTTATACCCTGTCCGGAATATTAAAGGTATTTGTGATGGTAGGATTAAGTGTTTATTTAATAGTTGATAAAGGTTTTGGCATCGGCGGCGTCCTTTATGCTCAATTAGCCGGAGAGATTATCCAAACTCTGGTAATATTGCCTAAAATACTACTACAGATAAAGATAAAACTTGAATATAGAATATTAATTGATGCAGTTAAGTTTGGGTTTCCATTAATCTTTAGCGCAATGGCAATTAATTTATTAAATGGTAGCGACAGGTTTATTATAAAATTTTATTCCGGGGATAAAGAACTCGGGTTGTATGAATTGGGTTATAGGGTTGCGGGAGTAATTAATATGTTTATAATCATGCCTTTTGGTTTGACTATTATGCCTTTGGCTTATAGACTTTTCAGGCAGGAAGGCGATAAAGAATATTATAAAAAATTAAAAACATACGTGGCTTTTTTTTTAGTCTGGGGAGGTCTTGCTTTATCGATCTATGGTAAAGAATTAGTTGAGTTGTTTGCTCAACAAGAATCTTATTATCCTGCTTCAGCGGTAGTTCCTCTTATTGTCCTTGCATACATTATTTACGGTATAAGCTTGATTTCGTCCTTCGGGATGTATCTCACCGGCAATAATAAATATGCCGCATATATTACGCTCCTTTCTGCAGGTTTGAATATTTGCCTGAATCTCTGGCTTGTACCAATATATGGGATGTTTGGTGCTGCCGTAAATACGGTTATTGCTTTTGCGGTACTTGATCTGCTTTCAATTGCTGCCTCAAACAAATATTATAAAATTGATTATGAATATTGGAAATTAGCCAGATTATTTATGATAGGAATTTTGATCTTCTGGGTTTCTGCTTTTACCAATGATCTGCATCTTATTATAAGATTATTCTTAAAGCTTTTGATTATTTCTTCATTTCCGTTTATCATAATCCTTACCGGGTATTTTGGTAAAAAGGAACTGGCATCGATCTCTGGGGCAATCAGAAAATGGAAAAATCCTTTAAGATGGAAATCCAACTTTGATAAAGAAATATCAAAAGGTAATCAATAAAAAATCATCTGGAAAAATAAATTAAAGCAAAATAGTGGAAAAAATATGATTGTAGACATTAAAGATATTGAAAAGAATGAGGGACTTAATATCGATCCGGTTGGTTTTCTTTTTGTTTATAAAAATAGACTTTTCAGGGTGATAAATAATTCATATAAGAAAGATGTCCTTTTCTTGTTTAGTTCGGGTGTTATTAAAGAACTCAATGATGCTGATCTCATCCCATTCACAAAAATTTCAGAAGATATAGAATTGGAGGGTTATGATTTAATACTTGAACATCAAAAAATTGAACCGGTCACCTTTTCAACTGAATGGTCTTTCGAAATGGTGAAAGCCGCTGCAAAGACGATAATTGAGGTAAATAAGATCCTTTTTAAATATGGATATGAAACGAAAGACGCACATAATAATAATATTGTATTCGATGGGTATGCACCCAAATTTGTTGACATTGGGAGTTTTCATAGAAGAAAAAATGAACATTACTGGGAATGTAAGGATGAATACTACAGGATCTTTGTATACACATTAAAAATATGGTCATCCGGGAACAGTCAGTTAGCTAGGAAATCTATATCTGATGTTGCCGGGTACCTTCAGCAACATGAGTATTTGTTGTATAGAAATCCTATGCTTAGAATATTTCCTGTTAGAATCATTACAAAGGTATCATACTTTCTTGAAGTCTTGCGTAATCTATCAAAGTTTAACCTGGATACAATATTTATAGTTAAAAATCCAGAATTAAAGCGAAGTATTTTAAAAACGCTCAGAAAATTGTCATTGATGGGATTACTGCCGCATAATGATGTTAATCTTAAGCGCCTTGCTAAAAAGATTGAAAGAATAAGGAGACCGCATTTTCAGACAAAATGGGGAGAATATCATGCCAATGTAAATAAATCGGAACAATTTAAAGAAGGCGGAAGGTTCCTTAAGATTATGGGACTAATCAGAAAGTTTAATATCACGGAAATTATTGAGATCGGGGGAAACCAGGGACTACTTTCAATTGAATTAAAAAAATTTATGGAACGGGTAATCTGTTCCGACTATGATGAAGTTGCAGTTGATAATATGTATGTAAATATAAGGGAATTAAAAGCTGAAGTGACACCGGTATTGTTGGATATTTTACATCCAATTTATTTAAGTCTGCACTATTCCGGGAAATTAAAACCTCAGGTTCGCTTCAGATCCCAGGCATTATCGGCTTTGGCGGTTTCTCATCATTTAATTTTGGGACAAAAAGTTCCCATAGATATAATGTTTCAAATCTTATCCGAATATACTAAAGAATATTTATTCATAGAATTTATGCCGAATGGGATTGATAAAAGTCCGAATCCTGAATGGTATACAGTCGAATGGTTTAGAAGTAATTTTGAGAATTTTTTTGATCCGATCCTTGAGGAACCTTCAGTTGAAGATGGAAGCCGGATCCTTTTCTTTGGCAAATTAAAGTCGGAATGACTTTTCATTTATGAAGGATGCCTTAGGCCTATAACTTTCTTATAAACATTCAGAAAATTTCTTGAATAATCCACCGTAGATAATTCGGAAATTCTTTGTTTTGAATTCTTGATGTTTCTCTCAGACATATCTTTATCTGATAACATCTGTTTAATAAGTTTTCCTATTTGATTTATATCATCTGGCTCAAAGAGAAATTCATCATTTGCAATTGTTCCCGGTAGAGAAGTTACGTTTGAGCAAATTACCGGCGTCCCGAATCGCATAGCCTCATATAGGGGGGCACTTCCGGCTTCATACTTTGAGGGAATTATAACAAGACTGGTTAGTTTATATAAGCTCATTAAATCACTCTCTGGAATTATACCTAAAAATTTAACTAGCCCCTCGAGACCCATACCCTCAACCTCCTTTGTCAAAACATTTTCATAATACTCGGTCTTGTTCCCTGTGCAGATCAGGTTTATTTTTACTCCTTCATTATTTAAGTTACGGACTGCTTCAATCAATGATATATGATTTTTATGTTTCCATGTTGCCGCTGGATATAATATAAATTGCTTTGGAAGAGAGTACTTTTCCTTTACTAATTCTGGATCCGTGAACGTATTTCCGGTAAACCAGTTTTCCGTGAAAGGTGGTGGACAAACGGAAACCTTTTCTTCATTTATGTTAAAATACTTTAATACATCATTTTTAATATGATCAAATGAAACTATTATATGAGAGGATTCATCCAGACATTTTTTATTGTTAATAGCTCTGTGGATTCTTTCCTGCGGCGAAAAATATTCAGGATAGTGAAAGTCCTGAAAATCATGCATAGTGGTGATAATCGGGACATCGAGTGAGTAAACTGGAGCATATTGCATCGGGACATGGAGTAAAGCAATTTCAGTTTTCTTTAATTTACTTTTATAAGGATTGATACTGAATGAGAATGATCTTAAAAAAGATATTTTCTTTGCATCTGGCATATAGTTTTTAATAACCAGATACATATCGTAAAAAAAATACGATATCATCATTCGTATCTTTATATCCCACTGAGATCTGTTTATTTCCAATGATTCAACTTTGGGGTTTCCTAAAATCTCACCAATACTCTGGCGGATCTCCGGAGAATATATTAGAGTTATCTTTTCAATTTCTTTTTGATTTAACAGGAGTTTTAAAATGCCGACTGAATATGTGAAGATTCCCCCTGCACTAAGAGTAGAATGATGTATGTAGAATCCTATTTTCATCTTAAGATATTATCCCTTAAAATATATCTTTATAATAAATCAGGTTGTTATTCTTAGGATCGATTCCTGCCTGCTGAAAACCAAACCTTTCATATAATACCTTTGCAATCGTATTATCGGGATGGACTTTAAGCATGATTTTTTTTATCTGGTTTATTTTACAGTATGAACTGGCATGCTGAAGAGTGAATTTGGATAATCCCATATTTGAATATTCTTTTGATATCCAGACGCCGTAGGAAGGAATTTCATAACCCTCATCGAACCCTCTAAGCATATAGAAACCTGCAAGTTTATCTGCTACAAAAATTCCCCAGAAAGTATCTTTCTTTAGATTTTCCAGTATTTGCTGAATAGTTTCAGAATCGAAGCTAAAAGGAATAAAATAATTAGAGTATCCCGGTTCCTCCTTCTGTAAAATATTTGAGATTTCGGAAGAAAATTCCTTGTTCAGTTTTTTAATTATTAAATCAGCAAACTTCCGGTCTTTCAATTATAATATTCTCTGATTTTATTGCAGATAAAAATTACATCTTTTTTTGTTAATCCGGGATAGCTAGGTAAAGTTATCCCCCGTCTAGCGATGTCTTCAGCTGTTGGGAACTTCTCGCCTTTCTTTTTGTAGATTGGCATAGTATGAATAGGATAGAAAATAGGTCTGGTTTCAACTCCCGTATTCTTTAAATATTCTCTGAGTTTGTCTCTATCTTTATAATCATTTACTAGAATATTTACCATCCAATATGAATGGAAAATATTGTTGTCAGCTTTATGAAATTCTAATCCTGTCCCGATAAGGTTGTCATAATACCATTCAGCAAGCTGTCTTTTCTTTTCTATAATTTTATTTGCTCTTTCTAATTGGGCTAAGCCTATTGCAGCACAAATATTTGTCATCCGGTAATTATATCCAACAATATCATGCCAATACTCACGGTTTTTAGCTAAGCCCTGCCCTTTTAATCTCACTGCAAGTTCAAATATCTTTTTGCTGTTAGTACTAACCATTCCACCTTCTCCGGTGGTTATAGTTTTATTTCCAAAAAAACTGAATGCTGAAATATTTCCAAAATTGCCAACGTGAATATCTTTGAATCGTGACCCAAATGCTTCAGCACAGTCTTCAATGATAAAAACATTATTTTTTTTTGCTATTGACTGTAGTTCTTCCATATTGCTCGGATATCCGTAAAGATGTACCGGCATAATTGCTTTGGTTTTTTTTGTCAGTTTTTTCTCTACGTCCTTTGGATTAATCTGCCACGACTTGTACAAGGAATCAACGAAAACCGGTTCTGCCCCAGTATACCTGATCGTATTAGCTGAAGCAACATATGTCAGCGTTGGAACTATAACTTCATCTCCTGGTCCGACTCCCAGAGCTAATAATGCGAGATGAAGTGCTATAGTACCATTTGGAACAGCTATAGAATATTTAATATTTGTATATTCGGAAAATTTGGATTCAAATTCGGAAATGAACCTACCCTTTGATGAGATCCAGGTAGAATCCAGACACTCATTTACATATTTCTTTTCATTCCCATCAAGAGAAGGTTTGTAAACGGGATATTTATAATTCATTTGTTTTCCTCAATAATAACCCGGCAACTCCAATTCCCGGCAAATCATTTACAGATTTAAAGTAACGAAAATATTCAGATATATAATATGGATCTTTTACTGTTTCTAATAATCCAAATTTAACCCATCGTTTCTGATATGCGGTATAGAAAGTATTTCCTTTTTCACCAAAAATTTCCATTTTTCCCAATTTACAAAATGTAAGATTTGATAGTATTCTGTTTGCTATAGATTCACTGTCGTAGATTCTCTGAAAAAAATATTTGCCTTCAGTTCTGTTATAATTCAATCCATAAATATCATCACTTTTATACTCAGTTTTAAACTCTTTTGACACTGGAAATGTAATAGCTAAGAATCCGCCCGGCTTTAAAACTCTTTCCGCCTCTTTCATAAAATCGATGTCTCCATCATTGGCTATATGCTCGATTACGCTAATGGAAATAATCCCGTCAATTGAGCTATCGGGTTCTTTTAATTGTTTCGCATTTCCGGCTGAAGCCCGAAAATCACCTCTAAAATTTAACTTTTCAGAATATTTTATGACCTGCTTAAGATCTTTTATATCGGGGTTAATATATTTATATAGAACTTGATATTTTTCAGCCGTATAAAAACCGAATAGGAAAGGGGAGGAGACATCAATTATGGTTTTTCCTTCCCAATGATTAATGTTTCTGTTTATGAAATCAAATTCAAAATATCTTACAATTGAAACTGGATTCAAGAGGAGTTTCGGGGAGAATATACCTTTTAACATCAATTTTCTTCCAAATCTTGTTCCAGCTCTATGAAAATCTATTCCGGGAAGATTTTTTTGATCCACCCTTAAACTATAATATAATTTTTTGATAAGAGCTAGCGGAAGGGAAAGTAACTCTAAAAATTTTAACATTGATAATATGAGTCTTAATTCAAATCCGTTTAGATTATAGAAAAAAATAAAATATTTTTCACAATAATAACTTTATTCTCTTAATTATAAGATGAAATTTAATGGCGATACTGAAACTCAAAAATAATAAAAAGTTTCTTGCTTTTGAAACAAAAATTCATCAAATTTATTGTGAAAGTATACATTTTATTAACAGGTGATTGGGGCTTCTTATGAAAATGATCATCTCTTTAGTTATCTTTGCTTTATCGCTGTTCTTAAGCAGCTGCTCATCAGACCCATCCGTTTCTCCTCAGAATACTCAAAATGGTAGTATAACCCTGAATGTTGATCGTATTCATAAACCTGATAATGTCATAAGTGTAACTGCTTATCTTACCAGGGAAAACTTCGACACATTAAGTGGTTCGCTTAATCTCATATCGGACACTACAGCGGATATTACCTTTAGTGGGATAGCGGCAGGCGGCTGGCATTTAAAAGTTGATGCTGCTGATGAAGAGAATATTGTTGTATATACAGGAGAAGCAAATGTTAATATTCTAGCAGGTATCACCACCAACGTATACCTTACTCTAGAACCTACAGGAGCAGGATATGGTAATATTTATATCTATGTTAACTGGGGAGTACCGGTTAATACAAACTGGATGGATTTTGAAAATAATCCAATATTCCGTGTGAATCAGATACCCTATTTTACCTTGGGTATTAGCCAGGCACAAATTATTTTTGACGAAAATAAATATAAAATGTGGTTTATGAACCTGTACAACTCGGGATATGGGGATATTAGCTATGCTGAATCAACTGATGGATTTTCCTGGCAGATAGCATCGCAAAATCCTGTTCTTACAGCCGGGGAGCCTGGAACATGGGATAGTTATACAGTAGGAATGGGATATCTTTACAAAGAAGATGGAATTTATTATTTATACTATGTTGGAACCAGTGATCACCCTATGTATGGGATGAGACAAATTGGTTTGGCTACTTCTTCTGATGGTATATTCTGGACGAAAAACCCAAATCCAATCCTGCAGGCAAATTATTCAGAATATTTTTTGGGGGTCCACGGAATCATTAAGAAAGATGGAATTTATTACATGTACTACGACTCTGCTCCTGCTAATAATTATGAATTCGTGATTAATCTTGCTACCTCGGCTGATGGGGTAAATTGGACAAGATATCCCTATAATCCAATAATTTCACCTGATCAGTACTGGGAAGGAAATAGTGTAAGGTATCCTTCTATAATTGAGGAAAATAACAGCTTTCAAATGGTTTATGGTAATGGAGCTCAAAATGCAGTTGGGATGGCTTATTCATCTGACGGTATAAATTGGAATAAAGATCATGCAAACCCATTTTTTACATTATCCGATGTGCATAACGGATGGACTTCTAAAATCAGTTATCCATTTTATGCAAAGTTTGAGAATCACTATCGCTTGTATTATACAGGAACAGATTATAACTATCTATTGCATATAGGTGTTGCAGTACATTAATTTCATACTCGTCTCAGTGAAATTGTTAATGACCTTATTAACCCCGTCAACTGGCGGGGTTTTTTAATTAATCAACATATAGTTGAATGAGTTTGATGGATTATCCAGATTCCAGACGGTTAAGAATATTCCCAAAATGGTCTGCTATTTTCCTGCGGTCGAATTCTTCTACATTCTCTAACTTTGTATTAAAAGTCTCTGCCATTATCAAAAAATTCTTTTGGGTCATCATTGTATCCGAATATCATACCGCTGTTTGTTTTTTCCAGAATGCTTTTTACTTCCTCATTATCATCTCCGAAGGCTATTATTGGTTTGCCTGTTCTCAGGTATTCAAATAGTTTCCCCGGCACATGCCGTTTCTCTGTTGCACATACAAGCAGGTAATCGGCTTTCAACAGCTCTCTTAACATTTCCTTATAGGGGAGGAAACCTGCAAACTCGGTTATTCCTTTCAGCCCGTTCTTTTCAATTTCATTTTTAATAACAGGACTAACTGTTCCGATGAATTTAATTCTTATTTCCTCTGCATCACTTTTTTCTTTAATTCTTTTCCACAGAAAAGGAGGGTTCTGGTAATCAAAAATGTTCCCGGCGTGTATAAGAAGTTTATAGTCTTTTTTATTGTTTTCCTGCTTAACAGCTTGAAAGTCTTCTTCGTTATAACCCCAGTACAGAACATCCGCCTTATCTTTTAGAAAAGGATATTTCCTGCTGTAATCCTCGAGCGTTGATTTTGTTACAAAAACAACAGAAGATGCATTCGTCATAACAGACTTTTCCAGATGATTGTCAAGTGCAAGTGTAGGAGCGCTTCTCTTAAAATTTCGGTAATAGATTATATCTACCCATGGATCTATTAAGACCGGAATATGAGGTATTGAATATATCCTGCTAAGCTTCATCCCAACCAGGTGAGTGCTGTGAGGAGGACCTATTGTAACAATGGCATCAATCTCAGTCTTATTAAGTATCTCTTTCCCTTTGTTCACCGCTGATAAATACCAGCCTATTCTCGCATCGGGGACGAAGATGTTCATTCTTATCCAGATTGATAACTTGTGCGACAGACTCTTATTTTCCGTAGAAATAGTTTCTGAAGCTATAAGCTGCTGGTTCCTGTCCTTACCTGTAAATTTTTTGTATAAGTTGAAAGGTTCAAAGGCTTTAGATTTATATACTTTCATTCCAGCATCGACTTCTTTTACCAGGCTCTCATCCTTCTCTGTAAACGACTCATTCTCAACGGTGAGCACCACGGGCTGCCAGCCTGCCGAAGGAAGATGTTTGATAATGCCTAAAGGCCAGTGCAGGGTAGCCTTGCCGGAAGGAGGCCAGAAGTATGTAATGAATAGAACTTTTTTCATCAGGGTTTCACCCCGATAAACCTGATGACGACAGCCTCACCGCTGTGATAGATGCTCTCCTTCAGATGAACGATCTCCTTTGTAAGTATTTCTGGTTTTAGTTCACTGAAGTTTTCCTTAATCTCATCAATGGAATACAGCATATCGAAATTCTGAGGACCACCGGAGTCTTTTCCAAGCTGTTCTTTATGATATACTTCAAGAATGACCCTGCCGCCTTTTTTCAAAGACTCTGCTGCTCTTTTATGGACGGTTTTTGATAAAGAAGGATCAAGGTGCATAAAAATTATCGACACGGCATCATATCTGTCCCGGAGAGGAAGATAATCTGCCAAATCTGAAACAGTATAGCTGATTTTAACCTTCTTTTCTGAAGCAAGTCTTAAGGCCTTTTCCTTTGCAGCATTGCTGAAATCTACAGCATCTACCTCCCATCCTTTACCAGCGGCATAGATTCCGTTCCTTCCTTCCCCTTCAGCCAGGGCAAGCAGGCGACCCGGAGGAAGTTTGTCTATTTCCGATTTAAAGAATTCGTTGGGCTCAGTTCCATAGATAAACTCTTCGGCAGAATATCGATTATCCCAAAATTCATTCATAATACACTATTATTATTATATAGTTCAAATTTAAGCAGAAAGTAAAGTAAATTGAAATATTGAGATGAGGAACAAACCCCATCCGGAATATTGTTTTTAATATGAAATTAATAATATAACTTTTATGAATTCAAAAAGGTATTTATGCTTATTGACGTAGCAACAGCTTCACCTCCCTATATTGTAACCCAGTCTATGGCTGCTTCCCAACTCAAAAAAAGAATGCAAGGAAGTAATGCTGCCGGCAGGTTGATTGATATGGCGGCAACTCATTCGGGCATTGAGAACAGGGCAGTGGTAATACCGGATGCCGAAGATAATCCAGATAAAAAATTCTATTCAGATAACGGCACCTACATTTCCCCCGGTACAAAAACAAGAATGGATGAATATGAAAAATGGGCCAAAGCTCTGGCAAAAGACGCAGTAGAAAAACTTATTCAAAGTACAGGATTTAATCCGGGGGAGCTGGGTAAGATTATAACGATTAGCTGCACAGGCTTCTTTGCCCCGGGTCTCGATTATTACCTTATAAATGAATTTAATTTCCCTTCCGGAATTAGAAGAATTAATATCGGCTTTATGGGTTGTGCAGCTTCCCTGATCGGGATGGATTCCGTAATGCAAACCTTGAATAATTCAACAGATAGTAATGTGTTGCTGATCTCTGTTGAGCTATGCAGCCTGCACCTCCAGACAGAAGCTACAAGAGATAATATTCTGGCTAATATGATTTTCGCTGACGGATGCGCTGCCGCTTTTTTTTCAAATTCCGGCAAATACGTCCATAAAGGAAAGCTGGAATTAGTCAATACTGCCTCGACACTGTTTAAAAACTCATACGATTATATGGGCTGGAAAATCGGCAATAACGGTTTTGAGATGATACTTTCCTCAGAACTGCCTAAGATAATTCTTAATGAAGCAGTTCCTGAACTTGTTAATATCCTTAAACGGCAGGGTATCGATCCGGTATCTATAAAACACTGGGTGCTTCACCCCGGCGGAAGAGCTATACTTGATTCACTTCAAAAAGGACTAGATTTGTCCGATGATCAAATGGAAGCTTCACGAGACAGTTTTAAGAAAATTCGGCAACCTGTCATCAGCTTCGATCTTATTTGTCCTAAAAGAGCTGTTAAATAAGACAGAGATTCAGAAGAACGATTTATGCTGTGCGGTGGCTTTCGGCCCGGGACTTACTATGGAAACTGCTCTTTTCAGAGGAGCCTGATGCTTCTTAAAAAAAGCTTTAAGAAAGAGTTGATGGATGATTTTTCTCTTGATGACGGGAGAATTGACAGAGCATTAAAGGAACTTAAAACCATAAATAGATTCCTCGGCGGTAATTCGGTAAGCAAAAAGGGTATTGATTATTTTATTGAAAATACTGATGCCGCCATCTCGATCCTGGATGCAGGCGGGGGAGACTCCGATATCCTGTATGATTTGAAAAATGATTATAATCTGAAGATATTCTCGTCAGATCTCAATAAATATTCCTGTCATTATCAGAAAACTCATCATTCAAATAATAATATAATCTGCACAGATGCTCTTTCATTACCGGTTAAAGAGAAATCTTTCGACCTGGTTCATGTTTCCCTTTTCCTTCACCACTTTCGTGATGAGGAGATTGTAAAGATGATAAGGAGTTTTTCCCGGGATTGCTGTGACAGGTGTAATCATTAATGATTTGAGAAGAAATATTTTAGCTTATTCAGGCATTAAAATTCTCTCAATGATTTTTTCTAAAAGTGAATTTGTTAAGAATGACGGACCGCTTTCTGTCAGGCGTGCATTTACTAAAAAGGAATTCGTGAAAATATTGTCACGGACGGGAGTTGATAATTTTATAATAAAGAGAATGTGGTCCTTTAGATTTTTAGTAATAATTCCTTCTGACCGAAATGGTTAAGACTGACTATGATGTTTTAATAATCGGGGGCGGTCCGGCAGGCTCTGTCGCGGGGTTTGAACTGGCGAAGGCAGGAATGAGTACCGCAATTGTTGAAAGAAAATCATTCCCGCGGGAAACTTTATGCGGGGAGTTCTTATCGGCAGAGGTTACAGATCATTTGAAAGAGTCAGGTTTGTTTGAAAAATTCCTTGCTCTGAATCCGAATAAAATTTCATCATTCAAGCTGATTACAGAAAGTCGGCAATTCAACACCGGACTGCCGTTCGAGGGGCATTCTCTTAAACGATCAGTGTTTGATGATTTCCTCCTTACTGAAGCAAAAATAGCGGGAACAAATATATTCCAGCCTTCAATTGTTGAAGAGGTCGTCAGAGAGAAAGAGAATTTCATAACAAAAGTTAAATCGGAAGGCAAGACTTTTCATATCTCATCAAGATTTGTGATAGGTGCTTACGGGAAGAATAACATTATTGATAAAAAACTTAATAGAAGATTTGCTGCAGAACTGTCAGGTTATAATGGAATAAAATTTCATATCAGGAAAGAATTTTTATCAGAGATAAATGATTCGTGTATTTATATTTTTTCAGGCAATAAAATATATTGCGGTATAAACTCCGTCAGCAGGGAAGAGGCAGCAGTCTGTTTCCTGGATAAGAGAACGCAGGGGAATGAGACCTCACTGATCCATTTCAAGAAACTACTAAGAGATAATTCAGCACTTTCTTCTTTCTTCAAAGACCAAATTCCTGATCTTAAACAATTGGAGATCTATGGGGCTGGCAACATTTATTTTGGTAAAAAAGAGCTGGTAAAAGATGGTATAATTATGATAGGGGATGCTGCACAAGTAATTGCGCCCCTGGCCGGAGATGGCATCGGTATGGCATTTCAGTCAGCTAAAATAATCTCAGGAATTATTAGCAGCGTAAGTAATACAGAGAAGGACTTTTCCACAATCTCCAGAGAATATCATACGAAATGGAATAAACAATTTTCAAGAAGAATAAAAATAGCCCGCTTTTCTCAAACGATGATTCTCAAAAACCACTATTTCAATAATATACCCGGAAGATTTATTCAGATGGTAATTCCGTCGATAATTTCAGCTACCAGGAATTGATATTATTTATTTCCTCTTCATTATTTATCTTTGCATTAGAACTGAAAATTATTTCTAATGGTACTTAACTTGCAGAATATCGATAAATTCATCGTAGTAGGCGACCGGGTACTGGTCAGGCCTACCGAGGAATCGCAAAGAACAGCTTCCGGACTGTATCTGCCTCCCGGGGTATCTGAAAAAGATAAAATCCAGAGTGGTTATATTATCAAAGTCGGACCCGGCTACCCGACCGGAACAAATACAGACGATGAACCCTGGAAAGAGGTGAAAGAATCTGTGAAATATATCCCTCTCCAGGCCAAGGAAGGTGACCTGGCAATATTTCTTCGTAAGGAAGCATTTGAGATAGAGTTTGAGAAAGAAAAACTTTTAATTATTCCCCAGACAGCACTTCTTCTGCTTATACGTGATGATATGGTTGATTTTTAATTATCGGAATGAATCAGGTGATGCTTATAAAAGTTATCACTGCGGCTATAACCAGCAAGATTAATAACAACCCCCTGCCTTTAAAATTCAGGCGAATGCTTTTTTTGGCGGAATTATCCTTCGATTGGTGACTAACCCAGTCGCCGCTCTCTATTGACCATTTTTTGCCATTTCTATCAAAATAATCCATTGGCAGCATAAAATATAGTTCCTCTGAAAAGAAATCCTCACAGGATATTCAAAAAATGTACCCCGCCTGAAGATCACAGGTTTGAGAGATTTTAATAAAAGCCATCATAATTACAGAAATACTTACCGTTTGAAGGTCAAAATTAACAATAAAAATGGGAACATTAAAGTTTCCTTTAAAAGTTTAAAGCAGCCAGCGTTGTTCAGCTTAAACCCGAATGTTTTAGAAGGATATTCCCTGTGATTATGAAGTATTTAAAGCGTATTCACAGCGTATTCAATGCGTATTCAGTGCGTTTTCACTACGTATTCACAGCGTATTCAGAAAGTATTAGTAAGGTTTTAGGATCGAAGATGTACAGAGTTTTCGGTACAGGTTATTTTTTGCAGATGGAAGGTTAATTATTCAAAATGTAACGCCATCAGAAGCACGCTAAAAGGAAGGAGGGCTATTCGCAATGGGACTGAATAAAACGAAACCCGTCACAGTAATCTAACAGGACGGGTCGAAAATTTATCGAGAAATAGAAATGAACCATTTGCTGCTTTTACTCAAGCCAGCTTAATATCTTAAAACGGGAGGATTTTAATTTTAATTGTCCGAGTTGAATCGCTTCCCAGCTATAGTAAAACTGAGCATTACCCTGCGATTGAACTGATACATCTTCCCCGACAAGGATAGTCCCGCCATAAATACTATTATTTCCAATGGTCTGACATCTGATTGAGGATTGACCGTATACTATCACAATTCCGTAATAATTAAAATTACCACTGAGGTTGATATTCCCATTAATAACCATAATCCCGTAACCTGTTGCAGCAGTGAAATCTACATCACCATTGCAATAAGTAATAATAGGTTCATCAGCTGTACCGAATTGTGATCCGCTGGAATAGGTGCCTGTTGTTAATACTGTATCTGCGGAAAAAATAAAGTCCTCCGATAATCCAAGCCAGTCAGTTGTATCGGGCACCGTTTGTACACTCGGTGCACCGCCCTCACCTTTAATCGTTTTTGTAATCTTCGATTTGACATTATCTATAACATATGCACTATCAGTGGCATCATCCACTCCGATCCCGGGCAGCGGGGGGGCTATACCAGCTGTGCCATTCATATGATGATCATTACCAT
The DNA here is from genome assembly GCA_963811905.1 of uncultured Ignavibacteria bacterium. Classification (GTDB taxonomy): domain Bacteria; phylum Bacteroidota; class Ignavibacteria; order Ignavibacteriales; family Ignavibacteriaceae; genus DATFVA01. The sequence continues at coordinate 135,097 of CAWETK010000008.1, forward strand.
CAATATCTACATTACCGTTAAGGTTAAGTGAAACTGTATTTGATGAGATATAGAGGGCTGAGCCAACCCCCGGCATATTTACGGGTTCTCGTTTTGCATTAACAATACTTGTGTGAACTTTGTCCTCGTAATATCCAACCGATCTGATAATTAAGTTTGAATCGGGTCCCGAAATATATAAATCATACTTGCCGCCAAGCAGATCATTATCCATAAATGTACCGGTTAAATTCTTATCCCTTCTCATTTTTTCCAGGTAGACCTCAATGCCTGAGTTTGAAATAAGTCTGGCTTCTGTGGTTTTATACATATCAAGAGTTGTATCAAGGCTTCTGTTTGTATTCGCATTCAGATTTACGATTAATAAAGAAATTAAACCAGCAACGCCGATTACGAGTATTAAAATTCCTTTTCCCATGTTATATATTCCTCGGATTTATTGTCATTTCCCAGTATGTAAATGGATATTCACCGCCGACGGGTAATACTGTTTCCACCCATATTTCCGCTTTTACGTAACAGATGCTGTCAGCATTTGCAGTAGCGTTTTCCTGTTTATCGAGATAGGAAAATCTAAGATCAGTCAATCCAAGCGTAGGGCCGCCTATAGTATCATTATTAACAACTCTAAAAAGAATTCTGTCGTCAGGATTAGGAGTAGCAGCTGCATCTGCTTTGGATCCCAGATAGTATGTTACGTTGTCCATTACGCCGTCATTGTCGATATCCCCGAGAAAAGAAATTCTTTGCGTACTAGCTTCTGTTATCGCCGTTCCTGAATATTTAAAACCTATTTTTCTCAGATCATCATTTACAATTTCCGCCAGTGTCTTTGCATCCTGCTGCAGCCGCAAATCTGCATCAGAGGCAAATTTCGTTTCAGTTGAATAAGCATTGAGATTTACGACAAGCAGCATAACAAGCCCGCCGATTAACGATGCTCCCAGTAAATCAATTATGACGTTCATTTTTAACTTTTATTTAAGTGTGAATACGAATGATAAATTTATATCTTCTCTCATATAAGGACTCGTAACGGTTACGGTCACTTTCTTGTAATAACTCTGAGTACTAATTTCAGTATCAGGGTCTGTACTATCGACATAATAAACCCTGCAGATTATACCGTAATTTTCTGCGTGAGGGGCACTGACTGTCTTTTTATAGAAGTTATAGTCGTCAATGTCATTAAATGTCTTGTATGTTTCCCCGGTTTCGGGACCAAGGTTGTCGGCCGGGGTAAGGTTTGCCAGTCCTGTTGGAAATTCAATTGTTGCTTCGTCAAAACTTCTCTGTTTAATCGTTTCGATCATATCGTCTGCAAGTGAAAATGCAGTCAAATAGACTTTATTCTCTATTTGTGCAGTAGAATTCTCTAAAACAGAGTTATTAAAACGAAGTGATGAAAGTGAAAGTAAAACGAGGGCTCCCATCGTTAACATAGATTGTACACTGTTCATAATCTTCCCTGCTGTTTAGTGTTAAATGATGACAAGCATGTCAATTATTGTACCTTTTCAGGTGCCCTCTTTTTCGTTGAAATTAGTGATAACCGGATTTGCAGATTTGAAGTTGACAGACATTTCTGACGTCAAACGTGACATTTGACGTCAGAAATTGAAAAGGCTAATAGTTAAATTTGTACTGCCTTGTTACTATTCATACCAGGATAAAATCTTAAATCCGTTCGATTTCAGATTTGCTCTTACCTTATCTATGGCTTCCTGGCTATGGTTAACATTCATTGTTCCTGTTAATTTAAAACTAATGTTCTTACCAGCTATAATTATGCCTCCGTTTACGATATTTGTACCTGTGGATTCGAAAGACAGATCTGAATTCTTATAGCAGAGGATAATTCCTTTGTAGTCAAAATTGCCGGCAAACTTAATATCTCCATTGACTACAAGTATGCCTGCGCCTACTCCTTTATTAATCATAATGGTTTTATTAGCTGCAGCATCTGCATTAATCAGAGTTATTTTAGGATAATCAAGCGTGCCAAGGTTGGTCCCATTAGGTATGTCCTGAATAAAAGTCTGATCAGCTGCATTTGCAAGGAACTGATACATCTTTCCCCAATCTACACCCAGTCCTGTGACGCCTACACTCGGATGTCCTGTTGCGAGGGTTGACGTATCCAGAACACCCTCAATATTCTCTGGTTTTTTGAGGTTATCAATTATATTCTGTCTTTGAGTTTCATCATCAACACCCACACCCCAAACCGGCTTTCCAGTAGGATTTAAAGTTCCGTCTGCGTTATGATCAAGTCCGCTAACATTCATATCACCGATTTCATTAGCGTTCACTACAGAATTAGTGCTTATATAAATTCCGCCCGGAGGGTTTGGAAATGTAATTGGTGTCAGGTATGCGTCGGCAACAGAAGTATGCTTCACGCCCTGAAATGTTGATACAGTAGTGACCCTTACATCTGGTAAAGTGCCGGTTATTGTGGCATTATAGGATCCGCCGAATAAACTCTGATTATTGAAAGTCTGATTCATGAGTGAATGATCGGCATAGAGTTTCTCAAGGTAAACTTCGACGCCTGTATTTGCTATAAGCCTTGCCTGCGTCTGGTTAAACATATCTACGGTTGTAGATAAATTTTCCTTTGAATTACCATTCAGTTTTAACACCAGGAAAGATACAAGGAGCATCATTCCCAGCACAATTATCAATGAACTTTTTCCCATATTAAATATTCCTCGGATAAATTGTGAATTCCCAATACGTAAATGTGGAATCGTTATTGCCGGTAATGAAGTTATTTCTCGATTCAGTAGGTTGAACCCACATTTCGGTTTGTATGTATCTTATCTTAGTTAAATCTGCAGTTGGTGTTGAGGTGCTGTCCTTGTACGTAAATTGCAGTTTTACAAGTCCAAGTGATGGCCCGTCCAGCGTGTCTTTATTATTTAAGACTCTGACTAATATAATATCATTCTGATTTGTCGTTCCTGTTGAGTGAGTTGAGTCCTCTATGAAATATTCAAGTGTGTCGACGGTTCCAAAACCGATATCTCCCGGTTTTTCAAGGTCGCCTACGAACTTAAATCTTTCCGGCTGTGCTGTTATAATGGCAGTGTGGTCATACTTATACCCTATTTTTCTGAAATCGGAGTTCATTATATCCGCCAGCGTTTTAGTATTCTGCTGAAGCCGCAGCTCGGTATCTGAAGAATAACCCGACTCAGACATAAATACGTTTAGTTTCAGTACTAAAAGCAGAAGCATGCCTCCGATAATGGTAGAGCCCAAAATGTCCATCATTGTATTCATAAAAGTGCTTCTTAATTTTTTGAATGAAGTGAAAAAATGAAATACATTTGAAAAGGATCTCTAAGGTAATCACTGGTGACAGTAATCGTGACCTTTTTATAATAATCCTGGTTTATTGTAATACTCCCCGTAGCATCACAATAGTTGACATCACACTGAACTGTATACCCTTCAGCAATTGGTAATGTATTTATGATTTTGTTATAACCATTATAATCATCAATATCATTATACTCCGGCCAGGCTTCTGCTCCATCCGGTCCGAAGCTGGCATAGGGGGTTAATTGAGCTTTATTAATAGCCTGGAAATCTACCGTCCTCTCATCAAATGCCTTTTGCTTCATCTCTTCTACCAGGTCATCAGCCAGAGAAAAAGCAGTCAGATAAACTTTATCTTCAACTTCGATGGTCGTATTCTGGAGGACACTGGAATTGAACAGCAGAGAAATAATGGAAAAAATGACCAGGGCTCCAATTGCTAATATAGATTGTATACTTGCCATAGTTTAGTAAATCCTTTTTGGAAACTAATCTACAGCTTCAAATCCAATGCCTGTATTCTGAGGTCTATTATTACAGGGAGGTTAAACAAAATGACACGCAAGGTCACTTTTTGAGTCATTTTTGACATAACAGAAGAAAAATTTACTTATAGAAGCAGAATTATCTGCCGTTTTCTCTTATTTTCTGGAGTCTTCTCTGAAGGGTCCTTTCGCTCACACCCAGAATTAATGCTGCTCTCTGAACATTACCATCTGCATGTTTCATAATATGAAGTATATGGTTTTTTACAACATCATCAATGCTAATCAGGTTGTTTTCCATCGGTACAAACTGGACATCGCGCACGTAGTCGTCAGGAATGTCGATTTCGGTAATGAGTTCATTATCTCTCGTTTTTGCCACAGCATTTAATACCAGATTTTCAAGCTCTCTGATATTTCCTGGAAATGAATAGCTCTTGAGTTTATTCATTGCCTTTAAGCTGAAACCCTTCGCTTTTTTGTTGTAGGTTTTATTTCCCATCTCAAGAAAGTGTTTTGCAAGAATTATGATATCCTCACCGCGATCCCTGAGAGGCGGAAGTTTTATGTAGCCGCGGTTCAATCGATAATAAAGATCGGCTCTGAATTCCTTATCATTTACAGCCTCAAGCAGGTCTCTATTTGTAGCTGTGATTATTCTTATATCCAGCTTTAACGGTTTGGTACTTCCGATCCTGTATATTTCATTGTACTGAATTGCCCTGAGCAATTTACCCTGAAGTTCTTTGGGCATTTCGCCAATTTCATCAAGAAAGATTGTCCCCCCATTTGCTGCTTCAAAATAACCTAACCTCTCACTTGTAGCACCTGTAAAAGATCCGCGTTCGTGCCCGAAAAGCTCGCTTTCAAAAAGGGTTGGGGAGATTGAAGCCAGGTTTACAGTTACCAAAGATTTATTTTTTCTGGGAGATAACTGATGTATTTTTCTTGCTATGAGATCTTTTCCCGTGCCGGTTTCTCCGGTGATTAAAACGGTTTCATTCGTGGGTGCAAAAATCTCTATTAATTCAAAAACTTTTAACACGGCAGGCGACTCGCTTATGATCTCCCTGAATTTTTCATTCGAAGCCTCAGACCTGTCAACTCCTTTTCGAAGAGTATCACGTTCTCTCTCAAGTAATTTTTGGTCCAGCGCTCTTTTAATTGTTAATGAGAGCCTGTCAATTTCGGGAGGTTTGGTTATGAATTCATATGCACCAAGCTTTATCGCTTTTAATGCAATCTGCACATCATCAACACCGGTTACCATTATAAAAGGTATCTGCGGATATAGCGGAATTAAATTCTCAAGCAGTTCAAGTCCATTCATACCGGGCATATAAACATCCAGCAGAATAACGTCCACCTGCTCATTCCTTAAAATGTTTTCTACTTTAAGAGGATCAGACTCTGTGATTATATATTGATATCCCTCCTCCTGAAGAAGCGATTTCATTAATTCAAGATAATTTTTTTCGTCGTCGACAATTAAAATTGAAGCGTTTTTCAATTAGACTCCGGTTAGTTAGGCTTATATTTTATAAAAAGAATTTAATTCTTCCAAATAATATTACCAATTTTATGCCATTCAAAATAGTGAGTATATTTTACTCAATTTTTGTATTTTTATAATCTGATTTTATTAAAAAAGAATTAAAGGTTTATATCATGGCTGCAAATATTGAAATGATCAGGAAAGTTTATTCCGAATATCGTAATAAAATTGAAACTGTCAGAAAAGTGCTGAACAGACCGCTTACGTATGCTGAAAAAATACTATACTCCCACTTATGGGAAACACCCGTACAGGAATTGAAGAAAGGAAAAGATTATGCTGAACTGGCTCCCGATAGGGTTGCGATGCAGGATGCAACAGCTCAGATGGCGTTGCTTCAGTTTATGTCGGCTGGAAGAAAAACAGCAGCCGTCCCTTCAACTGTTCACTGTGATCACCTGATCCAGGCACAGATAGGAGCAAAAGATGATTTACTGAGAGCTACAGAAGAAAATAAAGAGGTTTACGATTTTCTCGAAAGCATCTCACGTAAATACGGTATCGGATTCTGGAAACCCGGCGCAGGCATAATCCATCAGGTTATTCTGGAAAATTATGCATTTCCCGGCGGAATGATGATTGGTACTGATTCTCATACTCCTAATGCAGGAGGATTGGGAATGATAGCTATTGGAGTCGGTGGTGCTGATGCAGTTGATGTAATGGCAGGAATGCCATGGGAATTGAAATGGCCGAAACTTATCGGTGTAAAATTGACAGGAAAAATGAATGGATGGGCATCCGCTAAAGATGTAATACTTAAGCTGGCCGGAATTCTTACAGTAAAAGGCGGAACCGGTGCCATTGTGGAATACTTTGGAGAAGGAACAACCAGCATTTCCTGCACAGGCAAAGGAACCATCTGTAATATGGGGGCTGAAATTGGTGCTACTACTTCAGTATTTCCTTTCGATGAAAAAATGGCGGCTTATCTTCGAATTACCGACCGTGCTGATGTAACTGCACTGGCTGAAGGCCTTGCGGATGTATTGACAGCAGATGAGGATGTGATCAATAATCCGGATAAGTATTTCGACCAGGTTATAGAAATAAACCTGGATCAGCTTGAACCGTACCTGAACGGACCATTTACACCGGATAAAGCATGGCCGATATCAAAAATGAAAGAAGCAGTTAAAGAAAATGGATATCCTGAAGATATAAGGGTAGCACTGATAGGAAGCTGTACAAATTCGAGCTATGAGGATATAGACCGTTCTGCAAGTATAGCAAGACAGGCAATTGACAAGGGGTTAAAAACGAAATCCCAGTTTACTATTACTCCCGGCTCGGAACAGGTCAGATCAACTATCGAAAGAGATGGTCAGTTAAAAACACTGGAAGATTTCGGCGGACTGATACTCGCTAATGCCTGCGGTCCCTGCATAGGTATGTGGAAACGGATGGATGTGAAGACAGGCGAGAAAAATACGATAGTGACTTCATTTAATAGAAATTTTGCAAAAAGAAACGACGGTAACCCTGAAACCCTTGCATTTGTTGCAAGTCCTGAATTAACTACTGCACTTGCTATTGCCGGTAAATTAACCTTTAATCCATTAACCGATGAACTTGAAAATGAAAAAGGTGAAAAAGTTAAACTTGATCCGCCTGTTGGGCAGGAACTTCCCCCAAGCGGTTTTAATAAAGGTGAGAATGGATTTATAGCTCCATCAAAGGATGGAAGCAGCGTGGAAGTCAAAGTTAATCCTGATAGTGAAAGACTGCAGCTCCTGAAACCCTTCGAACCATGGAATGGAAAAGATCTTGAAGATCTGCCTGTTCTGCTGAGAGCAAAAGGAAAATGTACTACTGATCATATTTCCATGGCTGGTCCCTGGTTAAGATTCAGGGGACACCTTGATAATATTTCAAACAATATGTTCATCGGGGCAATAAATGCGTATACTGGTAACCCGGGTAAGGTAAAAAATATTTTTACAGGTGAATATAAATCTGTTCCTGATGTGGCTCGTGAATATAAAGCAAAAGGAATAAACTGGATTGTGGTAGGTGATGAAAACTATGGCGAAGGTTCAAGCCGTGAACACGCAGCGATGGAACCCAGGTTCCTCGGCGGCAGAGCAATCGTTGTAAAAAGTTTTGCAAGGATCCATGAGACTAACCTGAAGAAACAGGGAATGCTGCCTCTTACTTTTGCGAATCCGGCTGATTATGATAAGTTTAGAGAAGATGATAAAGTGACTATAACCGGCTTAAAAGAACTGGCTCCCGAAAAACAGTTGAAAATGATTATTAAACACAGCGATGGCTCCACGGATGAAATAATGTTAAATCATACTATGAATGATGCTCAGATAAAATGGTTTAAAGCAGGGAGCGCATTGAACCTGATTGCTGAAATGAATAAGTAATTATTTAGACCTTAATTAAACGGACCGCAGCTGATATTATGAAAGAAATAAGTTTTGTGGTATGGAAAGAAGATAAATATTATAGCTCAAAATGTTTAAATGTTGAAGTATCATCCTTTGGCGAAACAATTGATGAAGCGGTGAGAAATTTAAAAGAGGCTGTAGAACTTTATTTGGAAAACGAAAACCTGGAATTTATTCATATAGATTCAGTTATTGTTGGTAAAGAAAAAGTTTATGCCTAAACTTTATTCTTCCCGTGAAATCGAAAAAGTATTAAGAAAAATGCAAAAGGTGACATTGTAATTTTACCAATGAAGAAAAGAGAAATCCCAGTTGGCACCTTTCGAAGCATTTTAAGACAAATGAATATTACACAGGAAGATTTTATAAAAACCTTGAAATAATACTTAGACCAAAGAATATAAGGGAACAGGTTTCTGTTCCCTTTTTTTATCCGCAGCTTTGATAAAGATTAAGTATAATGTATTTCCGCTTGTATTGAATTTGTTCATTATTCACCTATATTTTTCATAATGATATTTCTGAATCCGGCCGTTTTATTCGGCTTATTGGCAGCAAGCATTCCTGTCCTGATTCATCTTTTAAATCTTAAAAAATTAAAAAAGATCGAATTCAGTACTCTTACCTTTTTAAAGGAACTCCAGAAAAATAAAATCAGGAAACTGAAGCTTAAACAATGGCTGCTCCTCGCATTGCGTGTACTGATAATCCTTTTCCTCGTTACTGCATTTGCACGGCCGACTTTGAAAGGGGTAGCTCTCGGAGGAACTACATCTGCAGCCAAAACAACTGCAGTTTATATTCTTGATGACACATTCAGTATGTCAGCTGTGGATGCCGATGGTTCATATTTCAACCAGTCAAAACAGGCAATAATTAATCTGATAAAAAATCTGCAGGAAGGAGATGAAGCTGCCCTTGTACTTGTCTCTGATCAGGGTAATGAAGAATTAAAACCAACGCTTGATCTGGATGAACTTTCAAAAGAGGTTAAAGAGGCAGATATTTCTTACTCGAGCAGTACTATAAACCACGCTTTAATCAGAGCTTCTGAAATCCTTGACAAATCTAATAACTTCAATAAAGAGATATATCTTTTATCCGATTTTCAAAAAGGTAGACTTTCTGACGAATCACCCCCGGATTTAAGCCGTTTATTAAATGGTAAAGTAAAACTCTATACTTTTAATTTTTCGGGGAAGGATTTATTTAACCTGGGAATTGATGAACTTAAAGTTAATACCCAAATTTTTGAAAAGGATAAGCCCGTAAATTTTGATGTAACTGTCACTAATTATTCCGACCAGCCGGCTGACAATAGGGTGCTTTCGCTTTTTATAAATGGTGAAAGGAGTGCGCAGCAGAGCATATCACTCTCTCCGGGTGAAAGTAAATCAGTTACGATGGAAGCTGTCGTTAAAACTACAGGCTACATTGATGCATTTGCAGAACTGGAAGATGATGACATCGTACAGGATAACAGGAGATATACGGATTTTTATGTTCCTGATAAAATCCCTGCTGCAATTTTTTATGATGATCAAAATGATATAAAGTTCGTAGAAACGGCTCTTAGTCTTACGGGTGAAGCCGGTACGATAAAATTAACAGAGAAAAATTCTAACCAGATTTCCTCGTTCGATCTTTCACAATTTGATGTTATCATTATAGCAGGAGCTGCAAATATTTCAAATTTCGACAGGCTGAAGGCTTACGTTAATAATGGCGGCGGATTGTTTCTTATGCCTGGTGATAATAGCAATGTCCCCGCATTCTCTCAGCTGACTTCCGGTTTGGGTTTGCCTGTGCCTGAAGGTACAGCAGGAAAAATGAATGAACCCGCCAACGCAGTTTCATTCGATAAAGTTGAATTCGATCATCCGATCTTCCGTAACATTTTTTCCGGTGTTGAGAAAAAGAAACTTCAGTCACCCGACATTTATTTCCATTATAAAATTTCTTCCGGCGGTAAAGGAATAAATATCATAACTCTTACTGATGGGACATCTTTCCTTAGTGATTATAAAATAGGTAAAGGTAAAACACTTCTCCTGAATACATCCCCGGTATTAAGCTGGAGTAATTTTCCATTAAAGAATATTTTCGCACCCCTGTTTGTCAAATCAGTTTTTTACCTTGCTTCAAAAGATATGACTGAAAATGAAAATCCCGCAGGAAATCCGGTTACGGTGACTCTTTCAGATGTTACTCTTCCCCAGATCAGAGTTAAGAGACCGGATAAAACAGAGGAGCTTGTAAATCTTGAAAAATCCGGCAGCCTTAATTTTATTACTTATTCTAAAACAAATGTAACCGGTAATTATAAATTCTATTCTGGTCAAAAAAGTGTTGCTGAGATATCTATTAATGCTGACCCCCGGGAATCTGTCGTAAAATATTTAACTGATAAAGACTTCACAAAGTATCTCGATGGAATTAACTTTAAGGGAAAACATATTACGATCTCTAAGAGTGAGAACCCTTCTGAAATAGTGATGCAGTCAAGGTTTGGTTCAGAACTATGGAGGATATTCCTTATTGCAGCCTTAGTAACAGCTCTTGTTGAAATGGCAATTGCAAGAAGCGCTAAAAAAGATCTTGTAGTTGCTGAATGATCATTACCTCATTGTCAAACTGATCCTGAAAAAACTAATTTCATTTCATATCTATTTTTTAACAAGGATATCAGTAGCTTCTTCTTTCTCTAATTTCCAGCATTTCATATCACCCGAAGAAAAGCTGCCGCATCCGGCTTTGCAGACGCATTTGTAAACCTGGTTATACTTTCTAATATAGCGATCTAAAAAGCCATGCCTGAAAGCAGCCTCACTGATATTTGCAAACTCATCAAAATGATGGTCATCTAAAGTATAAATCCATATTTCGGATAATCCTAATTGCTCAGCCTCATTAAAAAGCTCATCAAATTCAGTGACCTCATAACTATTTATCCAGGTCATATTAAACTTAGACTCGTAACGGTTTTTCATATCATCCCAGGAACTTCTCTGATCATCTGAACCATTTAACCACGCAGGTTCTGAGGGAGCACCCCAACCTGTATTGGATTCAAAACAGGGAAAGATGCTTTCAAACCAATTGGAGTAAGCGGAATACATTATCTGATCACAGATAGACGCGAGAGTATCAAAATGACTGCACCTTTTATATCCGCTGCTGACAAAGCAGGACCTGTTCCTTTCAGTATGAATAAAACTATAAACTCTTTCCAGCTCGTCAGGTGTATAAAGTCTTTTGTTTTTATTCCCGAAACAGCCATGGTTAACAGCTTCATCTATATAATAGTACCGGGCGTTGCAGGCAGAAATTATTTTTTCAAAGTCCTCTGTCCCGGCCTTAAAAGCAACGTTCATCATAATGTCATCACTGCTGTAACCTGCTTCCATCGCAGCTTTGTAAATATTTATTGCCGGGATAAATATTTTTTTATATCCCCAGGTTTTGCGGCACTCATCCATATAATTGCGTGAATAGCTTTTAAGCCAGATCCCTATAGATTTTCCGGGCCTGGGTTCATAATGATCCGGTTTCCAGACTTCAATCATTACCTCACTACCTTCCCTATACTGAGTAGTATCCTGATTAATTATTGGCAGTGATTGATATTTATCATATGTAAAATGATAAATTGACCCTGACAATATTAATATCAGTGAGCTATATAAAGCGGCCCGGTATTTATGCATTCTCCTGATTCCGATTAAGTATTAGTTTGTGCCGATAAATATTATACATTTTTGGAAACTTTTATACATTAAAACAGTTAACCCGGTGGTAATTTAGCTGGAAATTTTTTATTTATTGATCAATTGATGAAAAAAATAAGTGAATGATCGAAATACCTGAAAACACGCACGAAAGAGCAATATTAGCTGCATTAGACACGAGGAAGACAAGCAGAGAAATAGTAGAGGAACATCTATCAGAGCTTGAGGAACTTGCTTTAACGGCAGGTGCAGAAACCATAATGAAACTTATCCAGGATCGTCCTGCCATGGATTCCGCTTTTTATATTGGAAAGGGGAAAGCCGAAGAACTTGCCTCTCTTGTTGAACAGAATGATATCGACCTTGTGATTTTTGATGATGATCTCACCCCCGTACAGGTTAGAAATCTTGAACGATTAGTAGATAAAAAAATAATCGACAGAAGCGGGTTGATTCTCGATATATTTGCATCCCGGGCAAAAACAAATGAAGCAAAAACTCAGGTTGAACTTGCTCAGCTTCAATATATGCTTCCACGTTTAACCCGGGCCTGGACCCACCTTTCAAAGCAGTACGGCGGTATCGGAACTAAAGGACCCGGTGAAACTCAGATAGAGACTGATAGAAGAATGATAAGGAACAGGATCAGCCACCTTAAAGAAAAACTTAAGAAGATAGAAAAACAGAGGGATACCCAGAGTCAGCAGAGAAAAGATCTTATAAAAATAACGCTTGTGGGTTATACCAATGTAGGCAAGTCAACTTTATTTAATATACTTACCAATGCAGATGTTTTTGCCGAGAACAAATTATTTGCTACTCTTGATTCAACTACACGGTCACTGGACTTCGGAAGCAAAGAAAAGCTGCTTATTTCAGACACTGTTGGCTTCATTCGTAAGCTGCCGCCGAACCTGGTAGCCTCTTTCAAGAGTACCCTTAATGAAGTAAGAGAAGCTGATATTATCCTGCATATAATCGATATTACACATCCTTACTTTGAGGACCAGATCGGTGTTGTGGAAAATACCCTGAAAGAATTGGGGAGTGAAAATAAGACTCACATAAAGGTTTTTAATAAAGTGGATGCATTAGCCGATAGGAACAGGATCTCATTTGTAAAAAACAAATACCCTGATAGTGTAATAATTTCAGCACAGCGCGGAATAAATATTTCTCAGCTTAAGGATAAACTTGTTGAGATTACTGAATCTGCGTATGTGGAGGAGAATATCGACCTTAATCTGAACGAATCAAAAAAGGCCGCAAAGATCCACTCGCTGGCAGAAGTTCTTTCTACAAAATATGATGAGGATACAATTCATATTACATACAGGACGAAAAGGGAAAACTCCGAAAAAATAAAAAAAATGATTGCGGAAGTTTAAGTTTCGAAACCTTCATTATTACTTCATATTTCTCACGCTTAATTCTTAAATTTGTAAACATCTTTTATACATCTTAGGGAGAAACGATGTCTGTAGTACTAAATGGTTCCGGACTTACTATTGAAAAGTTAGTAAGAATAGCGCGTTATAATGAAAAAGTAGAACTTCATCCTGATTCGCTCGAAAAAATTAAAGTTTGCCGTAAAATGCTTGAGGACAAACTTCAGGCAAAGGAGATTATGTATGGAACGAACACCGGTATCGGTGAGTTTTCAGAAATTGTCTTAAATGATGAACAGGTAAAAGAATTTCAGAAATATTTAATTTATAACCACTCAGCAGGTATAGGTGATCCAGCTCCTGCTGAATATGTCAGGGGAGCAATTGCCGGCAGAATTAATGTTCATGCCCATGGAAACTCTGCCTGCAGACCTGAAATAACCCTTACCCTCGTTGAAATGCTTAATAAAGGCGTAACCCCTGTAGTCTGCCAGAAAGGTTCTGTTGGCGCATGCGGTGACCTTGCTCCAATGTCCCAGGTTGCACTTTTGATGATGGGAGAGGGTGAGGCTTTTTATAATGGTGAACGTCTTCCGGGTAAAACTGCTTTTGAAAAAGCAGGTATTAATATTCCCGGCTTGCAGGCACGAGACGGACTTGCTGTAATTAACGGTTCGAACCTTTTAACTGCTATGGGAGCGATTCACCTGTACGATATAAACAGATGGCTTATGCAGGCCGAAATTGCTGCTGCTATGTCACTGGAAGCTCTGCGCGCCAATTTAAAGCCTTATGATGAGCGCCTCCATAAACTGCGCGGTTTTTCGGGTGCAGTGCGCAGTGCAAATTCAATTATGAAATGTATAAAGGGAAGCGATCTTCAGACCGGGAAAGTAAAGAGCAAGGTACAGGATGCATATTCAATGCGTTCTACGCCCCAGGTAATCGGGGCGGCACACGATGCAGTCGCTTATGCTAAGACGCAGGTGGAAATTGAACTTAACGGGGTAGGGGATAATCCTATTTTTATTCCTGAAGATAATCTGACGCTAACCGGGGCAAATTTCCAGGGAACACCGGTTTCTCTCCCGATGGATATGGTTGGTGCGTCTGTTACAATGATATCCGTTCTTTCTGAAAGGAGACTTAACAGACTGCTTAATCCGGCTCTGAGTGTCGGGCTTCCGTCATTTCTTACTAAAGGTGCAGGAATGTATTCGGGTATGATGTTAAGTCAGTATACTGCAGACTCGTTAATCGTTGAGCAGAGAATTTTATCGGCACCGGCTTCAGTTCAGTCTATTCCGGCAGCGGCTGACCAGGAAGACTTTGTTTCGATGGGAATGAATACTTCAATCAAAAATGCCCAGATATTCGATAATGCCTGCGGTGTCCTCGGGATTGAGTTTATGGCCGCTGCTCAGGCGCTTGATTTCAGAGATCATAATACAGGTAAAGGCGTGGCAAAAGCAAAGGAAACAATAAGAAAATCTATTGATCACCTTGATGTAGACCGCCCTCTCTATCCCGATCATACAAAGATGAAGGAAGTGGTCAGGTCGTGTGAAATTTTAGAAGAAGTTGAGAAAGTAACAGGAAGTCTGGAATAATAATGGAAATTGTATTTTTAGTTATAGGTTTGGCCATCGGTTTCGTGATTGGATGGTTAATTCTGAAAGCCAAATATGCCTCTTCAGTTACCGGGGCGGATCTCGAAAACCTGCAGCGTCAGCTGAACCAATCGCAGTCAGAGAAATCGGGAGTAGAAGAACGGGAGAAGGTTCTCAAAATCTCACTCGAAAAGAATTACACCGAACTGGAAAAGGAAAGAGCAAAAGTGCTTGAGCTTTCTTCCCTGGTCTCAAGGATGGAAGAGACAAACAATAACCTGAAAGAGAAGCTGGCGGAACAGAAAAGCGATATTGAGGAACTACAGCAGAAATTCACCAAAGAATTTGAGAACCTTGCTAATAGAATATTTGAGGAAAAAGGAAATAAATTCTCCGAGCAGAACAAGGAAAAGTTAAGTGAAATCCTTAATCCTCTTAAGGAAAAAATATCCGATTTCGAAAGAAAGGTGGAAGAGAGCAGCAAAGAAAGCCTCAAAGGTCACGCTTCATTAAAGGAACAGCTCTCAATGTTGAAAGAGTTGAACCAGCAGGTTACACAGGAAGCGAAAAACCTGACCGAAGCTTTAAAGGGACAAAGCAAAACACAGGGCAACTGGGGTGAATTTATTCTGGAAAGTCTTCTTGAGAAATCCGGACTTGTGAAGGATCGTGAATATTCTCTGCAGGAAAGTATAACTACAGAATCGGGAAAAAGATATCAGCCTGACGTGATTATCAAGCTTCCGGATAATAAAAGCCTGGTAATAGATGCCAAAGTATCATTGCTGGGATATGAGAAATTCGTTTCGTGTGAATCAGAACAGGAAAGACAGGGTTACCTCAGGGAACATATAACTTCTATCAGATCGCACATTAAAAATTTAAGCGGAAAGAATTATCAGAATCTTTACAAGCTTGAAAGTCTCGATTTTGTCCTGATGTTTATGCCGATAGAACCGGCTTTCGCTCTCGCTGTCCAGAGTGATGCATCTTTATTCAGCGATGCCTTTGAGATGAATATTGTAATTGTCAGTCCATCAACTCTCCTTGCTACTTTAAGGACAATCGCAAGCATCTGGCGCCAGGAAAGTCAGAACAGGAATGCACTTGAAATAGCCAGGCAGAGCGGAGCATTGTATGATAAGTTCGTGGGTTTTGTGGAAGACCTTGTCAATGTAGGCAAAAAGATTGACGATTCTAAGAACTGTTATGTTGATGCTATGAAAAAACTAACGGACGGAAGCGGTAACCTTGTACGCCGGGCTGAAAAAATCAGGGAACTTGGTGCGAAAACATCAAAGAATCTTCCAAAATCCATTATAGACAGAGCTGACGGTGAAGATGATCTTTCTTTACTTGACGAAAAAATCATGTAAAGCGAAACGCCTGTTTCGCTCCCATGTAAAGCGAAACGCTGTTTAGCTCCCGTGTAAAGCGAAACGCTGTTTCGCTTCCCGTATAAATCGAAACGCTGTTCCGCTTCCGCCTGCTTCTCATTTCATCTTTTTCATATAATCGCACAACCGCGTAGGTTCTGGCGTATCATTCTGAGCCTGTCGAAGAATAAATTTATTAAATTCTCTGTGCCATTTTTGTTTTTTAGCTAATACATTATGAATCGCTCTAGCGGAGCTAAAAACAATCAATTGTAAGATTAGAAAAACTAATACACGACAAAAATGTCAGTCGATTTCAGTAATAGACATTTAAAGACATATGGAGAATTCATTTAAAGCACCCGAATTCACTCCTATTCAGCATAATTTCTGTCACTCCATTCCCTTTTTTTATGGCATACTTTTGTCATTATATCTAATATCGAAATACTTTAAAATTTGCGGATAGATAAATTTTAATTGAGGGAGGCAGCTATGATTATTACACAACCTGAATCTCAGCAGGATTTTGAACGCTACTATGAGCTGCGCTGGAGAATGCTGAGAGAACCCTGGAAACAGCCCAAAGGCTCTGAGAAGGATGAACTTGAGGAAAGAGCCTTGCATATTATGGTCTGTAAAGAAGATCGTTTACCCATCGCAGTTGGAAGAGCTCATTTTAATACAGATATTGAAGCCCAGATCAGGTTTATGGCAGTTGAACCGCAGGTTTCAAAATACCGGGTTAGGTTCAGTTGTCCTGAAAAAACTTGAGGATGAAGTACGCCAGCTTGGAGCAAAATATGTTATATTACATTCCAGGGAAACTGCAGTACCGTTTTATGAGAAACATGGATACACCATCTTGTCGCGGTCGCATACACTTTTTGAATCGGTACCTCATTTCCTCATGAAGAAGGAATTTTATCCTGAGGATAAATGGAAAATTAATTGATGCAGAAATTTTTTGATGCTAATAAGACTGCCTGGAATAAAAAAGTAAGCTATCATTTCAAATCTGATTTCTACGATGTTGCAGGGTTCCGTAAGGGTAAAAGTTCGCTTCAGTTCATTGAACTGGAGGAACTCGGCGATGTGAAAGGGAAGACTATGCTTCACCTGCAATGCCATTTCGGACTCGATTCCCTTTCCTGGGCAAAACTCGGAGCTGAGGTTACAGCAGTTGATTTTTCAGATGAAGCTATCCGGATAGCAAAAGATCTTTCTGTTGAAACAGGGATAAAAGCCGATTTTATTTGCGCCAATATTTATGATCTGAAGGAACTGCTTACCAAAAAATATGACATCGTATATACATCTTACGGCGTTATAGGCTGGCTCCCTGATTTGAAAAGATGGGGGGAGATAATTTCACATTTCTTAAAACCTTCAGGAATATTCTACATGGTGGAATTCCATCCTGTTGCCTGGATGTTTGATGATAATTTTGAAAAGCTTCAGTATTCTTATTTTAAATCCGAAGAACCTATCAGGGAAACTGTTACGGGAACTTATGCCGACAGGAATGCCGATATAAACCAAATCGAATATTCCTGGAATCATTCATTAAGTGAAGTGATAAACAGTTTGACAAGTGCCGGACTACGCATTGAATCACTTAATGAATTTCCGTTCAGCGTTTATAATTGTTTTGCGAATACAGTAAAAGGAATCGATGGATGGTGGCGGATAAAAGGACTGGAAGATATCATACCGCTGATGTACTCTTTAAAGGCAGTCAGGATTTAGATGTAAATTTAAGTTCCTGTTCAGGGGACCAATCAGTTCAAGTATAAGTTTAACTTACTCATCCTCCCATCCTCACTACTTCCTCAAACTCTTCTTTTTCAACCGGCATAACAGATAACCGGTTACCTTTCTGAACAAGTCTCATACTTTTCAGCTTTGGATTTTCCTTTATCTCCTCAAGTGTTATAGGTCTTTTAAATCGTTCAATAAACTTTACATCTACCATAAACCAGGTAGGGTCTTCTTTTTTTGCCGATGGGAAAAAATGTATATCATCGGGGTCGAATTGGGTATGATCCGGATACCCTCCCCGGGCGATTTCGCAAGTACCTACAATTGCATTTGGATCGGCATTGCTGTGGTAGAACAATACCCGGTCACCTTCCTTCATTTCATCTCT
Organism: uncultured Ignavibacteria bacterium; assembly: GCA_963811905.1. Lineage (GTDB taxonomy): Bacteria > Bacteroidota > Ignavibacteria > Ignavibacteriales > Ignavibacteriaceae > DATFVA01. The sequence continues at coordinate 153,114 of CAWETK010000008.1, forward strand.
CATAAAGTTACGTGCCTGGTAATTCCTAACACCGTTCCAGTAGGTGGTTTTACCTTTGCTTTTCTCCAGGTCCTCGATTCCAAACTCCTCGGGGTCGGATTTAATGAGCCAGTAGTTCTTAACCATTTTGGGCAGCTCCGTAATTAAGATTATTGAATAAATGGAAAATAAAAAGAAACTGCCTATTATTCTATTTCTCTTATAGAGGAAGGACAATTCTCACAAACAAAAATATTTCAGCTATAACTCGTTATTTCTAAAGGAATTTGCTGAATTTCTGAACAATATAATCCGGGTTAGGCTGGCGTATTTTTTGCTTTTTAAATATGTATTCCAATCAAAAAATTATATGAGGATTTTCATGGAAAACAATGAGAATAGGAAAGGTATCCCCCTGTTAGGCGAAAAACTCCCCGAAATGACTGTACATACAACGAGAGGGACGATCAATTTACCAAAAGATTATGAAGGGAAATGGATAGTATTATTCAGCCACCCTGCTGATTTTACTCCTGTCTGCACCACTGAATTTGTAGCATTTGCAAAACGTGCTAAGGAATTTAAAAAACTGGATGCTCAATTAATCGGACTTTCAATCGACCAGGTTTTCTCTCACATCAAATGGATTGAGTGGATTAAGAACACCTTGCAGGTTGAAATTCCTTTCCCGATTATTGCAGATGATATGGGTAAGGTTGCCGAGAAACTCGGAATGGTTCATCCCGGAAAAGGCACAAACACCGTACGTGCAGTATTTATAATCGATCCGAAGGGAATAATAAGACTGATGATCTACTATCCTCAGGAAGTAGGAAGACAGATCGATGAGGTTTTACGCGCGCTTAAAGCATTGAAGATTGCTGATGAATATAAAGTTGCAATGCCCGAAAACTGGCCGAATAATGAGCTCATCGGTAAGAAAGTTATTATTCCTCCGCCGAAAGACGTTGATGGTGCCGAGGAAAGATTAAAAACCGCAGAAGGCTACGACTGGTGGTTCACCTATAAAGAAATCCAGACCAACTAAGGTCCGATCTATCAGATAAAATGCCGGCACTCATTAAACGCCGGCATTTTTTTTACTTATCTAAATCCAATCATCTGCACCCTTCCTATATCGGTCAGCTTTGTGCTGCTCACATGCTTTATGAATAATGTCCGAATGGTTTCGTTTTTGCATTCTTTTTATCAGGATATTCGATTATTTTTTTATTAATCGTAATGAATAAATCTTTTTTTAGCATAACTTATAGTATGATTAAAGCAATCCTGTTTACGTTATTATTCGCTGCAGCAGTATTCCCCCAGGAAGGGAGGCTGTTCCAGGTTGCCAGACTGAAATACAACGGCGGAGGCGACTGGTACAACGATCCATCTTCAGAAGTGAATCTCCTTAATTTTATTAAAGCTAATACAAATATTGAAGTAAAACCTGAATATACCTTCGTTGATCTGTCAACTGATGAGATCTTTAATTATCCCTTTTTATTTATGACGGGTCACGGAAATGTTGTCTTCTCCGATGACGAAGCTGCGAGACTAAAAAAGTACCTGGAAAACGGGGGCTTCCTTTATATTGATGATGATTATGGTCTGGATAAGGCAATGAGACGCGAGATTAAAAAGGTGTTCCCGGGAAAGGATTTTGTTGAACTCCCTTTTGATTTTCCGATGTATCACATTTTCTTCAATTTTGATTCAGGGCCTCCAAAAACTCACGAACATAATGGCAAACCGCCCCAGGGATTCGGAATATTCATAGATAAAAGGCTGGCAGTTTATTATACTTATGAATCGAATCCAAGCGACGGCTGGGCAGATCCTGAAGTACATCACGATCCTGAATCCAAAAGGCAGGAAGCATTGAAATTCGGCACCAACTTAGTAGTTTACGCATTGTCAGAATAAAAATTTATATGAGTAAAGAATCACCATATTATAAAGAGATATTAGAAAAACTATTAAGACTAAAGAAAAAAGAGTATTCTTTTTTTGCTTCAATAGGCTTGCAGGCATCAGTTCTTATCGGCATAATCCTGTTTGTGTTTTTTACGTTGCTTGAGCTGGCAGGACATTTTTCCCCCGCTGTAAGAACCTACTTTTTCTTTTTTACTCTGCTGGTCTTCCTTGCTGCACTCATTATTCTTTTCATTATACCCCTCTTAAAACTTTACGGAATTATAGGCAGGACCGATTATTACAGCGCGGCATCAAGGGTCGGAAGGAACTTTCCTGAAATTAAGGATGAACTGGTAAATGCAATGCAGCTTGCCTCATCCGATTCAGCAGGTACCATTTATTCAGGTTCATTAAGCGATGCAGCCTTTCACCAGGTGTACAATAAAACAAAAACACTGAAGTTTGAGTCGATCGTTAGTTTTCAAAAAGCTAAAGAACTACTCCTTTATGCTGCCGGAATCACAGTATTTTCAGCATTGCTGTTTTTAATCGTTCCCGGCTTTGCCGAAGCCTCGGGCAGAGTTTTAAATTTCAATTCTGAATTCATTCCTCCTGCTAAATTTTCTTTCGAAGTTACTCCCGGGAATATCCAGGTTACTAAAGGCGACAATGTTTTGATCTCAGTAAAAGTAATCGGGGAAAGACCCGCAGAGGTTTTCCTTGCTGAAAAGACCGCTGAACAGACTGACTTTGAGATGCAGAAATTATCTCCCGACTCAAACGGTGTGTATAATTTCCCTCTAAAAGCTATCCGGTCTTCAACAAAATATTATGCTTCCGCAGAAAATATTAACAGCGATGAATATGATATTAATGTGATAGATCCCCCTATCATTAAAACCCTCGATGTTAAGGTAGTCCCGCCGGGATATTCAAAACTCCCAGTGTCTGTTCAGAAAGATAATGGCAACGTGACAGGACTGGCGGGAACGACAGTTAATATCTTTCTTACTTCAACTAAAAATTTAAAGGATGCAAAACTGGTATTCGGTGATTCTACAGAAACCGGGCTGAAACTTAATAGCGATGAGGCGGAAGGGAAGTTCCTCATTAAAAAGGATAATACTTACAGGATAATCCTTGCTGACGAGAACAATAATGAAAATCTTTCACCGATCACATATACAATTAAAAGCCTTTATGATGAATACCCCTCAATAGATATTACAGAACCCGGCAGGAATACCTGCTCTTTCGAATGACAACAGGCTCCCGCTGCTGACAAAAATCAGCGACGACTATGGTTTTACTAAACTTATTCTCCGCTACAGACTTTCTTCTTCAAAGTATGGAAAAACTGCAAAGGAATTCTCTGATATTGAGATACCGATCAGTAAAGAACAGAAAAGTCAGGATGTAAGTTATATCTGGAACCTTGCACACCTCGATCTCACTGCTGAGGATGTTGTGACTTATTATCTCGAAATATTCGATAATGATTATGTAAACGGACCTAAAAGCACAAAATCATCAACATTTACAGTCCGGGTGCCTACTCTCGATGAACTGCTTAGCCAGGCCGATAACACACAGACTGAGGCTTCGAATGATTTGAATGAAACTCTGAAACAGGCTCAGGATCTGCAGAAGAAATTTGAAAGGATAGATCAGGAACTGAAACAGGATAAAAAAGAATTAACCTGGGAGGAAAAAGAAAAAATTGAAAAGTCGATGGATGAATATCAGCAGCTCCAGGATAAAGTAAGCAAGGTGGGCGATAAACTTAAACAGATGCAGCAGGATCTTCAGGACAATAACCTTCTCTCCAAAGAGACTATGGAGAAATATATGGAGCTTCAGAAGATGATGGACGAAATGACAAGTCCTGAAATGAAGAAGCTGATGGAACAGATGCAGGATGTGCTAAAGAAAATGGATAGACAGATGACCCAGGAACAGATGCAGAATATGAAGCTGGATGAAGAGGCATTTAAGAAGAGTATTGAGCGTACGATGAACTTGCTCAAGAGGGTTCAGATAGAACAGAAGATGGATGAACTGGTCAAGAGAGCCGATGCATTGCAGAAAAAACAGGATGAGCTTAGCAAAGAAACGGACGAAAAGGATCTTAAGAACCAGGATAATAAAGACCAGCTAAGTAAAAAGCAGGATGAGGTGACAAAAGATCTTGATAAGCTTTCGGAAGAGATGAAAGAACTTCAGAAGAAGATGAGTGAACTTAAAGACATGCCGGCAGATGATATGCAGAAACTTTCAGATGAGTTTGATAAACAGCAGAATCAGCAGATGTCTCAGCAGTCATCTCAGCAGATCCAGCAGCAGCAGCAGCAGCAGGCAATGCAGAATCAGCAGCAGATATCGAAGAATATGCAGAATATGCAGATGCAGCTTTCGCAGATGCAGCAGTCAATGCAGAAGCAAAGCCAGATGGAGACGTTAAACGCAATGATGAAAATCCTGGATAACCTGCTTACTCTTTCAAAACAGCAGGAGGCCCTTAAAAAGGAATCAGAAGGCCTCGATCCGAATTCAAACCAGTTCAGACAAAATGCTGAAAAGCAGAGCAACCTTCAGAGTAGTTTGAATAACGTAATGAAACAGATGTCCGACCTGTCGCAAAAAACCTTTGCTGTCACCCCTGAAATGGGAAAAAGCCTGGGTGATGCAATGAGAAAAATGAACCAGGCAGTACAGACAATGCAGAACCGGAACGGATTGACGACAAAAAGTCTTCAGAAGGATGCAATGAAATCCCTTAATGAAGCAGCCTCTATGATGAAGGGCAATATGGAATCAATGATGCAGGGGGGACAGGGAGGCGGAATGATGTCAATGATGCAGCAGCTCCAGCAGATGTCCGGCCAGCAGATGAATCTGAATAATATGACACAGATGCTTCAGCAGATGCAGCAGGGTCAGCTTTCTCCGCAGCAGCAGGCTCAGATGCAGAGACTGGCACAGCAGCAGGATGCAATCAGGAAGTCGCTTGATCAATTAAATAAAGAGGCAAAACAGTCGGGTGAATCCAAAAAAATCCCTGCAAACCTTGAGGATATAATGCACCGTATGCAGGAAGTTATCACCGATATGCATACTGAGAAGCTGGATGATGATCTTATTCAAAAACAGGAGAGGATACTAAGCAAGCTTCTGGATGCTCAGAAATCGATAAATGAAAGAGATTTTGAAAAGCAGAGAGAATCGAATTCAGGAAAAAATATAGCAGGAAAACCGCCTGCTGAACTGAACCTTTCGACTGAAGAAGGCAAGGATAAACTCAGAGATGAGCTGAATAAAGCTGTCCGTGAGGGATATTCAAAAGATTATGAAGAATTGATCAGGAAGTACTACGAAGCTCTGCAGAAGGAAAATATAAATAACTAAACCGGATCAATATGCACAAAAACCTGCTGAATATCGTCGATTTCCTGAATAGCATACTTCACTTTGTTTCCGATTTCGTGCGATAGTTCAGTGCTGATGCTCCTGTCAACTTCAATATGAATTTCTATGTGAAATTTATTTCCTACGTAATGAGATCTCAGATCATTCATCCCCACAACACCTTTAATGGACATCGCTCTTTTGGCAATTTCGAGGATCAGCTGCTCATCAGCTGCCCTTCCCATTAAATAATCCAGGTTTTCTTTTGCTATCTGATACCCTGACCTGAAGATGAAAAAGGCTATTAGTATTCCTGCTATTCCGTCTACATAAGGAAAACCAAGTTCTACAACAAAAACAGCTAATACGGACAGCGAAGAAGCAAGTACATCATTCAGACTGTCAACTGCGCTCGCTTTAAGAGCGGGACTTTTAAAAGTCTTTCCCACGTTTGACTGGTATCTCGTCAGAATAATCTTCACGATAATCGTTACACCAAGAACAATATATACGGCACTATTTACGTGAATTATGTCAGGCGAAATTATACGTTTTATAGATTCCTCAACCACATTTATCCCGACAACACCCGTAAACAATGCAATAAGGAAAACAGCAATAGGCTGAGCGGCATTATGTCCGAACTGATGCTCTTCATCAGGTTTTTTTAAGGATACCCTCACGCTGTACATTATTACTGCCGATGATACAATATCTGTCAGAGAGTTTATTGCATCAGAGATTACGGCGATAGAATTAGAGAGAATTCCCACGATAATCTTAATTATAAACAGGAATATGTTGACTATTAAAGATAAATAAGTCGCGCGCTTTAGAATATTTACCATAAAAAGTTACCGATATAGGTCAGAAAGTACTAAATTAAGACACTAATAAGTTGAAAATGTATCGAAATCAGGCGATTCTAATTTTGGAACAAGATTTGATTTTAATTGAATTATTTTGAAAAGATTGATAATTTCATCTCCCAAAAGCGATAATGATTGAAATATTAAACAATAATCTTGACGTCTTATCTGGTGAAACCGGAACCTCTGCCGGCTTTGTGATAAGTTTGTCTAAGTCAGGTTTTGAGACACTCGCCTCCTTTAACGATCAAAATTACGACATTATTCCCGTTTGCAACGATCTGCGCAGATTATATCTCGGCAGCCAGCTCACCACTGAAAAAATATCTGAATCGGATTCTTATTTGTATCTTTCTCTCGAAAAGGACATAAGATCAATCTTTGTCGAAAAAATAATTGATATACCGGGTGATGAATCAGTTTATCTTCTTCTTTTCTCCGGTATAAAAGAGAACTATCATAAAGCAAATCTGGCAGCAGTTCGAAAATACATAAACGAAATTAACAAGCAAATAACCGGCTCAATAAATAAAGATAACATCCTTAAAAATGCACAGGATGATGCTTTGGTTCAAAATATTCTCCTTGGAGAATGGTTTTCAAAGAATCAGCCATTGATTTTTTCAACACTTCTAAACACTTACAATGATCTCCTCTTTGTGCTTGATGAAAACGGGTATATTATTGCCGTTAGTAAAGCGGGGGCGATGAGCATGGATTTCTCTGAACTTGATATGCGCGGCAGGCATCTGCTGGAATTTGTAAAAATTGAAGAAAAGCCGGCTTTGATGGAGGCTCTTAAGAAAGCGCTCATAACAGGCTCCGGTTTCGTATTGGAAGTTACTTTAATAGGAAAATATGAGAATGAGATTTTATTTCATATTAATTGCAGCCTGATCAAAAATGGTGATAAAATCCTGGGTATGCTTGGCACCTGCAGAAACCTGAAAGAACTAAAGACACTCCGGCATAAGAATACTGAACTTGCAAACAAGCTTACAGAAGCATCAAGATTAATCGATATCGAAAAATCCAGATCAGATATTTATAAGGATGTTCTTGCGGACCTTAACAGGCTGAGGAATGATTTTGTGTCTAACCTTTCACACGAATTCAGAACGCCCCTTGCTTCTATTATCGGGTTCGCCGAGACTCTTTTATCGGATAAAGATATGCCCGAAGAAATGCGCACGGAGTTCGATGAGATAATTCTGCAGGAAGGTAAGAGACTTGCCAAACTTATTAATGACATTCTTGAATTGTCGCGCTATGAACAGGGTAAAATTGAATTAAGTAAAACGGATTTTGATATCTCCGAATTATTGAAAACTGTTGTTGAAGAAATTACACCGGTTATTGAGAATAAAGGACTTATCCTTACATGCAACCTCCCGAAAGAACCGGCATCTCTCATAGCCGACAAGGAAAAAACCAGACTTATTCTCTATGGAATCCTTAATAATGCTATTAAGTATACTCAGCCTGAAGGCCGGATTTCATGTATGATCAAAAATTTCAGGGAGGAAATTGAAGTAATTATTTCCGATACTGGGGCTGGAATATCGGAAAAAGAATTCCCTTATATTTTTCATAAATTTTATCATTCTTCTAAAGGCAGCAAAGAGTTCATTGAGAATGATATGGATCTCGTATTTATGAAACAAATAATCGATTTACACAGGGGTGTTATAAGAATACAGAGTGAACCAGGGAAGGGCACTACGGTGCTTATTAAATTACCTAAAAAACTTAAATATAAATAAAACGGAATTTTAGAGTGGACAAAGTTGTTTTTATAGTTGATGATGAACCCGCTATTTCCAAATTGCTTTCGTACTGGGTGAAAGATAAATGGAAATATGACGTAGAAGTCTTCGACAATGGCGAAGATGTTCTGAAAAAACTGAGCTCAAAACCCGATCTGATACTCCTGGATATCATGTTGCCCGGATTGGATGGTCTGGAAACGCTCAAACGTATTAAACATTATGACGAAAACCTGCCTGTGATCATTCTCTCCGCCCAGGGAAGCATTGAAGTTGCTGTAGAAGCCCTGAGATATGGTGCTTATGATTATTTTCCTAAACCGATCGATCAGCAGAGACTTGAACCTGCTATTAAAAATGCCATTAAAAACTATGACCTGACGAAGGAACTGCAGAATCTCAGGGAGAATGTTCAAAAGGAATATAGTTTTGATAACATTATCTCAGCCGATGGAAAGATGCAGGATGTCTTTAAACTTGTATCGAAAGTTTTGAATAATGATATCACTGTTCTCATTTACGGTGAAAGCGGTACAGGTAAAGAATTGATCGCTCGGGCAATTCATTATAATGGTAAAAGAAAACAAGGTCCTTTCACGGTTGTTAATTGTGCCTCTATTCCCAGGGAACTGCTGGAAAGTGAATTGTTTGGACATGAAAAAGGATCCTTTACAGGCGCTCATCAAAGGAAACTGGGAAAATTTGAAATTGCCAACGGCGGTACTCTTTTCCTTGACGAGGTTGGCGAGCTTGAAATGCTTCTCCAGGCAAAACTTTTGCGCGTAATTCAGGAAAAAGAATTCGAAAGAGTAGGCGGCACTGAGCTGATAAAAACAGATGTAAGAATTATTTCTGCAACAAACAGAGATCTTAAACAGGCTGTTGAAGAAAAAGAATTCAGGGAGGATCTGTATTACAGGTTAAATTCCTTCCCGATATATATTCCGCCTCTGAGGCAGAGACGCGGAGATATTCTTGTGCTTGCTCAGCATTTTCTCGACAGTTTTAATAAAAAACTTGGAAAGAGTATAAAAGGGTTTACTAAAAAATCACTTAAGTTTATGTATGAATATAACTGGCCTGGCAATATCCGTGAAATGGAGAATACCATTGAAAGATGTATGATTATATCTGAAAGTGACATGATTGATGTAGAGGATTTACCGATTCATTTAAGGGCTAATGAAACTTCCGGGAATTCCGATATGTCGGGCACATTATTTTCTGATGAAACAATTGTGCCTTTTGAAAAATTAAAAGAGGAATCTATTAAACACGCATTAAAGGTAACCAGTGGGAATATAGTTGAAGCTGCCAAGAAACTGCAGCTCGGAAGAGCAACTATATACAGGCTGATGGAGAAATATAACATCGAAAATAGATAAAGGCAGGAAAATGGAATTCACGAAAGAAAAATATAATAATGTACTTGTAGAAGTTGTAAATTTGGAAAGAGCTACGTTAAAGGAAGCAGAACAGTTTAAAAAAGTCTTAACTGCGGATATCGAAGAGGGCAATAAAAACCTCGTAGTTGATCTTAACAGCTGCGAATTTATAGATTCTACGTTTTTAGGAGCACTTGTTGTTTCTTTGAAGAAGGCTACTGCTCTTGGTGGCGATCTGAAGCTTGTAGGATTTCAGCCTGCCGTTCATTCAATGTTTGAATTGACCAGGCTGCACAGGGTTTTTGAAGCGTTCCGTTCACGGGAAGATGCGATAGCAAGTTTTAATTGATTTAATACCTTTTGTTTTATTTTTTTGACTCGCTCCGGCTACATACGCGTTCATTTCAATGCGGGAACCGGTTATTTTATAACCGGCAATTCAGGATATTCTAATGAATAATAACGAAAAAGATATAATACTCGTTATCGATGATGATGTTGTAATCAGAAAATTATTAAAGCACCATCTCGATAAGAACAATTATAAGGTGATTGAAGCTTCAGGTCCGGAGGAGGGAATGGAGCATCTTTATTCCAATCCTGTCGATCTCGTACTTTGTGATGTGACGATGGAAGGTATGGATGGATTTACATTCTGCAGGAAAGTAAGGGAGAATGAGAATTTCCGGATAATCCCATTTGTTTTTGTTACCGCAAAAAGTTCTACGGAAGATAAGTCCCTCGCATTCGACGCCGGCGGCGACGATATCATTACCAAACCGTTCGATGTAAATGATCTTTTGATTAAAGTAAAAGCACTCATCAAACGGACATCCATCTATAAAGTGTATGGCATAAAGAAAAACCTTCAGCAGTCTTTCACCAGTACATCAAATAAGATTCTGCTGGTCGACGATGATCATTCTCTCATCAGGATATTTGAGTACAACCTGAAGAAAGCAGGGTTTGATTGTGAAATAGCTGAGTCGGCTGAGGAAGCTCTGGATAAAATGACGGCATTTACTCCTGATCTGATTATCTCCGATATAATGATGCCCGGTACCGATGGCTTTCAGTTCAGGAAAAAATTATTGGAGAATGATGAGTTCAGGACGATCCCTTTCATTTTTCTTACTGCAAGAGGTGAGGAGGATGATATCCTTGAAGGTTATGAACTTGGTATAACTGACTACGTTGTTAAAACAGCAGGTCCTAAACTGGTTGTTGCTAAGGTAAATGCAATTCTAAAAAGCCTGGGAAAAGAAAGATCCCGCGTTGTTACTGAGCTGCACGCAGCTGCAGATTCTCTTCGTGTAAAAGTTGTACCTGATTCTGCCCCGGCATTTGAAGGTTTTAATATCACTCACTGGCATAAGCCTTTCCAGGGGATTCCCGGAGGCGACTTCATCGACTTTTTCCCTCTCGATCAAAACAATCTCGCTGTTATCCTTGGTGATGTAATGGGAAAAAAGTGGGGAGCCTGGTTTTTTGCTTTCGCTTATGCAGGTTATGTACGCACAGCTCTGCGGATGGTTCTGCAGCGTGCTGAGGAATATTCACCTGCACAGATATTGAAACAGGTTAATAAATCAGTTTATGATGATGCAAAAATCTCGGAAGTCTTTGCAACACTTTCTATCGTGGTGATCAATAAAGAAACTAAAACTGTTAAGTATGCCGGTGCCGGGGACCTGCCCATTCTATATAGAAATTCAAAAAAAGGTACGGTCGAAAAATTGATTTCCGGAGGATCACTTTTAGGATTTAGTTCAGAAGGTAACTTTGAGGACCTCGAAATTAAATTAGACCACGATGATTTTATCCTGATGCTGACGGACGGAGTAATTGAATCAAGGAATGGAAATGGTGACCCGCTGGATAGTAACCAGCTAATTGAACTTCTCGGAAGGATTCAATTGGATGAAGATCCCCTGAATGAAATTGTAAAAAGAGTTGTAGATTTTACGGGCGGGATCTATGAGGATGATATCAGCTTAATTTCTATCAAAGCTGAATAATTATTCTTCCGCACTTGCCTGGAGTTTTTCAGTTCTGTCTGCTATTTTTAACTGCTCTATAAGGTTATCCAGATCACCTTCCATAATATTTGAAAGATTATATAAAGTTAGCCCTATCCTGTGATCAGTTACCCTGTTTTGAGGATAATTGTAAGTTCTGATTTTATCGCTCCTGTCGCCGCTTCCCACCATAAGTTTTCTCTTTGCTGAAATTTCAGCCGATTGTTCTTTCAGCTTCAAATCGTATAACCTGGCTCTTAAAACCTTCATTGCCTTCTGCCTGTTTTTTAGCTGCGATCTTTCATCCTGGCATTGAACTACTATTCCTGTAGGGAGATGGGTAATTCTAACTGCGGTTTCAACTTTATTCACATTCTGTCCCCCTGCGCCGCCTGACCTGAAAATATCTATTTTAAGATCATTCTGATTTATATCAATCTGTACATCCTCAGCTTCCGGCAGTACCGCTACTGATGCTGCCGAAGTATGTACACGGCCGCTTGCTTCTGTCTCAGGCACCCTCTGTACTCTATGCACGCCGCTCTCAAATTTCAGATCACCGTAAACATCATTTCCGCCGATCGAAAATACCGCCTCTTTAATTCCGCCTAACCCGGTATCGTTTATATCCATTAATTCTATTCTCCATCCCTTCACTTCGGCATACCGTGTGTACATTCTGAAGAGATCACCGGCAAACAGTGCGGCTTCCTCGCCGCCGGTTCCGGCTCTTATTTCCATAATAATATCTTTATTATCGTTTGGGTCTTTAGGCAGGAGTAAAAACTTGATTTTTTCTTCGAGCTTCTGCTCTTTTTCTTCAAGTTCGTCAAGTTCTGTCTCTGCCAGTTCTGTTATTTCCTTATCCGAACCTGAATCTATTATTTCCTTGTTCCCTTTAATGTTTTTCAGAACGTCGCTGTACTCTTCATAGGCACCGACAATCTCGAGTAGATCGCTTCTCTCTTTACTAAGACTTACAACTCTCTCTCTGTCGCTTAAAATATCGGGATCGGAAAGCTGCTGATTGATGTTATCAAACCTGTCTTTTATTTTCCTTAATTTTTCAATAATTTCCATATACATTTCATAGTTTAAAGAAACAAATATAATAAAGTGAAGCCCGAATTTCTAAATGATCAGGAATGTTGATATTGGTACATTTTAGATTTGTTTATTTTATTTCATCTTAATCCCGATAAATGAACGAATGGCCTATCGATGAGTACAACTGGAATATTTGAGAGCAATGCCTGATGCCTCAAGTTTTTAATAATTATGCTTTTATTGATGGAAATAATTTGCATTTAGGAACGCGAGATGCCGGCTGGATACCAGACTATAGCAAACTTAGAGAATATTTAAGAATTAGATATAATGTAGGAAAGGCTTTCTACTTTATTGGAGAAAAAGATGATGAAAAAGACTTGTATGCTTGCTGAAAAAGATAGGTTACACTCTTATATTTAAACCTACATATATCGTGAATGGCGAGGTAAAGGGAAATTGTGACGCTGAATTAGTTATGCATTGTATTCTTGAGTACAATAATTTTAATAAAGCTGTAATTGTTTCTGGAGATGGAGATTTCTATTGCTTAGTTAAATATTTGAGAGACAATCGAAAATTAAGAATGGTATTAGCCCCAAATAAAGAAAAATTTTCAGTCCTTTTACCAAAAGCATCACAAGGAATATTTTCTTTAATGGATGATATTAAATCTGAATTAGTTTATCAATATATCATTTAAAACGAAAGAACCCCATAGAATTTAACCTATGAGGCGCTTTCAAAATGATTCTCTTATAAAGAACAATGCAATATACCTGGAGCATTTAGGATTGTCAAGTGCATTCACACAAATTATACTAACAATTATTATACCAGATAACTAAAGCACTTGTTTCAAAATTTACGAGTTCAGATAAATGGATAGCATTAAACAACTAAAAATTATCTTTTTTGCTCTTGCTGCAGGTCAGATCAGCTATTTTATTGTAACACTCATCCTTATGCAGTCAGAAATGGTGACGCTGAATAAAGACTTTAGTACTGTTGGCGGATTTATTGTCCCGGTAATTGTAATTATCCTCGTTGTTGCTTCGAGATTATTCTACAACCGGCTGATAAATTCAAAAGCAGACGGCACATCAGAAGAGGAAAAATTATTAACCTACCGTACAGGCAGCATTCTCAAGTTCGCTTTGCTCGAAGGAGCTAACTTCTTATCTATTACTTTTTACCTCCTTACGGGTGACTTTTTATACGCCGCAATGTTTGTGATAATTATAGCTATATTCTTCGCCAATTTTCCCAGCAGGGAAAGATTTATTTCGGAATTCCGCTTATCTTCCTATGAGGATCAAAGCAAATGAACTGTTTCAATCCGCCCAATCCGCAGATTTAATAATCAATCCGCAAAATCTGTCAATTCGTAATTCGTCAATTTCTAAACTAATCCGCCCAATCCGCGAATTCGCCAATTCTTCAGACAGTTATTACCCTGACAACCACCTGGGATTTTATTAACTTTGTACCTCCTAAACCATCAAAAGAAGTTAATGAAGAAATTTGATATCCCGGAATTTTATAAAAGCCCGGTAATTTCAAGGATTAAAAATTCACGTAAGGACTCAGATCCCCGCAAGAAGGATTTTTCACCTACTTTGCTTGATTATGGTCCCGTTAGATTCTATATCGCCCGTCATTTCGGTTTCTGCTATGGAGTAGAGAATGCAATCGAGATATCATACAGGGCCGTTGAAGAAAACCCGGATAAAAGAATTTTCCTGTTAAGTGAGATGATACATAATCCGGGTGTCAACCTTGACCTTCAGAACCGCGGCGTTAAATTCTTGATGGATACTTCAGGCGGACAGCTGATTGACTGGACTGAACTAAACCAGGATGATATTGTAATCATTCCGGCTTTCGGTACAACTATAGAAATCCAGCAAAAACTTAATGAGCTGGGTATCGACCCTTATAAATATAATACTACCTGCCCCTTTGTTGAGAAAGTCTGGAATAGATCAAAACTGCTCGGTGATAAGGATTATACTATTATAATTCACGGCAAGCATTATCACGAAGAAACAAGGGCCACGTTTTCTCATAGTACTGAAAGTTCCGGGGCGCTGATTGTTAAGGATTTAGATGAAGCCGGGAAGGTCGGGGATTTCATTTTTGGGAAGCTCTCTCTTTCAGAATTTAATGAAGTTTTCAGAGATAAGTTTTCTGAAGGTTTTAATCCTATAGAAGATCTTGTAAAAATTGGAGTCGTAAATCAGACTACTATGCTCGCTTCAGAAACTCAGGCCATTGCCGATTACCTGAAGGATGTGATGATCCGAAAGTATGGCAGGGAAAATCTGCAGGATCATTTTGCAGATACAAGGGATACCCTGTGTTATGCCACTTATGATAACCAGCAGGCAACAATGGAACTGGTTGATCAGCAGTCTGACTTTGCTGTCGTGGTAGGTGGTTATAATAGCTCGAATACAAGTCACATTGTTGAACTCTGTGAAGAAAGACATAAGACATATTTTATAGCTTCAGCAGATAAGCTTCTTTCAAAGAATGTAATTAATCATTTCGATATCCGGACAAAATCTGAAAAAATCACAGAAGACTATATCCCTTCAAAATCGCCCGTAAATATCATACTGACCAGCGGAGCCTCCTGCCCCGATGCGGTGGTTGACCAGGTTCTTCATAAAATTTTATCATTTTTTGAGAACGCAAAATCAACCGAAGAAGTCCTGCGTGATATAATCATTTGAGGCAAACAATCTGCCCCGGATTTATTTGTTATTCAAAACCGGAATAGGTAATTTTGTATTCTTAATAGTAAATAAACAAAGATTTTATGAGAGCAGTAATACCTGTTGCAGGCATAGGGACAAGATTAAAACCACATACATATTCAACTCCAAAAGTGCTTCTAAATGTCGGCGGTAAGCCCATTCTTGGTCATATTCTTGACAAGCTTCTTGCCGAAGGCTTAACCAAATCAACTTTTATAATCGGCTATCTTGGTGAGATGATTAGGGAATATGTGGAGAAGGAATATCCCGGATTGCAGTCCGATTTTATTGTACAGGATGAAATGCATGGTTTGGGTCATGCCATATATATGGCTGCTCCAACATTTGATGAGGATGATATATTTGTGATACTCGGGGATACACTCTTCGATGTAGATCTTTCTTATGTATTTAAAAGTAAATATTCTTCGCTTGGTGTAAAGGAAGTAGAGGATCCGCGCAGGTTTGGTGTGGCTATCGTAAAGGATGACTTCATTGTAAAGCTCGTTGAGAAGCCTCAGGAACCGGTTTCTAATCTTGCGCTGGTAGGACTTTATTATTTCAATAATGCACAGTCGCTTAAATCTGCATTAATCGAGCTGGTGGAAAAAGATATCCGCACAAAGGGAGAACTTCAGCTTACCGATGCCATTCAGATAATGATTGATAATGGTGAAAAGATAACTACTTTCCCTGTTGAAGGATGGTATGACTGCGGTAAACCTGAAACGCTTCTCTCAACAAACCAGCACCTTCTTTCGGTGAGGGATAATGGGAAGGAAATCGAAAGCGTCGTTATAATCAAGCCTGTATTTATTGCTGACGATGCCGTGATAAAGAATTCGGTTATAGGTCCCTATACCACTATAGCTGCCGGAACGGTTGTAGAAGACTCCATTATCAGAAATTCTCTTATAGGTTCCGGAGCCAAAGTTTCAAGATCAATGCTCGAAAATTCCATTATTGGTGATAACTCTGTTATACAGGGCTCCTTCAAAAGGCTGAACTCCGGAAATTCAACTGAAATAGATTTTTATTAATTCAATCAGAAACTAATTAAGGCAAAAACAGAATGTCATACTTATTCACATCGGAATCAGTTTCCGAAGGACATCCGGATAAAGTTTGTGATGCGATATCCGATAACATTTTAGATGCGATACTTGAAAAAGATTCAAACGCCAGGGTAGCGTGCGAATCATTTGTAACTACAGGATTGGCCCTTGTAGGCGGAGAGATAACCACCCACGCTTACATAGAGGTTCCCGATGTTGTACGTCAGACAATTAAAAATATTGGCTATAACAGCGCAGAGTACAGGTTTGATTCGGAATCCTGTTCAGTATTAAATTCAATACATTCGCAGTCTCCTGATATCGCAATGGGAGTTGATAAAGGCGGTGCAGGCGACCAGGGACTTATGTTCGGCTATGCCTGCGATCAGACTCCCGAACTCATGCCCATGCCTATTATGTATGCTCATAAACTCGTTAAGAGATTGGCTGATATAAGAAAGAAGAATAACGGACTGATGCCCTACCTGCGTCCTGATGCTAAATCCCAGGTTACAATTGAATATGATGACAGGAACAAGCCTTTAAGGGTTGATGCAGTCGTTATTTCTACTCAGCACGATCCTGATGTAAAGCAGAAAAAGATTAAAGAAGATGTTATTGAAAATGTGATTAAAAAGGTGATACCTGAAAAGTTCATTGATAAAAAAACTAAATATTTCGTTAATCCTACAGGAAGATTTGAAATAGGCGGACCGCATGGCGATAGCGGATTGACTGGGAGAAAAATTATTGTCGATACTTACGGCGGATGGGCGCCCCATGGCGGCGGAGCCTTTTCGGGAAAGGATCCTTCAAAAGTTGATAGGAGTGCTACATACGCAGCAAGACATATTGCTAAGAACATCGTAGGTGCAAAGCTTGCTAAGGAATGTCTTGTTCAGGTAGCTTACGCAATCGGCGTTGTCGATCCTGTTTCTGTATATGTTAATACACACGGAACAGGCGTGATTCCCGATAAAGATATTGCAGCTATGATTATTAAGGAAGTTGACCTGACTCCGCGCGGAATAATTAAAAGATTGGACCTCAGAAGACCAATTTATAAGAAAACTGCAGCCTATGGACATTTCGGCCGGAATGATAAAGATTTTACCTGGGAACAATTAGACCTTGTTCCGGTGTTTAAAAAATATGCCTGAGTTTATATAAATCAATAGAGGAAAAAAATGAGCGACGTTTCAACAAAGAAAGAAAGTGAAATTCTGCCTTATAAAGTGAAAGATATTTCCCTGGCAGACTGGGGAAGGAAAGAGATTAAATTGGCTGAAGCAGAAATGCCCGGCTTAATGTCATTACGCGAAAAATACGGCAAGCAGAAACCCCTTAAAGGTGCCAGGATTGCCGGCTGCCTGCATATGACAATTCAGACTGCCGTTCTGATAGAAACCCTTGTGGAACTTGGCGCAGACGTGCAATGGTCGTCCTGTAATATATTCTCAACCCAGGACCACGCTGCCGCTGCAATTGCTGCTGCCGGCGTTCCAGTGTATGCCTGGAAAGGTGAAACACTTGAAGAGTATGAATGGTGTATCGACCAGACTTTGTTTTTCGGTAAAGATAGAAAACCGTTAAATATGATCCTCGACGATGGCGGCGATCTGACTAATAAAGTCCTTGATGAATATCCTGAACTCGTCAAAGGTGTTAAAGGAATTTCAGAGGAAACTACTACAGGTGTCCACCGTTTGTATGATAGAATGAATAAAGGCACCTTACCGGTGGCTGCTTTTAACGTAAATGACTCTGTTACTAAATCAAAATTCGATAATAAATACGGCTGCCGTGAATCTTTAGTTGATGCTATCAGACGTGCAACCGACTTAATGCTTGCAGGTAAAGTTGCGGTAGTCTGCGGATATGGCGATGTCGGTAAGGGATCGGCTGAATCTCTTTCACATGCAGGAGTCAGGGTAATTGTTACTGAGGTAGATCCGATTTGTGCGTTGCAGGCGGCTATGAGCGGATTCCAGGTTAAAAGACTTGAAGACGTCGTTAAAGATGTGGATATAGTAGTAACTGCAACCGGCAATAGGGATATTGTCACCGGTAAACATTTCGAAGCAATGAAGGATAAAGCTATTGTTTGCAACATTGGTCACTTCGATAATGAAATTGATATGGCCTGGTTGAATAAGAAATATGGAAGTACAAAAGATACTATTAAACCGCAGGTTGACAAGTATACCATCAATGGTAAAGAAATAATTGTTCTTGCCGAAGGAAGACTTGTAAATCTTGGATGTGCAATGGGACACCCGTCGTTCGTAATGTCAAATTCATTTACAAACCAGGTGCTTGCACAGATAGAATTATGGACAAATAATGATCAGTATGAAAATAAAGTTTATGTCCTGCCTAAACACCTCGATGAGATGGTAGCAATGCTGCATCTTGGAAAACTTGGTGTGGAACTTGAAACTTTATCCCCTGAGCAGGCTGATTATATTGGCGTTCCCGTTAAAGGTCCTTTTAAACCTGATTATTATCGTTATTAATTCCTTAAAGTAGAGCGGAATTTAATTTCGCTCTACTTGCTTTCAACCTTAAATCTTAACCTCAGTACCCCGTTCTCAAAACCTGTTGAAATTATTCTGAACTCACCGATCTCAGCGGTATTCTTCACGTGCTGTCCTATGCACGGACAGGAATCGTAATCGCCTACTTTTATGATTCTTATTATCTCACCAACTGCATCAGGTAAACGATCCAGATCAAATGATTCAGCAGCATCTTTCCTCGGAATGAATCCTTCTTTCACATCGAAATTCTGCCGGATAACTTCGTTAACCCTTGATTGTAATTCATTTACCTCTTCTTCTGTCAAATCCCTGTTAAAATGATAATCACATTTGGATTTCTTCTTTTCAATATGATTGCTGAATGACCTGCCGCAGTCAAACATTCTGACCATAGTCTGATTCAGGATGTGTTCAGCAGTATGCATTGAAGGTGGATATTCTTTCGACATATTAAATCTTTTGTTCTTTTAACTAAATTAAAAAGTAAAAACCTTTAATTAAAGTATTGAATCCCTCGCTGTCGGTCAGGTATGTCAAATCCACAGATTCCGAGACTGACAACGTGTAAAGCGCCTGCCCTGCTTCTTTAGCAGGGAAACGCTGTTTCGCTTAAAAAAAATCAGCAAAAATATTGGTAAGTCTGCCTGAGGCAGGGTGGCACAAATTAGACACAAAGTAAAAACACAAGCAGCCAAGCTTTCTCCATCAAATCATTCAATCAATTCAGATATGCTTGAATCTTTCTCTCCATAGTTTAATCTAATCTCATAAAATACCCCCTTAAAAAACAAATGGTCATAAAGATGAATGATCTGAGTGAAAGCTTAAATGAAAATAAAAAAATATATTTCCCGGTAAATGAACTGAACCATATTCTCTCTCAATCTGAAATACTGTTTGAACAGAACACCCTGATCTCAGATTTTATTAGAATAATTAAAATCCACGATAGAATTATCGTCCAGGAAAAAACTGATAAAAATGAAATCGCACTCCATCTCTTTCAAAATTTTCAGGAAGCAGAAAAATTCGTGAACGAACGTATCGACATATATGAAAAAATGTGGGACGGCTGCGGATGTAAAGTGAGGTATTATGATGATTGAACATCCATACAGCCGTATTTTGAATTATTAAAGTACCCTGCATCCTGTTATGTCAAAAAAATCATAATCATTTCTCTCTAGATCAAATAATAACTTGAGTTGTGTTTTCTCACTTAGATTTAGGTCAGGATCGGAATAAATTTTCTCCATCAAAAATACGGTTTCTACCTTCCCGGAAACCTGACCATTAAATTCGAAATTGTTGAATAAGATTTTACGATCAGTATCTTCTCCGAATCCATCAAATAAATCAAGGAGTACTTCTACGAACTCATCCGGAGTTTTCTTTTCTCCATTGAAAGTCAGATCCTTATTTGTTAAAAAAGTTTTAATTTCTTTTTTCGTCTTATTAAAAAGATAGGGCTCCATCCACTTAATTATATCCTTGGCGTCCAGTTTATTACTTGGATGAAATTCTTCATAAATGAAGTTTATCGTCCACCCTTCTATTGGAATAAAATCTGTTTTATGTTCAGGCAATTCCTCTGTTAAAAACTTATAATATTGAAGGTTGGTTACTTCATCTTCTTCTATCACATCAATATTAATATTATATGCCCGGTATAAGTAAAGAACTTTTAATATTTCGTTTTCCAATTCAAATGGTTGTATTTCCTCTGCTTTTCTAAATTCAGGCAAATAGTATAAATCCTTTATTTTATTACTTCCTCCTGCTTCCCATGCTTCTTCGAATTTTTTTACATTCTCAAGGAACTGATGTGTAATTTCGGGCGATACGTTGAAGGATTCATCTGAAAATTGCATCCCGAATTTATTATTCAATTCTTTTTTTAGCTTTTTATTCATTTCATTAAAGAAGAAGTTTTTTGAGTCCTCTGAATAATCTTGGTTGGCACTCATTTTTAATCCCTGTTGTTTTTGAAATTTATGGTGGAAAAAATGAACGGTGTCATCTCTTATTTGATATGGAAAGAATTAAATGACACCGTTCTGATATCTGTACTGGTTCAGTTTACTTCTTATACTTTTCTATTGCAATCTTCTGAAGAGTATCAGTCAGGTCCCTGGGAAGAACAACTGATTCATAATATTTCCCGTCTTTGCCTTTATCAGCTGGCGCTGATATGAACATTCCTTTTGAACCATTAAAGAGACGAAATCCTTTTATTACTATTCCATCGTTTGTCTGAACATCAAAAAATGCGAGTAGTTTTCCATTACCATCCTGTAACGGAGTCATCCTCGTGATTGTCATTTGTACCTCCTTTAGTAAATATGGGTAGATAAATTACAGAGAGAATAGGGAATGCTGTAAATTATTATCTCTTAAAGATTTACCACATTTTTTATCTCTCCCTGTTTCGAATTTCTGAAATATCTTAATAAATATCAAGATTACGGCAGAAAATTCAGGAGCTGCCTGAAAAATATTTTGGGGAACTTAGCGCCTTTGAGACATTGCTGTAAATCCATAAGGATCATTAAGAAATTCATTTATTTTAGATGGATTAACAGAAGACAATTAACCTCGTAATTTTTATATTTATTATTAAAAAAATCTTTACTTATGCCGCGCTGGTTAAAAATTACTATTGGTGTTATTCTATCGATTATCATTGTCTTCATAATCGGCGGGTTCTTCCTGTATAATATGCTTTCCTCATCTTTACCTGCATATAACGGTAAAATAGCTTCGCAGCACATTTCATCCGATATAGAAATATATCGTGACAGCATGGCAATTCCCTATATAATTGCAAAAGATGATGAAGATGCGGCCTTCGCACTTGGATATGTTCACGCTCAGGAAAGATTGTTTACTATGGATCTTGCACGCAGAGCGGGGGCAGGCAGATTGAGCGAAATACTCGGATCTGAAACAATACCCTTCGACTTAATGTTCCGTACTGTGGGTATAAAAAGAATGGCTGAAATGATTAAGAGCCGTATAGACGATCACTCACTTAAAATCCTTGAAGCTTATTCAAACGGTGTTAATCTTTATATCGATCAGGCAAAAGGTCATTACCCGGTTGAATTCGATATCCTGAATTATTCACCATATAAATGGAAACCGCTCGACTGTCTGATAATCGGAAGGATGATGGCATGGGAGTTAAATATAAGCTGGTGGACAGATGTCGTTTTCAGCGAACTCGTGCAAAAACTGGGCGAGGAAAAGGTAAAGGAGATTCTTCCTGATTATCCGGAAAATGCTCCTTATATCATACCTTCCGAATTAAAAAAGCTGCCGGCCGTCTCAGGTAACTTTATGGATACTGACCGGAAATTCAGAAAGTTTATCGGTATCGAAGGAACTCATCTGGGCTCTAACAACTGGATCGTAAATAAACAAATGTCCGCTTCAGGAGCTCCTATTATCGCAAACGATCCTCACCTGGGCTATAGCGCTCCCGGTAAGTGGTACGCTGCGGTTATCCGCAGTAAGGACTGGAATGCAGAAGGGTATACTCTTCCCGGTGTGCCGGTTTTTGTCATAGGAAAGAATCAGAATATCTCCTGGGTCTTGACAAATATTATGCTGGATGATGCCGATTTTTATGTTGAAAAAATTGATTCATCCGGTAAGAATTATTTTTATGATAATAAGTGGTACCCCCTTCAGGTTATTAAAGATACTATCAATGTTAAGGACTCTGCCTCAGTACCTTTTAAGATAAAAATCACCCGGCACGGACCTGTAATCTCAGGCATCCATCCTTACAAGGTTCTCTACCCTGAAACAAAAATAGATACCTCTGCGGTAAGTATGAGATGGACAGCTCAGGACTATAGTGATGAGTTCACTGCCTTCCTTAAAATAAATAAAGCAAAGGACTGGAAGGAATTTAAAGAAGCCTTTTCCACTTATGCAGTACCGGGACAAAATTTTGTTTACGGAGATAATAAAGGTAATATCGGTTATGTTTTTGGAGGAAAACTGCCTCTGAGAGGAGAGCAGAATCCTACTTTTGTGCTGGATGGAACTCTCAGTAAAAATGACTGGAAAGGCTACGTCCCGCAGAATGAAATACCCGATCTCTTTAATCCCCCTGATAATTATATTGCTTCTGCTAATAATAAAACCCTCAGGAATTTTAAGTACCATATTTCCAATTTATGGGAACCGCCTTCAAGGATAGAGAGAATTACTCAGCTTTTGCATTCCAGACAGAAACATTCTGTATCCGATTATATGAAGTACCAGATGGACTTCGTATCACCTTATGCTAAGGAGTTAACAGGATATATTCTCAATGCTTTTAAGAATATCAAAATAACCGATCCGAATCTGAAACTTACGATTGAACTTTTTGAAAACTGGAATTTTGAGATGGATCAGTACAGCCAGGTCCCCGCCATCTATGCAGTATTCTTTAATCATCTTCTTCAGAATATTTATAAAGATAAAATGGGACACGATCTCTATAATGAGTATCTTTTTACTACAAATGTCCCCTACAGAAGTGTAATGCAGCTGATGGAAAAACCTGACTCCTGGTGGTTTGATGATCAGTCAACCTCCCGGAGAGAAGCTCGTGATGAAGTAATCCGGAAAAGCCTTTCAGAAGCTTTAACAGATCTTGAATATAAATTCGGGAAAGATCTGAAAGAATGGCAGTGGGGAAGGCTTCACCATGCTATTTTCAAGCACGCGTTCAGCGGGTTTTCTTCTATTGTAGATAACGTTATCGATATCGGTCCGTTCGAAATAGGCGGTGACGGAACTACTATTTTTAATACCGAATATCCTTTCTATGAAAGTATTGAAAAATTTCCGAGGTTCAGGCATTCAGAATTTGAGAATAACCTCGGCCCTTCTATGAGATATATTTACGATTTCTCCAAACCTGATGAGTTTTATATGATCCTTACAACAGGGGAGTCGGGTAATGTAATGAGTGACCATTATTCCGATATGTCCGAAATGTGGCTTCGTGGAAAATATCTCAGAATAAAAACCGATAAGGCATCTATCTTGAATGAAAAATATCACTACCGGATATTAAAAGAATAAAATTAGTATCCTGCTTTACTCCTTCCCTTTCACCCAATACAATTATTCCTATTTCATTATTTCCCGGCGTGTTATATCTGCCGGCCGGCGGACGTCTGCCCGGAAGTCTTCACACAGTCTCTCCAATTTACTAATATTCCCAAATTTCAAATCTTCTGAAATTTGCAGGCTCCCAAAATTTCCTGAAATATTGCTGAAGAAACTATCTATACTATATATTCTTTTCATTCTTCCTGCCTTTCAGCACCATTCTGGTACCTTTCTTATACTTTTCACATACGCTTCACATACGCTCCATATACGCTTCAGATACGCTCCACATACGCTTTACATACTGTATATCCACATTTCTATCAGGATTCAGCCAGGAGATCAGGAATAAAAGATCAAATGCTGGATTATTCTAACTGATTATATTCATCTCCGGTACTTTCATAGTATCAAATTGTGACACTGACATTTTGTCATATGTAATATTATTCAACACCCGAAAATTGCGTATTTTCGCTGTTTTCGAGCTGTCTCATTTTGAGTTCAAATACGGGACTAATACGGGACTTCCCCGAGATAAATACGGCATAACCACGGCGACTGACATTTTGTCATAAGTATTGAATAATTAAACATAATTCCGACTATATAAAGTCTATTACTATGAGATCTTTATATCACCAGATTAACCTGTAATCATAAAAAAATTAATATCTGAAATGATTAATTAAGCGGGTCTGTGTTCAGATTTGCTAAATACTATAAGAGTCAAATTTTTACACAGATTCTTTAATGCTGTATTTTCTTTACTTATAGATTCTCATTACGTCGTACATTGCTAAAGTCCATTGCTTCATTATTATAATAATATTTTATCCGCCATTTTGTTTTTAAATATCTTAATAAGAAATTCGTATTTAATATTGTCCATTAACCGGAGATTTGATTATTATCTTTTGACTTTTCTCTCAAAGAGGAGAAATTGGGAATGAGAATTAATAATTATTATAGTAAATTTCGTAACAATTTATAGATGAGATGAATGAAAGTAATTGAACATTTAGAAAAAGCTTCTGAACCCTTAATAAGTTTTGAATTGATTCCTCCAAAACGCGGCGGTGATATCCAGAGTCTGATGGCGGTTATCGAAGATCTTATTAAATACAAACCACCGTTTATTGATATAACAAGCCACTCGGCTGAAGTTATGTATGATGAAACACCTGCCGGAATCAGAAAAAAGATTAAACGAAAAAGACCCGGCACGCTTGGTATATGCGCACTTATTCAGCATAAATATAATATTGATGCTGTTCCTCATATTCTTACTAAAGGTTTTACACGCGAAGAAACAGAAGATTTTCTGATCGAATTGAATTACCTGGGAATCCAGAATCTTCTCGCAATCCGGGGAGATGACAGCGGCTACAACAAACCGATTCCTGAGGGAAAAAGTATAAATAAATATGCATCCGATCTCGTTCAGCAGATCACTGGGATGAATAACGGTCATTACCTCGAAGATAACCTGCTGGATGCTAAACCATCCAACTTTTGTGTGGGAGTGGGAGGCTACCCTGAAAAACATTTTGAAGCCCCTAATCTGAAAACCGATATTGAATACGTTAAACAGAAAGTTGATGCCGGTGCCGAATATGTTGTTACCCAGATGTTTTATGATAACAAGGTTTATTTCAAGTTCGTAGATCTTTGCAGGAAGGCGGGAATTACTGTCCCTATAATTCCCGGACTAAAAATTATAACTAATAAATCTCACCTTGTTACTGTTCCCAGGAATTTCTATATAAATATTCCCGAGGAGCTGTCGGATGAAATTGTTGCTGCTAAACCTGAACAGGTTCTTGAAATCGGAGCTGAATGGGCGGCCAGGCAGGTTGAAGAATTATTCGATCACAACGTTCCAAGTGTTCACTTTTATATTATGCAGAATTCAAAACCTGTACAAAAGCTGATGGAACGCCTTAAGCTCTATAAAAGAATCGCCTGAAAGCAATTATATAAATGAAAAATAGATCACCTAAAAAATTAAAGTGGGGCGTGGCAGGATGCGGCAGATATGCTGAGAACACATTTATCCCTACAATGCATATGATGAGAAAAAGCACCGTGCATTCTGTTTTCAGCAGTAGTAATGAGAGGGCGAAAGCAGTTGCCCAAAAGCATGCCATCCCCTTGTTTTTTTCAAACTATAATGATTTCCTGAAATCCGATATTGATGCTGTTTATGTATCAAGTGCAAATGCTGACCACTATAAACAGGTAATTGCAGCAGCCAGGGCAGGTAAGCACATCCTGTGTGAAAAACCTCTTGCTTTAAATCCTGCAGAAGCTGAAGAAATGATCCGGGTCTGTAAAGAAAATAACGTCCTGCTTTCTGTTAACTATGTTTTTCATTTCCATCCTTTAGTCAGGAAGGCAAAAGAAATTATTGAAAACGGGATGATCGGGAAATTCATTTCGGTCAGTACAAATTTTAATATTGAGATTGCTCCCAGCTCAAACTTCAGGCATTTAAAAGCCGGGGGAGGCGGAGCACTGATGGACGTCGGCACACATATGATAGACCTGCTGAGATTCTTCGGAGGAGAGGTTTCTTCGGTATGCGGGGTAATGGATTCTATTGTCTACAATAGCGAAGTAGATGATTTTGCTGCCGCAATTGTGAATTTTGAAAACGGAGGCTATGGATATTTCAATGTTTCTTTCAGCAGTAAGAGGGCATTCAATAGGGTAGAGATACTGGGACATAAAGGCGCTATCAGCATTGAAAAAATGATTGCTAACAGGCACTCTCCGTCCAAACTCACTATTCTTCTCGATGGTGAGGCTCGAAAATCCTTCAGGAAAAGAGCAAACAAACAGCTGCTTCTTCTTAGATCAGTACAAAGGTCATTTATGAGAAATGAAGAACCAGTTGTAACCGGGTATGATGGTCTGGTGAATCTGAAAATTATGGAAGAGTTAAAGAAACAATGTCTCTAAGGGAAAATTTTATAAAGATATGCCATAAAGTTTATGAAAAAGGTTTCGTCTCAGCGTACGATGGAAATATTTCAGCTGTTACTCCTGATAATACTTTTCTTATCACACGTTCCGGTGTTAACAAGGGTGACGTTGCGGATTCAGACATTCTGGAGATTGATGTAACAGGTAAAATACTTAAAGGAGAGGGAAAAGTTTCCACTGAATATAAACTTCACTTCTTTGCCTACTCAAGACGAAAGGAAGTGAATGCCATCGTACACTGCCATCCTGTATATGCTACAGCATTCTCAACTGCAGGAGAAGAACTTCCTCATTATATTTTCCCCGAAGTAATTTTAACTCTCGGGAAAGTTCCCTTATGTAAATATGCAACCCCTTCTACAGAAGAGCTTCCCAAAAGTCTAATGCCGTACATCGATTTTGCCTGGGCGTTCATGCTGCAGAATCATGGTGCGGTCACTTTAGGAAAATCCCTTGAGGATGCTTACTATAAAATGGAAAAACTTGAATACAGTGCTAAAACACTCTTTCTTGCCAGAATGTTAGGCAAGGTGAATCCTCTTTCATCTGAACAGATAAACGAACTTATCTCAATAGCTGAAAGCAGTTATGGTATAAAGACAGATATCTCTATTGATAGAAAAACCCGCTAAAGGAATTTATAAATTGAACAAACCCAGAATCGCATTGCTGCTGGGCGGCACATCCAGCGAAAAAGTAGTTTCTAAACATTCTGCCGTCGGGATTTATAATGCCATAAAGACCCTTGGCTATGAATGCAGATTAATCAATCCCGCTTATGGAGAATCCCAGCCGGAAAATCCGGAAGAATTTTTTGAAGATGAGGACCGGTTTGAAATATCCGGCCGCAACTACGTGGAAGCAGTCAACTCAAAATTGTTTGACGAGGTAGATCTGGCATTCATAGGACTGCATGGTAAATTGGGAGAAGACGGCATTATTCAATCATTATTGGAATTAAGAGGAATAAAATATACCGGCTCAAAAGTACTGTCCAGTGCCCTGACTATGGATAAATCAATGTCAAAAATATTGTTCAACCATTATAAAGTAAAGACGCCGCCATGGTTTTCAATTAAGAGGGAATCAGCTAATCCGGAAGCAGTGGCGGAAATGATAGGGAAACAGTTTGGTTTTCCCGCAGTAGTGAAACCCAACGATGAAGGCTCAACAATAGGTCTTACAATCTGTAATAAAGCTTCTGAAGTTAAGGAGGCGCTTGATCTTTCGTTTCAATATTCCAAAATAACTCTCGTTGAAAAGTACATTCCCGGAAGAGAATTCGCAGTAACTATACTCGATAATAAAGCATTGCCGGTTCTGGAAATTAAGCCTAAAAGCGGTTTCTACGATTACTACAGCAAATATACTTCAGGAACGACTGAGTATATTGTACCGGCTGATATTCCGAAGAAGGCAGAACAGTTGATGCAGGAACAATCGCTGCTTGCTTTTAATTCCCTTGGTTGTGAAGTTTATGCCAGGATTGATTTCAGAATGGATGAAGACCTCATCCCCTGGTGCCTCGAGGTGAATACTCTCCCGGGAATGACATCACACAGCCTTGTTCCGAAAATGGCAAAGGCAGTCGGGATTTCTTTCGAACAGTTAATTGAACGTATCATTCGCTTAAGTTTATAATGGCATTACAAAAAAGCAGGAAGTTTATTTTGAGTATAATCGGAGTAATCTTCCTGGCAGGAATAATTTTTCTTCTCTTTAATGAATACGGCATTGTTAAATATATCAGGCTGAATAACCAGGTTAACGAATTGAATAAGCAGATAAATGAAGTCGAACAGCAGAATAAACATCTCCAGGCAGAAATTGACTCACTTGAAAATAAGGTGCCTGCAAAGGTTGAAGAAGTTGCCAGGGAAAAATATAATATGGTAAGACCCGGTGAAAGTAAGATAGTTGTAGAGGATAAATAAATGTATGTCAAAAACTAAAGTTCCCGCAGTTCCGCTGGCCGAAAGAGTCCGACCCAAGACCCTCGACGAATTTCAGGGACAAAGAGAACTTCTTGGTAAAAACAAACCCATCAGGCTGATGATTGAAAAGGATACGCTCAGCTCCTTTATTATGTGGGGTCCTCCCGGTACGGGTAAAACAACCATCGCAAGAATTATTGCTGAGGAGACAGATGCCGAGTTTTTTCAGATTAACGCAGTATCTTCCGGAGTAAAAGATATCCGTAAGGTTATTGACCTGGCTGAATCCAATAAACAGCTCGGGAAAAGGACAATACTGTTTATAGATGAAATTCACCGCTTCAATAAGGCTCAGCAGGATGCCTTGCTCAATTCAGTCGAAGCAGGTTTAATTGTTTTAATTGGTGCAACAACAGAAAATCCCTCCTTCGAAGTTATCCCCGCATTACGTTCCAGGGCAAGGGTATATGTACTTGAGGAACTAACTAAAGATGACTTGATGGCTATCCTTAATTCTGCCATCGAAAAAGATGAGTTTCTCTCGGAACTTCAAATTGAGTCTATCGACAAGGAATTTCTTATTTACCTTTCAGGTGGAGATGCCCGTTCATTATTAAGTATTTTTGAAGCTGCCGTTGTTCAGGAGGCTGATTCAAAACCTCTTAAAATCGATAAAGAGGTTCTGGAAAATGTGGTCCAGCGAAAGAATATTTTATACGATAAGGGAGGGGAGGAGCACTACAACGTAATTTCAGCTTTTATAAAGAGCGTCAGGGGAAGCGATCCCGATGCTGCTGTTTACTGGCTTGCAAGAATGCTTGAAGGAGGAGAGGATCCGATTTTCATTGCAAGAAGGCTGGTTGTGCTTGCTTCAGAAGATATAGGAAACGCTTCGCCAAACGGACTCGTTCTGGCAGAGGCTGCATTTGAAGCAGTCCATAAAATTGGTATGCCTGAAGCAAGAATAATACTGGCCCAGTGTACAACTTACCTTGCATCCTGTCCCAAAAGCAATGCAGCTTACCTCGCAGTCGATGAAGCTTTGTCCTACGTTAAAAATAATCCTCTCTACCCGGTACCCCTGCACCTCAGAAATGCACCCACAAAATTAATGAAGGACCTTAAATACGGAAAGGAATATAAATACCCTCATAGCTATGAGAACCACTTTCTCCTTGAGGATTATCTTCCCGAAGAAATGAAAGATGTTCAGTTTTATAAACCTACCGAAAACGGACAGGAAAAAAGTCTCAAAGAAAGATTGAAATTATTCTGGAAGAATAAAAAGAAATATTAATATTCACTTCTCAAAAAGAGCCTTCTTAATTGTAATACTAATCAACAATTTAACAGCCGGTATGGCACATTTAGGCTTTCTTAAACAGTATCACCAGGCCTATAACAAGCCTGCTCTAATGTAAAGCGAAACGCTGTTTCGCTCAGAAACCCGTTCAAAATGTAAATCGAAACGCCGTTTCGCTTAGAAAGCTTTGCAATTTGTTTACACTTGTAAATAGGAATTTTCTAACAACCACCAAAACACTCCAGACTGACGCCCCTGATCAAATCGCTGCGAACATCTTCCCCGGCAGCTGCCTCACCAATCCCTTAAATTCAAGCGATAAGAGATGGACAAGACATTCAGATGTATTCATTTCAACAAGGCCGGCAATTTTATCTATCTGTAAAGGTTCAGTTGTAATCGTCCCGATTATTTTCTCCTCGAAAAAATTCAGACCTTCAACTTTTTTAGGAATATTCTTGCCCAGGATAGGTTTTAATTTAAGCTCAAGTTCTACCAGCACATCTTCAGCGCAGCGGATCAGTTTTGCTTCCCCCTTTTGTATAATAAGATTTGTCCCTTCTGATTGCCTCACGCCAAGGTTCCCCGGAACAGAAAATACTTCCTTCCCCTGGTCCAGTGCAAATGAAGCCGTCTGCATTGCACCTCCCTTAACCCCCGTTTCTATAACTATCGTTCCAAGACTCAGCCCCGATATAATCCGATTCCTTTTGGGAAAATTCTGAGCATCAGGTTTGGTTCCAAGGGGATATTCCGAAATTATCAGCCCCTTCTCGGCTATTTCCTCAAACAGCTTTTTATTCTCCGGGGGATATATAACATCGAGTCCGGAACCAATAATTGCAACTGTCCTGCCGTTATCCTTTAACGCCCTGGTATGAGCTATTGAATCAATTCCACGGGCCATTCCGCTGACAATTGTAATTCCTTCATTCACGAGCTCAGAAGTCAGCCTTTCAGCCTGAACTCTGCCGTAATTAGACGGCTGTCTTGTCCCAACAACAGCTATGGAATAAATATCATTTTCACAATGATTGCCGATCGTGTACAGAATTATCGGAGGGTCATATATTTTTTTCAAAACGGAAGGATATTCATCGTCCCAGACAGTAACAATCGAAGCATTCAGTTTGGCTAATTTTTCCTGTTCTGCCTCTACAAGTTTCCTGAATTCATTATAACGGGAGGATATTCCGCGGATCCTTTTTGCAAGGTTTGTACTGATTCCTTCAGTTTGAGTAAGGGATTTGGAGTCGGCAGATAAGATTTGCCCCGTAGTCCTGAATTTTGCCAGAAGGTTTCTGAACTTCCCCGGGCCTATCCCCTCCACTTCCAAAAGGAGTCTTAACTCAGTTAATTTATCTACATTAAGTCTGGTCAACTTCCAATAATTTTTTTATGCAGTACTAATTTCGATTTTATCAACAACAGCAACGATCATCGAATGAACCGGTGCTTTCCGGTGACCAAGTATCTGAGCTGCGGCAGCCCCTTCCTGTACTACAAGAACGGTATCGCCGATCCCTGCATCAACGGTATCAATTGCAATTACATCTTTCTTACCAAGTAAATTTCCCGAGAGATCAATAGGATGGATCGTTAAAAGCTTATGCCCTACGAGGTACGAGTTTTTCTGAGTAGCAACAATATTCCCCTTAACTCTGGCCAGTATCACCTTTTTGTTCCTGTCCTTCCTTAGTTTTATTCCTGTACCAGATTGCTGCAGGAAAGATAAAAACATATGCTATAACAAGGATAATAGGCGAGAATACAAGGGATGCAGTACTGTTCCATTTCCCTACACTCATAAGATAGAACCCGACGATCAGCAGTATGAAACCAAGATAAAAAAAGAAATAATTCTTCTTCTCCCAGTAAATATTAAAAGGAGAGGCAAAAGTCTTCTTCGATGTCTTTGCGTTTCTTTTTCTAACTATCGTCTTAGCCATTGTAATAAAGCTCCGTTCAATAAAAATTATAATAAAGCCCGGTGATGGGGGTACCACCGGGCCCGACTCGTTTACCATCAAAGGGCAGGGGAGGACCCTTTGAAAGAGTCAATCAAATATAAATTCGATCACTTAAAATTTCAAGCAACAATTATTTGCTTATCTGGTATACGATTTTTCTTATAGTATCAAACTGCAGGTAGGGATATTCTTCCCGAATGGAATCTATTGCATCTCCTGCGCTAACTTTGCTTGCTCTCAACTGTTTGAATTTCTTTCTGATCTGATAATCACGAACGGACTTTTCATCGATTAAACCCTGGGAGCTCAGAAGCTCATAGATATCATCGCTGATTAAGTCAGATAAGGGATTATCTATTTTTGCTTTAATGGTTTTCATCGCCGCCTTCCTTCTTTTATTGGTGAATTCTTTTTACATAATAAATAGTATCAATCCTTATTATACACTTTCTCCTTTCATAAAAGTTCCACTATTAAAACAAAAAAACCGACCAGAGGCAATATCTAAATCGGCATTAATTTGCTACTCCGGTAAATCAAAATTAACTAAATTTTACACTGTAGCAAATCGATTATATAACAATCCCTAATAATTTTGATGTAAATATCAAAATAATGCAAATAAATGTCAAGGATTATCTGATGGAGAAATAATAAAATATTTATAACAGTGTAAATGACTATACAAACGAAATATCATCAAAAACTAAATTTCGAACTCCCCGTAATAGTTTCCTCAATAAGTCAGACCCTGATTTTAATAATTGATAAAAGAGTTGCTTTGATGTAAATTGGTGCTCCAAAAATTAAAAGTGAGACATCAGTTTGAAGCAGGAATGCATTTATAAACGATTCCCTGGTTATATTGAAGATACTGTTTCTGATATCTATGAATGCAATAAAAGTAAATCGCACTTTATTTTAACTCGGGAAAATTTATCAAATATCTATGAAATGATATATTCCGTGAATTCTCTCCCAGGGTATGACCGATACTTTGATTATGCCAGGAAAATAAAAAATGTCGCTGATCCATTAAGTATCTTGCTTACGAAGAGTCCAAATATTTCCCAATTTTTGCTTATTTAAAAAATAAAGAGAAATTAAAGATATTGGAAGTTGGATGCGGGTATTGCTATTTAAGCTATGCACTTAAAAAAGGGGGGATAAATATTTCCGGGGGAATATACTACAAAAAGATAATTAGCAGGAAATACTCCAGAATGGATTTTTGAAAGATATGCAACATTCAATTTTTCCGGATACTGTGTGAATAATTCTACTTTTCATCTGGATCCCGAATTAAATTGTTAGATCATTTATAGATTGAGCCCGTTCTGAATGGCGTTGAAATTACCCGAAAATAAATATTAAATTTAAATTTATTTCTAAATATTACTTATTATGGATACAAAAAGAAAAAAAATAACAGATTATCTCTTCATTATTTTCAAATGGCGTCGTTTTTTTTTGACAATCTTATTTCTCTTCATCGCGGCGGGATTTTGCATTGCTTTCCTCATACCGAATGAATATAAAGCAAAAGCTACCATCACCCTTCCACCCGAATCAGGATTAGGAGGGCTATCTGCTCTAATCGGAAACGACAACTCATCATTGGCTTCCTTTGGGGCAAAATTATTTGGATTATCCAGTAGCAATGAAGATCTATTATTGGGAATACTCTACAGCAGAACAGCTCTTGAAAATACTATAAAGAAATATGATTTGATGGATTATTATGGAATTCGTGATAACAATTTGGATAGAGCTATAAAAGCATTTAATGGAGATATTTCATTCGAACCTAATGAGTATGGTTTGATAGAGATAAATGTAAGAAATAAAAATCCTCAGACTAGTGCCAGCATAGCTAATTATTTTGTAACATTATTGGATAGCCTGAATATTCAACTAAATACTACTCAAGCCAGAAATAACAGGATTTTTATTCAAAGGAGATATGAACAGAATTTGGAGGATTTAAAAGATGCTGAGGATTCAATGTATCAATTTCAAAAGCAATATGGGATAATAGTTGTACCCGAACAACTTGAGACGGCTGTGAAAGCGGCAGCAGAGATTGAAGCTAATTTGGTTGAGACAGAGTTAAAAGCAACATTGATTAAAAATCAGGTTGGAACGAATTCACCATTATATTTAAGTCTTAAAAGTCAAGCTGACGAGTTGAGAAAGAAAGTTAATGAGTTGAAGAATTCAAAGAAGTTATCTTCACCTTCTAATGTCCTTTTCCCTTTCAAAGAGATGCCATACCTTTCCTTACACTACCTTCGTTACTATAGGGAGATAGATGTCCAACAAAATATTCTTCAAGTTTTGCTGCCTATTTTTGAACAAGCCAAGGTAGAAGAACAAAAAAGTATACCTACAATCCTAACCGTAGATAAGGCCGTACCTCCACAGCTTAAGGACTCTCCAAAGCGATCTTTTATTATACTATTATTTTTCTTCATGGGTTGTTTTTTACTAATACCTTTTGTTTTTATTGGTGATTATGTGTTGAAAAATGAAGAAAAAAGTAATGCCATAGAAAGGTTCCAATACAATTTCTTTAAAAGAATTAAGAATATCTTTCGTGTTAATATTTAATGGCTGCATTCATTTGTTTTATCATCGGTATTTCAACAATTTTATTTAGCAAATATTTGTTTGGAAAATGGTTCAATCATTTATTTTTTTATGCTTTTTCTTGGATGGTTTTTACTACATTATATGAACTAAAATTAATCAGATTTATAACCATATCTTTTGAGACCTGGATAATAATTATTTCTTCATTCTTATTTTTTATACTGGGAATATTAACAGTATTTGCAATAAATAATCATAAACCCTCAAGTAGAGATAATACCTTACTGGACTACTTGATTGAAAATAAAGATTTAATCCAAAAAAATATAAATTATCTATTATTAATTTTCGTAGCGATTGGTCTATTAAGTGCCATTTTACATTGGTATGTCTTAGTTAAAAAATTTGGCAGCATACCGGCCGTCCTTGTACAGGCAAATATTATCTATAAATTAAGGGTGGAAGGCAACCTCGAAGGTGGAATTCCCTACATTAATGCTTTTTCGTATGCCGCAGTTTTTTTGGGGGGATTATTGACTTCTTTAAAAGGGAAGTTAACATTTAGAGCAACGTTTCCCTTAATGGTTATAATTTTTGAAGGTATAGCTAGTGCAGGAAGGGCAGGAATATTTTTAGCCTTTGTTGAATTTACTCTAACGTACGTATATTTCCGTCACTTGCTATCAAAAAGACCTGATCACTTTCCATTAAATAAAACGAATATAACTATCTCTGTGGTGGTAGTTTTAATTCTCTTCATAGGTAGCACTACGATTATTAAATCAGCAAGAAAAACTTTTGAAAATTATAAGGCTTCTACACAGACGTTGAAAGATCTGGAGTCCACATATATTATTACCCCATCTTTGTATTTTTATTTTAGTTCAAATATTGGTGTTCTAAGCAAATATTTTGAACACGGTGGGGAAAAATTTTACTTTGGTGAAAATACTTTGCTTCCATTTTATAATCTGCTAGCTAAGCTTGATTTAATTCCACAGCCTCAAACATATCCTAAAGGATATTTTATCCCTTTATGGTCGAATTCCGCAACTTATTTAAGAGATTTACATGAAGATTACGGTTATTTTGGAGTATTCTTAGCTCCTTTTGCGCTGGGATTTTTCTGTACATTTTTATGGTTTAGATTTTTTGAAAACGGCACATTATTTAATTTTATTATCTTAATTTATTTGAATTTGATTGTCGCTTTTTCGACTTTTTATATTGTGACACGTGCAGCTGTCTGGTACATTAGTTTCCTTATTTTGATATTCTCATTTTTTTATCTACTAAACAGGCCGTTAAATATTATCAAGACTTAATATACAGTCATTCCCTTGTTAGTACATCAAGATGAATAAATAGGTGTGACGATTTCAAAGGATTCATTTGTAAAAAACTTTTTCTCCATATTGAGTGGGCAGTCATTATCTCTGCTATTCAACTTTGTCTCAATAACCCTCATAGCAAGGTATCTTGGTGTAGAAGAATTTGGGCTTTTTAGTTATATACTGGCTCTTGTTTCGATACTGTCAAAATTTATTGATTTAGGATTGTCTCCCATAACATTTCGGGAAAGCTCGAGGAAAGAAGGAAATTTTGTTTTCCTGAATACTGCTGTTTCACTCCGTCTGATATTATTTCTTATAGTATTAGTTATTTTTAATGTTGCAGGCTGGCTCCTTACCTTAACTACTTTGGAAATCGTTCTTGCCGATATACTTTTCTTGAATATTCTGTTCTCTGCTAAGTTTCAAAATTTTAGAGATCTACTAGATATCCCATTTAAAATATCCCTTTCTTCATATGTATCAATGATTGGAATAATGCTTGACAATTTTGTATTTCTTCTCCTTATTTTATTTACACCATTTTTTCAGGCAAGTATATATTATGTAGTCATTGCATATGTTATTTCAAATATTCCGGGATTCTTTTTTGTCCTCAATAAATTATACAAAAATTATAATTACAGATTTCACTTTTCCCTGGCCAACTGGAAATGGCTCATCAAAGAATCTGGTCCTCTAATAACATATGTAATCATACTTTCAATCTTTCAGCAGGTTGATTTGCTGATTCTTAAATATGTGGATTCGGAGTTTGCAACCGGTATTTATTCGGTGGCACTAAGACTGACCCTTCCTTTAATGATTATACCTTCAGCAATTGCCTCCACAATATTTCCAACGCTGGTTAAGAACGTAACCTCTAATGAAAAACAAAACATTAAAATAAATAAATTCATTTACAAGCTGTTGTTTTTTTCTGCTTTTGTCATTGCGATTCTTTTAAGTTTCAAAGCGAAGATTATTATTACCCTTGTTTTCGGACCGAAATATTCTGAGGCCTATCTGCCAATGATATTTCTTCTAGTCACTCAAATATTTTTATTTTATAATTTTCATACAATAAATTTGATGACAGCCTATAACAGGCAAAAGAAAATTATTATATATGTCTCGGCGATCATGATTCTGAATCTGTTCTTAAATTTGATCCTGATCCCCCTGTATTCATATACTGGAGCTGGGCTTGCAAAGTTAATTGCTATTGCAGCGGGTACTTTCATTTTATCTATTATTGTCACTAGAGAAGGATTAAATTTTAATTTCTTTAATATAAAAACAGTTATTTGGTGTGTTGTGGTTTCGGTTTTGTTATATGCTCTGAATTATTTGTACTGGCCTTTTTATTTTATATCAGCTCCAATCATAATTATATTTATATCCTTAAAATTAAAATACTTTGAAGATGATGAGATAATGATGATATTCAAACTAATACATAGAGAGAAATGGGGTCTGGCATTATTAAGGATATAAGTATTTCCATTATTATAGTAAATTATAATGGATCTCAATTATTAGCTCAATGTCTGAAATCCATCAAAGCTTTTACTATAGTCCCGAAATATGAAATAATTGTAGTTGATAATGCATCGACTGAGGGAAACCTTCAGCAAATCTTATCCGAATTTCCTGATGCAAGATTGATTCAGAATGAAGAGAACTTTGGTTTTGCCAAAGCGAATAACATCGGGCTGGAATATGCGTCCGGTAAGTATATCCTTTTTCTGAACAATGATACTTATTTTATCCAAAACAGTCTGGGGGAGATATTTGAGTTTGCTGAAAGCCTCAGTGTTGATTTATTGATTGGATGTAAATTATTAAATAAAGATGGTTCTGACCAGATTTCAGTTGCTGATTTCGAAACTCTCGCTAATTCGTTTGGAGAATGTATTTTTCTTTACAAACTATTCCCGGGAAATAGAATATTTAATCGATTTCATTACAACTTTGAAAATATCAACAAACCTGTTGAGGTTGATATGATTAAAGGAGCTTTTATGTTCTGTACCGGAGCTGCAATAAAAAAACTTGGTGGCTTTGACTCACGTTTTTTCTTCTTTGGTGAGGAAAGTGATCTTTGCCATAGATTTAAGGCGATGGGCGGTAAAGTATTCTATTACCCGGGTACCCGTATTTATCATGTTGGGGGAGCTACAGTGGATAAGGATCAGTGGTTCAAATTTAAATATCAAAATATCGCAAAAATTAAGAGATATCAGAAGCATTATAGAGGGATTGAATTTATGTGTCTATTGATTTTTTATTATATAGGGCTGATTCTGAGAATTCCGGTTTACTTTTTATCCGGCAGACTATCCCAGGCTTTTTTCTATTTGAAATTATTGTTTGAATATCCCAGAAATGAGTTTGAATAATAAAATCAATATCATATGAAAAAAATCTTAATGCTTTCCCAAACTCTCTTTCCTCCTGATATTAGGCTTGAAAAGGAAATAAAATCCTTAAATGAGGCAGGTTACGATATTACTGTAATTTGCAACAAATTTTCACAAGGAGGAGACATCGATTTTCAATATTGCAAAATTGAAAGGTTGAGTGCACCATTTGCGAAACAATATCTGAATAAAATTATTAACTTTCCCATCTTTTTTAATCCCAGGTATATATTTAAAACATTAAGCTTCGTTGTTAAACGAAAGCCCGAGATTATTCATGCTCACGATCTGCCAATGGCCCCGCTTGCTTTAATAATGAAATTTTTATTCGGAATTCCGGTGATATATGATATGCACGAAAATTATCCAGAGGCTCTAAGGTTTTTTGAGAAAAAAGGACTAATTAATCTGATCTTCAAAAATTACCGGTTAGCAAAAATCCTTGACAGGTTCTGTATTAGATTTTCGGATAGAATAATAACTGTAGTAAATGAGAATAAGAAAAGACTATTAGACATGGGTGTTGTAGAAGATAAAATCAGCATCGTATCTAATACGGTTGATATTAATTCTTTTGCCAAATCGAACATTGATGAATTGTTAATAGAAAAATACCGCAAAAAATTTGTTATAATGTATTCCGGGAGGGTTAGCCCTGAAAGAGGACTGGACACTCCTATACTTTCGTTAAATATAGTTAAGGTAAAAATACCGGATATTTTATTGGTTATACTTGGAAATGGACCTTCTGTTGAACCTCTTATTGAACTTACAAGAAAAAATAAACTTGAAAATTATGTTGACTTCGTTCCCTGGGCCGGGCATAATAAAGTCAACTCATATTTATCTGCTGCCTCAATATGTTTAATCCCGCAGCCGAATAATGATTTTATAAATACTACTATCCCTCATAAGCTGTTTGAATATATGTCTCAAAGCAAACCTGTTTTAGTTTCTGACGCCGAGCCCCTAAAAAGGATTGTTGAAGAGACTAAGTGCGGAAGAGTATTCAGATCTGATAACCCGGAAAGTTTTGCGGAAGAAATTATAAAATTAAAGGGCGATAGAAATAATTTAGGGGAAAACGGCAGAAATGCCGTCATAAATAAATATAACTGGGAAAACGATAGTAAAATCCTCCTCCATCTTTATGAGAGCCTGAACTAATTAAAAACCTTTTCCGGGATTCACTGATAATTTAGCTGGAATTATTATATTTTTGGCTTGCAAAAAGAATATATATGGAACAAAAACAATTTAAATTTTCTATTGTCATCCCTTGCCTTAATGAGGAACAATATATCGGGAATTGTATTGATTCTATTTTGAGCCAGAATTATGATTGCACATTAATTGAGATTATAATAGTTGACGGAGGTTCCTCTGACAGGACTCCTGAAATTTTGAAGGAATATCAGAAGAAATTTACAGGTTTGAAGATTTATCAGAACCCACAGAAAATGACACCCAGGGCATTAAATATCGGGATTAAAAATTCGTCAGGAGATGTTATTGTGATACTGGGTGCACACACTATAATTGATCGTCAATTTATCAGCCTGAATAATAAATTTTTAAATGAAAAAAATGTGAAGGTGACGGGAGGTACGCAGATTAATATAGGAAAGACATTCAGGCAGAAGCTGATTGGTCAGGTGATGGGACTTCCTTTTGGTATAAGCAGCGCTTCATACAGATGGAGCAAAAGGGAACAATTTGTAGATACTGTTGTCTATGCTGCATATAGAAAAGAACTTTTTGAGGAAATAGGATACTTTGAAGAGAAATTCTCAATATCTGAAGATGCCGAAATAAACTGGAGGATTAGGCAGAAAGGATATAAAATCTTTTATTCACCAGAGATTAAAACATATTATTATCCCAGGTCTACAATTACAGGATTTCTTAAACAACTTTTCAGGTATGGTATTCTTAGAGTGAATGTGGTTAAGAAGCATCCTGATGCATTGAAGCTTGTGCACTTAATACCCGGTATTTTTTCACTTGTGGTTATAGGTCTGCTTGTTATTCTGTTCCTTAAATTTATTTACTTTGAAATTCTACTACTTATAATCGCCTTACATTTTTTTATCAGTTTATCAACTTCCATCAGATATCTGAAAATCAGTCAGTTTCATTACATTCTATTTATCCCATTTCTGATATTCCTGATGCATTTATTCTGGGGATTGGGATTTATTATAGGTCTGATTTTACCAAAATCCGAAAAATGGTAAACCTGTTTTGTCAAAAACATTAGAAAAAATAATTGTTCTGCTTACTGATTTTCTAACTATAAATCTGGCGTTTATTATTTTCTTTAAGTTGAGGGTGGAGTCGGGGTGGTTCAGGCTGCTGGTTACACCGGAGTTTTTTATTCCGATGCTTATCATTTACTTCTACTGGGTGATAATTTTTATGTTCGTGGGGATGTACCGTACCTGGTTTGCTGCTTCGCGCTTTGATGAGATATCTACTCTTTTTAAGGCTTCTTTCTTCGGAATATTTATACTATTCATCGTTATATTTGTTGATGATTATCTGCATGGCGTAGCTTCTGCCAACAGGATACTTATTTTTATATACTGGGGACTGTTTATATTGCTTGTCGGCGGGGGCAGACTTATAATCCGCAGCGTTCAGCGTAATCTTTTAATTAAAGGTATCGGCAGAAAGAATGCCTTAATTATCGGGTATAATAAGAAGGCTGTGGAGGTCGGAAATCAGCTTGAAGAACATAGAGCGCTGGGACTTGATGCTATAGGATATGTTGCCGTTAAAGAATCAAATGTCGGGAAACAGGAGAATGGAATTACAGTTATCGGTTCTATTCACAACATTGAAAAGCTAATCGATGAAAACAATATCAAAGAGGTGATCATCGCTCTCGAAAGGGAGAATAATGATATCCTGATTGAAATTATAGGTAAGTGTGAACCTAAAAATGTGGGACTTAAAATTGTTCCTGATCTTTATGAAATCCTGAGCGGCCAGGCCAGAACTTCCCAGATTTATGGCATTCCCCTTATCGACATTATGCCTCAGCTGATGCCCGAATGGGAAAAACGATTGAAAAGGATTCTTGATGTTCTGATATCTTTCATCATTCTCACGATCTCTTTTCCCATTGTTATATTGTCCGCTATTGCCATTAAACTTGATAGCAAGGGACCCATTTTCTTTACCCAGGAAAGATGCGGAATGAACGGCGAACTTTTCAGAATGATCAAATTCCGCTCAATGTTTGTGGATGCAGAAGAACGGACAGGGCCTGTCTGGTCCATAAAGGATGATCCCCGTATCACACGAGCAGGTAAAATAATCAGAAAGCTCCGTATTGATGAGATTCCTCAGATGATAAATGTTCTGAAAGGTGAAATGAGTATGGTTGGCCCCCGGCCTGAAAGACCTTTCTTTGTTGAAAAGCTGGCTGAAGAGATTCCGTATTATAAAAGACGGCTTAAAGTCCGCCCGGGTATTACCGGCTGGGCCCAGGTTAAGCACAAATATGATGAAAATATAGAGGATGTGAAGGTTAAATTACGGTATGACCTCTTTTATATCGAGAATATGTCGCTCCGGATGGATTTTAAAATCATTTTCCGTACTATTTTTGTTGTACTTTTTGGAAAGGGGCATTATAATTAGGTTGATGAAATTAAAAAATTCCCTTCTCATACTCATTTAACAGACATATGCCAGAAAAAACTCTTGTAATTACACCGACATATAATGAAATGGATAATATAAGCAGGCTTATTCCTATCCTCCTGAGTAGTTACAGTGATCTTGACATACTGGTTATAGATGATAATTCTCCTGACGGCACCGGGGATTATATT
This sequence comes from uncultured Ignavibacteria bacterium, assembly GCA_963811905.1. Classification (GTDB taxonomy): domain Bacteria; phylum Bacteroidota; class Ignavibacteria; order Ignavibacteriales; family Ignavibacteriaceae; genus DATFVA01. Next base: position 195,358 of record CAWETK010000008.1, read on the forward strand.
GAAGGGTTATCAAAACAGGAGCCGAGGGTTAAAATGATCCGCCGCAGCAGAAAACTCGGACTTGGTACTGCCTACATTGCCGGTTTCAAATATGCTCTTCAGCACGATTACGATTATGTCTTTGAAATGGATTCTGATTTTTCACACGACCCGAAGGAAATCAGGAATTTTCTTGAGGCTGTTAAAACATATGACCTGGTTCTCGGCAGCAGGTACGTAAGGGGAGTGAATGTAATAAACTGGCCGATGAGAAGACTTTTATTAAGCTATTTTGCAAATAAGTATACGAGATTCATTACCGGCATGCCTATTCAGGATGCTACAGGCGGATTCAAATGTTTCAGGAAGAGTGTGCTTGAATCGATAAACCTTGACAAGATAAAATCCAATGGATATGCTTTCCAGATTGAGATGACATTCAAAGTCTGGAAAAAAGGCTTTAAGGTTGGTGAAATACCAATAGTATTTGTCGATCGTGTTAAAGGAACGTCTAAGATGTCTAAGAAGATTGTAAGAGAGGCTGTAGTTATGGTCTGGAAACTTAGAATAAGAAGTGCCCTTGGTATTCTTTAAAGAGGCTTGAATTGGATCTTTCCATCATCACTGTTAATTATAACGTAAAAGAATTCTTACAAAATCTTATCCACTCCATCCACAAAGCAGCCGGCAGTCTCAGTTATGAAATAATAATTGTTGATAATGCCTCATCCGACGGAAGCGTGGATTTTATTTCCGATAAATTTCCTGAAGTCAAACTTATCGCGAATGATAAAAATCTGGGTTTCGGTAAAGCAAATAACCAGGGATTAAAAATTGCTAAAGGGAAATTCATTCTGCTTATCAATCCTGATGCAATCGTAAGCGAAGATACTTTCACAAAGATGATTTCTTTTTTCGAAAGTCATCCTTCAGTCGGTCTGGCGGGATGTAAAATATTGAACCCTGACGGAACGCTTCAGCTTGCCTGCAGAAGGAGCTTCCCTGGTCCGTGGACATCTTTCTGCAAGGTAACGGGATTAAGCAGCCTTTTCCCCAATTCGGGATTATTCGCAAGGTACAACCTTACCTATAAAGATGAAAATGAATCTTATGAAGTTGATGCTATTTCAGGTTCATTTATGATGATGAGAAAAGAAGTATATGAAAATACCGGGGGGTTCGATGAAGATTACTTTATGTACGGCGAGGACCTTGATCTATGCTACCGAATTCAACAGGCGGGTTATAAGGTTTATTATGTTCATGAAACGCAGATTATTCATTACAAAGGTGAAAGCACGCGACGGAGTAGTCTTGATGAAACCAAATTCTTCTATGATGCAATGCATCTGTTTGTGAAGAAGCATTTGTCAAGTTCACTGCTGGTTCAGTTTATACTTCGAACCGCCATCGGTATAAGAAAAATTTTATCTTTCTTCGGTAAGCGGAAATTGATTCTACTTGCCATCGTTCTGGATTTCATTTTCTATGACCTTTCACTTATAATTTCTGAATCGATATATCAGTCCATCAGAACTTGGAGAGGCTTTCCTCAATTCAGTTTTCCCATTGTCTTTACCATTCCTGCGCTTTCATATATTCTTGTCGCTTCAGTTTACGGTGTATACAGGAGAGAAAGTTTATCTATTTTAAAGACATTAGCTGCCGTCTTTACCAGTTTCTTCATACTATCCTCGCTAACATTTTTCTTCAAAGATTTCGCATACAGCAGGGCCATCGTTATTATTACTTATATACTGCTGTTTGTGATGCTGGTATTGTGGAGAGTAATTCTGAAGCTGGGATTTAAAATTGGCATAAGGAGGGATTTATACCTTAGAAGGAGAACTCTCATAGTGGGGATTAATGAGGCAGCAGTTAAAATTGCCGATACTTTAAAGTCGAAACAAACTGATTATCATACAATTGCAGGTTTAATCAGCCAGACGCCAAAAGATATTGGTAAGACAATCGGTGAATGGGAAGTGGTCGGAAGCATAGAAAATATAATTAAAGTTATCCGTGAAAAGGGAATTGATGAGGTAATATTTTCACCGGAGGAACTTTCATACTCTCAGATGATGTCGGTAGTCTCAGACAGTCAGAATGAAAATACTGAATTTAAGATTATCGGGAATAACCTTGATTTTCTTATTGGTAAAGCTTCTGTTTCTGTTCTTGATGAAATTCCTCTAATCGGAATAAAATATAATATTACCAGTCCTGTAATGAAATTTTTCAAGGCTTTATTCGATTATTCGCTTGCTCTGTTTGTTTTGTTTTTAGTCTATCCTTTCATATATTTGACCGCGATACTTAGTTCCCGCAATTCTGATTTTAGTCAGTTTATCCTGAAAGTTCCCGATGTTCTATTGGGGAGAATGAGTTTTGTAGGACCCAAAAATCCCTCCGGATACAAAGATCTCTATCTGGGGAAAAAAGGACTGACAGGATTGTGGTATATCGAAAATGTTGAGAAAAAAGATGAGGAAAAACTGGATATTCTCTACGCAAAAAATCAGAATATCTGGTTTGATCTCGAAATTCTGGCTAAATCATTAAACAAAATGCTGACAAGACGTTCCTGACATGGCTAAGACAATACTTGATTTTGAAAAACCGATACATGAGCTTGAGTCACGCCTTGAGGAGATGAAGAAGTATTCCGACAAGATGGATATTGCAAAGGAGATTGTTAAACTTGAAGATAAGGTTAGACAATTGAAAGAAGGCATTTACAAGGATCTTACCAGGTGGCAGAGAGTTCAGCTTGCAAGACATCCCGACAGACCATTTACCCTCGATTATATTTACGGAATGACAAATAATTTTATCGAACTTCATGGCGACAGGAACTATAAGGATGATAAAGCTATAGTCGGAGGGCTTGCAGAGCTTGATGAATATAAGGTGATGATAATCGGTCATCAAAAAGGGCGTGATACCAAATCAAATCTTTACAGAAACTTCGGAATGCCCAATCCGGAGGGCTATCGTAAAGCGATGCGGCTTATGAAGCTTGCCGAAAAATTTAATAAACCTGTCATAACAATGATCGATACTCCCGGAGCCTACCCCGGTATAGAAGCTGAGGAAAGGGGACAGGCTGAAGCAATAGCAAGGAATCTTTTCCAGATGAGCCGGCTAACCGTTCCTATTATTGTCGTCATAATCGGGGAGGGTGCAAGCGGCGGGGCTCTCGGTATCGGAGTTGGCGACAGGATCCTTATGCTTGAGAACTGCTGGTATTCAGTTATTTCTCCTGAATCCTGTTCCAGCATTTTATGGAGAAGCTGGGATTATAAAGAGCAGGCAGCAGAGGCGCTTAAGTTAACTGCACCAGATCTTCTGGAACAGAAAATAATAGACAGGATCATTCCAGAGCCTACCGGGGGTGCACACACAGATCACCAGGCTATAGCTGACACACTGAAAAATATTTTGAAAGAAGAACTTGCTGCTCTTATTAAATTGAAACCGGATAAGCTGATCCAGAACCGGCTTGAGAAATTCGGCAGGATGGGTGCTTATACAGAGTAGTAAATCAGTTCCTTATTTCCTTTTTTACTTCGCTTCCTTATTCACACTCCTTTTTCATTATAGTAATGACCGGGTACTGTTTTTTGGACATTTATCCCCCTATCGGCTTATTCATTATAAAGCAAAACCAGGTAAAGAGTTCAATTTAAAATAGACGCAGGCAGTGGTTCCGGTTTGCAAATAAGCCGGGGAAGGGTGGGATTAGTCCCGTAGTTAGGCAGTAGGAAGGACGGTTCAAGGACGGTTCAATGCATTTTTTGGGATTATTTTGTTGAAAGAAATACTAAGAATATGTTATATATATTTTTAATCTGAAGTTCAATGGAGACGGATGAAATATAAGTTTCCAAAATTCCATAACACTTATCTTTTTCATAACTTTGCTTCATAAATTTCTGATATAAAATGCTGATACATAAAACTGATATACGTGTCCGTTATGCAGATACCGACCAGATGAAGTATGTGTACAATGGGAAATATTTTGAGTATTTCGAGGTAGGCCGAGCTGAGATGATGCGCGAGCATGGACTACCATATAGTATGATAGAAAAGAGCGGTTACCAGATGCCCGTTCGTGAGGCTGTTTTAAAATTCAAAAACCCGGCTTTTTATGATGAACTGCTTGAGGTTGAAACGAGAGTTGAAAACCTTCCTGAATTAAAGGTACATATCGATCATACCATCAGAAGCAAAGAGAGGGATATTATTATTGTTGAGGGATATATTGTCCTGGTGTTCATCAATATGGAAACAAGGAAGCCGGTCAGACCTCCAGAATTCTTTATGAAAGCAGTGACACAATATTTTGAGACGGTATGATGACTGATTCTATAAAACAAATAATTAAACGTGCGCTTGAAGAGGATATAAAAACAGGGGATATAACAACCCTGGCTACTATACCTGAAGATAAATCTGCAGCGGCAGAATTCCTTGTCAAACAGGAAGGAGTACTTGCGGGATTTGAAATAGCTGAAGCCTGTTTCAGGGAGTTTGATCCTGAAGTGGTATTCACTAAATATTATTCTGACGGAGATAAAGTTTTACCCGGAACAATCTGTGCCGTGGTTGAGGGGAATGCAAGGTCAATACTGACGGTTGAGAGAACAGCCCTCAATTTCTTTCAAAGAATGAGCGGCATAGCTTCTCTGGCTCATCAGTTTAATGAAAGGATCAGGCATACAAAAGCTAAACTCATTGATACCAGAAAAACAGCCCCGGGTTTAAGAGAAATTGATAAGCTTGCAGTAAAGTTAAGCGGCGCGGAAAATCACAGGATGGGGCTTTATGATATGTTCCTGATTAAGGATAACCATATTGAAGTTGCAGGATCAATAACTAATGCTGTAAAAGCCTGCAAAATGTGGAGAAAGAATAAAGATAACACGTTGAAGATTGAAGTCGAAACGAAAAACCTTGAAGAGGTAAAAGAAGCTTTGAAATGTGATGTTGATGTTATAATGCTGGATAATTTTAAGACGGAAATGATGAAAGAAGCCGTGAAGACCATTAACGGAAAATGCAAAGTAGAAGCTTCAGGAATGGTAAACCTCGATACCGTCAAAGAAATTGCTGAAACAGGAGTTGATTACATTTCGGCAGGCGCTCTTACCCACAGTGTTAAAGCTCTTGATATCTCACTTAATATAAAGATGAGATGATCTCTGATGATTTTCGATAAACTTAAAGAACTGACAAAGGATACTGCCATCTACGGTATAAGCACGATGGTAGGCAGGTTCCTTACTTTTCTTTTGGTGCCTTTCTATACTCATGTCTTCTCTGAAGCCGAATTCGGTATTTATACCAACTTTTATTCTTTCATAATGATCTTCAATATTTTCTTTATTTATGGAATGGATGCGGCTTATCTTAAATACGCTTCCTTTCCTAAAATCGGAGATGAAAAAGATAATTTCTCTACACCTTATCTGTCTGTATTCGGAGCAGGCATAGCACTTTCGTTTCTTATTCTCTTCTTCAGAAATCTTGTTTACACAGGGTTTGATCTGCCTTCAGTCTCGATACATCTAATTTACTATGTTATTCCTATTATGTTCGTGGATGCAATCTGTGTAATTCCCTTCCTGAAACTCCGCCTGCAGCGTAAGGCAAAAAGGTTTGCAGCTTTTAAGCTGATTAACATTATCGTCAACGTTGTTTTGAATCTTTTCCTTATTCTGAAATTGAAATGGGGAATTGAAGCTGTGTTTGTCAGCAACCTGGCTGCCTCCCTTGTTTCTTTTGTACTGACTTTTCCGATGGTCTTGAAAAATATCAGGCTGAGAATAAATACAGTATTATTAAAGAGGCTGCTGAAATTCGGTATTCCTTATCTTCCGGCTGCACTTGCCTCAATGCTTGTACAGGGGATAGACAAACCGATCCTAAGTCACCTTACCGACCTGTCAACCGTCGGTATTTACGGAGCAAACTATAAGCTTGGGATCTTTATGATGCTTTTTGTAAGTATGTTTCAGTATGCCTGGCAGCCTTTCTTTCTGCAGAATGCAGAGGAAAAAAATGCAAAAGAACTTTTCTCAAAAGTATTAACGTATTTCACAATAGCAGCAAGCCTGATCCTTGTGATTGTCTCACTGTTCATCAGTGATATTGTTAAGATAAACTTTTTCGGACATACCATAATTCAAAAAGATTTCTGGAGCGGGCTGAGCATTGTGCCTGTCATTCTGTTTGGTTATATGTTTAACGGACTTTACGTAATTTTTACGGCGGGCATTTTTATCGAAGAGAAAAGTATTTACGTCCCTTTTATAACAGGCCTGGGAGCAGCAGTAAACATCGGTGTGAACTTTGCACTTATTCCTACTATGGGGATGATGGGAGCTGCCATCGCAACGCTTGCGGCTTATTTTGCTATGGCCTTAAGTCTGTATATAGTCACTCAAAAATTTTACAAAATCGAATACGAGCTTTCGAAACTCAGTAAGATATTTTTAGCTATTCTTGCTGCAGGAACAGTGTATTATTATCTTTATTACACCGGTCATCTATTATTTATTTATAAAGTTCTGCTGCTCGTTGTATTTTCTCTCATTCTTTATTTATTCGTCTTTGAAAAGAAGGAGATTGATTTTATCCGTACAAGGCTGGCTGCATTAAAACAGAACAGGAGTTAAATGGATTCTGAAAATATTATTATAAAAGTTAAAAGGCTTGAAACCGGTTTTGAAGATGTCGAACTGCCGCATTATACAACTCATGGAAGCGCAGGAATGGATGTACGGGCAGTTGTTGAAAAAGAATTGATACTAAAAGCGGGAGAGATTGGTCTTATTCCTACCAACCTTGTGGTTGAAATTCCAGAGGGCTTTGAACTACAGGTCAGGCCAAGGAGCGGACTTGCAGTAAAGCACGGAATAGGCATCCTTAATTCCCCCGGAACAATCGATTCTGATTACCGCGGTGAAATTAAAATAATAATGATGAATTTCAGCAAAGAGGATTTTGTTATAAAAAGAGGGGAGCGTATTGCCCAGTTAGTTTTATCAAAAGTTTACAGGGCAGATCTTCAAGAGAATTCAGACCTACTGAAGACAAAAAGGGGAGAAGGCGGTTTTGGTCATACTGGTAAAGATTAAATTCAACTAACGGATTCGATAGTTAATTAGAAACGATAAACACAAAGAGAGATGAACCCGTTAGAATCCGGGTCATTGTCGGGCGGAACTTTTTGTTGAACTTTCCGGAATTCCAGGTCACCCTTCAATGAATTTTAAGTACTTTTTCCCTGTTGAAAACCTCAACATACTGACAAAATGTCAGTCATCCAATTTACACCGTATTTTGAGGCCTGTTGGAGGCCTTTTAAAGGCCTGAAGGACTCATAATGAGACACTGCGAAAACGAGCTAAAAACGAACATTTTGAATGTTGAATAAATTTACATATGACAAAAATGTCAAAAGAGGGAGGAGAGGGAGACTGAGGGAGGGGGAGACTGAGGGACTGAGAGAGGGACGGGGAGAGGGAGAGACTGAGGGAGGAGGAGACGGGGGGACTGAGAGACGAGGAGACTGAGGGACGAAGAGACGGAAGGGACTGAGGGACGAAGAGACGGAAGGGACTGAGGGAGGTCGGAAGTCTGAGGTCGGCTGGAAGCAGGCGGTAGGCAGGAATTAGTAGGCAGAAGGGAGGGAGAAGGAGGGACTGAGAGACGGGGAGACGGAAGGACTGAGGGATGGAAAGAGGGCAGGGATGAGGAGGAGGTCACTATGTAGTCAGTCGATAGTTATACATTAAAATAAATTTATTTATTTTTTCTTTATGCGTAAACGCTCCAAAAAAGTTCCGGATTTTTTTTAACTTGCATCGAAGTATAACTGAACTCTTCCAATAAAAAATTTCATTTTTTTCATGTCGGATTTTATTCATTTACATAATCATACGCACTACAGTTTACAGGACGGGGCATGTACTGTTGACAGTCTTCTACAGGCTGCCAAAAAAAACAACATGCATTCGGTTGCTCTAACTGATCATGGTGTAATGTACGGTATTGCCGAGTTCTACAAGAAAGCAATCAAAGAAGGGATAAAACCGATTGTAGGAATGGAAGCTTACATTGTTACCGATGGTTCAAGGTTCGACAGAGCGAAAGAAAATGAAAACGGCAGAAAAAAATCGAAACACTACAGTCATCTGATCCTTCTTGCTAAAAATAAAATCGGATATCAGAATCTATCAAAACTTTCCACCCTCGGGCATACAGAAGGATTTTATTATAAACCAAGAATAGACCTTGAACTGCTGAGAAAATACAGGGAAGGCCTGGTTTGTACATCCGCCTGTGCCGGAGGCGTAGTATCGGTGCATCTTGTTAACGGAAATTACGATAAAGCCCGCGAGACAGCCAAAATATTTAAGGATATCTTCGAGGAGGATTTTTATCTCGAGATCCAGGATCACAATATGGATGTTGAGAAACCTATTCTTGAGGCAATGCCGAGGCTTTCAAAAGAGCTCGGGATAAAATTAGTAGCAACAAACGACTGCCATTATATTGAACCCGACCACGCTTACGCTCATAACATTCTGCTGCTTCTTTCCGATAAAAACGGCGCCGATTACCGGCAGCTTCGCTACGGAACAGACCAGGTTTATTTCAAATCCCAGGAAGAAATGATCAAGCTCTTTAAAAAATATAAAGGAGCTGTTGAGAATACACTTGAGATTGATTCCAAGATAGATCTGAAACTGGAAACCGAGGGACATTTTTATCCGCAGTTCCCGATTCCCGAGCACGTACCTGCAAAAAATGCTGAAGAATATTTTGAACTCCTTGCAAACGATGGTTTGAAGAGAAGAGTGAAGGATATTACTTCTGAGGTTAAGGAAAGATTTGATTTTGAGATAGAGACGATCAAAAAAATGGGATTTGCCGGATACTTTTTAATAGTTCAGGATTTTATTAATGCAGCTAAAAGAATGAATATACCTGTAGGACCCGGACGCGGGAGCGTGGCGGGCAGCCTGGTTGCATACACGCTTGGTATTACGAACATAAATCCTCTCGAATATAATCTGCTCTTTGAAAGATTTCTTAACCCTGCTCGTAAATCGATGCCTGATATAGATGTGGATTTTGCAGATGATCAACGCGGTGAAATAATAGACTATGTACGGAAAAAATACGGAAACAATTGCGTCAGCCAGATCATTACTTTCAACAGGCTCTCTTCCAAAGCGGTGATAAGAGATGTCGCCCGTGTACTAAAGATTCCCATACCTATTGTCAACAAGATAACAAAATTTATTCCTTCTAAGTTCGGTAAAGTATTTACTATTGACCAGGCGCTGGCAGAAGTACCTGAATTAAAATGGGTAAAGGATTCCAAAGAGAACGACATACAGGATTTAATCAAGTACGCAAAAGTACTTGAAGGAATGAACAGGAATGCTTCAAAGCATGCAGCCGGAGTTGTAATCACTCCCGATGAAGTAAGCAATTATGTACCTCTGGCAAATGCTGTTTCCCAGACAGATATAGTAACCCAGTATAATATGAAAGAAATTGAAAGCTGGGGACTGCTGAAGATGGATTTCCTGGGACTTCGTACCTTAACGATTATCAGGGATGCGCTTGCTTTAATTAAAAAGAATCACAACATAGATATCGACATCGATAATATTCCCCTCGATGATGAAAAGACGCTGCAGCTATTTTCAAAAGGACAAACGACAGGCGTATTTCAGTTTGAATCTGCCCCGATGAGGGAATACCTTAAGAAATTAAAACCGACAAGTCTGAATGACCTATCAGCAATGAATGCTTTATACCGTCCGGGTCCTATGGATTTCATAGACGATTTTATCGACAGGAAGTTCGGTTATAAAAAAGTAGAATTCCAGCATGACATTCTCGCGCCGATACTTGAAGAAACTTATGGAATAATTGTTTACCAGGAACAGGTTATTCAGATTGCAAACAAAGTCGGGGGAATGAGTCTTGCGGAAGCAGACATCCTGCGCCGTGCAATGGGTAAGAAAGATCTTGCTGCAATGAAACAGCAGAAAGAAAAGTTCACTGCCGGGGCCATACAGAACGGGATAACGAAAAAAATAGCCGAAGAGATCTTTGATGCCATTGATAAGTTTGCAAACTACGGGTTTAATAAGAGTCATGCCGTTGCCTACAGTTATGTAGCATACCAGACGGCATATCTTAAGGCTCATTACACTGCAGAATTTCTTGCCGCCAACCTTACAAATGAATTCGGCAATTCAGATAAAGTTGCTCTTTTCCTTGAGGACTGCCGTAAATTAAAGATCGAAGTACTTCCGCCGGATGTGAACAATCCTTCAGTAACATTCGATGTGCAGGATGGGAAGATACGGTTCGGTATGTCGGCTATTAAGAATGTCGGTATACCTGCAGTTGAAGAAATTATCAGAACAAGAGAAAAGATCGGGAGAGATTTTACCAGCATATTTGATTTCTGCGCCAGTGTTGATACACATATTGTTAACAAGCGTGCTCTTGAAGGCTTAGTACTTGCAGGCGCTCTTGATTCAATTAATAACATTCGCTCCAGACAGCTTGTTGCTGTTGAAACTGCACTGGACTACGGCAACAAAGCACGCAATTCGGTAATGAATGCTGAAAACAGTCTGTTCGGTGAAATGGCGGAAGTTGTAAAGTTATCGGAACCAGTTCTGCCTGAGCTGCCTCAATGGACTGCAAAGGAAAGACTTGCGAAAGAAAGAGAAGTTCTTGGTTTTTACGTCACCGATCACCCATTAAGAAAATTCGAGCTTGAATACAAATCTTTTGCTTCAATTCAGCTTGGGGATACTGAGAAACTTGAGGATTCCGATGTGGTGCGAGCCTGCGGTGTAATCACTGAACTGAAAACAAAAATTGACAAATCAAACAGACAAATGGCGTTCTTTAAATTAGATGATTTCTCCGGCTCCTGTGAATGCCTTATGTTCTCAAAGATATATGAGGAATACGGTAAATATATCCAGGAAGAGGAATGCGTATTGATAATTGGAAAAACTGAAAGCAGCGGAGATGCTATAAAGCTGCATATTGATAAAGTGATACCTCTGCAGGAGACCAAAGCTGAACTGACTGAAAGTCTTAAAATTTATATCGACAAAAAACGGCATCCGCTTGAAAAAATTTCTGAACTAAAAGAGATTCTAAATACAAGTGAAGGAAGTACACCTTTATATATCGATCTTATAAACAATGGATCAAAACCCCACAGGTTCAGTTTAAAGGATAAGAGAGTCGGACTGACTGATCAATTAATTCAGGATATAACAAATTGTCTGGGTGATGATGCCCTGAGCCTTGTATGCAGAAAATAGTCTTTCCCAACCGGCAAAATCTGCAATTCGCAAAAGCCGAATATTCTCACTATAATTGTATAACTTACATCATTTTTGTATTATTTAAATTCCGATTTAATTTAACATGAAAAGGCATTGAGAAGGTATGGCACAGAACGCAAATGAAAGACTCTGGGCGGTAATACTAGGAGCTTCTTCAGGATTCGGCGGGGCTGTTGCAGTGAAGCTTGCAGAGGACGGCTACAATATATTCGGGGTGCATCTTGACCGGCAGGCAACAATGCACAATGTCGATCGTATTGTAAACGATATAAAATCAAATGGTTCTGAAGCAATTTTTTTTAACGTTAATGCCGCCGATGCCGAAAAAAGAAATGAAGTTATTGATAAGATAAAGAATATCGCCGGCGGGAAGCCCATTATTAAAGTGCTTATGCACTCACTTGCCTTCGGTACACTTAAACCCTTTATACAGCAAAATGAAGAACAGCCGATAACAAAAGCACAGATGGAAATGACTCTTGATGTAATGGCCCACTCTCTTGTATACTGGGTTCAGGAGTTAGTTAAAGAAAACCTTTTTATGCATAAAGGCAGAATATTTGCGATGACCAGTTCGGGAAGCAAAGCTGTAATACCATATTACGGTGCTGTTTCGGCAGCAAAAGCCTCACTGGAATCACATGTAAGGCAGCTTTCCACAGAGTTGGGTGAAATGGAAATTGCCGTTAATTCAATTATGGCTGGTGTAACAGACACCCCTGCACTAAGGAAAATCCCCGGCAATGTTCCGATGATTGAAGTAGCAAAGAAAAAAAATCCCCGAAACAGGTTAACTACCCCCGGCGATATAGCAAAAGTTATTTCAGTATTATGCAGAGACGGCGGGGAATGGATCTCCGGAGGAGTAATAAATGCTGACGGAGGAGAAGACAGCGTTAATTATGTTGGTCAGGGCGACAAAGTAATTTAATTCAGTTTATATAAGGATGATCAAATGAAAACAATAACAATAACAGATGACAACTTCGATGAAGAAGTTGTAAAATCAGATAAGCCGGTGCTTATTGATTTCTGGGCAACCTGGTGCGGCCCCTGTAAAATGATAGCGCCAATAGTTGAAGAACTGGTTGATGAATATGAAGGCAAAGCGAAAATCGGGAAGCTTGATGTAGACAACAACCAGCAGACAGCCATTAAATTCGGTGTCCGCAGCATCCCTACTATCTTAATCTTCAAGGAGGGTAAGCTGAAGGATACTATTATCGGAGCTGTTCCTAAGGGACAAATAGTTCAGAGACTAAATTCCGCAATAGCCTGAACCTGATTTTTTTTTCAAATCCCATCGGGAGTTTATGTATAAAATATTAATTACCGATGCGGTTGATAAGAAATGTAAAACAATTCTTGAATCAGCCGGCTTTGAAGTTACTTTCGAAGCCGGTATGCCTTCCGAAAAAATAAAATCTATTATTAAAGAGTATCATGCATTAGTGGTACGCAGTGAAACTCAGGTTACAGCTGAGTTAATTTCTCAGATGGATAAAATGATTGTCATTGGCCGGGCAGGAACAGGTATAGATAATATTGATGTTCACGCAGCTACACGAAAAGGGATAATAGTGATGAACACTCCCGGCGGCAATACAGTTTCAACTGCAGAGCATACAATGGCATTAATGCTGGGAATGTGCAGAAATATTGCACAGGCGAACCAGTCGATGAGAGCAGGGAAGTGGGAGCGCAAAAAGTTTAAAGGGACAGAACTCGAAGGAAAGACGCTCGGCGTAATAGGGCTGGGCAAAGTAGGAAGGGAAGTTGCGATCAGGGGAAGAGCATTTGGTATGAATGTAATCGGTTATGATCCGGTTCTCTCAAAAGAAGCTGCAAACAAACTTGGAGTAAATTTTGCTGATCTGGCCACAATATATAGTGACTCTGATATTATAACCGTACACGTGCCATTGAATGAGGATACTGAAAACCTTCTTTCAGAAGAAACTTTAAAGAAATGCAGAGATGGTGTTAAAATAATTAACTGCGCAAGGGGAGGAATTGTAAATGAGACTGCACTTATTGAAGCATTGAACAACGGCAAAGTATCGGCAGCCGCACTGGATGTATACACAAACGAGCCCCCCGATTTATCAGGGGACCTGATACAGCACCCTAAAGTATTAACCACTCCTCATCTCGGCGCCTCCACAGAAGAAGCCCAGGAAAAAGTTGCCGTGCAGATCGCTGAACAAATTACCAGTCTGTTCAATACTAATACTTTGAAGGGTGCAGTCAATGCAGTATCAATAGAAGCGCTTAAAAATGAAGAATTAAAACCCTTCATCAAATTAACAGAAAGTTTGGGCGAGATGCTGGCACAGCTCAATAAGGCACACCTTAAAAATCTGAATATCAACCTGAGCGGAGAATTCCTTCATTCATTTTCTGAGATATTAGCCAGGAGTTTTTTAACGGGGTTTCTGTCTCAGAAATCCGATGAAACAGTAAACCTCATAAATTCTCAGATGCTGGCCAAAGAAATGGGTATCAGTCTTAACGAGATACGGTCGGCTGAAAACCAAAGTTTCAAAAATCTGATTACTGCTGAATTTATAAGCGATGTCGGCAGAAATAGCCTTGCCGGTACTGTTTTTGGTGATAAAGAAATCAGAATCGTAATGATTGATAATTACAGGGTGGAACTAAAGCCTGAAGGAAGCATGCTGTTCTATAAAAATTTAGACAGACCAGGTATGCTAGCCTCTGTTGGAAATATACTTGCAGATGAGAACATTAACATTGCCGGACTGTCGTTAGCCCGCCTGGAATCGGGCAAAGAAGCGCTTACGGTTATTAGTCTTGACGGATCAATTAACAAGAAAGCAATTAATAAGATTTTATCAACAGAAGGTATATGGGATGTATTACCGGTCAATTTTAAAGACAGGCGGGAATAAACTATGTTGACATTGAAGTAAGAATGGAGTTATTTTCAATTAGTTAATAAAGGCCCAAAAACTTGACAAAAATGAGATGTTATCGTATTTTGACTGGGCTTTTAAATAGCAGATTGATTGTGAGAGGGTTAGTTTAAGAAAAATCAATAATCAATAATCTAAAAACAAATAGGAGAGCACAATGTTTCGAAATGCTACTATTCTTTTGGCTCTTTTTTGTGTGTTAACTCTCGGGTTGACTCAGGCACAAAATAAACCAAAAATTAACAAAACTTCTAAAATCCTAACACTGACGGGAGATGAGGTTTATGCCAAGACTTTCAATCCTTTAGTTAAAATCGGGGAAACATTTTATCCGAATATTGTTGCCGGCGATTTAACTTTCGATTTTGTGGGCACAAATCTCTTTTCAGGTTACGATGCTCAATCAAACGGGACAACTGATGAGATCTGGCAGGACCCATCTAGCCCCGAGAATCTTCACGCAGTTTTCATTGCTTCTCAGCAAACTGCCGGCTGGACAGACAGAACTGTTGCTTATTTTAACAGCCTTGATGGCGGAGCATCATGGTTCGCTGCGGCCAATGTTCCTACAACCGGTGAGAGAAGCGGTTATCCTTCAATAAACGGTTTTGATGATGGTACCGAAATTATTGCTCTTCATGCTGCAGTCGGCGGCGGAACTACAAGGACAGCAATATTTATCGATCAAAGTGCCGGCAGCGGTACTTTTGATTTTTGCGATCCAGGTGATGGACCTTCTTCTTTAGGTCCTCCAATATGGCCAAGAGTTCTTGGTTTGGGATCTTCAGATTATGTTTTTACGAGTTCAATCAGTACAACAGTTACCGTTGACGTTGGTGCATATAATAATACCGGTGATAATGCTTGTACTTTCTCCGGATATGAATACTTTTCCGGTGGTCAGGCCGAGGTTTACTCACTTGCTTATGACGAAACAAGCGGAACAGTAGGACAATTATATCTTGGCGACAACGAATTTGGCAACGATGTGTATTATCGTGAATCAACTGACGGTACTTTAACCTGGTCCGATCCGGATACCTTATGGGCCTGGAATGATGTTGATAGTTTGGGTTGTATCCGTGGGGTTGATCTTGCCTTCTTTAACGGACAACCAGCAGCTGTTTTTGAAATTGGTCACGTTGATCCGATTGCAGGAACTTATGGACCATCTGATCCCGAGACTAGAATTTGCTTCTGGTCCCCGACAGTAAACGGAGGTTCACCTATGGTAATAGCAGATTCATCTATGGTACCTTATTATGACAACTATAATTCGGGAACTAATGATGTTATGATTCCCATTACAAGACCAACTATAGGAGTCTCTACAGGTGCAATGAATAATAACGCACTCTTTGTTTCATTTCTGGCTAATACAGATCAATATCTGGAAGTTAATACTATTGCAAACAGTTACTATGCCGGATGGTTCACGTATTCTGTTGACAGTGGTAAAACCTGGACTGCTCCGGTTAAATACACCCCGGATGAAACTCCGCTCAGGGACTGGAGATATGTAAGTATGTCACAGAAAAATGCTGTAACGGATGATTCAATTTGCACAGTACACATGGTTATCCAGGCTGATACAATTCCGGGCAGTAATGTTAATGTTTCAGCAGGTTATCCGGTATCTTCAGGTGCTGAATTAGTAGGTGTTAACACGACCATTACTATTCCTCAATTTTATCCAAATGGTGTTAAAGATAATAACAATAATCCTTATACATTTAATCTATCGCAGAACTATCCGAATCCATTCAACCCAACTACACGGATCAGTTACTCAATCGCTGAAAGAAATAATGTTTCAATTAAAGTATACGATATGCTTGGAAGTGAAGTTACCACACTTGTCAACACGACCAAGGATGCAGGTAATTATGAAGTCAATTTTGATGCTTCAAAGTTAGCTTCCGGTCTTTATATTTATAAAATTCAGGCGGGCAATTTTGTTCAATCAAAGAAAATGTTGCTGCTGAAATAATTATTTCATATGTTTCGGATAAGTAATTAATAGGTAGCTGTCGGGCAATCGGCAGCTACTATTTTTTTGAAAAAGACAAAACTATCTTATTCAAATAACTATCGAATAAAAAAATACTTTGTGTGAGGTGAAAGATGCGGTTAAAAAACAAAAGGAAGTTTTTGTTTTTACTTCCAATATTTCTGGGGTGCATACTCTATAGCTGCGTAGAAGAGCCGACGATCGCGCCTGTCGGTCCCGTCTATTCCGTATTAAAAATTGCCAATATGAGTAATAATGTTGATGCCATTACTGTATATATTGATGGAAAACAGGTTGCTTCTTCATTGGCAAAGGGTGAAACAACAAACTACTTTGATGCCGATGCAGGCAAATTGAATTTTGTAGTAGAAAACAGCGGCGGTACGACGATCTATACAAAAACTATAGATATAAATACCTGGGAGAGAACAGATATAATTTTTGCAGGAGAATATGATCCCGATCCGCTATTAAGCACATTCGCAAATTTTGAAATTGCCGAAGGCGAGATTTACGTCAGCAGCAAACCTGCAGCTGATAGCTTGAATTTATATTTTGTTCATGCTTCTGCTGATGTGGATACAAATAAAGCAAAGAGTTATGATATTTCCGCGCTGGTTCCGGGTGATTCCATTGTAGTATATCCATCATCGGGTACTAATCCTCTCCCTTTAAAGTTCGGAGGATCATACTCCGCAGGTAATATAGAACCGGGAGAATATACATTCCGTTTTGCTGTTGATGGCGGGTCCGATACTCTAGTGACAGGTCCGTATAACCTGGCAGCAAACCTAAGATATTACTTGTATTTATACGGGAACCCAAATAATCTGCAGTTTACCCTGAAGGAAGTTATTCCTCCGCCGGTTCGGTCCAGGGATTGAGAAATTTAAAAGGAGATGAAGAGTTATGAAAACAAAATTTACTTTATTAGCGTTATTAGTATTTATAACGATAACAGCGATACCTTCATTTGCCCAATCCGGTAAGATAGTCGGTAAAGTTACCGATCTTGAGACCGGTGAACCTCTGATTGGAGCCAATATACTTGTTAATGGAACCAATTTCGGAGCAGCTACAAACGTTGACGGCGAGTATATCATTCTGAATGTTCCGCCGAACACCTATACGCTGGTAGCACGCTATATCGGGTATAAAGAAGTTACCAAATCCAACATTCAGGTTTCTGTAAACGTTACAACAGAGACCAACTTTCAAATGCCGAGTGAAACATATGAACTCGGAACAGTTGAAATAGTGGCCCCGAAACCATTGATTAATAAAAACCTGACAAACTCGGTTAATATTGTCAGATCGGAAGATATTGAGAACCTGCCAATCCGCGGAGTAAATGCGGTTGTGAGCACTCAAACCGGTGTTGTTAACCAGGGTGGTACTCTTTACGTAAGAGGCGGCCGCCAGGATGCAGTTGCATATTATGTTGATGGGGTTCTGGTAAACAATCCTGTTTTTGGAGGAGCCCAGACAGCTCCGATCAATAATGCAATTCAGGAAGTACAGTTTCAGGCGGGTGGTTACCCTGCAGAGTACGGCGGAGCTAATGCGGGTATTATTTCAACGACGACGAAGATCGGCGGTGAAAGCTACAAATTCAGTATGGAAGGGATCACAGATGAATTTACTTCCACTGGTGATCAGTTTCTCAATACCTATTCATACGGCTATAGCGAATATGTGTTGACAGGAAGCGGACCTATCTTTCCATCACTGAAGAATATAAGGTTCTTTGTTGCCGGTGATTATACATGGAACCGGACCCCGGTAGCATTCAACCAGGGAGCTACGTACAATAATATTTTTGATCCTGCCCTGGGTGTATCAGCAGATACTTTAAATTTTAGTTATCCAAATGGCTATAGACTCAACCAGGGACAGAGACAAGTACAGGTTCAGGGAAATTTATCGTTTGATTTTAATCCTTTTACTATAAAGCTGAACGGAAGCTTTCTCAGAACCGACAGCAGGAATGGTGTTGGTATTACAAACTATCAGACTGCTGAGAGAGCCGGTGAGCATCAGGCACAGACTATTACATCAAGTATAAAAGTTACCCAGGTCTTAAATGACAGAGCTTTTTATGATTTGATTTTCAACTACTTCGGTGATTATTATGTTGATATGGATCCGATTTTTAAGGACAACATCACCGCTTACGGTGACTCTGTATTAAACTCACAGGTCGGAACCACCCTTCGTTCTGATGGGCAATATTTGCCAACCCTTAAAGCTTATGGATTTACTTTTACCAATGGGGTAATACCTTATAATCTTTATAGGAAACAGAGGACTAACAGTCTCGGTGGTAAGGTCAGTCTCCTTTACCAAATTGGTCAGCACCATGAATTAAAGACTGGTGCAGATATGAATTATTATACAATAAGAAGATACTCTTTACCCTCACCAGTCAGTATTGCTACCTTCAGACGTGCTCTTCCGCAGGGCTCAGGATACGATTTCTACGACAGAGTCGATAACTATGGCTATGATGCGGTGGGTAATGTTTCTGATGCAGGAATAAACGGTGCGAAACATCCGATTTTTGCAGCTTACTATCTACAGGATAAAATGGAGTTCAGCGATCTGGTTGTCAATTTTGGTCTGAGATTAGACTATATTGATACCGATAGCAAAACGTTCAAAAACCCTCATAATATTCGTTTTGTTGACAACCTGATTGATCCTACTGACCTGGTTGACATGGAACCTTTTACACAGGTAAGCCCAAGATTAGGATTTTCTTTCCCTGTTACCGACAAAACCGTATTCCATGCACAATATGGGAAATTTATTCAACAGTCGCAGCTCAGGGATATTTACGAAGGCTACAATGTGGTTGCAGATAATATTCAGGGTGGTTTTGCAATTCAGCAGCCTGTTGGATTTGGTTTGAAACCTGAACGAAGCACTCAATACGAAATCGGCTTCAAGCAACAACTCGGTGATGTTTTTGCTTTCGATGTTACAGGTTTCTATAAAGATATCAAGGACCAGATTCAGGAAAGAAGCATTTATGCCGATCAGGGAGCTAACCATCGTCAGTATTATGCATTTGTTAACGGCGACTTTTCGACCGTCAAAGGAGTTGAATTTAAATTTGATTTGAGAAGAGTAGAAAGAATATCTGCAACACTCGACTACACTTACTCAGATGCACAGGGAACAGGATCGAATCCTTCCTCGAGTTTCAGACAGATATGGCAGTCTCCAACAGCAACGCCTTATTTTCCTCAGCAGATTGCTCCTCTGGATTTCAACCAGGCGCATACCGGAGCATTAAACATCGATTACAGGTTTGCTGATAATGACGGCCCATCAGTTCTCGGAAGTCAAATACTCTCAAATTTCGGAATAAATGCATTATTCAGATTTACCAGCGGCTTCAACTATACCAGGTATACTGATGACAGTTTCGGAAACAGCAGGGTTCCTACTGAACCATTAAACGCATCGACCACGCCATGGACCTTCCAGCTGGATATGAAGATAGATAAATCAGTTTCCCTGGGACCCCTTGATGCAAACATTTACCTCTGGGTTATAAATGTATTGAATACTCAGAATGTTGTGGGAGTTTTCCCCGTTTCCGGAGATGCTTACGATGATGGCTACCTGTCCAGCCCGCAAGGGGCGCAAACAATCTCAGGCATCGAAGCCCAATATGGTAAAGAATATGCTGATATGTATAAGTATCTCTATTCAACCATTAACTATGATTCCGGACATTTTGGCCCTCCCAGACAAATCAGGCTGGGTGTCAGGTTAAATTACTAATAAAGCCGACTGTTATGATATCTGCAAAAAATTGGAGTTTAAAATGAATAAAAAATTAATAGGATTATTTTCCTGTCTTGTCTTCTTCCTGGTCCTCGTTACAATGGGCTTCAAAGGAGAAGATAAAAATAATGGCACAAGGAAAATAACCACAAATGATAATTACAATTATATTGCCATTAACCAGATATTTATGTGGATTTCTAATAATGGCGATGGATCACATAGTCCATTAACGGACGCACAAGGATTCTTCTGGCCCGGCGGACCTAACGCAACCAAGGGCGCAATTTTCGAAGACGGTTTGCTCTGGGGCGGCAAGATCGGACGGGAAATAAGAGTTGGAGGAAGTACATACCGGCATGGCCTGCAGGCAGGTAAAATTCTGGAAGATGGTACGGCTGATAATCCGGATCTTGATAAATACAGGATATATAAAATAAGGAAGGGATGGCAGTCACTTCCCTCAGGTCCCGTAAAGGATCAATACGAAAAAGATTATAATGAATGGCCTGTTGAGGACGGAGCTCCCTGGGTAGATGTAGATGGAGATGGCTTATTTACAAGAGGTGTAGATCAGCCTAAATTCGTCGGTGACGAGGTACTATGGTATGTATCAAATGATCTTGATCCGGCGAGAACGACATTCCTGTATGGAACTCTCCCAATGGGAATGGAAGTTCAGTCAACGGTATTTGGATTTAATAGAACCGGTGCGCTGGGAGATATGGTTTTTGAGAAATTCAAATTTATCAATAAAGGACAGAACACAATCAAAGATATGATTGTGGGTTATTGGTCAGATACAGATCTTGGCGATGCAAATGATGATTATACCGGCTGCGATACAGCATTAAGCCTTGGCTATACTTATAATGGAACCACCAGTGACGCCATTTATGGCTCACCTCCACCAGCAATAGGCTACGATTTCTTCCAGGGACCGATCGTGCAGGGAGCTGCAACCGATAGTGGTAAATTCCTGGGTACTTACAGACATGGATATAAGAATTTGCCAATGACGGCTTTTGCTTTTTATATAAACGGAAGTTCAGTTTACAAAGATCCTGATCTGGGTCTTCCTAACGGTGCCGTTGAGTTTTATAATTATATGCAGGGACTTGTCTGGGATGGTCAGCCATTTATAGATCCCAATACATCTCTACCTGTAAAATTTGTTCTTGCAGGTGATCCTGTTGCCGGTACTGGCTGGTATGAAGGTCCCGGATGGACCGGAGGACCTATTCCAGGAGACAGAAGACATTTCATGGCTTCAGGTCCTTTTGACATGGCTCCCGGCGATACACAGGAGGTTGTTGTAGGATTGGTGATTGCCGTTGGCGGAAGCAACCTCCAGAGTATAACACAGTTAAAACAAAAAGATGCAGCAGCCCAGATTGCTTATAATCTTGATTTTCAATTAACACCCGCACCCCCAAGTCCGGATCTGCATAGTTTTTCTCAGGACAGATCGATCACACTCTGGTGGGACAAGAACGCCGAATCATATCATGAATTCGATCCCCTGGTGCCTGATACTATCCGGCTCCAGGTCAATGGACAAGTTATAGTAATTCCGGTTCAAGATCGAACTTTTGATTTCCAGGGATACCGTGTGTTCCAATACAAAGATTTAACGGGAAATGATCCAAGGCTGGTAGCCACTTATGATATTGTCGATACGGTTGGGAATATCTGGAACTACCAATATTATTACCTAAGTGTTAACGGTACACCTGTTAATATGGACCCTGTTATCTCATCAGGTAATACCGGTTTAGCCAGGAGCATCACTATAACGAAGGATCAATATACTAATGGTCCATTATTTAACGGCAACCCTTATTATTTTGCCGTAACTGCCTATGGATATTCACCATACAGCGATCCGCCGATTTTGGAAAGTCCACCTGCCATTATTGAGGTATTTCCGGGTGTTCGCGGGGTAGGTGAAAATTACTCATATGAACAAAATAATTCCGTGTATCTGGATCAGACTCAAGGTAGAGGGGATGGAAGAGTCCGCTTCAAAATAGTAGATCCAACCGCATTAACGGGTCATAAATATCAGGTAGTTTTTAAGGACACTTTGCCAAATTTAAAATATGATATTATTGATATAACTACCGGAGATACACTCCTTAAAAATGCAACCCAATTTGTAAGTTATAAACTGGATCCGAAGAATAATTCCCTGCCATATACGCCAGAATCTGATACTTCAGGAAATGTGGTAATAGACGGGTTTACACCTTTAATTTACAATATTGGAAAGGATTCAATTGATTATCTGAAAACAACCTCGGTCGGTGCTTACATTGGTATGATAAAAAGTGTGACTGAGGTTAAAGGACCAGGAGGGACAGATTTAGCGGAACCCCTCAATGTATTTGAAAATTTAAATTCAACAGGAAAATGGTTAATCACTACTGTTGGTAATCGCCCCCTTAAACCGCTGCAAAATATAAATGCCAAGAATAGTGCAGGTACAAACGACTATGAACTCAGGTTTAATGATGGCAGTCAGTATTACTCAATTCATATCCCTAGTCAGGCAGGAGCAAGAAGTGATACCCTTGCACAGGACAGAGTTCCATTTGAGGTTTATGATATAGGGACAACAGGGTATAATTATGAGGACAGGCTTTATGTAAAATCATTAGATCTTACTCAGCGTGATTTCAACTGGACTCAGGATGCTGCTACAGGTGACTGGGAACCCGTTTTCGCATACAGAAGTTCTATACCATATAGTGAACCTCTTCCATTTACCTCCGGGTCCGTTAGTCCTTCAAAAATTGTATTGAATAATATAGTTATTCAGGGTGAGAAACCTGAACCTGGTACTGTGATAAAAATTCAGACATATAAACCCCTGAGTCAGGGAGATGTTTTTGAGGGTTCAGTTGAGGCTCCTAAGCTGAATGACGTAAACCTCGCGAAAACAAATATTAAACAGATAAGCGTCTTTCCGAATCCTTACTTCGGTGCTAATCCGCTTGAAAGGGATAAGTACCAGAGGTTTATGAGATTCACCAATCTTCCGGATCAGGTTACCATAAGAATTTATTCTTTATCAGGTGTATTTATAAAACGAATTGATAAAGCTGATAATTCCCAGTACCTTGATTGGGATTTGAGGAATAAAGACGGTCTACCGGTAGCCAGCGGTATGTACATTGCATACCTGGATATGCCTGGTGTCGGCACTAAAATCATGAAATTAGCCGTTATAATGGAAACTCAATTTATTGATAGATTATAATTTTAGAGGGAGTATAACTCCCTCTATCCCTATAATCATTTTATAATAAGGAGATTGAAGATGTCTTATAAATTTACAAGAATAATAAAAATATCGATGCTGTCGCTCTTGATGATAGCAGAGGTATTTGCAAGCGGCGGGAAACGTAACGGCACAGCCGGAGCCCAGGAACTGCTTATACCTGTCGGCGCAAGAGGCCTGGCATTCAGCGGAAGCTATGTGTCGGGTATCAGCGGTGTAGATGCTATTTATTATAATCCCGCAGGATTAAGTGCTACGCAGAACAGCACTGAAGCACTGTTTACCTATATGAATTATATAGCTGATATCGGCGTATCGTATGCTGCTGTCGGTGTTAATTTTGAAGGGTTTGGTGCCCTTGGTTTCAGTATTAAATCGCTCGATTTTGGTGATATACCGGTTACTACAACGGAAAATCCATACGGTACCGGTGCAACTTTTTCACCAACTTATGTTACTTTAGGTCTAACATACTCTAACACGCTTACCGACAGAATAAGAGTAGGTGTGAATATTAATCTTGTTAGCGAAAAGATAGTTCGTACAAGCGCCAGCGGCGTTTCTCTTGACGTTGGTGTTCAGTACAGCGGGATAGCTGAAATCGACGGGTTTAATCTCGGAGTTGTACTCAGGAATTTCGGACCTCAGATGTCATTTGATGGTCCTGATCTGCTTAGAAACGCAACTGATAACACGAACCGCGGAACCCAGAAATATCTGATCGAAGCTGCAAGTTTTGAACTGCCTTCACAACTTGAGTTAGGTCTTTCATATGAGAGACATTTCTCAGACGATTATAAAGGCGTAATCATAACATCATTTGAGAATAATAACTTTGCAAATGATGAGTACAGAGCTGCTGCTGAATTCTCATTCAAAGATATATTTGCTGTCCGGGGCGGATATGCATATCAGCCCGATGCCGGAGGAAACAATGAAGAGGCTATATTCGGACCTACTTTCGGGGCGGGTGTTAATATAAAATCCGGTGTTGATATTACCGTAGATTATGCATACCGCTGGGCAAGATACTTTGATGCGAACCATATGTTCAGTGTTAAGTTAGGTTTTTAATAACCATATTTATTAACTCAACAAAAAAGGCTGGACTACCAGCCTTTTTTATTAAATGCTATGAAAAGACATATTTTATTTTTTGCCATATTTTTCCCAATCATTATAAATGCTCAGGATTTTAAAGTTGATTTTGACTATTCGAGATTCTTTTTTAATGATTCGAGCAATTACGTGGAAATTTATTATTCATTCTATCAGCCTCAGCTTAAACAGGTGAAAACTGACAACGAGCTGAAGGTTAAAGGGATACTGAATATTAATATCAGGAATACAGTAAAATCGGACACCCTTGTAAATAAAAACTACCAGTTCGAGAATATTGTAGCAGACTCATTATCTGAGAATAATCAGAAATCATTTACCGGAAATATGGCATATGTGCTTCCCTATGGGGAGTATATATGTACCCTTACCGGGATGGATGGAAATGATATGAGCAAGCTTGACAGTGTTTCATTTCCCATTACGATATCCCAATTACCGCAGGATAGATTTTCAATCAGTGATCTCGAAATAGCTTCTCTTATAAGGCACTCGGATCAGAATAAATCCATGTTCTATAAAAACACTTATGAGATAATCCCGAATCCCAGCGGTATTTTCGGCCAGGAGATACCCGTACTATATTTCTATTCTGAGATATATAACCTGGATATTAATGCGGGATCGCAAGCTTTAAAAGTTGATCACCTGCTTTTGAATTCTGCGAACAAGTCAGTATATAATAAGTCGGAATTATTCCCAAGGACTTCGAATTCGGCTGTGGACGTAGGCGCAATAAATATTTCCAAACTGCCTTCGGGTGCTTATACGCTGGTTAATGTCGGAACAGATAGTGCAAAAAACATTACGATATTTTCATCAAAGAAGATATTTATATACAATCCTTCCGTAATAGATACTACGCCGGTTGTGTCAACAGACAATAGCGTGCTCACATCAGAATTTGCTTCAATGTCGGAAGAAGAATTAAACCAGGCTTTTAGAGAATCAAATTACCTTGCGACTAAACAGGAAAGAGATCAGTGGAAATCCCTCTCTAACGAGCAAGCTAAAAAGCAATTTTTATTTGATTTCTGGCAGGCCCGTGATCTAACTCCGGGTACTTCTTTAAACGAGTATAAAAGAGAATACTTTGACAGAGTTAAGGAAGCAAATAAGCGTTACTCAAATATCCAGCAGAAGGGGTGGAAAACAGACCGCGGAAGAGTTCTTCTATTATATGGGGAACCCAGTGAGATAGAAAGGTACCCAAACCAGGTTGACACAAAGCCATACGAGATCTGGCATTATAATGATCTTGAAGGCGGAGTAGTTTTTGTGTTTGCCGACCTGACCGGATTTTCCGATTATACCCTTATAAATTCTACCAAGCGGGGCGAACTTTCAGATCCCGACTGGCAAAGAAAGATCAACACTCATTAATTTTTCGGGCGGAAGAGTTAATCAGGCTCTTCCGCTCCTGAAATTCCCTTCTTAAAGTTTCATATCTTCTGTATTTTAGAATAGTCATTTTAAAATATTTGAATTAAAATTTATTGCAGAATTTAATAGAGTATATTTTCTTCCTGTTTTTCAGTTACCTGGTTAGAATTGCAGGTTTGCGTTTAGCACGCAAATTCTCATCTCTTCTTGCGTTTGTATTCTTTTATATCATTCCTATCAGAAAACAGACTGTTATTGAAAATCTGGGATTTTCCTTTCCCGATCATTCAAAAGAGAAAATATATGATATAGCCTTCCGCTGCTACAAAAGCTTTTCAATTACTCTGATCGAGCTGCTGGCTGTTCCATGGCTTAACCGGAGTCAGATGGAAGCAATGGTAGAATGCAGCAACCCTGAACTGATAACCAAAAGGTATAACGAAAACAAAGGGGTGATCCTTCTTTCAGCTCATTTCGGCAACTGGGAGTATATTGCACTATCCGTAAGTCTTCAGATAAACATCCCGTTTTCAGTGGTAGTTAAGCCGCAAAGAAATCCTTATGTAACAAAGTGGCTTGAAGAAGCCAGAACAAAATGGATCAATAAGATAATTCCTTCAGGTCTCTCAATAAGGCAGGTATACAAAGAACTGCTTGATAAGAAGATCGTTGCTATGGTAGCAGATCAAAGAGGTCCGAGGGAAGGAATAAAACTGGATTTTATGGGACGGCCGGCAATGTTCTTTTCCGGTCCGGCTATGCTTTCTCTCAAAACCGGCGCTCCTCTTTTATTCGGAATACCCGTAAGGCAGCCGGATTATTCGTACAAAGCTGAAATGTTTGAAGTAAGCAGGGAAAACCTTCCGGAAAGCGAAGAGGAAAAAATTATAGAATTAACAAGAAGACAGAAAGAATACCTGGAAAAGTTTATCGGGGAATACCCTGATCAATGGTTCTGGATGCACAAAAGGTGGAAATATTAATGGAAAAATTTCTTGTAATTCAGACGGCTTTTATAGGCGATGCTATACTGACACTGCCGATGATCCAGAAATTAAAAGAATTAAATCCCGGCTGCAGGATAGATGTTATAGCTATACCGGAGACAGCAGTAATCTTCAGTCATTCACCTGCAGTTGACCAGGTACATAACTTTGATAAACGCGTTAAATATAGATCATTGCGGCAGGTCTTAAAGTTTGCAAAATTCCTAAAACAAAGTAATTACTCAAGGATTTATGCGCCCCACCGGTCACTCAGGACATCATTGCTTGTTTTGTTTTCCGGGGTCAGGGAAACTTTTGGTTTTGATGTAAACAGTCTAAGGCATATCTATAAGCACCTTGCTGAATACCATGGTACAATGCACGAAGTTGAAAGGAATCTGCGTCTGATGCAGTTTCCGGTTGAAAACAAGAACTGGAGAATTCTTCCTCAGCTGAATATTCCTGCAGAAGCAAAAAGTAAAGCTGAAAAGTATTTTAATACCTGGGGAAACAATAAAAGATATGCGGCTATTGCACCCGGGAGCGTATGGAATACAAAGATATACCCGGTAGAATATATGGAGGAGATAACACGGTTTCTTGCAGGAAAATTCGATATGGTTTTCCTGATAGGAGGTGAAAAGGATAGAAAGATATGCGAAGAGCTGGAAGCGAAATCAGATAAGAATGTAAAATCAGCCGCGGGGAATTTCAGTCTCATTGAAAGTACCGAATTTCTCAGGAAGATGGATATCCTGATTTCAAATGATTCTGCCCCGGCACACCTGGGAATGATTGCAGACATACCTGTCCTTATGCTTTACTGCTCAACGGTACCTGATTTTGGTTTTTATCCTTACAACAAAAAAAGTTATTTTTTATCGTTTGATGATTTATTTTGTAAACCCTGCGGTATTCACGGTTTTAATAAATGTCCTCTTGGCAATTTTGCCTGCGGATTCGGTCTGAAACCCGAAACTGTAATTTCAAAAATTAAGGAAATGATTAATGCATGACAGCGGGAATGCGGAACTTATAAATATCGACAGGAAACTTGATACAGCGATTAACAAAGCAAAAAAGTATTACCTTGAGGGAACAGTCTTTATATATCCAACAGATACTATTTACGGTTTCGGTGCGAATCCTTTTAATGAAGATGCCGTAAAAAGAATTGACCAGATTAAAGGACGAAAAGATTCAAAACCTTATATCCTTTTAATCGATGGCATTGATACTCTTGTAAAGTATATTGAAATAAAAAACGAAAAACATCTGGATTTTCTTCTGGCTATCTGGCCGAATCCGGTATCGGTTATTCTTAACCTTAATAAAAAAACACAGAGCATTCTTAACCAGGCAACTGCTGCATTCAGGATACCGAACCACAGGTTCTGCCTTAAACTCCTTCAGCAGATAAAGATGCCGCTCATATCGACGAGTGTGAACAAGAGTGATATGGATCCATTAACAGAAGTAAGCCAGATCAAGGATACTTTTATCTCAGAGGTGGAGGCAATTTTTTACACAGAGAAGAAATCATTTATTACTGCTTCAACTTTAATTGATTTAAGTGACTCCAATCCTGTTTTGATAAGGGAAGGCAAAATTAAGTTCGAAGATTTGCTTGAAAAGTTTTAATCCGCATCATGTCTTCAAAAAAAAAGAAAAAGCAGGCAAAAACCGAAAAGGCGGTAGAGAAGCGGCGTTTTTTTTCTAATGATGAATACAGGTATTTATCATTAATTGTCCTTGTTGGAATAATACTCCGGTTCATTTACGTTTATGAGACCCAGAGCAGCCCATTCTTTCAGAACCTCTTTTCCGATTCAAAAATATATTATGACCTTGCATTAAAAATTTCTTCCGGCGCCTGGATAGGGAATGAAATATTTTTTATGTCGCCCGGGTACCCATACTTCCTGGCAGTTATTTTTACAATCTTCGGTAAGTCGATACTTTTAATAAGGCTGATACAGGTAGTTCTGAACAGTATAAATATCATATTCATCTACCTGATCGCGAAGAACCTGCATTCTGATAAGGCAGGTTATCTCGCTGCCGGAATTGCGGCATTTTTCTCTCCTTTTATCTTCTACAGCGGAGCAGTGCTGCTTGAAGTAGTGCAGACTTTTATACTTTCACTTTTCCTGGTTATTGTTACAAACAAAGAACTGATGAAAAAAGAGAGCAGCTGGTTATGGTCAGGGCTCCTCATAGGAATTGCATCATATTTCCGGGCAAATATACTTCTCGTTTTTCCGTTAATTATTATATGGTTCATTATTAAGATTATCAAGGGGGGATCCGGCAGAAAATTTCTTTACAGGACTGCACTTTATTTTTCAATCGGCTGTCTGGCTCCCGTGCTGCTGGTAACAGCCAGAAATTATTTTATCAGCGGTGATATCGTATTGATTTCTTCAAACGGCGGAATAAACTTCTACCTCGGGAATAATGAAAACGCTCCGGGAATATATAAGACCCCCGGAGATTTTGATTTTTTCAGCGACCTTTCGGGGAGAAAGTACGCAGAACGTATTACGGGGAAGTCACTTTCTCCCTCTGAAGCATCTTCATTCTGGTTTGGAAAATCATTAGCATATATTGAGAAGAACCCTATCGACTGGCTGGAGCTGACCGGCAAGAAGTTCCTTTTCTTTTTTGATAACAATGAAAATCCTCAATCGGCTATAATGGATCCCTCCTTTTTTGCAGAGAACTACTCCACGATATTAAAACTGCCGCTGCCCGGGTTCTTTATTGTGTTCATTGTTTCTATTTTCGGATTTATTTTGACGTGGGAAAGGCGTAATGAATATACTATTATTTATCTTTTCACTGCGGCGTACGTTGCAGCAGCTGTTATGTTCTTTATCATCGGAAGATTCCGGGTTGCAGTATCACCGGTTTTCATTGTGTTTGCAGGAATTGGAGTAATTGAAGGGTACGGTTTATTTAAAGCAAAAAGCATTAAAAAATTGCTGCTGCCGGCAGGGATAGCAGCATTATTTATAATCGGTGTTGTTTCAGCAATACCAAAATACAATTTCAGTAATTACGATGCTTATATCGATCTCGGCAATTCAATGTTTGAGAAACAAGAATATGACAAAGCCCTTTCGAATTTTCAAAAAGCAGTTTCGCTGAAAGCAGATGCAAATGCTTACGTGCTTCTTGGAAATGCATACGCAGCAAAAAATAATTTCAAGCAGGCAATCGATTCCTACTACAGAGCGATCAATAACAACCCCGGTTACTACCTTGCGTATTTCAACCTGGGTATAGCCTATACGCAAACGAGGAACCTGGAGGAAGCCGGAAGGCAATTCAGGAAAACTATAGAGCTGGATTCAACCTTTGAACAAGCCTATCGAAATCTGGCAATAATAGATTATATTAAAGGTGATTATAAATCATCACTTTTTAATTTTGAAAAATTCAGGTCACTTACCGACGATGAACAGGCAAAGAAAACAGTAGAACAGGATATAATGGAACTTAAACGCAGAATAAATGCCAAAGACTGACGATGGTCATAAAAGAAAAATTAAATAAAATCAAAGAAAACTTAATAAGCTTTAAAGGATTATCCATAATCTTTCTGCCGGATTACGGGAATACCGGAACGAAGACATTTAAATTCGGAATATACCAGGTAATCGGAATTCTTGCTTTTTATGCAGCTATATGCGGGATACTGGGATTCCTTATTCTCGGAATGACACCGCTGCGGGATGCCATATTTCCAGGGAGCGGGCTGACTAAATCGGAAGTCACTAAAATTAATGAGCTCAACAGCAAGTTAAACCAGGTAACAATGGAGCTGGAACATCTGAAGGATACAAATGAAAGATTGAAATTTGCAATCGGATTGGGTGACTCTACCTTACTGAAAACTTTAGAAAAGAATAAAGACACCGTCAAAACTAAGCGTAAGAAAAGTCCTTTTGGCGGAAATATTTTCGCCATTATAGAAGAACTGTTCCAGGAGAAGCAGGATAAACAGCCAAAAAGTTATTATTTTAGTAAACCTGCTGATAGTTTTATCAGCCGCGGATTTGACCCTGACAGAGGTCATATGGGCATTGATTTTGTTGTCAAGACCGGAACACCGGTATTTGCCGCAGCGAATGGTTATGTGATTTTCGCTGACTATACGACGAAAGACGGGTATATGATGATCCTTGATCATAATAATGGTTATATTTCTGTATACAAACATTGCTCGGTACTTTTGAAAAGAGCGCGGGAGACTGTTCTCCAGGGAGAAACAATTGCGCTCAGCGGTAATACAGGAGAAATATCAACAGGTCCGCATTTACATTTTGAAATCTGGAAAAACGGAGAGCCGGTAGACCCAAAGACAGTTTTAATAAATTATTAAAGGAGAAACACCTTGAAACAAAAAAACCCGGATGAAGGAAAGAACGAAGTAACAATAATAAGTGCTGGAGTTGTAATAGAGGGGAAGCTTATCAGCAACGGTAATGTCCGTATAGATGGTTCCGTAAACGGCGATATTACCGCCAACGGAAATGTAACTGTAGGCGAAAATGGTGAAGTGAACGGTGAGATCCGTGCAGAAGCCATTGTAATAGGCGGAAAAGTAACAGGTACTGTAAATTCAAAAGAAAAATTAAGCCTTGAAGGCAAAGCAGTACTAAAAGGCGACCTGATAACCAAAATACTGATGGTTGAAGCAGGAGCCCAATTTGACGGTCAGAGTAAGATGAACGATAAGTCATCTTCAGCTCCACCTCAGATGCCTTCATCGCAGGGCAATGAAAAACAAGGATGATAAAAACGAGGACGGCCGGAGTAATTTTGCTGTAAATTACGGTCCTTATCTCGGTCTCGGTCTGCAGCTTGCAGTTACAGTTATTGTTATGGTATTCCTTGGCATCTGGCTGGACGGCAAGTTTAATACCAGCCCGTGGCTGACTGTAGTTTTTTCTTTCCTGGGCATTGCCGCCTCACTTTATAGTTTTATTAAGACAGTTCTTAAGTCAGACAAATGATAACCCCGAAAAGGATTGTCAATTTTGTCGTTATAAGTGCTTTTCTGTTTTCTTTACTATTGCTGACTGCATATTTTGCAGGAGTGATTACGGTTTCTGCAGCAACAGCCTGGGCAGCCGGGTGGGCGATAGTGTTTACCGGTTTTGTATTTGAACTGTTGCTTGTGAAAAGGGGTCTTGCAAGAAGCGATAAGTCATTTATACGTAATGCGTTAGGGGCAATCACCATCAGGTTATTCATAACCATAGCCGTGGTTATTATTTGTCTCGTTTTCTTGGAATTAAATCAGAATAACTTTATATTTTCAATCCTCATTTTTTATTTTTTTTATTTAATCATTGAAATTATTTACCTGAATTTTAGAAAATACTGATTCAGTTTTATGTACCACACGGTTATCGATACATTGAGTGCGGCGGATACCTTAAAACACGCCGGAGGAAGCGACAGCGGGTGGATTCTTCATCATGTAATGGACTCCCATACCTTAGATTTTGAACCATTTTTCTCTCTTCAACTGCCACATCTTGAACTTTTTGGAATAGACATCTCTATAACCAAATATATCTTCTTTATGTGGGTTGTTGCGCTGCTTTTATTCGTTATTCTTTACATCGTATCCAGAAAATACAAAAGCACTTTAATACCAAAAGGTTTATCGAATATTGTTGAGATTACGGTCCTGTTTGTCCGGGATGAAATTGTTAAGCCCACTATCGGCAAAGGGTATGAAAAATTCCTTCCTTACCTGCTGACTGTATTTTTCTTTATTCTTCTGAGCAACATGTTCGGGCTGATACCGTACGCAGTCACAATAACTGGAAATATAGCTGTTACAGCAGCTTTGGCAGCGATATCTTTCATTGCCATCCAGCTGGGAGGTATTAAAAGTCATGGTGCCTGGGGTTATTTCAAAGGACTCATCCCATCGGGTATGCCTCCGTGGATACTGATAATCCTGATTCCCCTGGAAATCCTTGGATTATTCACCAAACCGTTTGCTCTCTGTATACGTCTTTTTGCAAATATGATCGCAGGACATGTTGTAATACTTTCATTACTGGGACTGATTTTTATTCTTCAGACGGTATTTGTTGCCCCTGTTTCAATTGCATTTGCGATATTTATTTACCTGCTTGAATTACTGGTTGCTTTAATTCAGGCATATATATTCACAATACTTACATCCCTGTTTATAGGGATGGCTGTTCATCAGGAACATTAATTAGTCTATTATTTACTTTAACAATCAGGAGAATTTAATATGGATTTAGCATGGTTAGGCGCAGGAATCGGCGCCGGTATAGCAGTAATTGGTGCCGGTCTTGGTATCGGTAAACTGGCCGGTTCTGCTCTGGAAGCTATGGGAAGACAGCCGGAAGCTGCCGGAGCAATCAGAACAGCAATGATCATTGCTGCTGCACTTATTGAAGGTATTGCCTTCTTTGCTCTCGTTATCTGTATTTTATTAGCAGTAAAAGCTTAAGTAAAACCAGGCAGTAATTTTAATTAAATCAGGAATGAATAAATGGTAACAGGATTCAGTTTATCAGTTCTCGCTCTTGCTGAAGAAGGCGGAAGTCTGATAGATGTTAATCCCGGACTTATTTTCTGGACAGTTGTTACCTTCCTTGTCCTTCTGGTAATCTTGAAGAAGGTTGCCTGGAAGCCTATACTTGCAGCTCTCGATCAGAGAGAGGCTGCGATTAAAGAATCGCTCGAAAAGGCTGAGAAGGCGCGTGAGGAAGCCCAGAAAGTTCTGGACAAAAACCAGGCAAACATCGCACAGGCTGAAGAAGAATCCAAAAAGATCATCGACCAGAGCCGGGCTTACGCAGAAAAGTTAAAAGACCAGATGGTGCGCGACAGCAAGGAACAGGCTAAAAAGATTGTAGATGATGCTACAGCCGAGATCGAGAGGAAGAAAGATGCAGCTTTCAATGAGTTGAAAAACCAGGTTGCAGAAATTGCAATAAATGCTGCAGAAAAAATTCTTAAGGAAAGCCTGAACAAGGAATCAAACAAAAAAATTGTTGATAAATATATCAGCGATATTTCCAGGAACTAAAGATGGCTGATTATAAAGTATCGATGAGATATGCTACTTCGCTGCTGGACCTTGCAGCGGAGAAAAATAAGATGGATGTTATATCCGGAGATGTAGAGTTAATTTCAGAGACAATGGAGAAGGCTCCGGCACTTGCCAGGGCACTTGAAAATCCTGTAATCAGACCTGAAATAAAAACATCCATTCTCGATGAGATTTTTAAGTCAGATATAGACTATGAGACTATGCACTTTGTAAGGTTCCTGGTTAAGAAGGGAAGAGAAAATCTACTCGGGGAAATTGCTCATAAGTATCTTCAACTCAGGGATGAAAAACTGGGTATCGTTAATGTTGATGTCAGAACTGCATTTGAATTAACCGAACAGCAGAAGAATGAGCTTAAAAGCAAGATAGAAAAGATGCTGAACAAAACAGCCCGCCTCAGGGTAAAAATTGAACCTGAAGTTGTCGGTGGTTTTATTGCGCAGGTTAATGATACTGTTTATGATGCCTCGGTAAGGCATCAGCTGGACATTTTAAAGCAGCAGCTGCTCAGCAGCAGCGGTGCTGCATTAAATTAATGTAGGAATTTATAAAAGGAAAATTAAAATGGCTGAAGTAAGACCAGATGAAATATCTGCCATATTAAGGAAACAACTATCGGGTTTTGAAAGTGAAGTTGATGTTTATGATGTAGGAACTGTACTGCAGGTTGGTGATGGTATAGCGAGAGTATACGGATTGTCTAATGTGATGGCAAGTGAACTTGTTGAGTTCCCTAATGATGTTTTCGGAATGGTTCTTAACCTTGAGGAAGACAGTGTCGGCTGTGTATTATTTGGTGAATCTACACTTGTAAAAGAAGGTGATACCGTTAAAAGAACCAAACGCGTGGCATCATTGCCTGTGGGCGATGAAATGCTGGGCAGGGTAATTACTCCCCTCGGTATTCCTGTAGACGGAAAAGGGCCTATAAATTCCAAAGAATATCTGCCGATTGAACGCAAGGCGCTCGGCGTAATTCAGCGTCAGCCTGTAAAAGAACCTCTGCAGACCGGTATCACTGCAATCGATGCAATGATCCCGATAGGAAGAGGACAAAGAGAATTAATTATCGGCGACCGCCAGACCGGAAAAACAGCCGTCGCGGTTGATGCAATAATAAACCAGAGATATACTCATACCGACGAAGCAAAGAACCTTGGCATAAAGCCTGTTTTTTGTATTTATGTTGCAATAGGACAAAAGAGTTCTACTATTGCACAGGTAGTGGCAAAGCTGAATGAACAGGGGGCTATGGCATATACTACTGTTATTGCAGCTGCGGCTTCTGAACCTGCACCGCTGCAGTTTATTGCTCCTTATGCAGGAGCCTCTCTGGGTGAGCATTTCAGGGACAACGGACGCCATGCTCTTGTAATTTATGATGATTTATCCAAACAGGCAGCAGCCTACCGTGAGCTTTCGCTGCTCCTTAGGAGACCTCCGGGACGTGAAGCATATCCCGGCGATGTTTTCTATCTCCATTCAAGACTTCTGGAGAGAGCTTCAAAATTAAGTGACGACCTGGGCGGAGGAAGCCTGACGGCACTACCTATAATCGAAACCCAGCAGGGTGACGTTTCTGCATATATTCCCACAAACGTAATTTCAATTACTGACGGACAGATCTATCTCGAATCAAACCTGTTCAATGCGGGTGTAAGACCTGCTATCAACGTCGGTATATCTGTTTCCCGTGTCGGCGGTAATGCTCAGATAAAGGCGATGAAAAAAGTCGCCGGAACTCTCAAACTTGAACTTGCTCAATACCGTGAACTTGAAGCATTCGCAAAATTCGGTTCAGACCTTGATAAATCAACCCGGAGAACGCTTGCAAGAGGTGCAAGACTGGTTGAGCTTTTGAAACAGGGACAATATTCTCCCGCACCTATCGAGCGTCAGGTTATAAGTATATTTCTCGGAACTAACGGGTACCTTGATGATGTGCCGGTCGCCGATATTAAGAGATTCGAAAAAGAGATTCTCGAATACTTTGAAGTTAAATACAACGATGTACTTGAGACGATTAAGAAAGAAAAGCAGCTTTCAGATCCAACAGTAGAATCTATAAAGAAAGCAGCAGATGAGTTTAAAGCAGTATTCAAAACAAATGCATAATTAATGGCCACTTTAAGAGACATAAAGAACAGGATCAAAGGCGTACAGAATACTCAGCAGATAACCAAAGCTATGAAGATGGTTGCTGCTGCAAAACTCAGAAGGGCCCAGGAAAATATTCTCAATGCAAGGCCCTACGCAAGAAAGATTGCCGAAATGCTTTCCCATCTTGTTACGGAAGAAGATGTTGCGAATAATCCTTTTATTATTCAGAGAGATATCAAAAATGTTGCTATTGTTATAGTTACTGCGGATCGTGGTTTATGCGGGGCATTCAACACGAATATAATCAGAGAAACTGCAAGAATAGTAAATGAAAATTATTCCGGTGGTTCTGCAGTCCCTCATCTTTTCTGCATAGGGAAAAAAGGATTTGAATTCTTCTCAAAGCGGGAATACGATGTAACCGGCAAAAGGACCGGCATCTTTTCATCTCTTTCCTACGAAGAGGCTTTAAATATTACACGGGAACTTATTGAAGTATATCTTAACGGCACCTTCGATAAAATTATTATTGTATACAATGAATTCAAATCAATAATTCAGCAGAAAATAGTAACTGAACAATTCCTTCCGATCCCGATCCGGAAGGATTCTGAAGAAGAAAGAAAAAACCAGCCCAATTATATTTTTGAACCTGACCAGAAGGGAATCTTCGATTATCTCCTTCCCAAACACTTAAAAGCCCAGATGTGGCGAATCCTTCTGGAATCAAATGCTGCAGAGTTAGGTGCGAAGATGACGGCTATGGATAATGCGACTACGAACGCAAAAGAACTTATAAGAACGCTGCAGGTCAAGTATAATAAAGAGAGACAGGCAGCCATTACCAAAGAAATACTTGAAATTGTTTCCGGTGCCAATGCGTTGAAGGAAAGTAATTCGTAGCCGGATTGAGACAAGAATAAGTTTTAAAACACTGAGACACTATGTTTGAAGACCTGCAACAAAAATTAGAATCATCCCTTAAAAAAATAAGGGGACAAGGCAGATTAACTGAAAAGAATATCTCGGATACATTGAGAGAAGTCCGCCGTGTACTCCTTGATGCTGACGTTAATTACCGGGTAGCAAAAGAATTCATTGATAATGTTTCTCAGAAAGCTCTGGGCAAAGAAGTCATTAATTCTATCACCCCGGGACAATTAATTACCAAAATAATTCATGACGAATTGACCGCTTTGCTTGGCAACAGCAATAGTGAGATCAGGCTTAATGGTTCCGGCATAACGACTATTCTTGTTGTTGGTCTGCAGGGCTCCGGTAAAACCACATTCAGCGGTAAATTAGCCGGAAGATTAAAAGAGAAGAACCGTAAAATATTGCTGGCAGCGGCAGATGTTTACAGACCTGCTGCTATTGAACAGCTTAAAACGCTTGGCGAACAGATAAATGTGACTGTATTTTCTCTGGAAGAAAAAGATGCAAGAAAAGTGGCTTCTGAAGCCTTGATTTTTGCAAAAGAGAAAAATTATGATACATTGGTCATTGATACTGCGGGCCGGCTCCATGTAGATGAAGACATGATGACAGAAGTGGCGGATATTAAAAATCTTGTTAAACCCACTGAAACGCTGTTT
Source organism: uncultured Ignavibacteria bacterium (assembly GCA_963811905.1). Classification (GTDB taxonomy): domain Bacteria; phylum Bacteroidota; class Ignavibacteria; order Ignavibacteriales; family Ignavibacteriaceae; genus DATFVA01. The sequence continues at coordinate 233,064 of CAWETK010000008.1, forward strand.
GTTGTCGATTCTATGACAGGTCAGGATGCTGTAAATTCAGCAAAGGCATTTAACGAAAAAGTGAATTTTGATGGTATTGTACTTACAAAGCTGGATGGAGATGCACGCGGAGGCGCAGCACTTTCTATAAGACAGGTTGTTGGAAAACCGATCAAATTCATCAGTAATGGGGAGAAACTGACCGACCTGGAGATATTTTATCCTGAAAGGCTTGCCTCAAGGATCCTGGGCCGGGGAGACGTTGTCTCACTTGTAGAAAAGGCCCAGCAGAACTTCGATGAGGAGGAAGCTGAGCGTCTTGAGGAAAAATTAAAGAAAAATAAATTTGATTTTGATGATTTTCTTAAGCAAATTAAAGCAATTAAGAAAATGGGTTCTTTATCTTCGCTGTTGGGAATGATTCCGGGACTCGGATCCCAAATAAAAAATGCCAATATTGACGATAAAGCACTCGTAAAAGTTGAGGCAATTATCCAGTCGATGACGTTCAAAGAGCGCTCGGCCCCGAAATTATTGAACGGCAGCAGACGTAAGAGAATTGCCCGCGGAAGCGGTACATCTGTGCAGGATGTAAACCGTCTTGTTAAGCAATTTGGAGAAATGCAGAAGATGATGGGTCAAATGGCCCGAAAAGGATTCGGAAATCCGTCATCATTAAAGAATATTAAATTTAATTGATAAGCGACTAAATCAGGAGGCTAATAACTTGGCAGTTAAGTTAAGACTAAGACGTATGGGAAAGAAAAAACAACCTATCTATAAAGTTGTAGCGGCAGATTCAAGATCACCCAGAGATGGTAAGTTTCTGGAATCTATCGGTTTATACAATCCGTTAACTAATCCGCATACAGTCGATATTAAAGAAGACAGAGCATTATACTGGTTAGATAAAGGTGCACAGCCCACAGATACCGTAAAAAGTTTACTGAGGCAAAGAGGTATAATTCTTAAAAGAGAATTGATCCGTAAAGGTCTTTCTGAAGATAAGATTCAGTCTGAACTGGAACAGTGGACTAAAATGCAGGAAGCGAAACAGACAAGCAGGCATCATGGAAAGAAGACTAAGGTTACGACGGAAGAAGTAAGTGAGGAAGCCAAATCTGCAAAGTCCGAAGGTGAAAATGTTGCTCCGGAAAAGAACACGGAACAGGAAGTAGAAACTGAAAAAAGTACGGCAGAAGTAAAGGGCGCTGCTTCTGATGAGAATACGGAAGTAAAAGAGTAATCTTTAACTGAAGGATTTTCATTCTGTACGTTATTTCATAAGCTCCCGTGCTTTAATATAGGAGGCTTCTTTCTATGAAAGAATTCATCGAATATATCGCAAAACACCTGGTCGATAACCCGGAAAATGTCTCTGTAGATGAGAAAGCCCCGGAAGAGAACAAAATTGTACTCTCGCTTAAAGTCCAGGCGGAAGATGTAGGTAAAGTGATAGGGAAACAGGGCAAAACTGCCCAGGCAATGAGAACTCTGCTTACTGCCATTGCCGCAAAGGAAGGGAAGAGAGCTATTCTTGAGATTCTTGATTAATTCTCTTCAATGTGAGTGAATATTTTTTGATCGCCAGGATAACTTCAACTGCCGACAAAAAAGGATTTGTGAAGATTTATTCATATTCCGATTTTCCTGAGCGATTTTTTTCACTCAAAGAAGTGTACATTGATTTCTTTGATAATAAAAAAAAATTTATTGTAGAAGAAGTTAAGAAATCAAAAAACGATTATTTCATCAGGCTTAAAAATTTTGAATCGGAACAGGACACAAAATTTCTGCTTGATAAAGAAATTTTTGTAGATGAAAAAGATGCTGTAAAGCTTCCTGATAAAGTTTATTTTGTTCATGATCTGATCGGCAGCGAAGTATTCAGGAACGAAAAGCTTTTTGGAATTATTAAAGAAGTTTTATCCTATCCCGCTAATGATGTGTACGTCATCGAAAAACCCAAAGGCGGGGAGATTCTTTTACCGGCTCTGTCACAGCTGATTGAAAGTTTTGATGCTGAGAGAAAAGTTATGATCCTTAAGCCGGGAGAAAGTTTCTATGAAGATGAGGATTGACATAGTTTCTGCTGTTCCTGAAATATTTAAGAGTCCGCTTGATTCCAGTATCCTTAAAAGGGCACAGACCAAAAAGAAAGCGGAGATATTTGTTCATAATCTCAGAGATTATGCTTTTAATAAACACAGGCAGATTGACGATAAACCATTCGGCGGCGGAGCAGGAATGGTTTTGAAACCGGAACCGTTCTTTGAATGTATTGAGAAACTGCAGAATGACCTGAATTACGATCATATAATATTTACATCACCGCGCGGGAAGATTCTGGATCAGAATACGGCAAACAGACTTTCGCTCGCAAAGAACATAATGATTGTTGCCGGCCATTATAAGGATATTGACGACCGTGTAAGGGAAAAATTCGCAACAGAGGAAATTTCTGTCGGGAATTTTGTTCTTACAGGAGGCGAGCTTCCGGCTCTCATTATTCTTGATGCAGTTGTTCGTCTGATTCCGGGTGTTCTTAACGATAGCGAGTCGGCCTTAAATGATTCTTTTCAGGACGGTGAAAGAATAGCAGCACCGTCATATACGAGACCGGCTGAATACCGTGGAATGAAGGTTCCTGATGTTCTACTCTCAGGAAATGACAAAGAGATAAAAAACTGGAAAGAAGAGCAGTCGAAGATTTTAACTGAGAAGTGGAAAAATTTTAATAATTAGCGGAGAATAAAATGGTTAACATAAATAACATATTACCAGAGCAAAACAAAACAGACCTGCCGGCTTTCAATTCCGGCGATCACGTCAGGGTGCACGTGCGTGTAATCGAAGGTGATAAAGAGAGAATTCAGCCTTTTGAAGGCGATGTCATAAGCATACGCGGCGCAGGAACCAACAGAACATTTACCGTAAGGAAAATATCCAGCGGCGTAGGTGTTGAAAGAATATTCCCCTACAATTCGCCGAAGATTGCAAAAGTGGAACTCCTTAAACAGGGTGATGTAAGAAGAGCTAAACTTTATTACCTGAGAAATCTTTCAGGAAAGGCTGCAAGGATTAAATCCAAAGAATCCTGATTACTGCTTTGAATAATTCAGCCTCGCTAATGCGGGGCTTTTTTTTTAAAATTATGAACATATTATTTCCTGAAAATATTTTTACTTCGATAATTGCTTTGTCGCTTCCAGAGAATCTGAGGAAGATGCTCCGGTTTCACCCGGCATCTTCAATAAGTTCCGTACTGGAAAATGACAAAGATGCTGCCGGACTGATCCCTGCGATAGACATAATCAATCACAGGGAATTATTTATATCAAAAAAATACGGAGTCTCGTTCGAAGGATCACTCTGCAATTCCTACATATATTTTTCTGAAGACCGCTCGGTAAAGTTATTAAATGCTGCAGGTGATGCTTCATCTTCAGAAGTAATTCTAAGCAGGATATTATTTAAAGAATTATACAATGCTGAAGTAGAAGTGGGGCTGTCTGCTTCGCTTGAAAGAAAAACTAACAACCTGGTAGTTGCGGGGAAGCAGAACTTTTATGAGGACAGGTTATTTGACGGGATTAGTTTTTCCGAAGAGATGATCGAACTTCTCTCACTGCCATATATTAACTTTGTGCTGGCTTCCCCGAATGAAAAGTCTCTCGGTGAACTGCAAACAGTACTGCTGGAAAATGCTTCTACTGTGTACGATAATTTTGAAAACCCTGAAAAATACTTCTCTTTATCTGAGAGGATGGTGAATTACATCAGCCAGAATGTTTCCTCACTTGTGCTCGAATTCCACGAACAGGATCTGGAGGCGATTAACCAGCAGCTGATGCTTCCGTATTTCCATGGGATGATAAAGGAAATAGTTGAGCCGAGGTGGGGGGTGGGTGAATGATTGAATGATTGGAAATGATTGAATGGGCGAATGAATGAATGGTGAATGGTTGGAAATGATTGGATGATTGATTGATTGGATGATTGGAAATGATTGAATGGGCGAATGGATGAATGGTTGGAAATGATTGGATGATTGATTGATTGGGTGATTGGAAATATGATTGGATGGGCGAATGGATGAATGGTTGGAAATGATTGGATGATTGATTGATTGGGTGATTGGTGATTGGATGGGTGAATGATTGAATAATATCCTCGGTAATATTTTTGTTTTTTTGGTCAAGATATCAGAACTCACAATAGTTTGTAACGTATAGCGGTGGCTGAGTGGCCCGCCCCTTGCGAGTTAAAAATTGGGCGGGACGTATCGAAGCCACCGAAGATCAAAAAATGTTCAATAATATATGGAGCTTCTTACCTATCCGTGGTTGTTTTTGGTTGCCGGCTATGCCGCGCTAAGATTGAATGAATGATTGAATGAATGAAGGAGGCTGTCTTAAAAATTATTTAAGACAGCCTTTCAAATTTTAAAGTGCGACGTGAGAGATGCTGAGAACGTCAGGGTTTTCCTGCATTGCTTTGAGCTTTTCTGCTGAAACAGGGGACTTCAGCTTCATTGTGCAGCTTGCCGCAACACCGCCCTGGAATATTACATTTTCAATTTCTTCGATGTTGATGTTACCTTCACGGATAACATCAAGGATCGATGCAAGTACTCCGGGTTTGTCAAAATGCTTAACAACAAGCTGGTATTTTGCATCGGTAATCTTAGCCCTGTTAATCCAGTGAGCTATTACACCGCTGGTTGTATAATCTTTAATAATCCTTACTGTTTCTTCAGCTACAGCATTCTGTGATTGTTCTGTAGAAGCACCGATATGATGGGTAACGTAAACGTTGGGATTATCTCTTAGAACAGAATTAACCTCTCCGGTTTTGGATTCAGGTTCACCTTTAAAAACATCGAGAGCTACTCTTATCTTTTTTTGTTTGATTGCTTCAAGCATATCATCTTCAACAATTATATCTGCGCGTGATGTATTGATCAGAAGCGCACCATCTTTCATAAACCCGAACATCTTTTTATCGAATAAGCCTTTTGTATCTGCTGTCGCAGGAAGATGGATAGTAACAATATCGCAAAGCGGGAGAAGCTGGTCCATCTCAGAAAAGTCTTTGATCTGAACACCTTCAATCCGGGAGATATCTTTGCCGTAAACATTCATTTCAAAGGCAAGAGCACGCTTTGCTACTTCTCTACCTATTGCACCGACACCTATAATTCCGAGTGTTTTTCCTTTGATGCCCTCAGCCTTTGAGTATTCTCCTTTATTCCAGACGCCTTTTCTGAAGTCGGCAACGTTATCCGGAATTCTTCTGTCGAGTGAGATCATTAAGCCCATTGCGAGCTCGGCGACAGCTACAGAGTTCATACCGGGACAATTGGCAACATAAATACCTTTCTTATTTGCCGCTGCGATATCAATATTGTTAACACCGGCACCGGCACGTATAATAAGGTTAATTGTCTTGCTGCTGTTTATGGTATCAGCATTTACGATTGTTGAACGCACAACCAGTATATCAACTTCCTTAGCTGCTTCGGGGAGATCCTTTTCTCCCAGTTTGGGTGAATAGATTACCTCCAGGTTCATATCCTTCAACTGCTGTATATACTGATCGGGAAATTTATCTGCTATAAGTACTTTTACTTTCATTTCTTCTCCATTTGGGTTTATTAAGAAAACTCGTCTTTAAATTACTTTAACATTGGAATTTTAACATTCATTTTTTTTGCATTTTCAATTGCTTTTTCATACCCGGCATCCGCATGCCTGACAATTCCCATCCCGGGATCATAGGTCAGAACTCTTTCCAGTCTTCTTTCTGCTTCTTTAGTTCCATCGGCAACTATCACCATTCCGGCGTGTATGGATTTCCCTATACCTACGCCGCCGCCGTGATGAACTGAAACCCAGCTTGCACCGCCTACCGCATTAAGCAGAGCATTCAGTATAGGCCAGTCAGCAATAGCATCGCTTCCGTCTTTCATATTTTCAGTTTCACGGTTGGGTGAGGCAACAGAGCCGCAGTCGAGGTGGTCTCTTCCTATTACTATGGGAGCACTCACTTTTCCCGAAGCAACAAGATCATTAAATATTTTTCCCATCTTTGCCCGTTCACCGTAACCGAGCCAGCAGATGCGGGCAGGGAGCCCCTGGAAGTGGACTTTCTTCTGAGCCATTTTAATCCAGTTAATCAGAGATTTCTTCTCAGGGAAAGTTTCCATAACAGCTTTATCTGTTTCATAAATATCATTGGGATCTCCTGATAATGCTGCCCAGCGGAAAGGCCCCATTCCGTCACAGAAAAGAGGTCTTATGAATTCGGGTACAAAACCGGGTATATCAAAAGCATTTGTAAGTCCGTTCTCTTTTGCCTCACCCCGAATATTATTTCCGTAATCGAAAACTATTGAACCTTTCTTTTGAAATCCGAGCATTGCTTCCACGTGAGTGACGATCGTTTTCCGGGAGAGTTCAATATACTTTTCAGGATTATCCTTCCTGAGCTGCAGAGCTTCGTCAAACGACATTCCCGCAGGAACATAGCCGTTCAATACATCATGAGCTGATGTCTGATCTGTAACAACATCAGGAATGATATTTTTTTCTAATATCTGCTGATGGATCTCCCCGGCATTGCCGACGAGACCTACTGATAAAGCCTTGCCTTCCTCTTTTGCTTTTAATACCAGCTTAAGAGCTTCATCGAGATTATCTGAAATTTCATCGATGTAGCCGGTTTCAAGTCGTTTTTCAATTCTTTTTCTATCTGCTTCAACGGCGAGAAACGCAGCGCCATTCATGGTTGCTGCAAGAGGCTGAGCTCCTCCCATACCGCCAAGTCCTGCAGTTAATACAAACCTGCCTTTAAAGTCGCCGTTAAAATATTTCCTTCCGCATTCGGCAAAGGTTTCGTAGGTTCCCTGGAGGATGCCCTGAGTTCCAATATAGATCCAGCTGCCTGCGGTCATCTGTCCGAACATTGTAAGACCAAGCGCTTCAAGTCTGCGGAATTCATCCCACGTTGCCCAATCGGGCACAAGCATTGAATTGGAGATGAGAACACGCGGAGCATCAGGATATGTTTTGAATATCCCAACAGGTTTACCCGATTGAACAAGGAGTGTCTCATCATTTTCAAGGTTTTTAAGCGAATTTATAATTGCCTCATAGGCTTCCCAGCTGCGCGCTGCTTTGCCGCTCCCGCCGTAAATTATCAGTTCTGCAGGATTCTCCGCCACTTCATTATCGAGATTATTCATCAGCATACGCATAGCTGCTTCCTGCAGCCAGCCTTTGCATGAAAGTTTACTGCCGTGCGGGGCTTTTATTGAAACTTCTTTAGTATTAACCGGACTCATTTTATCCTCTGAAATGATTTTCTAAAATACCTTCGTACTGTTTAAGCATGGATTTATAAATCCACTTCTTAATAAACCAGCTGCCTGCAGATTCCTTCTTTAAATATTTTACATTCTCATTAAGCTGGTTGAGTAATCTTGTTCTTTCATCTTTAGTCAGTTTAACTGATTCAGCAGGAGCGGACAATTTTTCAAGAATCGAATTGAACGCCCGGGTCTCTGCAAAGAACTTGTTATCGTCGCTGATCTGTTTAAGTACCTGTTTCGAGAAAGTTGTCAGCAGTTTTTTTTCGTTCTTATCAAACTCGAAATTATAGTTAGTGAACAGTTTCTTCATAGTTATTGGTATCGCCTTATTGTGATTTTAATAATTCCCTGGTTTTCTGAAAACCGGGTTTGATGATATCATAAATATATTTCAATCTTTCATTGTAGTGGATAAACGCTGATTTCATAGCGTTAAGTGTAATTTTTTCAATATCGTCTATAGTGATGCCGAAATATTTCTGTGCAATTAAGAATTCATTAGTCATTGTTGTATTGCTCATCAGTCTGTCGTCTGTATTTATCGTAACCCTGAATTTATTATCGTACAATATTCTAAAAGGATGATTCTCAAGCCTGTCTACTGCTCCTGTATGCAGGTTGCTGAGGAGACAAATTTCCAGGGGTATCCTCTTATCAAGGATGTACTGTGCGAGTTCTCCGAACACAAAAGAAGTGCCGTCCTTATCGGAAACAATATCTTCCTTAAGATGAGTGGCGTGACCTATCCTGTGGGCGCCGCACCATTGAATTGCCTGCCAGATCGATTCCTTTCCGAAAGCTTCTCCCGCGTGAATTGTGATATTAAAATTAGATCTCTGGATAAACTGAAAAGCATCAATATGTTTTTTAGGAGGGTATCCGCCTTCCTCACCGGCAAGATCGAAACCAACAACACCGGAATCCCGGAAATTTACTGCCAGCTCTGCTATCTCAAGCGAATCCTTCATATTCCGCATTGCGCATAGAATTAAACCATAACCCACACCAAAATCATTTTTACCCTTTTCAAGTCCCTCAAGTACAGCAAGCACAGCATCTTCGGGATACATATTTTTATTTGTGTGAAATACCGGTGCAAAGCGTGTTTCAACATAACAAACGCCATCGTTACGCATATCTTCCATCATCTCGTAGGCAGAGCGCTGCAGGGCTTCTTTTGTCTGCATAACGGCTGTTGTGTGGTCGAACCCCTGCAGGAATTCAACCAGGTTTCCTTTATTTGCGCCGCGGTGAAACCATTCTGCCAGTTCACCGGGATCGTTTGTAGGGAGCTTCTTATATTTTATTTCTTTTGCCAGCTCAATTACTGTTTCAGGACGGAGACCACCATCAAGATGATCATGCAAAAGCACCTTTGGAAGCGATTTTATTGTTTGTTCGGCGGTCAAAACATCCTCTTTTTTAGCACTCAAAAATATCCATTAAACGAGGGAAAATCAATTTTGGGGATTGAGCGAATTGGGCGAATTAAGCGGATTGAGCGAATTGATTTAAGGATTTGGCGGATTAGCGAATAGAGCGGATGAGACAGGCAATCGAAAGGTGTTTTTGGGTGAGAATCCCATTGCGACTGAATAAGGCAGCTTGAATTGAGACACAGCACAGTATCCGGGAGGGTATAGATTCTTGACTATACACACTCAAAACAGTAACTTTAACGACAATAAATTTGATTTTAATTGATGGAGTAAGAATGCAAAAATCGAAATTATACACAATAGTATTCGTTTTAATAGCAGGTATGGCTTTTGTCGGTTTTGATTGTTCATCTACGGAAATGACAAGCGCCAAATTATATATTCAGCAGAAAAATTACGATAAAGCGCTGGATGCCCTGCAGAAAGAAGTGGCTAAAAACCCCCAAAGTGCTGAGGGTTATTACTACCTCGGCTATGTTTATGGTGAAAAAGATCAGTATGGCCAAATGATAGATGCATTTGATAAATCGCTTTCAATCAGCAATGAGTACAAATCCCAGATAGAAGATCAAAAGAAATATTTCTGGGCTAATTTATTCAACCGCGGCGTAAGTTTATACCAAAAGGGTGTAAATACCACCAATGAGGACAGCAGCAAAGTATACTTTGATAAATCGATTAATATGTTTGAATATGCTGCTAAACTGGAACCGGATTCTGCCGATACATATAAAAATCTCGCTTTTGTTTATATGGGAGCAAGAGAGAACGACAAAGCAATTGAACCCCTTCAGAAGATGATCAAGCTGGATAAATCACTCGACGGATATAAGTACCTCGGTGAAATCTATTATAACAAAGGAATCCTCGAGAAACAGCAGTATGCTTCCACTCACAATCCTCAGGATAGTACAAAGGCTATTGAGAATTTTAATAATTCAATCAAGGTTTTGGAAGAAGGCAGAGCTCAGTATCCGGATAGCCCGGAATTGCTTCTGACCCTGTCCAATGCATACATTAATGCCGGGAAGGCTGATGTAGCGTTAAGTTCGTTCAAATCCCTGGTAGAAAAAGATCCTGAAAATAAATATTACCGTTACAACTACGGAGTACTTCTTCTGGGCAAGAATGATTTTGAGAATGCAGCAGCACAATTTGAAAAGGCAGTTGCTCTTGATCCCGAATACCAGAATGCTGTTTATAATTTAGCTGTCACCTATGTTAAGTGGGGATCAGCAATCAACAAAAAGGCTGAAGACAGCGGCCAGATGGAGAACACGGAGTATAAAGAAAAATACCAGCAGGCTCTTCCTTATCTCGAAAAATCTGTTGAACTGCAGCCTGATGATGCGCCCACCTGGGAGCTGCTCGGCAAGGTTTATACAGTGCTGGGTATGAACGATGATGCTCAGAATGCCTTCAATAAAGCAGATGAATTAAGAAAGTAATATCAGAAAGAAGTGTATTAAAAATGGCTCAGAATAATCAGAATCCGCAGGGGCAGCAAATAAATATTGAGCTTAATGAAAAGGAAGCCGAAGGTATCTATTCGAACCTGGCAATCATTACACATTCACCGGCTGAATTTGTAATTGATTTTACACGTATTGTTCCGGGTGTTCCTAAAGCGAAGGTGTATGCAAGGATTATTACAACCCCCCAGCATGCAAAGATGCTCCTGAAAGCCCTTAAAGATAACATCGATAAGTATGAATCAAGGTTTGGAGAGATAAAAGTTGATGCCCCGCAGAATCAGCACTTCGGATTCGTTCCGCCCAAAAAAGATGAAAAAGTAAATTAAAATCAGACGGCAGCCCCGGGCTGCCGTTTTATTTTCCAGTAATTTTTCAATCTCAATTTCTCAATTTCTCAATTTCTCAATTTCTCAATTTCTCAATTTTTCAATTTTTCAATCTTTCAATTTTTCAATCTTTTAATCCTATTTACTGCCTCATCCTCGCAAGGTTATATATAGCTGCAGCAAGGAAGACCAGGTTGGCAAACCATGCAGTAAGCAAAGGATCAAGCGCACCGTTCTTTCCAAAAGCCTGGCTTATCTTCATAAATACGAGATATAGGAATGTAATAAGGATATTGATCCCGACCTGCACAGCAAGTCCCCCTCTTCGTTTATTGGCAGATATCGGCAGTCCGAATAATACTATAATAAGACTCGCCATAGGGAATGAAAAACGTGAATAATATTCAATCAGTGAATCGGTTGCATCATTCCCGGCGCGCTCCTGCGTCTCAATGCTGTTCTTCAGATCGCTGAGGTCCATTTCTTCGGGTTTCTGCTGCTTCGTAATAAGTTCCGAAGGGGTAAAATTCAGGTTTTTCAGCGTCTTTTCCTTAAAGTAATCCGCCTTCTGGGTATTTGCGTGAAAGACTCTTTCAATCCCGTTTTTGGCAATCCAGTTATGGGTAAGGGTATCGTAGTTCATCCTTGCCGCATCAATCCTGTAATCCATTTTAGTAATATCATTCTTATCAAATCCCTGTATACTAACGCGGTTTGCCTGAAGTATTGAGTTATCGAAATATGAAATGTTTACTATCCGTGTTTTGGAATCCTGAAAAAAGATATTGCTGCCCGTATAATTGTATCCCTTCTTCAGGTAATTCATTTCAATATTCAGTTTTGTTTTATTCGCCATCGGCACAAGGTAGCCGGCAAAATAAATTGAGAACATACTTATAAAGAATGCTGTTATCAGGAAGGGGAGCATGAACCTGTACATACTTACCCCGCTGGCTTTAATTGCCGTAAGCTCGCTTAGCTGTGCGGCCTTGCCTGCAGTAAATAATGCACCGAATAAAACGGCAATCGGAGTGATAAGTTTTATAATATCGGGTGAGAATACAAAATAATAATGAAGAATAACGGGAGCGGCAACATTCTGATCGATGAAGTCATCAAGATTTTCCATCATATCGATTACAACAAAGATCAGGGTGAAAGCAATTAATCCGAAAAAGATTGTCTGAAGGAATTGCCTTACCAGGTATTTATCAAGGATTTTCATATATCTCCTTCAGTATCCTCTTCACTTCCCCGCAATTGTTTCGGGATGATCTTCCTTATCCAAGTAAATTTAATTGTAACCGCTTCCCTTACAGTTTTAATTGTTAATAAAGTGCCCGCTATTGTAAGCAGGATATTGGCCGACCACATTCCCCAGAAGGCAGAAAAGAAATCTCTTTCAGCAAGTTTCTCACCTCCTATCAGAAATGCCCAATAGATCAGGAAAAAGAAGAGGCTTATACTGGCGGCAACGCCGAATCCGCCTTTTTTTGTCATCGTCCCGAGCGGCGCGCCTATCAGAACAAAAACAATACAGGCAGCAGGCAGTGCATATTTCTTATAGATCTCCACCTGATATTTATTGACGTCATTTTTCTTGGCTTCAAGTCTTTTATATCTCGAGACAACAGTATTTTTTTCATCACGAAGCCTGTCGAGCAGTCTTGAATATACCATTTTAGGATTTGCTATACCGGCAGGGGGAGTGGTTTTTCGGACAGTTGAATCCAGGTAAAAATACTTCCGGACTTCTTTAGCAAGATCTTCACGGTACTGAGCTTCAGTAATTTTGAGACTATCGACGATCTCCTTCATAGCTGAGGCGCTTAATTCGCGTTCACCGCGGGGACTTCCGAGAGCAGACTGCTGGAATGAAAACTGTGCGCCGTCCATTGCTATCCTGTGCCTGTCAAATCTTATCCTCCGGTAAAGGTTGGTCTGCGATACATCAGATTCGTGTATCTCCCCGTTCTCAAGGTTCATTATTAATTTCGTCTGATCCTTTGAAAAATAAATCTTTCCCTTCTGGGCTGTCACAACTTTTATCTCTCTCGGATCCGAATAATCATATATGGTAACATCACCCAGTTCATTCGAATTCTGGTTAATTTCCCTTGCAAGGATGGCATAATTGGAAACTTCCTGTGAGAAAACACCGGGCTCCAGAGAAAGTGTCGGTTTCTGCCTGGATATATCCTGCATCAGGATTTTAGCCTGGTGGTTTGCATCAGGAAGGACGTCATTATTAAAAATCAGCAGGAGGTAGCCTACCACAATAGAGGCGAAAAGCGGGGCGGCCATCATTTTATATAAGCTTGTGCCGGATGCTTTGATAACAGTAATTTCATTGTTCTGCGACATATTTCCGAATGCCATCAATGTTGCTACAAGTGTAGACATCGGTACAACAAGAACTACCATCCAGGCAAGATTAAATGCAATCAGCTTCAGGATTACAAATAGTCCCAGTCCTTTTCCTACCAGTCTGTCCGCAAACTTCATAAGGAACTGAAGTATAAAAATGCAGATCAGCGTTATATTTGAAAAAATAAAGGGGGCTAAATGATTCCGTAATATGTATTTATATAAAACCACGTGAGCAATATATGAAAGGGACAAAAGTATAACAAGGAATTGATTCAGGGGCGTGAATTCTGCCGCCCTTTTTATATATTTGTAAACATATGATTAAAAATTCCGTCCTGTTTCTGATTATTCTGCTTATGCTGTCCGGCTGCGGCACGCCTTTAAATCATCACCAGCTTAAACTTAAAGAAGATCCTTTATATCCTGAATGGCTGTCAGTTAACGGTATAAAAGCCGACCAGACATCCGGCATCACATTCATAAAAGAAGATCCGGAAGGCAAAAAGTATTTTCTTCTTGCTGATGATACAGGCGGCATACTTCACCTGGTAATTGCCGGGGATACTGTGTCTGAAATTAAGCCGGTCGGGTTTTCAGTGAGTTTTCAGGCATATATCGATACTTTTCCGAAAGCTGATTTTGAAGAAATTGTATATGATAAAAAGAACAGGGAAGTATTTCTTTCCATTGAAGGGAATGGAGCTCACCCGGAAAGATATGCGGGGATATATAAACTGAAATTTAAGAATAACGATGTTTTATCGGATACCCTCGAAGATATACTAAAACTGGATTTTCAGCCTGCTGAGCTGTTCCGTAAATACCTGGCTGACAATATAGGATATGAAGGACTGGCGGTGGATGATGATTACTTTTATCTCGGGCTGGAGGGTTTTACTAATGGTAAAATGTTTGCCGATAGTACCGTCTTATTTATTGCCGACAGAAATTCACGCAGGATAATAAAACAGGTGAATACCCGGCCATTGGGCATTCATACTATATGCGGGCTGTACAGCGATAAAAACTATTCGCTTTACGGGGTTGACCGGAATAACAAAACTTTCTTTCATCTGACGTTCGACAGCGGACTTAACCTGAAAGATACCGCTCTTGTAAAAATTCAAACCAGTATACCAAATTATAATTCTTTTGATTATGTTGCATCAATCGAGAGCGTAACTATGGATTCCGGAAATAATTTTTATCTTGTTGATGATCCATGGAAGACATTTTTCACCCCTTCAAAAGAAATATTAAAACAACTTGATTCGCTAACTGTGAATCATTTCAGGAATTTTATTCCTGTTATTTATAAATACTCAATCTACAAATAGAACTGGAGTTAAGTTTTGGAAGAAGTAATCAACTATATCAAGGAGAATCAGCAAATCTATATCGAAGAACTGAAAGAGTTCCTGAGGATCCCGAGCATCAGCACGCTGCCGGAAAACAAGAACGACATAAACAACGCCGCAAAATTTGTAGCTGAGAAATTAAAACAGGCGGGTTTGAACAGAGTGGAAATTTTTAAGACCGAAGGACATCCGCTTGTTTACGGCGAATGGCTGGGCGCCCCGGGAAAACCCACAGTGCTGGTTTACGGGCACTATGATGTTCAGCCGGTAGATCCTATAGAGTTGTGGAAATCGCCTCCTTTTGAACCTGAAGTAAGGGACGGAAAGATATGGGCCCGCGGTGCAACGGATGATAAGGGGCAGATGTTTATGCATGTAAAAAGCGTAGAAGCTTTTTTCAAAGGCAGAGGAAGCCTCCCTGTAAATGTAAAATTCATTATAGAAGGTGAAGAAGAGATCGGCAGTGAAAGTCTTGAAACTTTTATAAAAAGTCACACCGACCTGCTGGCGTGCGATGCTGTCCTGATCTCCGATACCGGCTTATTCGGTAAAGGGATACCTACACTTACATACGGACTGCGCGGGATGAGCTACCAGGAAGTTGAAGTAACAGGACCGGAAAAAGATCTTCACTCGGGTTCATTCGGCGGAGCTGTCGGCAACCCGGTTAATATCCTTGCCGGTATTATAGCAAAGCTTCAGGACAGCAACGGGCATATAACAATTCCGGGGTTTTACGATGATGTAAAAAAACTGACTAAAAAAGAAAGAGATAATTTTAAGAAGCTCAAATTTTCCGAAAAGAAGTTTGCAAAAGAAATCGGCGTAAATGCTCTCCAGGGAGAAAAAGGATTTTCTACACTTGAACGTTTATGGGCAAGACCAACGCTTGACTGCAATGGTATAATAGGCGGGTTTACCGGAAAGGGAGCGAAGACAGTTCTTCCCTCAAAAGCCACAGCAAAGATAAGTATGCGTCTTGTTCCTGATCAGAAGCCTGCTAAAGTAGCAAAAATGTTCAAGAAGTATATTCAGTCAATTGCCCCGAAATCTGTTAAGGTGACGGTAAGAGATCTGCACGGAGCACTGCCCGGGCTTACTCCTCTCGATTCACCTGCTGCTCTTGCAGCGTCTGATGCAATGGCAAAAGCTTTCGGCAAAAAGACTGTCTTTATCAGGGAAGGCGGATCGATTCCGATAGTCAATGTGTTTGCCAATAAATTAAAGGCGCCGGTTGTTCTGATGGGATTGGGACTCGATTCAGAGAACCTTCATTCGCCCAATGAACATTTCGACCTGAATCATTTTAAGCTGGGGATAATGAGCTCGGCATATTTCTTTGATGAATATTCAAAAAAATAAAAATATTTTCCTGAGACCGGTATTATTCATTATATCGGTTTCAATTCTTTTCCTTCTTTTCTCCTGCGGGAACGAAAAAGAGAAGGAGGAACAGCAGGCACGAAAAGAGGAGACTGCATATTCTCCCTCCAGGGACGCAGCCATTCAGAAATATAACCTTGAACAGCAGAAGAATCTTGCAGCAGACAGGTTCCCCTGCGATACTATCGCGCTGAAGGAGTTTGTCCTTTCGCATTATCCCGAAGGCACCTACCTTGTGGATTTTGATAAAACACTGACCTATAACATCCCGCGTCCGGCGGTTATTTATCCCCGTGACCATCCGGGCTACATATTCGGAGTTATTGCAAAATCAAAATCAGGAGAAAGATTCATTGAACCAAAAAATATTGTAGGGTACACTGAAAGCTTTGTCGATCTTGACAGCACAAAACTGGGTACCGCTTTCTTCTACCTTGTCCTTTTTCATTGTTCGGAAAACAGTTTCGAGGTCGTCCGGGAATCTGTCATTCCATCTCACGGCGGTTTCAATACCTTTTCAATTGAAAACTGGAAATACCAGGATATTCCCTACATCAGGGTGAATTTTCATTATGCCCAGGGGATAGGTCATATCGATTACAATTATTTCCTTACAGACGGCTTCACCTCAAAACCTCATTTATTAATGACCTATAAGGGAATAAATTTTCAGAGGACGATACTGAATTACAATAACGACAGGTATCCCGATTATTATGAATACGTTTACTATGATTCAGGGAAGAGGGTAGAGGCAATAGATTCAATCCCGTTCGTGTGGAATAGTGCGAAAGAGGCCTATATTAATACCCGGAACTCAAAACAAACCCGTCCTTATTAATATTTTTTTCTTATCTTTGTAGTGCCCTTTGTGCTGATTTTTCAAGCTGGAACCCTAAACTCATCACAGCGAAAATTTCAATAATTAAATCATTTTATATATATTTTTAGATTAAATGCCGGTATAACAGGAGAAATAATGTTGGAGATTCAGGAAAAAGTTACTTATACAGATCTATTGCAGAGCCTGGGCATTAATGCCGATGCTGCTGAAAATGATAAAATATTGAAGTACACATCCGTTGAAGACGAACTCAAAAGTCTTTCAGACGGCGTAGGTCTCAGGAACATTTCATACTATGGAATGATCGAACTCAGGGGGAAAGATGTACTGGATTTCCTTCACAGGATAAGCACAAACAATATCAGGAGCCTCGGCAAGGAACAGATTACAAAAACAATTTTCACAACAGAAAAAGGAAGAATAATTGATCTGACCACCCTGCTGAATTTTGAAGACTACCAGCTCCTCTTCACCAGCCGCGAACATCATCCTAAAATAATGAAGTGGCTTGGAAAATATATAATCTCAGACGACGTAAAAGCATCGGATATCAATGGAAAGTACACGCTGCTGGAGATCAGAGGTCCCCAGGCAGACTCCTTTTTAACCCTCGTATGCGGCACCATGGTAAACAACATAGCAGAAGATACATTCAAAGTTATCAGTGCCGAAGGAATGCTGTTTTTTCTTGCAAAGATGAGAGACGGCAAAGGGCATTTGAAATACTGGGTAATTGCAGACCGGCTGAACGGGTACAGGTTTATAAAATATGCACTTGAGAACAAAGGCATTTTTGATTTTCACCTTGTAGGCGAAGAAGCATGGAATATTTTCCGTGTAGAGCAGGGAATTCCGGCGGCACCCAACGAAATTAATGACGAATACAATCCCAACGAAGCAGGACTTCTCAAATACATCGATTTCAAAAAAGGCTGCTACATAGGTCAGGAAGTAATAGCCAGGCTGGACACATATGATAAAGTACAGCGTTCAGTAAAAGGAGTAGTATTTAATGAAGAAGCCGGGCATCAGCAATACAGTCTTTTCAACGGCGACGGAACAGAGAGCGGAAAAGTAACATCCGTTGTTTACTCGGTAAAATGCAAAAAGAGCATCGGGTTAGGCTACATCAGAAAAAAGCACCTGGAAGACGGAACAAAGCTGAAAGCAAAAGATGCAGAAGGCAACGAGACTGAAGTCCTGGTACACAAACTCCCTTTCAAAAGATGAAAATATACACCAAAGGCGGCGACAAAGGCGAAACAGGATTATTCGGGGGAGAGAGAGTGCCTAAAAACTCGCCCAGAATAGAAGCATACGGAACAATTGACGAGCTTAATTCGTATATAGGGCTGGCAATCACAGAAACGAAGAGCGAAGAAGTAAAAGAAGTGCTGAACGCAATCCAGAACCAGTTATTTACAGCAGGTTCTGACCTTGCAACTCCATTGAACGAAAAGACCGAAAAATACGATATTCCGCGGGTGCCGAAAGAGTTTTTTGAAGCTGCCGAAAAGCAGATTGACAAATTTGAAGACGAACTTGAACCCCTCAAGAATTTCATACTCCCGGGGGGCAGCAAATCGGCTGCAATGCTCAACATATGCAGAACCATTTGCCGCAGAGCGGAGCGGAGGGTAGTTGCATTAAACAGCACAGAGAAAGTGGGGGAAAATATCATTATATTTCTGAACAGGTTAAGCGACCTGTTCTTTGTTCTTGCACGTTATGAAAATATGATCTCAGGAATCCCTGACACCATCTGGAAAAAGTAACTTCTTACTTGATACTTGTTACTTTGTACTTGTTACTTTTATCTTTTTTCCTGACTCACCACGGGGGTGAATTTTGGTTTCGACGGGGTTGAAGAGACATAGAACTGCGCACCGTGTTCCCCGAAATACACGTTAAACAATTGGGAATAAAAATATAACTGGCGAATATAATTACGCCCTAGCTGCCTAAGTAAACTCTTAGCAGCCGTTCACCTTACTTTTTCGTGCCGGGGTAAGGATGAACGACGTTTAGGCACGATAGTCCCGTCAGCCGCCTGTGATGACGGGGTGAAATTAAAGCAGGAGGGCTTAAAGCGATCCTTGTCTGTCTGGTAACTTTAAGCTAAAAACAAAAACAGACTATGTGTGTAGACGTTCTTTGGATCTTAACTTCGGACGCGGGTTCGACTCCCGCCACCTCCACAAATCGCCTTATATTATAATAGCTTAGGGGATGGCTTACATATTTCTTGCGACACTAACTTCTAAAAATTGTATTCCGGGAAGCTTAAGACCTTAAATTTTATTAAATTAATACGTTAGAATTTCAGGGATTAAAAGGACCCCTATCACAATATCAACTTATAGGTTGACTTATTGGAAATTGTTCGTATATTTGAATTAGAAGATCAAGGGCTTTATGCGATTAGATATCAGGATGAGGATTCTGATGAATTTTTACGCTTATTTGACCTATGGCAAGATATAGCGTATCTGGAGTTTTTTTTTGAAACACATAAAAGTGACCTAACAAAAGAATTTTATAATTTTATTTCTGTTGAAAAAGCGGTAATACGAACAAGGGATGAGGCAAAAGAGCTTCAAAAAAAGATACTTGGAGTAAAAAATGATAAAGATGAACAAGTATTCCTTAATGATTTCTTTAAACCACTCGATAACATTACATATAAACCAAATGGATTAGAGAAATCTAAAGCCTATGGTATCTTGGAAAAAAGTTGGATTCGTTTATACGCAATTAAAATTCTGGAAAACTTTTATGTGATCACTGGTGGTTCTATTAAACTCACGCCCAGAATGTCGGATAGAACCCACACTCAAAAAGAATTAGAGAAATTAGATAGATGTCTTGCTTTTCTTAAGGAGAATGGAATTATTGATGTGGATGGTATTAAGGAAAATCCGAATAAATATTAGGAACAAATTAGAGATTAACAATGTCAGAAATAAAAAAGAATCTAAATAAAATAGTTGTAGAAGAACCATCAAAATGGGTAGAAATAACTAATTGGAGGATTGAAAATGAAGGGTTGGCTAGATAACTCAGCTAAAATAGCACTCAAAATATTGAGGACAATTAGAGATTTAAAAATCACTCAAAAAGAATTAGCCGATAAATTAAATATTTCACCCCAACATATTAGCAAAGTGCTTAAGGGGCAGGAAAATCTTACTTTAGAGACTATTGACAAATTAGAAAAAGCTTTAAATATAAGATTAATAGATATTCCTGAATTTGAGACTACCATATCGTTTGAGCCTGGTGTTGTAAATGAAGCTGTAGATTATCAGGACGGTCAAATAAAATCCGGAATGGTTTCTTTTGAAGAGGAGCATTATACCGTATCAGGTGATTGTCAAATTTTAAGTCTGGTAGCATAAATGGCAAAAAGTTCAAAACCCATTCGTTTTCTGCTTCGTAAAATCACCTCTGAACAATTCGCCACATTAGGTGATTTGCCTGATTCAAAACATAAAATTGAAATTAGCACAAGAGCAAACTTTGCGTATAATCCTGATAACAGAGCAGTAGGTGTATTAACAACCTTTACATTTATTGCAATGGAAAAACCCTTTCTGATTTTAGAAGCAGGTTGTCATTTTCAGATAGAACCTGAAGATTGGAAATCATTACTTAAAGAAGATGAGTCATTAGAACTACCTAAGAATTTTGTAAATCATTTGTTAATGCTAACTATTGGAACTGCTCGTGGCATTTTGTATCAAAAAACTATTAATACTGATTATAATAGATTTTTAATCCCTCTTATAAATGTAACTAAAATCGTAAACTCAGATATTATTTTACACAAAAATAAAAAGTGAAGCATCCAATTTATTGTTAATCTATACTTTGAAATAGCATATATATTAAGGACAGATTCATAGAGATATACTTTTGCACGATTAGGAATACTACTCCAATGTTTCAAATTTGATCAGCTCTTAAAGGGGACTTTTTAAATGAAACTCTCGCGTTGGCTGATAAATTCACACAACATTTTATGGACTCATACGTTCCTTCTTCCTTTATCCACCAACCCTCCTTCTAATCCCCTTATCCACCAACATTCTAATTCACACAGCCTCTCCAATCCTCCTGTTCCTTGTTCCTTTTATCTGTTATCCTGTTTTCCTTTTTCCTACTTGTTACTTGTTACTTTTATCTTTTATCTTGTCATCCAACCCTCCAGCTGTCCCTTACCTTGCTTCTTTTTCCTTTTTCCCGCCGGGGTTAATGTAACTGTCAGACCCCAAATTTCAGAATTTGAGAAAGCAGCTGATACTCCAATACCTTTTATCAGTTCCTGCTTATTTTCCTTGCTGAGATTTCGGCAGTATAGTTCTGTTATCAATCTTTTCGATCAGTTCAGAGAACTGAGCTATGCGCAGGCTTTAATGCAGCCAGTTTTAATAACTCTTGGGAGAGACTGGCTTGGCCCGCTTTTGCTTTTAATTTTTCTCTTCATACTGGGGCATTTGAGAGAGGGGGGTAGTTATGATTTAGATTGTTAAAGTCCCCGGGCTAAAGCGCCGGGGTTAATGTAACTTTTAGAAACTCAACCTGGGGCTGAAAAATCTGAGCTATGGGATTGATTAAAATTGAATTTATTTTGATAAATTTCAAAGCTGAATATTTTTCGAATATAGGAGTTTATGTACAGGCCTAAATTTTTTGTTTTACTGCCTACCCTTACAAAGGAACAAATCTATAAGGATATAATAGCCGGTGTTCTTGTAGGAATTGTAGCTCTTCCGCTTTCTATTGCATTTGGAATTGCTTCAGGTGTTTCACCGGAAAAGGGAATAATTACCGCAGTGATAGGGGGATTTATAGTTTCATTTTTAGGAGGAAGCCGCGTACAGATAGGGGGACCAACAGGCGCTTTTATAATTATAGTCTATGGAATTGTACAGAATTACGGAATAAACGGACTGATGCTTGCAACGATTATGGCAGGTATTATACTGATTATTATGGGATTTGCAAAGTTCGGTTCGATGATAAAGTTTATTCCATACCCTGTTGTTGTGGGATTTACCAGCGGGATTGCAGTAGTGATTTTTTCGAGCCAGGTGAATGATTTTTTGGGATTAAATATTCCCAGAGTGCCGGCAGATTTTTTTGGGAAATGGGCTGAATACTTTAAACATTTTTCAAATATAAATTATGAAGCAATGTTTGTTGGTTTATTTTCTTTCCTGGTGATTATTTTATGGCCCAGACTATCAAAGAAAATACCCGGATCAATTGTAGCTATTTTACTTGCAACTGTGATTGTTCATTTATTCCATTTGAATGTAGAAACGATAGAAAGCAGGTTCGGTGCACTGAATTCTTCAATTCCGGCGCCTTCAATTCCTTCATTTAATCTGGCAGTCATAAAGGAGCTTATACTGCCGGCCACAACCATTGCAATTCTCGGTTCTATTGAATCTTTATTGTCTGCCGTGGTTGCGGACGGTATGATAGGCGGCAAGCATAAATCCAATATGGAGCTTGTAGCCAACGGGATAGCAAATATTATAACCCCGCTGTTCGGCGGAATACCTGTAACAGGAGCAATTGCAAGAACGGCAACCAATATTAAGAACGGCGGAAGAACACCGGTAGCGGGAATAGTCCACGCAATTACATTACTGCTTATAATGCTGTTCCTGGGACAATGGGCAAGGCTGATACCGATGGCCACGCTTGCTGCTATACTGGTTGTAGTAGCTTTTAATATGAGCGAGTACCGCATATTTATGAGGCTGTTCAAAAGTCCCCGAAGCGATATAGTGGTTTTATTAACTACCTTCAGTCTGACTGTGATTTTTGACCTGACAGTAGCGATTGAAATAGGAATGATACTGGCGGTAATATTATTTATGAGAAGGATGGCAGCGGTTTCTAATGTAAGTATTATAACACGCGAGCTTAAGGATGAGGAAGAGGCAGCGGATGTGAACGCAATCCAGAATAAAACGGTGCCCGAGGGTGTTGAAGTTTATGAAATTAACGGTCCGTTCTTTTTCGGGGCAGCAACTAAATTCAAGGAAGTTATGCAGAGTGTTGAGAAGAGACCAAAGGTGATGATATTACGAATGAGGAATGTGCAGGCTGTTGATGCAACCGGACTGAATTTACTGAGTGAAATTATAAAGGAGAATAAGAAGGAGGGGATCCATCTGATATTGTCCGGCGTTCATGCACAGCCGTTATTTGCCCTTACGCAATACAATATAATGGATGAAGTAGGCGAGGAGAACATATTCGGAAATATTGATGATTCACTGGACAGAGCACGTATAATACTGGGATTAACCGCCGTAGGAAGGCCAAAGGATTTTAAATCTGAAGTAAAACGGGAGATGAGGTAACGGGTTCTTGAATAAACCAATGCATTTCTCAGGGATATCGCGCATTTATCCTGACACTAACAAGATTCACAGAGGTTACTCCGCCTCATTATGAATAAAGGAGTTCATCCCGGGTAAGTGAGAACTTTCCTTTTCATATAAGCTGAATCTACTACATTAATTATGATACGCCGGATGCGAAGTGGGTTAAAGTTTCCACAACAGCAATTCCGCAGCACTTTTCTTAAAAACTCTCCTCAATATTTCCGAATCTGAAGTATTTCGGGATATAATATAATTACTTAATGAGGAATAAAAGTAATGATGAAATTAATATTATCCTTAGCATGTGCCTGCCTTGTACCTTCAGCAATGTTCTTTAGCCAGACCACGAATAAACAGGTCGATACACTGATAGTCCACGTTAAGGTTGAGATACGCCAGGGGGTGAATTCCGCCAGGAATGCAAAATCTTATGATTTCGTGGGGAAAAAGGATTATTTCGACGTATCGGTAAAACCATTATACGATTGTAATTTCTACCTTGTGCATTATAATAGTGTTGAGGCTGCTGTTATCGCTAAGTCCGAACTGACTCACGATAGGATCTATAGTTTTCCGGAAAGTGAATCGTATTACCAGATTGACGGCGCTCAGAAAAAGGAAAACCTTGTGCTGATTTTTGCTAAAAATACCGACAAGTACTTAGAAAATTATGATCAGAGAAGTTCGGATCTGAGCGTACTTAAAAAATATCTTTCTGATGTGGAGAAGAACTGCCGCATTCAGCTTGAGGATCAGTCAATGGTCGATGTGAACTTCAAAGGTAGTGTCAGAGGGATAATTTCGAAGCTTGCCGGATATGTCCCCTATATTGGCAACGGAAGTATAGTTAAAACTTTTGTTTTTAATGTTTCAAATTAAAAACCACCTGCTGCACTTATTACTCAGCTGGCTCGCCGTCATTGCTGTTATCATCCCCCTTATATTGACCGGATTGTTTTGCTGGAATATCCTGGATTATAAACTGATCGACCTCTTGTTCTCTAATTCTCTTAAGAATGCACCTCCTGTGAACAGCCCGGTCACGTACGTTATTATAAATGACAGGACATATAAGGATCTGTTCAAAAAAAATTATCTGGATAGAAAGATACTATCGGGTACAATGAGTCTCTTGTACGATTATCAACCTGCCTGTGTCGCATTTGAAACTATATTTGCGTATCCTAATGAACCCAATGCTGATTCATTGCTAGCTTCTTCACTGGGGAAGTTCAAAAACATTTACCTTCCTTTTTCTTTCCAGTTTGCTGTTGATAGCTCTCCCGCTTACGCAAATGTGCTCCCCGAATCGGATTTTAACCCCCTTATCCTTAATGACGCTGTTAATAATGGTTTTAATGTTAACCGCGTTATTGAACAGCAGGAGATTTTTTCTTCTTCGGTAAATAATAATGTTCAGTTAAATGAGATCAGCGACGCCGATGGGGTGTTCAGGCATACCTGGCCACTAACTAAAACAGGGAATAAGCTTTATCCTTCGCTCGCGTTGAGTATTTTTCTTAATTATATGGGAGTAAAACCCGAAAACCTTATTGTTAATTGGGATAGGAATATTGTTATCCCTTCCAAAGGAAGCAGGTACCTGAAGGAGGATGTCATTATCCCTATCGATGAATCGGGCAGGATTTATATTCCGTTTTTCTCCGGCTGGCGGAATGATTTTGATAAGATCTCCCTTCAGCAGGTTATTAACTATAGCAGTAATATGCTCTATTACGGTGACCTCGTGAATCACCTGGAGGGCAGGGTACTCTTCGTCTGCGATCTTTCTTCGGGGGGGCTCAATTGGGGCAGG
Organism: uncultured Ignavibacteria bacterium; assembly: GCA_963811905.1. Taxonomy (GTDB): domain Bacteria; phylum Bacteroidota; class Ignavibacteria; order Ignavibacteriales; family Ignavibacteriaceae; genus DATFVA01. The sequence goes on from CAWETK010000008.1 coordinate 257,830, forward strand.
ACGTCTCTGGGGGAGGATGCACCGCTTATAATGGTTCAGACGGCTATGCTGAATGCATTGTTCGAGAATCATTTTTATTCTCAGTTTTCTACGGGTGCTATTCTCCTTGTTTTCCTCTTGATTTCAGTAGTAGTTTTAGTTTCTGCTGCAGGCAGGAAGAGATCGATGTTTTTTGCGGTGGGACTGATTGTCCCAGGCTTGCTTCTCCTGCTTAGTCTCGTTAAAATGAATGATTATGAACTTGTGCCTTCTGCTTCTATTATCATTTTTCATATTTTCCTCTTTACGGCTTTTCTTATTCAGCTTCTACTGATCGATTCGAAAGAGAAAAAGGAACTCGCATTTGAGAACCAGAGGAAGAAGATTGAGTTTGAAGAGGCTAAAAAGATCCAGCTGTCGATGCTTCCAGCTGCCCTTTCGTCGAATGGCTGCTATGATTATGCCGTGCTGTTCAGGACGGCAGATGAGGTCGGCGGCGATTATTATGATATTAAGTCTTATGACAATAAGAATTTGAAAATTGTGATTGGAGATGCTACAGGTCATGGACTGAAGGCAGGGCTAATGGTTACGATAATCAAAACACTCCTTCTAACGCTCGAGGATGAGACTGAAATAATTACTTGCTTCGAGAAGATTACTAAGTATCTGAAGATACTTAACCTTCGTCTTGTATATATGTGCCTCATGATCCTCTATATTAAGGAGGATAAACTTAGCTGGTCTTCCGCCGGGATGCCTCCTTTATATCATTATAAGGCTTCGGAAAATCAAATCGACGAATTTGTGCTGAAGGGTATGCCGCTGGGCGTACATAAGAATTTTCCTTACCAGACTGAGAGTATTTTTCTCTGCCTGGATGATGCCGTGTTGATCTGCTCTGACGGCATCCTCGAATTATTTAATTCAAAAAAGGAGATGTTCGGGGAAAATAAAGTAAAACAAATTTTCAGTTCGATCAGGTTATCCACACCCGCTGAAGTCATAAATCTATTTAGTAAAGAGATCTCAAAATGGACTGCAGCCCGGAATATAAGCGACGATATCTGCATCATAATCGTTAAAAAAATGAAGAATTAAGTCCGTTAACTTCTCTCGCCAAAAAAAATGTCATTTTTTTCCGAGGAAGCTTGAATTTTGAGTATCTAATACTATTATAACTAAGGTTCTGTACGATGCAAATTTTTCTAAAATTTCTTCTTCTTTATTTTATCATTCTCACATTCAAATTATACTCACAGGCTTTTTATAATCTCAACATTACTCAGCTTCACGATACTGTTAAAATTACATACGACATTATCGGGGGAAGGGATTATGATGTTTATAAAATAGATGTTGAGCTTTCAAATGATGCCGGCAGAACGTTTGCGCTGCAGCCGAAGAAAGCTAAGGGAGACTTTGGGTACGGTATCGATAAAGGCATGGGTAAGTTTATTATCTGGGAACCTCTGACGGAAAATGTGGAATTGAAAGGGGAGAATTATGTTTTTAAGCTAAATGGAAGTATTCTGGGCACAAGCAGGGATATAAATTTTATTCCAATAAAAGGGGGAAGTTTTACTATGGGAGACAACTTTGCCGAGGGTCCTACAGATGAAAAAGAACTTCATGATGTGAACCTGGATGATTTTGAGATAAGCAAGTTTGAGGTAACTAATGATAAGTATGCCAAATTTTTAAATGATTATAAGAGTGATAGGGTGAGGAGCGGGGAGTTTTCGGGGGAGGTAATGATCAGGGAGAGGGAAACCGGCTTAAAGTTTATACAGCAGAACTGGCAGCCGCAGGCAGGGTACGAATATTATCCCGTGATCGGTGTTACCTGGTATGGAGCGAATGAATTTTGCAAGTATTATGGTTACAGGCTTCCAACTGAGGCTGAGTGGGAATATGCTGCAAGGGAGTGTGGTAAAACAATTAGATTCGGGAATGGCCGGAATGTTGCGGATCCTCGTGAGATTAATTTTAACGGCAGTAAAACTTCTTCGGATTCTATTTCAGTACACGGTGAATATAAAGCCAGAACTACACCCATTGGTCAGTTTGCACCTAATTCGCTTCAGATGTTCGATGTGAGTGGAAATGTGTGGGAATGGTGTCAGGACTGGTATACCAGCAATTATTATTTTCATAGTAAGCAGGATAATCCTACGGGGCCATGGGTGGGTACTTATAAAGTTATAAGAGGGGGATCGTGGTATACAGATGCGAAAAGTATAAGAGTGACTGAACGCAGTTTTTTCGCTCCGTATAAGGAAAATGGAGATATTGGTTTCCGCGTCGTGCGAAGCGCAGAGAATTAATTTTTAATTTATGAGGGTAAAATGAAGTTCTTGTACTTATTCTTCCTTTTATTAATGCCTTTCGCCCTGTTTTCACAATCGTTTGAATATAGGAGCAATAAAATTAAGCTGGATATTAGAGTACCACCTCCCGATACTACAGCCCCAATGATGAACCTTTCTTTGCCTGAAAGGATGGAGGGGTTCCCTCTCTATGTAAGAGACACAATTTATTCTTTGCGCGGTGAACTGCAGGATAATAGCGATCAGATGGAGATTGCCATTAACGATAAAAAATACGGGATCTTTAGCAGCGGTGCTGTGAGAATAGATATTAAGCTTAAATATGGAGAGAATAAACTGGCAGTAAAGGCTACTGATAGAAAAAATAATGCAGTAATTCAGAATCTGACTATCTTCCAGGATCCGAATGCCGATATAAATCCTCCGCTTATTAAAATACTCGACTTTCCAAATCAGGAAGAGAGGGGAATTAAAGTTGTTCGTAAAAATCAAAATCAAGCCATTGATAACAAGTTTGTCCTTAAAGGGAAGATTCAGGATGAAAGCGGGATCCTTGGTGTGTGGGTCAATGGTTTAAAAGTCGATTCTTTGAATAATGATGAGTTCTCATTTGACTTTGGGTTTAACCGTCCTGAAATGATCCATATTAAAGCTGCAGATGTATATGGAAATATTTCTTATGATTCAATGTTGACAACGCCCGTGCAGACGGCGATTTCAGATATGGTGGTGAGCGGCAAATTTTATGCACTCATAATCGGTATTGAGGATTATATCGATCAATCTCTTCCTGATCTTGAGTATCCGATACACGACTGCCAGGAGCTCATCAATGTTCTTGAAAGTTCTTATAATTACGAAAAAAAGGATGTGACTTTTCTTAAAAATCCTTCGCGAAGTACGATCATAAATACTTTTGCGGATTTCAGGAAGCGACTTACTGAGAATGATAATCTATTGATTTTTTATGCCGGCCACGGGTACTGGGATAAGGAGATAGAACAGGGTTACTGGCTTCCCATCGATGCTACTAATAAGGATATCTCCAATTGGATTACAAACAGTACTGTGAGAGATTATATACGCGGTATCAAGGCTAAACATACATTGCTTATTGCTGATGCCTGCTTCAGCGGAAGTATTTTTACGGGCCGCGATACTTTCCTGGACGCTGATGCTTCGGTGAAGGAGACTTATAAGTATACCTGCAGGAAAGCAATTACAAGCGGAATGCTTGAGACGGTTACCGATAAAAGTGTATTTGTAGATTACCTAATAAAACGACTTCAAAATAATAAAGAAAAATATCTGAAGGCTCTGGATCTCTACGTCGGCTTGAGGGATGCTGTTATAAATAACAGCCCTAATCATCAGAAGCCATTGTACGGCGTAATACAGGGTGCCGGCGATGAAAGCACCGTTGGTGATTTCATTTTTATAAGAAATGTTCAATAGGAGTATGTATGCGGTTAAAAAATTTTATAATAATTGCTGTAATATTTTTCAGCCAGTTACTCTATAGTCAGACAGATCCCATTGGTAATTATGAGGTTTATTCGAGGCAAACCTCAATGTCATCGCTGGGGTATTATACCATTTCGGCTTTACTTCCCCATAACCTTGGCAGGATGCCATTAAAAGGAGTTATGTTTAGTTATAAATATATATTAAAGGACCTTGGCTCTGTCTCGATAGGTACTGAAAATGAAATCAGGGTTTTCCTGGAAGGGAATTTTGATGTAGGGGGCGGACTGGCGCAGTCACGGCTAATGAGCGAATACCCGTCGTTTGAGTCGGGTGAAGTAAAATATTATGCGGGTACCCTCAATTTGTTTTCGATAGATATTACTCCCGAGTATACTTTTATCTTTTCCGACGGCAGGGCGCTGACTACAAAACTTGGATTTAATTTTTTAAATGTAGGAGGCACCGTTGTTGCGACCGACCAGGAGGATTTTGCGGATAATATGCTCGGAAGCATCGATATGATGCCACTATCAATTAAACCTTCGATATATTTCGATTTCGGAAGGTCGGGAGTGGGATTAAGCTTCCTGATAAATCCTACAAACTTCCTGACATACATATTTTCCTCAGATAAAAACTATACCCGGAAAGAGAAAGGTCTGCAAGGTTTTGATCAAACATTTAAAAAATATTCTTTCCAGGTATTATATACATTTTAATATAATGACAATAATAAAAATATTTCCCGTACTCTTTTTAGTGCTATTTTACGCCGATCACCTCTATTGCCAGGAAGATACCGACGAGCGGGTGCAGAATCTGCTCCTTAGTCTGCCTGAAATGCAGAAGAATGAGGATAATATTAATCTGGTGGAGACTCTGATCCAGATAATTGAAATAAAACCTGATTATATCGTAGCAAAAAAAATGCTGGGAGGATTGATAAGCGGAAAACTCGAGCGGCTTAAGTTCGATCTTATGTCAAGACCGGGATTACTGGAAAAAGCTATAAATTACTCGCTCGCTTATATTTCTGAATCAATAGGCGCTGTTTTCCTTCTGCAGAAATATTATATGCAGCGTGACAGGGAAAAAATAAGGGAAATATTAGAGAAGATGATGATGTCACCCGGTCAAGAGACATGAGCAGTGCCGTTCTGCTTACATTTGATCCTTCTGTGGATCGGGAATTATATAATGAAATTCTCCAGGTATTAATGTCGCTTGTGGATAACAAATCTAAGATAAATCTCCTTGTTTATTACTATTTGACAAATCAGAAAGAAATCCTGATTAATACCATTCAGCAGACCGATTTTAATGAAGCGCGCGGTCAGATAACGCTTTCGGATATCCTGAAACTTGATCCCTCTACGGATCCGGTTTCATTTAAGCTTTTGTTCCCTAAGCTTATGAGTAGTATCTCAGAAAATGAAATTCTTGAAATAACTAATGCCGATACCCTGTATACTCTCGGAAAAAATTACTTTTTCTGCGGAGATGAACTGAAAGCGAGTACGTTTTTTGGTAAGATATACTCCATTTTTGAAAAACAGCCTTCGGAGGATTATAATAACCTATTCTAGTTGGGGAATTAGCTGCCTGTTTAAGGATCAGCAATACCGGAAAAACCGATCTTCGATCAGATATATAAATTCGGAGACGACTAGCATGAGGGAAAATTTCAAGAATAAGCTCGGGTGGTGGAATGAGAACCTATTTTATACTTCCTATACTGACGAACTGTTAAA